>DXZQ01000023.1 GCA_019419585.1 Collinsella sp. | reverse complement strand
GCCGCGCGGCAAGGAGATATATTGCCAGACCGGAGGGGTTCCGGGGGCGGGAATCGCGCACTCCATATTTTGTTCACAAATGAATAGGTCCCTCAGTCGCATCACTGAGGTTAAAACTGAAGCATTGGCTTCTGATATTGGCGATGACCAGCTGGTTTATAGGTGTTAAGGCATCGGTCATCTCTGGAGCGCCACTTTACTCCAAAAGCATCAGCTATTTGTTTCCCGTCGGTAAAAGGCAGGTTTTGTTCGCCAAGCGTTCTTATATATAGAGAAGTTCGGGTTCGAACCCGTGGCGCGGCAACAAAAAAGCGACCAGCCGGAGCCGATCGCTTTCTATTCTATGCTGGATCATCCAGAGGGCGCTTCCGAACTCATTTTCTCGCTGCCATTCATGCTTTCGAAGCATCGTTCGACCTCCACAGCCTCATGTTTTGAGGATCTGCCGTGTTTATCACTGTTATTAATGAGTGTGTGGAAGTGATCCTCATACAGATACGTGCGATCCGCCAGAGAACTGAGAAGCATCTCTCTGCAGCCCTCGTTGCCTATCCTCGCATCTCTCAGGTCTTCCGGAAATTCACAAGCAGTCTTAGGGTCAATTTGTTTCCGTTTTCAGAGACTTGTTTGAGAGTTTTTAAAGACAGTTCAAAACAATAAGTGAGACACCATAAAGCAGAGCAAGATGTGCCGGATAGAAAATGTAGAAGAAATATTTGAGCTTCAGCCCTCGCTTACCATTATAAAGATTGATAAACAGCAACGAAACAACCGCGGCAGCAACATCAGGATTAAGTACATTAGCTGCAGCAAGCTCAAATCCGCCGCCAACTATATGGCATGACGAAAGGAGCACTGCGCATACTGCAGCAAAGAACATCTTGCCCTTGCTGTCGTGGAATAAATAGAATGCAGCCACAAGCAGAATGCCATACACACCGCCATCTAGTTTAGTGTATTCAGCTGCCAGTGCTGTCAAAACAATCAGAGCAATTTCTGCGATGCATCTCTTCCATTTTGAAAGGCTTCGTATCTTTTCCAGAATAATCAAAAAGACCAAGGAAAGCAGGAGCTCACACATAACATTTTGTTGCCGAAGGTCGAATAGTTGCCCGGTTTGAACGAAATCGTATATGGGCTCCGCAATGATTGCGAAGACAAGCATATTTCGCAGGTACTTCTTTATGTCATGAGTATGCAAAAATCCCTCAACTATCAAAAAGCAAAATATGGGAAATGCAATTCTGCCAAGAACATGAAGCACATCCGAAGCCTCGCTTAGAATCGCCCACTGTTCGTCTGATATCTGACTGTACGATGCGTGAGTCATAATTCCATTGGTCAGGACGATCCTGCTTACATGATCGAGAACCATCGAAATGGCTGCTATTATCTTTAATGTGCTGCCGTTAATTCCGTATCTATCTGTTTTCATTTCGTTTTCCTTTCTTTGGGTGGGCCGTCAGGGGTTCAGCCTGCTCCGCAGGCTGCCGCTGCGGCGCTTTCGCGCCTTGCGCGCTGCGCTGGCAAACGCTCACGCGTTTACTCAGCTCCGCGCCCCGACGGGTTCGAACCCATGAAAGGGCGACAAAAAAGACGGCCAACCGAAGTTGACCGTCTCAACAATCTTTGGGTGGGCCGTCAGGGGTTCGAACCCTGGACCTTGGGATTAAAAGTCCCCTGCTCTGCCAGCTGAGCTAACGGCCCGCGGGTGGCATTGTACCACGGTCTGGGACTATTCCCAACTCCATTGGCCGTTCTGGAAAATCACAACTTCACGTCCATCAGGCGTAATGCCCGTAATATCGATATCGTCCGTGCCAATCATAAAATCGACGTGCGTGCTCGAGACGTTAACGCCATGCTCCAGGAGCTCTTCCTTGGACATGTCATACCCACCCTCGATGCATTCGGGGAAACCGACACCTAGCGCGAGATGGCAGCTAGCGTTCTCGTCATAGAGCGTATCGTAGAACAGTACGCCACTTTCGCGGATCGGCGTGTTCTTGGAGATGAGCGCGACCTCTCCCAGGTGAGCAGCGCCCTCGTCAGTATCGATGATGCTTGCGAGCGTTGCCTTGCCCACACGGGCATCGTAGTCCACTACGCGGCCGCCCTCGAACTTAATCCAAAAATCGTCGACCTTATTGCCATGGTGGATGAGCGGCATGGCCGAGTACACGATACCGTCGGCGCGCATGCGATCGGGCGAAGTGAAGACTTCCTCGGTGGGAATGTTGGGGAAGAAGGGGTGCCCTTCGGGCGTCTTGCCCTTACCGCCGGCCCACTCGTGACCTTTCGTCATGCCAATCGTCAGATCGGTTCCATTTGCCGCGGCGTAATGCAGGTAGTCGAAACGATTGTCGTTCAGAAAACGCAGGTTCTTTTCGAATGCGGCGTCATGGAGTTCCCAGTCGCTCTCTGGGTCCTGGCCATCGGCGCGCGCGGTGTGCAGAATCGCATTCCACAGCTTATAGATTGCAACCTCATCGGCGTCTCCCGGGAACACCTCGTGCGCCCAAGCCACGACCGGAGCGCCGGCGATGCACCACGGATTGATGTTGTAATCCAGTCCACGGCGGAAAACTTTGCATTGCGTATTCCTCGCCTTGGATGCCGCGGCCGGCTTGGCTGGATCGATGCCCTTGAGGGCCGCAGGATCAGCCCCCTCGATAAAGACAAAGCAGGCACCATCCTGGGCCAGGGAATCCAGCTGCATGCGCTTCCACTCGGGCGTCTGCTCAAAATAGCTTTTATCGACATGCTCGTACGTGAGCCTCGTCACGGCATCATCGGCCCAAATGACCGTCACGTGGCCAGCGCCGGCGGCATAAGCCTCCGCGACCACCACGCGGGCAAAAGGCGCGCACTCGACCGGAGACTGAACGACAACCTCCTGGCCGGGCTTGACGTTTACGCCCTTGCGGACAACCAGACGCGCATAGTTTTTAATCTTGGGCTCCAGGGCCTTCATGCCCTCCAGAGCTTCTTCGACCGTCAGGGCAGCTCGAATCATGTGCCACTCCATCTATCTATAGAACAGTAAAAAGCGCGCCGCAAAAACGACGCGCCTTATATCTTAGCGATAAGTATGGATACAAGCGCTACTTCTTCTTGGAGGCCTTCGTGTCCTCCTCGGCAGCCGCGCGCTCAATAAGAGCGTTGAGCTTGTTCTCGGACATGCCCTCGGCCTGCGTGCGGTACATGTTGCGCAGGGGACGAATACGAACGAAGTCGTAGATAAAGTCACCCAGAATGATGACATAGGACAAAACGATGCCGACCATCTGGACGGGACTGGACACCGTGCCGCCGGGAGCGAAGTAGAGCGAGGCCCCAATTGCCACGACGAGCACCATGCCGATAGCGAGCACAGCCCACCAAATACGGCGGCGCTTGGTGTAGTCCTCATCCTGCTTGAGAAGAATATTCGACACCGTGTAGATACGATCCTCGCGAGCACGCTGCTTGGCCTTGCGGGCGCGCTTCTCCTCCTTGGAAAGGCCGTCCAGGTTTTCACCCTTCTCGAGCTCTTTGCGGCGTGCCTTGGATGATGCTGGCACGACGCGGACAGAGCTCGCTGCCTGACGGGCGGGCTTAGCAGATGCGGCGGACTTGCGCGCAACCCCGGTAACCTCGTGGGATTGCGTGCGCTTGTTCGTGGCGCTACGGGTACTCACTTATGCGTTCTCCTTCATGCTTGTGAACTGGGAGCCCGTGATGATCTGGAAGGCCTCGCGATAGCGCTCGGACGTGCCATCGATGACCTCGGCGGGCAGGTGCGGGGTCTCCCCCGTCATATCCCAGTTGGCCTTGAGCCAATTGCGGACGAATTGCTTGTCGTAGCTAGGCTGGATCTTGCCCTCCTCGTAGCTGGCAGCAGGCCAGAAACGGCTGGAGTCGGGCGTGAGGCACTCGTCGATCAGCGTGACCTTGCCATCAATAACACCAAACTCGAACTTGGTGTCGGCAATGATGATGCCACGAGTCGCTGCATACTCGGCAGCAGCCTTGTAGATCTTGAGAGACAGATCGCGAATCTGCGTGGCGATGTCCTCGCCAACGATCTCGCAACAACGCTCAAACGAGATATTCTCGTCGTGATCACCGATCTCGGCCTTCGTGGACGGGGTGAACAGCGGCTCGGGAAGCTTGGAGGCCTCGGTTAGGCCCTCAGGCAGCTGGATGCCACAGACGGTTCCGTTCTCGTCGTAGGTCTTCTTGCCCGAGCCGGTCAGATAGCCGCGGACGATGCACTCGATGGGAATCGTCTGGGCCTTCTTAACCAGCATGGCGCGGCCGGCGAGGTAGTCACGATACTCAGCAAACTCCTCGGGGAAATCCGCCGGGTCGATGGAAACGAGATGGTTGGGGACGATGTCGGCAAACTTATCGAACCAGAATGCCGAGATGCGATTGAGCACCTCTCCCTTAAACGGAATCTCGTCGGGAAGAATGAAGTCGAACGCAGAAATGCGGTCGGTGGCGACCATCAGCAGGTTTTCACCGGCATCGTAGATATCACGAACCTTGCCACGGGAATCCGGACGACGCTCCATCGTTGTCACGTGAGTCACTCCTTACCAAAATACGACAGTAATGCGGGTTCTTTCCCGCACGTTTTCACAAACTCGGAGCGGCAGGGACGAAACCCCTCCTTCACCGAATAGCGAAAAGCTAGTGCTCCATTGTAGTAGATGCCGCGTCCGCCGTGTGCTCGCGAGGCAGATGAATCGTAAAAGTCGTACCCTTTCCAAGCTCCGACTCCACGGAAATGTAGCCATGATGTCGCTCGACGATCTGTTTAGTCACGGCGAGGCCCACGCCCAGACCGCCCGCCTCACGGGCACGGCTGGCATCGGCGCGCCAAAAACGGCCGAAGATGCGCGACAAGTCATCCTTGGCAATACCGATGCCGGTATCAGAAACGGCGACGCTGACGTGTTTGCGGTCACTAAGCACCGACACCACGACCCAACCGCCCTCGGGGGTGTAGCGCATGGCGTTGCTCATGAGATTGATGACGCATTGTGTGATCATGTCGGGATCGGCTTCGACGACATCGTCGTGACCTTGGGTCTCGTCAGCAAAGCGCAAGCGCAGATCGCGGTCGACAAACAGGCGCTCCTGGGCATTGACGATGGAACGCACGAAAGGAACCATGTCCACCGGCTCAAGGTTGAGCGGAGCCGTGCTGTTTTCCATGCGCGACAGGTCGAGCATCTGCTGCACCAGACGAGCCAGGCGACGCGTCTCGGAAGCAACAGTCTCCAAGTGCTCATCGTCGGTAGGATATACGCCATCCTGCATGGCCTCGACCGTTGCGAGCATGGCCATAAGCGGAGTACGAAGTTCGTGAGCCACGTCCGAGGTCAAACGTTTCTCGTATTTCATATCCTTCTCGAGCGAAGTGGCCATCTCATCGAAGGTCTCACCCAGCTGATCAATCTCGTCATCGCCGCGCAAGCCCGTACGAGCAGACAGATCGCCATCGCGAATTTGCTTGGCCGTGCTGGTAATACGGTGAATCGGCTTGGTGAGCATGCGCGACACGAGTGATCCGATAACGACCGAAATGCAAACTGCAACAACCGCAGCAAGGGCCATGGCGTTAAAGGTCTTCTCCCTAAACGCAGAATCTGCCTTGGTGAGCAAGGCATCGGAGCCGATGGCCCACAGCTTTACTTGTCCGACATGCTCGCCGGAAGACGTTATGATTTCGACGTTTGCAACGCTATCGGAGCCGGTGGGAGCCGACGAGACCGGACTATGCGATGCTTTTTTCCCGCTCGAGCTGCTCGACGGCGATTCATTCTCGCGCACATCGGCGGTCGCGCTTGCCGAAGGCCATGAGTCATCATAAACGACAACGCCTTTCTTGTTGACGACCTGCATACTCAGGTCGTCGGACACCAAACTCGATGTCGCGACCGTACGTAGCTCGCCCGCAGTCCAATTGCCGTTTTCCTCATACGACGTCGCAAGCTTTTCGGCAGCGGAATTTGCGATTTCGACGATATTGGAACGCGTGTAATCCGAAAAGACCGTGCCCCACACAACAGAGACCACGCCCACCAGCACCAATACCGTCATGAGCGATGTCAGAGCAAAAGCAAGTGCCATGCGCGAGGGATAGCTCATCGTTGGTCGTGAATCGGAACGAGGCGTGTTCCAACTAGCCTTGGAACCCGCCTCGCTCTCCTGCTTGTGCTTTTGTCCGATTTCAAAGCGCGCAGGTGTCATATGTGATTTCCCTATTTCTCGTCCGACTTATCGGTCTTGGCCGGAGCCTCGAAGCGATAGCCGACACCGTGGACGGTGTAGAGCCACTTGGGCTTCTTGGGATCATCGCCCAGCTTGGCGCGAAGGTTCTTCACGTGGCTATCGATGGTGCGCTCATAGCCCTCAAAGTCGTAGCCGAGCACCTTCTCGACCAGCTCCATGCGGTTGTAGACGCGACCGGGGTGACGGGCAAGCGTGGTGAGCAGCTTAAACTCGGAAGCCGTCAGGTCGACTTCCTTGCCCTCGACCAAAATCTTGTGGCCCGAGATATCGATGACCAGATCGCCGAAGTCGAGTACCTCGACGGCTGGCTCGTCGGCCTGATGGGCACGGCGGAACAAGGCGCGTACGCGCGCGACAAGCTCGCGCGGCGAGAACGGCTTGATCAGATAGTCGTCGGCGCCGAGCTCAAGACCGATAATACGGTCCTCGATCTCGCCCTTGGCAGTCAGCATGATGATGGGGACATCCGAGGTATCGCGAATGGTGCGGCAAACGCGCTCGCCGGGGATCTTGGGGAGCATAAGGTCGAGCACGACCAGGTCAAACTGATGCTTCTCGAACTCCTCGATCGCGGACTGGCCGTCGCCGACACCCACAACCCAGTAGCCTTCGCGCTCGAGATAGGCAGCGACGGCGTCACGGATTGCCTTCTCATCCTCGACCAGCAGAATCTTTTTTGCATCTGAAGCCATAACACGGCCCCCCTGTCTCAATCAGCTAAGAACAAGCCCATTTTAACGCACCTGAGCCCGCCGGATGCCACTATGACGCGGCAGCTCGGCGGGCGGTACTCACAATTACAACGCGTTTATTCCCCTGTTGGCGCCTTTTTAACCCCTCTAAGCTTAAAGAGAGAATAGGCGTGCGGTGACCGTCTCGGGTATACCCTGGCTGTTGCGCACCGTGGCGTACGTAAGGAATGAGTCCGATTTTCCCGCCGTAGCTGGATAATCGCCATATTCCAAAGCGCGGTCGGGCGACAACAGCGAGCCATAGGTCTTGGCAGAGGTGTCGATGAGAAAATGCGATGCCTGTACCTTAACGAGATATTTATTCTTCTTGCCGGCAGCACATGCGAGCGGCTCGCGGGACAGAAAGAGGTATGGCCCTCCCTCATTACCGATATACGTGCCCATGTTGCCCAGGCTGCCCACGCCACTATAGGTCGCCTCGATAGAAAACACGAAGGTATCGCCCATATATACGGCCTCGAAAGGCGAGACTGACGAGGGAAGGACTAGCTGGGCACGTTTGGTGTTGTTGCCATCGGTCAGATCGATTGCCGTTATGCCGTAGTAGACGCCTTCGTCGTTGCGGACACGCGGCGAGATGGTCAAAATGCCGTCGCTCGCGCGCGGGGCCGATGCAAAGCGGCCCATCGATTTCCAAATTACCTCGGCCTTGGATTCATCAAGCGAGCGACGATAGCAAAACGAATCACTACTCGTTTTATTGCCGCCTGCCGAAGGCATTTTATACCAGATGACCGATGACCCGAACGCCGTAAACAGGGGCGGATCATAGTCCTTGCCACCTCGATCGAGCTCAGCCACGTCGCCAGAGAGCGAAGCGCCCGACAGATTTTGAGCGTAGAGCTTCCACGATGAATTGGCAAAGTTCATCTCAACCCACGCAAACACGCCATCGCCGGCACGGACATCGTAAAAAGCATATCCCGTGCCCTCGATAGGATCCTCGATAAGTGTGGTAAGCGAGCCATCGCCCAGGTTGAGCACACCAAGCGTATTGGCATGCAGGGCAGAAGCAGGCGCCATCATCGCGGCGGCGTAGTCGCCATCGCAGTAGTACAGCAGCGTGCCCAGCGGCAGCGTCCACGACGCCGCCGGCTCAAGATCGATATCAACAGCTTCGTACTCATCAGTGATCGAGACAATCTTCGAATCGTCCTTGATAACCTGCGGCTCGCCGGCGGCATCGTCGCTGGTGCCCGTTTTTTTCGAGCAACCGGCAAGCACCGTGGCAGCGCCCGCGGCAGCACCGCCGAGCACAAAGCCACGGCGCGATATTCCATTCTTGATGTGGTCGGCGATACCCATTAGGCGATCTCGGCGCGAGCGGCCTCGATAGCGCGCGTAAGTTGATCGGCGCAAGAGGTCTTTTTCATACCGCAGGTATTACCGGCGAGAACCTCGATTACGCGATCGGCAGGAGCACCCTCGACTAACTTGGAGATTGCCTTGAGATTGCCGTCACAGCCGCCGGTAAACTCAACGCCCAGCACCTTGCTGCCATCGTCAGAGAGATTGAGGTGAATATTGCGAGAGCATACACCCTGCGGCTTGTAGTCAAAACTAATCATTGAGATCCCCTCTCAGAAAGAAATTTCAGACGTCTATTATCCCCGCCTGGGCCGACTTATTATCGCAAGCACCGATTCAACATCCTACGATGCATGGACTCGCGGGGGCAAGATTAGCAGTCCGCACCCTGTGCGTGGACCGTGCGCTTCTCCCGATACATATTGTGGTCGGCGACACGATATACATCGGCCAGCGTATTTCCAGCCGTCTCGACGGTCGCCACGCCAATCGATGCGCTGACCGTCAGGGCCTCATCGCTTACCGCGGCAAGACCGAGACGAAGATCCTGTTCCAGCCCGAGCGCAGACTCGTTGTCAGTATGGGGGCAAACCAGCAAAAACTCGTCGCCGCCAAGGCGCATCGGCAGATAATCCGCACCAGCCACCCGCCGCAGCACGGACGCCGTCCGTCGCAGCAGTTCATCCCCCATCTCGTGACCATAGATGTCGTTGGTCCGCTTGAGATAATTGCAGTCCAACATAATCACGCTCACGGGCAAGTCCTCGTTTACCAGGCTATCTCCGCGCGATTCAAGATAGTTGCGGTTGCGAAGCCCCGTCAGTTTGTCTTGATATGACAGCTCCTCGGCATGCTTGACCATCGATATGTTGTGCGTCGCCACGACGACCGACTCCAGCCGGCCTTGCTCATCGCGATGCTGGGGGACAACCTGTAGCGAGTACCAAGCGCCTCGACAATCTCGCACCTCGGCAGCCAAGTACGGTACGCCCTCCATACGTTCACGAAGCGAACTTATATCTACGAGTCCCACAACCGCTTCGCGGCTTTCGGGGCTCACGATATCCCGGCAGACCGTGTCCAAAAAGTCATATGCCTCGCTGTGCTCGGCAAATATTTTCGCTATCGCCGGCGACATATTGATCCCCTCGATCTCGAGGGTGTCGAGATGCAAAAGGAAGGTCGAATCGTAGATGGCGCTTATGGCATTGATAATGCCGAGCTGTTTATCCTTTTCGACCAAATTGCGGTGGTCAACGATATTTCGAGCCAACAGCACCACGACCCAAAACGCAAGACACACCAAGACGCCGACGGCGACAAATGAAATCCTGTCAGACATGACCTCAGATTTGGGATATAGCGCAAACAGGCGGTAGTCCTTATATGCCGCACGCACGGCATACCATTCGTCTCCTCGATATTCGATGCGCGTCAGGCCGTCGTCTTTCCACTCAACTCCTACGCTGGTGAGGAGTCGGGCGAGCGACACGTCAGCATCGGCACTGTTGGATGAGACAATCTCCGCATCCTCCATAACAAGCACCGTGGGACCCTGGTGGAAGGTACTGTTCGAAAGCACGTCGGCTATGGCATATGAATAGTCGTCCGCCGTATCGGAAACAAGTGAGCGGTATGCCAGGGCAACGCCGTCGCCATACGGAACAGCACAGACGGCAAAAACGACACCACGGCGCTCATCGACAGTTGAGTAGGTCACTTTGGAACCTTGATACATCGATGCGACCGGCGAACAGGCCAACTCATCTCGCCACAACATGAGCGGATCGCGACCATCGATGTCGTAGTGGGCAGCCATATGGCCATCGGAGTCCATGACCATCAGCCCCGAAAGGTTCTCGGCATGGACAAATTGCTCGATAAGATCGTCGTTAACCTCAACGCGATCAGAGGACAGGAACGTCGCAAACGATTCGACCGCGGCGAGCAAATCGTGCGTCGCCTCGGTTTTTCTCCCCTGTTCGTAGCGGTCATATTTTTCGCAAGCGTTCTCCAAAAACACCATGGTTTCTTGGCCAAACCCAAGCGTTTTTTCGAGGCAGCGATGGGTTCCAACCGTATACAACAGGCCTAACAAGACGGCGCTGACAATAACGCTGGCAGCTATGACGTTCAGAGTCTTTCGACTCAAGCGGTGCTCATCAGTTGTCATGAATTTCCTCCTTGCCCGCCCGTCGTCGCTCCTGTCTTGTAATTGCCCACAATACGGTCAATCGTGCCATCTCGATCCATGTCGAACAGCGCGGTATTGAGATCCTTTACGACCGATCCTTCATAGCTGTCATCAAACGCGACGCCCAGGTCAACCGTCATAACATTGTCGGCAAACACACGGTAAACGCCGGGATACTGAGCAACGAGTCGGTCAAGCGACTGGACATCCGCCATCCAGCAGTCAACGTACCCTTTGACTAGAGCGGCTTTGCAGAGTTCGGCAGAGCCATATGATTTGATTTGAACGTCCGACGAGACCCCCAGATCCCCCGCAAGCAATCGGCGTTCACTCACCGAACCCGCAATCACCGCAATGGTCTTACTTCCATCGAGATGTGCCAAGGACTTGATGCCACTCGTTTTCTTGGCGGCAACCGAGACCGTCACGGTTAGATACGGCTCGGTCCAGTAATACTTATCCTCGCGATAACAGGGAGAATAGTCACACCACAGGCAATCGATATCACCGTTTTTGAGCAGCCGGTCGCGATCGTTCCAGTCAATATCGACAAACTGTGGCTTGAGCCCCGCACGCTTGCAGGCCTCGCGGGCGATGTCGATATCGATACCGGCGTAATCGCCCGTGGTATCGACATACACATAGGGGTCGTTATCCGTAACGCCGATTTTGAGCACCGGGAGATCTCTATCGGCTTCATTCGAGGAGGAAGAACTGCTTCGAACGGTATACGTCAGGGCGCCCGCACAGACGGCAACAAGGAGTATGAGCGTAAACGAGACGATGGTGGCCCGCTTGATGCGTCTGGGCACGTGCCCCCTTTCATCGAAACAGCAGTCGGAGTTCATTTTATTACCCGGGCGCATATGCGACAGTAAAAAAAGCGCCTCGCCCAAGACGGGCAAGGCGCCAAAGGTTGAAATGCATCCGCAAGCGGTCGAATTAGGTTAACCCTACTCGAAGTTCAGCTGCTCCAGGCGATCGAAGACCGTATCGATGCGGGTGAGGAAGTCCCACGGATCAAAAATCTCGTCGAGCTTCTCCTGGCTGACGGTGCAGCGCGGATCGGCCTCGAGACGCTCCTTAAAGGTGGGGCCGGAGACACAATCCTGCACCTCGTGCCAGGTAGCCATGGCGTTTTCCTGCACGATAGCATAGGCGTCCTCGCGGGTGATGCCCGTATCGACGAGGGCAAGGAGCACCTTGGAGGAGAAGATGAGGCCGCGAGTCTTGTTGAGGTTGGCCATCATGCGAGCCGGATACAGCTGCAGGCCGTCGATAACGCGGATGAGACATTGGAACATGTGGTCAAGCGCAATAAAGCTATCGGCCTGGGCAACGCGCTCGGCAGAGGAATGCGAGATATCGCGCTCATGCCACAGGGCGACGTTATCGAAGGCAACCTGGGCGTTGGACTTCACGACGCGCGACAGACCGCAGACCTTCTCCATGGTGATGGGGTTGCGCTTGTGCGGCATGGCGGAGCTGCCCTTTTGGCCCTTGCGGAAGGGCTCCTCGGCCTCGAGCGTATCGGTCTTCTGCAGGTTGCGGACCTCGGTCGCGATGCGCTCGCAGGTGGCCGCCGTAGTGGCAAGCACACCGGCAAGGTAGGCATGGTGATCGCGGCTGATGACCTGCGTGGACAGCGGATCGTGGACCAGGCCCAGGTGCTCGCAGACGTACTCCTCGACGAACGGCTCGATGGAGCTGTAGGTGCCGACGGCACCGGAGATGGCACCGAAGGCAACATTCTTGCGAGCGTCCTCAAGACGATCGAGATCGCGCTTGAGCTCCCACGCCCAAGAGCCGAACTTCATACCGAAGGTCATCGGCTCGGCATGAATGCCGTGGGTGCGGCCGGCGCAGAGCGTATTGCGCTCCTCGAAGGCGCGGCGCTTGCAGATCACGCCGAGCTTCTTGACGTCCTCGATAATCAGGTCACACGCCTGAGTAAGCTGATAGCACAGAGCCGTATCACCCAGGTCGGAGCTGGTCATACCGTAGTGGACCCAGCGGCTAGGCTTGGGCTCGCCCTCGGGAACATCGGCGTCGATATATTCCTTCATGTTGGTCAGGAAGGCGATGACGTCGTGGCGCGTGACCTCCTCGATCTCGTCGACCTTTGCCTTCTCAAAGTTGGCATGGTCGCGGATCCACTGGGCTTCGTCTTTAGAAATGCCGATCTTGCCGAGCTCCGCCTGGGCCTCGCAGGCCAGGACCTCGATCTCCTGCCAAATGGCATACTTGTTCTCGAGGGAGAAGATATGTCCCATCTCCGGGCGGGTATAGCGATCGATCATAGCTGCTCCTTTTTGGTTATTGGCACGTTGGTCGCAACTCAACCATTGTACCGTGCGCGGGTGCGAGTATGGGCAGCAGGCATTAACCTAACATTTTGGAATTGGAGCGGGCAACGGGACGTCCGCGCATTTGCTTCGCAAATCCGCACCGGCTGCGGTCGATCTCCTCGGATTCACGGAGACGATGGGGAAGACTTTGTTGAATTGGCCGTCCCAAGGTCTCCCGCGCTCGATGGAGCGGGCAACGGGACGTCCGCGTATTTGCTTCGCAAATCCGCACCGGCTGCGGTCGCCTATCGGCGACCTTGCCTGCTCGCTATAAACGCTTCGCGTTTATTTAACGCTCGCACCCTGTCGGGTTCGAGTCCCGGCACTTTATTGAAAAAGGCACAGTAACGAAACGTTACCGTGCCTGAAATTCGAATGGAGCGGGCAACGGGACTCGAACCCGCGAGTGTCAGCTTGGGAAGCTGATGCCTTACCACTTGGCGATGCCCGCATATGTGGGGGATAGTATAACGCGGTTGTCTTGTTCGATACAAGGGTGGCGATGCTTGTTTTAGCTGTGGAGATTCGTTTGAAAATCGCGTCAATTGTGGAGACGAGGACCTTTGGCTTCCTATTCACCTTATCTTCTACCTGCGCTTTTGCTTGATTGTTGTATTTGAGCTCAATTTGTCAGGAATTGGGCAAGCTTTTGGTCAGGCTCCGGTACTTACCCGCATGAACCTCGGGGATAGCCTCATCCTACGCGTCGCAGCCTCCCCGTGCGGCGCACGAGGGATAAGGAGCAGCCATGTCCAACGCACCCACGCACTCTGTCCACAGCGCAATCGCAACAGGTCCGCTGCTCCTGCTCCTCTTCCTGCTTTTCGGCTGTCTGGCACCGGGAGCCGCATTTGCCGTCGATGGCTACGATCAGCTCGGCTTCCGCACCATTAGCGATGATTGTGGGCCCTTCTTCATCGGCAAATATGAAGCTCAAGACGCCTCGATTGCCTACTGCATGAACCAGGAACGTCCCGGGCCCACCAAGCCGGGCGGCCCATGGCTCAACTTTGATCAAGGCTGGGTGTGGCTCGATGACGAGTTCGCGGCAATCGTTTGTCACGGATATCCTACCGCCACGTCGTTTGGCGGTTACCATCTTTCACCCGATCGCGCCCGCGCCGCCACCCAGCTTGCCGTATGGATGCTCAACGGCACTACCCATGTCGACGGCACCTACTCCTACACGACCGCTCAGGGCAAAACCAAGAGTGGGCACTTTACCGCCGACAATGAAGTCGTGGCGGCTGCGCGGTGGCTCCACGACAACGCAAAATCAGGAAGCATCAAAGCCGCTCCGCACCGCGCGCGACGCTATCTAGGGGCCGTATCGGGCGGCAGCAAACGTCAAGACATGCTCTATGTACTGCCGGCGGTCTCTGTTTCCTTCCAAAAGCAGTCTGCGAACACCGTTATTACCAGCGGAAACAATACCTATCAGTTTACCGGGGCAACATTCGATATTTTTGAGAGCGCCAGCGGCGCGCGTGTCGGCACCGTCCAGATGGACAGCAACGGTCGAGCGCAGGCAACACTTCTGCCCAATACGGCATACTACCTAGTTGAAACGAAGGCGCCGGCCGGCTATGTCCCCCGTCGTGATCGCATCGCCTTTACCACGGGAAATGACGGTGGACAGGTCGCCATTGATGAACAGCCCGGCACCATTAACCTGTGTATCGTAAAACTCGATGCCGCGACGAATGCCGGCCCCCAGGTGGGATCTTCACTCGCGGGAGCAGAGTTCACGTGTGTGTCGCAATCAACCCCTGGATGGGCGCAAATCCTCACGACCGATGAAAGCGGTCGAGCTACCCTCACCGATGTCCCCCTAGGAACCTTTACCATCTATGAGTCAAAAGCCCCCGAGGGCTACCTGCCAGCCAACGACAGCTGGTCCTATACCGTTGGAGCCGACCAACTCGGCGATTCAGGCGTGGTCGAGATCGAATCTCGCGTTTCCGATATCCCCATTGCGTTTGACCTTGAGATTTCAAAATTCAAGGACTACGGCAATAGCGATCAATCCGGCCTGGAGCAGCCGGCAGGAGATGTTGTCTTTGAGGTTGTCAGTAACAGCTCTCAGCAGGTTGTTGGCACACTGACCACAAACATCTATGGCTTTGCCTCCACCAAAGATCAGCCCGAAGCATGGTTTGGCGCAGGCAAGCGACCCGCCGGTGTCCACGGAGCCATCCCATACGACCGCGCCGGCTACACCGTTCGTGAGGTTCCGGAAACCGTCCCAGAGGGTTTTAAACGTGCAGGGGAATGGACCGTCGAGGCCAATCAGATTTCCGACGGCGCCGAGCTTCAATATATCGTGGACAACCACGCTCTGTCGACGCATCTCCAGATTGTAAAACGCGATGCCCAAACAGGCGCTTCTGTTCCCCTAGCCGGATTCACCTTCCAACTCCTCGACAGCAATCACAAACCTGTCTCACAAACTTGCTGGCATCCAGCACATAACGTAATGGACACCTTTACGACTGACGCGACCGGGACCGTCACACTGCCCGAATCGCTCGTGCCGGGCACCTATTATGTACGCGAAACCTCGGCCAAAGAGCCCTATCTTGTCGGCGGAGAGATCGAGGTAAACATACCCGCCGATATAAACCTAACGCCCGTTGCAATCGTCTCGTATTATAACCACGCCGCGACCGGAAACATCAGGATCGTTAAAACCGATGCCGTAGACGGCAGCAGCCTCGCGGGCGCCATCTTTGAGATCCGTGCCTCAGGTGATATCGTGCGCCCCGACGGTAGCATTGCCGCGCTCGACGGCGAGGCTGTCGCTACCGTCACGACGGATGAAACTGGAGAAGCACGCGCGGACGACCTCCCGCTGGGATCTGGCACCGCACGCTACGAGGTTGTCGAGACTCAAGCGCCGACCGGCTTCTTGCTCGACCGGACGCATCATATCGTCGACCTTACCTATGCCGACCAGAAAACACCCGTTGTGGAAGCACGGCTTAACGTATCCGACGATTACACCAAGGTTGATATCTCCAAGGTCGATGCAAGCGGAGAGCAGGAAGTGAAAGGCGCACAGCTCACCTTATATGGTCCCGATAAAACCGAAATAGACTCCTGGACCTCATCCGACAAGCCGCACCGCATCGAACATCTTGCACCCGGCACCTACTCGTTGCGCGAAACGATGTCTCCGCGGACCTATGACCTTGCCGAGGAGATAACGTTTGAAATAAAGGATACGGGAGAAGTCCAATCCGTCGCGATGAAGGATGCGCCCATCGAGATCAAAGGACAGGTCGACAAGCGTCAGGAACTTGTCCAACCTATCGGGAAGGGTCTGTTGGCTAACGGCGATGGAAAAAACCGCGCCGCGATGCAAACCAATACGGATGGGCTTTTCTCCTATACCATCGATGCTCGAAACGATTCCGCTACTTGGGTTGATGAGTTTACGATTACCGATGATCTTGAGTGCGCCAAAGACGGCACGGCGAGATTCGTCTCAATCGAAACCCCCGTCGCCATCGGCGACCTCAACGGTCTGTGCAACGTGTGGTATCGCACGACGCCGTTGGACTCGACAGACGTCGATGAGCCGGCAAACGCGACGCTTGACGATGGGCACGAAAATCCTTGGCTTGAGTCCGACGAAGTAAAAGAGAGTCTGGGTGAAGATTGCCGCCTCGTCGATTACGACGGCTGGCACCTCTGGAAGGCGGATGTCTCGACCACGGAATCCGCCACACTCGAGGCGAAAGAACTCGACCTTGCATCCAATACCGTCGTGACGGGCATTCGCATTGAATACGGTGCGGTAGCCGCCGACTTTACGACTCGAAGCGATACGGATTCTTGGACCCGTGATGATCTCAAAGATGAGCACGACGACCTTGACGATGCCAAAGCAATCCTTGGCACAGATGCTCGGGGCGCAGTCGTGCACATGCAGGCAACGTCGGCTTACACACCCCAAACTGCACTCACCAACAGCGCACGCGTCGATCTTTGCCGCAACGGCGGCGGCGATAAACTTGAGTCACATGACGAGGACAGTGTCATTCAACGCTGTACCCTACCGCAGGACCTACCGGCAACAGGATCAGCTCCCATCGCCGCTTGCATCACCGCGCTCCTGACCTCGGGTGCCGCAGCCCTATGGTTCGCTCGCCTTAGGTCAATCCCAAAGAAGCGCTAGAGCGATGAAAAAGCGGGCGAGCCAGTCCCCCGGCTCGCCCGCTTTCAATCATTTAAATCGCCGCATCTACTCTGCAGACGAAGATCCACCATCAACGATTGCTTGCTCGGACTCAGGAATCCCATCGGCACCCGTGCTCTGTTCTTGCTCCACCTCTTCGCTGATTGCGGAGGCGGGGGTCGAGCCCTTCGCGCCCACGATGTAGGCAGCTCCAAACCCTAACGCAATGGCGATCAAGGTCAAAATCACGTAGACAGGCCAATGGCGCTTAATATACGAAAACACGTTGACTCCTTAGAGCTCCGTCTACGAACGGCGGATAACCTCGGTCACGACCTCGGATACCGTGGCAATGTTCGTCGGGTTGACATTGTGGGGCAGGTCGTCCTCGGTACGAGCGCAAGCCAGGCGCGTGCCGTCCACGCCGGCGATGGTGAGGGCTCGGCGGCTCGCCTTGAGCGCGGCGTAGGCATCGGTCTTGGCATAGGGCATCTCGAGCGCGCCACAATCGACATGGAACGACTTGCACACCTTGCTGACCAGGTTCATGATGCGGCGATCGCCCTTGAGCAGCTGCTGTTCGCCCTCGACCGTCACCACCGAAAGCCTACCGGCGCCGACGGATTCAAGATTGATGAAAAATACGCCGCGGAGCTTATCGCGATGCGAAGCCAAGAAGGCCTTCATACCGGCGCCATCACAATCCGAGGCGCCCGTTGCCACAAACCAGATATCGTGACCGAGCAGCTCATCGTCACCCATAGAGGCGACAGCCGAGAGCATATCTTCGGAGGAAGCGCCGTCGGAAGACGTAGCGCCGCCCTTCCAGCCATCGTTATCGTCCTCGAAATTATCCCACGAACCGATGCCGCGACCGGACTTCTTGGCATCGTAATCGTCTTCGACGCCCAGCCAATCACTCATGCTGTCCTGTTCGTTTTTCTTTTTACGACCGAACAGGCCGCCCAGGCCGCGCTTGCGAGACTTGGGTGCCGCCGGGGCGGGAGCCGAAATGGTCTCGATCGGCTGAGCGCCCGACGCAACGGGCATAGGAGGCGCAACGGGTGCCGATGTGGGTTCGGGACCCTGAGCGGTAGCAAAGGGGTCGTTGACCTGTGCGGAGGGGTCGGGAAGGTCGAACAGCGACGTGCGAGACGCAACGTTTGCCTGCTTCATCGACGGCAGCGACGGATCGGGGACCGAAGCCAGCGGAGACGAGGAAGGTGCAGGCGACGGAGCTGACGCCGGATCGGGAACATTCATCTGCGGACGCGGCGATGCCTGGGAGGAAATCTGGGCCATAAGGGAATCGACCGTTTCGTCCTGGGTGGGAGCAACATCGGCAACCGTGGCACCGGAACCACTCGGGGTCGGCATGGTGAAAATCTGCGTGGAGTAAGGCCTCGACTCATCTGTCTCGGGAGCCTCGGAAACCGCAGGCACTTCCTCCTGCTCGACCTCGGTCGAATCATCTTGCTCGGCTGTTGCGTATTGCTCTTCGTCAGAGTTGGCCTCGACGGGCTCGTCCTCGGCGGCATCTTGGATTGCGGCAGCATCAATAGGCTCGTCATCGTCTGCCGCATCGCCCCGCTCATCGGAAACAGGAAGGGACTCGGCAATCGCGGTGCCTTGCTTTTCAAACGTTATCGTGGAATCGAACTGCGCGGCATCAAACGACATGGCGCTATCGACGTGCTGCTGAGCCTCGAAAGACGTCGTCGCCTCAACAACATCCGCGGACGCCGGTTGCTGGGACTCAAAGGACGTCGTAGCTTCGGCAGCGTCGACGGGCACGGACTGCACAGCCTCGTTCTGCTCGAACTCTTGCGCCGCGCGCTCACGTGCCGCCTCGGCTGCCTGCTGCTGAGCGATAGCCTCCTGCTCGGCAGTCTCGCGTGCGGCAGCGCGCTTCTCCTCGAAATCGTCGACAAATTTCCTGCCCTTTGCAAGCGCACCCTTAAAGAAGTTGGAAGCGCTGGCACCAATCGAAGAGAACGCGGATGCAATATCGGCATGGGGCGTTGCCGCGGGAATCTCGGCCGAGAAATCAGTATCGCTCTCGTAAGACACACGCCTCGGCTGTTCAACGCAATCGTCGTCAGACTCGTCCGCAACGTCTTGCGCCGGCGCGGCGGGAGCCAAAATGTCCAGTCCTGCCGCGGGATCGATCGCGGACACTGCCTCGGGCTCGGCAACGGCAGCGGTAACCGCGGCAGACTCATCATCCACGGTGGCAACAGGCGCAGGCGCAGTCACGACGGGGGCAGGCTCGGGCTCAAACGTCGGCTCCTCGCCCTCCTCGTAATCGAGCGTGCAGGACTCGGGAAGCATTCCGAGCGCACGGATGGCATCCGAACCAAAGCGGATGTTGCCGGCGGCATTGCGATAGAGCTTGGGCTCGGGCTCGGCCGCGACAGGCTCCTCCGCCGGCTCGGCAGCGGGAACCTCGTCATTGAACTCTTCGGCCTGGACAGCCTGATTCTGATCCTCGGGCACAATGGCGCCAATCAGCGTCTCGTCGGCAGACGCACCCTCAAAGCCCTCGATCTGCTCGTCGAAAGCCTCACCCTGTTCGGGCTCGGTCTGAGCGTCGGGAGCAGTCGGCTGACCGAACTCGTCCTCGGCGTAGGTAGGCTCTTCGTACTCGATGGTGTTGCCGTAGTCGTTTTGCTGCTGGGCCGCGGCATACTCCGCCGCTGCGCGCGCCATTTCTTCGGCACGACGCTTCTGCTCCCCAAAATAGGTATCGAACGGAACATCGTCGGGAAACTCGTTTTCGCCCTGGAAGGGAGCAACGTTGTCCATGACGCCGAGCATGGCGGCGACAGAAGACTTGTTGCACACCGCGCCGGACGTATAGGGAAGAATGTGGCGGTTAGAGATGATGTTTGCCGCGTTGGCAAGTGCAACGAGGGAAGCGAGGATCGCGACAATCCACAGCAGAACCTTGAGCGCGCCGGGGAGCGGCAGGATACGCAGGATGGCAACGGCAGCGGGGGCAACCGTGGCAACGGGCAACAGCTTGGCGATGAGCGCACGATACGAAGCATAAGGCTCGCGGGCGAGCAGCTCAGCACGGGGAGAGTCGTAGTGTGCGACAACGACCACCGGGCGGTTGCGCGGAGACGCAAGCGGGCCCGAGGCCTTGTGGTAGGCAATGACATTTTGGCTCACGCCCGTCTTACCCAGGCGCGAAACCACGGGGTGGCCCGTGCGCTCGAGCACGTAGAGTACGGCACCGACAATGGCCAGCAAGGTGCCGACCAAGCCGATACCGCCGCCGATGCCCATCAGCAGGGCGCCGGCAAACGCAAGGATACCGGTAACGGCAAATGCCAATCTACTGGGCGCCGGGGCATTGAACTCCTGAACCTCGGGATCAAAGCCGTGGTTGCGGAAGATCTGAGCGATATCCTCGGCAGCCAAGCGCTCTTCTTCGCTGCATGCCGGCGTAATGCCGGTGTTCTGCAGCAGGTGGTTAATATAGTTCTGGGTGTTCGCCATGTGCGCTCCACATCCATAATCCGACAAATAGGCCCAATGCTTGCACATTAGAACCGTATATAGTCGAAAGTATACCCCGAGCGAGCGCAAACGACCGAATTCGGGCCATCTTAACGCCCCGAGCGGACAAGGATATAGCCTAATCTCCATATCGGACTAAAATCATGGCAGCAAACCACCTTCTCATGCGAGGACTCTATGACGGCAAGCGACGCGACCGCGACAATTAAAAAGGGGAATTCGGAGCCAAGTTTCGATAAAACGGCTCAGCGCATCCTCAATCTTTTCTTTGTGCTCAACAGCTCCCCCGAACCGCTGACGACCGAGCAGATCGTCTTGGATTCTGACCTGGGATATGGCTCGGGCAATATCGACTCGGATAAGCGCAAGTTTCGGCGCGATCGTGACAAACTGCTCGAGCGTGGCATCTTAATCAAGGAGGTTCGCCCCGCCGGTGCGCAGGAGACCGAGGAAAGCTCGTGGACAATCGACCGCGAGCACACGTTTGCTGCAGGCGGCCTCATCACCGCAGACGACGCCGATATCCTGCTCAACGCCATCGACCAGACGTTAGCGGCCGGCTCATCCACCTTTGCCGCGCCGCTTGCCGATATTCGCTCCAAGATTGCCTACCTCACCGGCATGTCGGCGGTGGACGATGCACCGATCCGCCGCTCTCCCACCGTCGATGCGGTATGGAGCGCCTTTGCCGAGCGGTGCGCGCTGCGATTTTTATATCAGAACGGACGCGGCGAGCAGAAAGAACGTACCGTCTGCGTCTACGGCATGTTCGAGCGCGAGGGCGTGGCGTACTTCTGCGGCCTCGACAATGTCACCGACGACATCAGGACATTCCGCTGCGACCGTATCGTTCGCGCCTGGCGTCCTTCGAAGGCCTACGCCATCCCCGCGGACTTCAATCTCAACGACTATCTGTTCTTTGAATTCGATTTTGCCGACCGACCGCCCGTTGCAGCCACGTTCTCGTTCGCCCCTCAGACGCAGATCGATATGATCAACGGCCTCACGCGCGGGCGAGGTGAGCTCGCACACACCGATGCGGGATGGACCTGGACCGTTGACGTGCGTGACCTTGAAGCCGCCGCCTCATTTTGCATGGCCCACGCCACGGACGGCATGAGGCCCATGGCCCCCAAATCGCTCAAGCAGGCGTGGAACCACCTCATTGAAAGGACGGTGCATGAGCATGCCCGTGCGTAAACTCACCAGCGAGCAGAGACTCTCGCGCGCCATCGACATCATGGAGGCCCTCTACGCCGCCGGCGAGAACGGCATGACACGAACCGAGATTTGCAGTCGCTTTGACATCACGGGGGTGTCGCTCGACGAGATTCTCGAGATCGTCTCGACGCTCGCGGACCGAGAATCGGGTGCGCGCATCATCTGCGAATGCCACGGCGAGCGTGTGGTCCTCACCGGTGACGCCGGGCGTGTGCTACCGCTGCGCCTGAGTGCCGCCGAGGGCGCTGTGCTCAACCATGAACTTGAATCGTTGGGGATCGAGCCCCAGGCGGCAGCTCGGATTCGACATGCTCTTCTACCCGAAGAGCTCGGCTATAACCAGCGCGTCTTTGACACCGTCAACCACGGGTCGCACTGGCAGCAGCTGAGCTGCGCCATTCAGGACGGTGTTCGTTGCCGCATCTCGTATCGCTCGATGGACGATGCACGGCCACGCGAGCGTCTGGTCGACCCCTTGCGCATTACGGCAAACGGCGACCAAACATATCTGATTGCCTGGGACATCGCGGTCGATGAGCAGCGCACCTATCGCATGGATAAAATCGAGGGACTCACCCTGACGGAAGACTCCGTCGTGCCTCACGCACCGGACGTTGCATCCCTCCACGACTCCCTTGCCCGGACGCAGCGTAGCGCAAAGCTCTTGATGCCATTCGATATGGCGGAGCATCTGGACTGGGCCGGCATCACCCTCATCGAGCGCGGCGGTGCAGACATGGCAACGGTAACCGTGCATTACGGCTCCGAGCGTTGGCTATTGAGCCAGATAATCGCAGCGGGCGGAGCCATCCGCATCTTGGATGACCCCGCCCTGTCAAAGCGTCTGTGCGATATGGCAAAAACCCTCGTCTGTCCGCTTTAGCGCCGCCGCTCGTGGCGTGCGCGCCACAGTTGCAGATAGTGACCGATCTGCGCCGATTCGATGCGCTGATAAGAGCTCGTGGGCAGCGACGTTAAGAACTTCTTCCCGTAGCCCTTCGTCACCAGGCGCGGGTCGGCCAGAATCAGCACGCCGCAATCGGTCGACGAGCGGATAAGGCGGCCGGCCGCCTGCTTAACCTCGAGCACCGCCTCGGGCAGCGAATAGCGTGCCCAAGCGCGGTCTTCGCGCAGGTTGCGCTCGCACGAGAGCGGGTCCGTGGGGCTCGAGAACGGCAGCTTGGGAATGATGACGCAACGCAGCGTCTCGCCGCTGGCGTCAAACCCCTCCCAGAAGGCCTTAAGCGCAAAAAGCGACGAGGTCGGCTCGTTGATAAACCGGTCGCGCAGGCGACGAGGAGATGAGTTGCGCTGCTGGCAGTTGAGTTCCAGACCCGCACGGGCCATCTTGGGCTCAACGCGGGCGTACAGGTCTTCCATGTCGCGCCGATTGGTGAACAACGTGAGCACCGATCCGCCCATGGCAAGATGGGCGTCGACCAGCACGCGCTCGAGCGCCGTAAGATAGTTCTCACGATCGCGCGGATCGGGGATATCGCCCGCAACGACTACAGCCATGTTCGAATCGAAGTCGTAGCTCGAGTCCAAGTGCAGCGATGAGGATGTTGAAGCACCGATGCGATCGAGGCCGACAGCATGGTTGAAGTGCTCAAAGCTTTTGGACACCGTCATGGTTGCCGAGGCAAAGATAGCCGTGTGAACCTCGGGCAGCCACTCGGTTGCCAAGGCCTCGCCAATGTCGATGCGCTCTGCGGTCATCGACTCTCCGCCGGCACGCAACCTGCGATTGACCTGCAGCGAATATACGTAGTGTTCATCGGTGCCATCAATGATGAGTTTGAGGTTCTCGACCAGCTCGTGCAGGCGGCGCGAGATATCACCCAGGTCGACAACAACCTCGGGCTTGTCGGCGGCGACGGCTTGCACCAGCGCGTCGACGCTCTTGTCAGCTTGTTCCAATGCGTCGATGCCAGTGTAGGCCGACTGTAAGAAATCATGCCAGTCGTCAGATTCGCGCAGCTCGGGGCCAATCCATAGATTGGCATTGTCATAACCCCCACGCGCACGGCGGCCGAGCTCGCGAACGCCATCGAACACGTCGGCGATTGCCATGCTCGCGCGCGCAACCGTCGACGTCGCCTTGGCAGTAAGGCCCAGATAGAGCGTAGAGCCCTCGGAGGTTGCCAAATCACGGGAAACCTGGCTTAGCGCGCCGGCGCTCGAGCCACCCAGGCGCTCAAACAGAACGCGTGATTCATCCGCCGACACCACGCGCGCCCATTGACGGCGTGCCTCGCGCTCGATGGAGTGGGCCTCATCGATCACCCAGTGACGGATCGGAGGCAAGATTCTGCCCTCAGCCGCAACATTGCGAAACAGCAGGGAATGGTTGGTGACCACCACATCGGCATGCGCCGCGCGACGGCGGGCGCCGTGGACTAGGCATTTATCGGGGAAAAACGGGCAGAGGCGACGGGCGCACTCGCGCGAGGCCGTCGTAAAGTCGGGACGGTTGACGCTGCGCCAGCGAATGCCGAGCGAATCGAGGTCGCCATCGGCCGACTGACACACGTACGCCATGATGACCGCGACTGCCGTAAGCGTGTCGGCAGGATCACGCTTAGTCGTAATTTCGACTTGGCCACGGCTCATGCGCTCAAGCTTACGCAAGCATGGATAGTGGTCATAGCCCTTAAGGGCGCAAAACGATAGGCCGCCGTCCAGCTGCTCGGCAAGTTTGGGCAGCTCATGATACATGAGCTGGTCGGCAAGATTATTCGATTTAGTCGCGATACCAACCGTGATATTGTTGCGGCGCGCGGCCTCGGCAAAAGGCACCAGGTAAGCCATCGACTTGCCGACGCCCGTCCCCGCCTCAATCACGCGATGCGTTCCCGTAACGAGCGCGTCACGGACCTCGAGCGCCATCGCGATTTGCTCATCGCGCGGCTCGTACGTGGGATACATGCGATTAACCAGGCCGTCCGGCGCATAGTCCGCCTCGATTTCCTCGCGGCTCGGCATCTTAAGGACCGGTAACTCGTCCGCATCAACGCGATCATCGGCCCGATCGGCCTTGAGTACGTCGGCGCGGGCGGCGCTGAGAGAGAAGATGGAACCGGGGTTCTGTCCCGCCAAGAACGAGAAGATGGGACGATAGGACCAGGGCACGTCGGGGTGCATGTCGGCCAGGCGCGCCATTAAGCCATGAGGCAAGTCGGTGAGCGCCACGAGCAGCACGCGCCACACACCACACAGGGCGTCGACATCGGCGTTGGCGCGGTGCGACACCGAGTCGCAGCCAAACAGGTCGGCCATGAAAGACAGCTTATGCGAGGCCAGGCGCGGAAGCGCGATGCGCGACAGTGCCAGCGAATCGATCCAGATGTCGCTGACGTTGACACCGCCCTTGACCGACTCGATAAACGAACGGTCGAAGGTGGCGTTATGCGCAATCACCGGGCAGCCGCCGACAAAATCGGCGAGAGCGGCCACGGCCTCGACGGCCGATGGGGCATCCACCACATCGGCGTTTGTAATGCTCGTGAGTTCGGTAATCTCGGCGGGAATCAGCTGCTTGGGATGCACGAAGGTATCGAACCGATCGACAACCTCGCGGCCCGAAAGGCGGGCCGCTGATATCTCGATAAGCTCGTTGTCCTGCACCGAAAGACCCGTGGTCTCGGTATCGAGGACGATAACATCTTCCTCGATGAGACCAAACGATTGGGTTTTGGCGCGCTCGGCAAGCGTGGCATAGGAATCGATGACAAACTGCGGCGTTCCCGACGAAACAGCGTCCTCGATTAGCATGCAACGCCCGCTCGACGAAGTCCCATACGAATCAGACTGTCACACACCTGCGGGAACGTCATGTCATCGGTGTGGCGAATCTCATCCGGATACAGCGATGTATCGGTCATGCCGGGAATCGTGTTGGTCTCGAGGATGACGGGGCCATTCTCGCTCACGATAAAGTCGCTGCGCGAGATACCCAGGCAGCCGAGTGCCTTATGGGCAGCACAGGCGAGCTCCTGAGCACGAGCGTAGTTCTCGGGCGAAATCTGCGCCGGAATGCGATGGATGTCCGTAGGGTCGACATACTTCACGTCCAGATCGTAGAACTCGCAGTCCTCGGGCTTGCGGATCTCAACGATCGGCAGGGCGCGCACGTCATCCTCGCCGTACACGCCGACGGTGATCTCGGTACCCTCGATGCACTTCTCGACCAGCACCTTGTCGCCGTACTCAAACGCCTTGGCGATTGCCGCGGGCAGCTCGGAGGGCTCATGGACCAGGGAAATGCCATAGCTGGAACCGTTTACGGCCGGCTTCACAAAGCAGCGCTCGCCACAAACCTCAACGATATGATCGATATCGACTTCATCGCCCACCTCGAGCGCGAGGCCGGGGGCAATGGGAACGCCCGCCTTCGCGTACAGGAGCTTCGAGACCTCCTTGTCGGCACCGCAGGCGCTTGCGAGCACGCCCGAGGCCGTGTAGGGGATACCCAAGGTCTCCATGGCACCCTGCATGGCACCATCCTCACCGCCGGCACCGTGCATGGCGATAAATGCCACGTCGAAACCACCGGTCGCCATGGTTACCATAAAATCATCGGCAGCCGTGTCGAGCAGCTCCACCGAAGTGTAGCCGGCCTCCTTCAAGGCCGCCACGACGTTCTTTCCCGAATTGAGCGAAATCTCGCGCTCAGCGGAATGACCGCCCGCCAAGACCGCTACGTGCATGTTCTCTAGGCTTTTACCCGGCATGGGCAGACTCCTCCTCTATAATTTCTGCAGCTGATACCATATTGTAGCGATACCCTCTACGTTTCCCCAAAATCGAAAGGCTTCCATGAATCCCAGGACTAAATCTCAGGACATTCGCGACTTGAGCCAAAACGATATTCGCGAGCTCGTGGCCGAACTTGGCCAGCCCGCCTTCCGCGCGAAGCAGCTCATCGAATGGGTCTTTGAGAAGAACGTTTGTTCGTTTGACGATATGACCAACCTTCCCAAGGCTTTCCGTGAGCAGCTTAAAGAGGCTTTTGCCTTTGATACGCCGACTGAACTCACCAAGCAGGTTTCCAAAGATGGCTCGCGCAAGTATCTGCTCGAGTACCACGATGGCATTTCCGTCGAGACTGTCGGCATGCCCCGTCGTAACAAACTTTCCGTCTGCGTTTCCACCCAGGCAGGCTGCGGCATGGGCTGCGCCTTTTGCGCTACCGGTCTCAACGGCCTCAAGCGCTCTCTGACTGCTCAAGAGATCGTCGACCAGGTGCTTCATGTATCCAACGACTTTGGCGAGCGTGCCACAAGCGTTGTCTTCATGGGCCAGGGCGAGCCGTTTGCCAACTACGACGAGGTTCTCAAAGCATTGCGTATCCTCAACGACCCCGATGGTATCGGTATCGGCGCTCGTCACCTCACCGTCTCTACCAGCGGCGTTATTCCCGGTATTCGCAAATTTGCCGACATCCCCGAGCAGTTCACGCTTGCCGTTTCCCTGCATTCCGCCATCCAGTCGACGCGCAATAAGCTCATGCCCGGTGTTAAGAAGTACACGCTGCTTCGCCTTCACGAAGCGCTTCAGCTCTACACCGAGAAGACTGGCCGCCGCCCGACCTACGAGTATGCCATGATCGAAGGCGTCAACGATACGAATCCCGAGATGCAGGCACTCTGTGACTTCTGCGAGGGAACGCTGTGCCACGTTAACCTGATTCAACTTAACGACATCGAGGGCAGCCCGCTCAAGCCGTCGCCGATTCATAAGGTTGAGGATCTTCAGCGTCGTCTTGAGTCCCGTGGCATCGAGACCACGATTCGTAACTCCCGTGGTAACGATATTGACGCCGCTTGCGGACAGCTGAAACAGCGTTTCAAAGTTCAGAAGAACGCATAGGGGAGTCGCACTCCAAAACGTTTCATGTGAAACATCGAACGGCCCCTGTTGCAGGATATGCAACAGGGGCCGTTTCATTTATTGACCTTAATTTTGGACCGCTGCTAGCTTTCCCATTTTTTACGGACAAAATAGGCGGCCCTTGTCTCATGAATCAGACAAGGGCCCCTCAAAATATGCAGGGTAATTGTTAGGTACCTAATAGCCTACATTTTCCCATTGGTTGCTAACCCAACCTTGATTAATCTTAGGATTTTTCGTTACCTGAGCAGTGCGCATGGCAACATCTTCTGTCATAACATCCATTTTCTTCTTGGAAGTATCGACAATATCTTGCGCGCCACGAAGCAAACGACCTCGAAGCTCATCGTCTGTCGCGATCTTATAGCCAGCAAAGGCACCAGCCGCGACAGTCGTCACCAATGCAATCGCAGTTAAAATCTTATTCCTCATCTTGGCCTCCTTGATCAAACTGAATCATTTCACCAAGAATACGAGAGAGCTCTTCCTCGTCTTTAAACTCAATCTCAATCTTATTCTTTCCACGCGAGCTCTTCACGCGCACGTTGGTATTAAATACCTGACGAAGTACACGCGCAGCCTTTTTAAAAGACTGAGGCGTAGCAGGCCTCGGCGTCTTAGGTGTCTCTCCGGCAGAAAACAATGGAGCAAGATTTTCTGTCGCTCTTACGGAAAGGCCCTCTGCAACAACCTTCTCTGCAAGTCGAATTCGCGCGTCCTCATAGGGAACTGCAAGAATCGCACGTGCGTGACCAGCAGTAAGTTTACCCTCAAAAATCATCTGCTGAACTACTTCGGGGAGATCGAGAAGGCGCAGCGAGTTTGTAATTGCAGAGCGTGACTTGCTTACGGCCTTCGACAACGCCTCCTGGGTCATACCGCTAGCATCGATGAGCTGGCGATAGCCCTTAGCCTCTTCGACGGGATTCAGATCAGAACGCTGAAGATTTTCGATAAGAGCAAGAGCCAGCATCTCTTCATCATTAACATCTTTAATGATGACAGGCAGTTCCTCAAGACCAGCAAGCTTTGACGCCTGATAACGACGCTCACCAGCGATGATCTCATAGCCGTTTCCATGCTTGCGAACCAAGAGCGGCTGCAAAACGCCATGTTCTTGGATTGACTCGCTCAACTCGCGAAGTTCAGTTTCATTAAAGTGAACTCGCGGTTGATTAGGGTTGGGAACGATATCCTCAATAGGTAGTTTTGTTTCAGATGCGGCATTTGAAGCAGATGCAGCAGAACCACCGGTCTCATACTCAGCCTCTGAGACCAAAGCATTGAGTCCGCGTCCCAATCCACCACGTTTCTTTGCACTAGGCACGCTTGATCACCTCTTTTGCAAGGTTCATATACGCTTTTGCACCCTTGTTTTGAGGTGCATAGGTAATTACCGGTTCTCCAAAAGACGGAGCTTCAGAGATTTTAACCGTACGGGGAATCAGTGTCTTAAACGCCTTATCACCAAAGTACGATTGAACTTCCTCAACAACCTGATTCGACAAAGAAGTACGTGAGTCATACATGGTCATAAGCACGCCATAGGTGTCTAAGCCCTTGTTCAGACGTGATTTGACCATCTTCATTGACTCAAGCAGCTTCGTAACGCCCTCGAGTGCGTAATACTCACACTGGATTGGAATCAAAACGCTATCTGCTGCGGTCAAGGCATTGATAGTAAGCAGGCCGAGCGAAGGAGGACAGTCAATGAAAATAAAATCGAACTCGTCCTGAATCGGCTCAAGCAAATCTTTGAGGCGGGTTTCACGAGCAATTGCGCTTACGAGCTCAATTTCGGCACCTGCAAGCTGAATCGTAGCTGGAATTACGAATACCTTTTTGCAATTTGTATCAAGAATAAGCGATTCTGCCGGCACATCATTCAACAATGCATCATAGATGCAGTGATCAAGGTCTTCTTTTTCAATTCCAAATCCACTGGTGCTGTTTCCCTGCGGATCAAAATCGACAATCAGTGTCTTACGACCCTGCTCACCCAGTGCTGCTGCAAGGTTTACAGCCGTCGTTGACTTACCGACGCCGCCTTTTTGATTGATGATTGCAATGATACGCGTGTCTTTTGCGCTCTTAGAACGCTTAACGTCGCGAAATCCCACGGTCCCTCCTGGTGTGTATTAAAGCTGTCAAACGGAGGATGTTTCACGTGAAACATTCCGATTCGATATCAACCGCCATGTTTCACGTGAAACACTGCAAGTTGTTAGTATCCATTATGTTTCACGTGAAACATCTAGGCAAGCGGATTCTTCTTTGCCATGCCATTTGCACGAGGCAATGAGACGGATGCTGGATGACTCTTCTTAAGAACAATGAACTCCCTGTGGCCCAGGCCCTCAGGCAAATCGATAGCGTCATTCAGAAGCAAAGTGAAGCCGCAAATCTTTGCAGCTGACATGCCAGAAGCAAGCTCCTCATCCGAAGGATTGCCCTTGGTGATAACAAATAGCCCTCCATCCTTGAGGTACGGAGCCGCATACTCAACAAGAATCGGTAGAGGGGCCAGTGCACGGGCGGTTACAACAGAGAACTGCTTCTTATGGCTTCGAGCATATTCTTCAAGACGATCATGAACCGCATGAGCATGTTTCAATCCAAGAGCATGGACAAAGGAATTAACAGCATCAACCTTCTTGCCAACAGAGTCAATATAAGTAGCTTTACGATGCGTGGTTATGGTTAATGTAATACCAGGGAAGCCCGCACCTGTTCCCATATCGAGCAAAGCTCCCTCAGGAGCCTTATTGATATAGGGGAGCAAAACAAGTGAGTCGAGGATATGAAGTACTACAGCATCTTCTACGTTAAGAATACGGGTGAGATTGGTTGTCTTATTTGTTTCAAGAACCAAATCCAAATGCTGGATACATTTCCTCAGCTCAACATCAGTTACGCTCAAGGAATACTCTTTGCAATAGGAAGTTAGACGACTCAACATCTCGTCAGCCTGCTGATCAGTAAGTACTAACAACGAAAGCTCCTTTCTGACAAAAATCAGTGTATCGAGAACTTTTGACAAAAAAAGGGGACGTGGAAACCACGTCCCCCTAGCATAAGCTCGAGTAGATTATCGAGCAACAATCACCACATGGCGATCAGGGTCAGAACCCTCAGAATGAGTATCGACTGCATCGTTGCCACGAAGTGCAATGTGAACCAGTCGGCGCTCGTAGGCATTCATGGGCGGAAGCGAAACACTCTTATGAGTGCGGATGGCACGCTCGGCAGCAGACTGAGCCATGGAGGCGACCTTATCCTGACGGCGACTCTTGTATCCCTCGACATCCACTACAACCGGATACCTAAAGCCAAGCTTGCGGCTCACCAGCAAAGAGAACATAACCTGAAGAGCATCAAGAGTGCGACCATGACGGCCAATGAGAACAGCAAGGTCGGGAGCCGTTACATCCAAAATCAGCTCACCCTCGTCGCCCTCATACTCATCGATAGGAGAGTTGGCGGCATCGAAGTGCGAAAGGATGGAACGCAGGATGGAAATCGCAATATCGGCAATGGTGTCGAGCTCCTCATCGGTCAGCTCTTCACCAGCCTTGTAGCGCTGTGCAATCTCGGGATAATCGCCCGCGACCTGCGGGGCAACCTCCTCAAGCATATCCTCGATGATCTCTTCAGACATAACGTACTCCAAAAGTTAGGTACCTAAATAAGATTGATATCCCACTACTTCTTCTTGTGCGGGCGCGGCTTCTTCTCGCGACGAGTGACCTCAACCTGCAGCGGAGCGTTCTTAAGACGCTCCTCCTCATCGGCCTTCGCCTTGTCGATGACCTTCTGCGTCACAAAAATCTGCTGGATAACCTGCCAAGCAGACGAGACGTCGTAGTACAGCAGAACACCAACGGGAAGGCTCCAGCCCATCCAAAGCATCATGACCGTCATGACAACGGCCATCATACGCATGCTCTGAGCCTGCTGGCCGGTCTGGTTGCGCGACATATAGAGCTGCGGAATCAGGGTCAGGACGGCAAACAGGATCAGGCAAACCAGCGCAGGCAGTGCAACCATAAAGCCATCGGCAAAGGAAGCGCTCGGCGTGGTGGTCAGGTCGGGCAGGATGTTGAAGAACGAGAACGTGCCGTCGTTAAAGTACTGCGGCAGGTTGCGCAGCAATGTAAACAGGGCGAACAGGATAGGCATCTGAATCAGCAGCGGCAGACAGCCAGCCATGGGGTTGAACTTGTTCTCGCTGTAGAACTTCTGCATCTCCTCGGCCTGACGCTGGGGATCGTCGGCATAGCGCTCCTGGATCTCGAGCATCTTGGGCTGCAGCACCTGCATGCGAGCCGTCGACTTGGTCGACTTGAGCATAAGCGGCGTCAGCAGCAGACGGATGATGACCACCAGGATGATGATGGACAGGCCCCAGTCGACCGCAAAGGTCTGGATGAGCTTGAGCAGCTCGAAAAGGATGTTAACGATCCAATCCCACATGTAAGTTTTCCTCCGATAGCGAGTGCCCGCTAGGGCACAGGGTCATAACCGCCGACGTGCAGGGGATTGCAGCGAGCGATGCGCCTCACGGCAAGCCAGCAGCCTCTCAAAACACCGTGCTTCTCAATCGCCTGGATGGCGTATTGCGAGCACGTTGGGTAATAAATGCAGGCGTCAGGCAATAAGGGCGAAATAACCTGTTGATATATGCGAATAGGAGCGATGGCAACACGTCGCAAAACGTGATTGCTCATCGCTCCTCCCCGGCAACGCCGGCGCGCTTCATAAGCGAACGCAACGCCTTGTCCATCTCCTGCGGCGAGGAAACCCTCGTCTTGGGAGTTGCAAACAAGATGATGTCATAACCCGCAACGGGAAATCCGCAGCTGCGGGCGGCCTCGCGCATCACGCGCTTAGATCGGTTGCGCACGACGGCACAACCGAGTCGCTTAGCACCAACGAAGGCGACCCTTCCGGAGTCGCCTTCGCCAACCGATTCACATATGGTCATTCGAATCAGAGGGTGATTGAAACGACGCCCCTGACTGAACACATGCTCGAAATCTTGCCGAGACTTAATAGTCTTCATGCGAGATGTGTGTATCGCTGCTAGACAGTGAGACGCTTGCGGCCCTTGGCGCGACGACGGGCGAGCACGGCACGACCACCCTTAGTGGCCATACGGGCACGGAAGCCATGGGTCTTGGCACGCTTACGCTTATTAGGCTGATACGTACGCTTCATCTTAAGTTCCTCCTGCTGCATTTCGAGTGTCCGCGGGGGCGCGGACGCAGATATAGACACGTGAGCTTGAAGATTGTAGGGAAATCAATGTTCAAATGTCAAGAAATCAAAGGTAAAAGGTTGCGCAGTTCACACGGTTCCCCCATAAGCCGAGCTCGATTTAGCGGTGCATGGCAACTTTTCACGATATTTCATTGAGTTTTCAACAGGTCATGTTGGCAATGTTGAGAACTTTTCGTCCGTTTTCCAAAGTTTTCAACAGGTTTTGAAAAGTTGTCGAAAGATGAGAAACATTGCACGGTGAGCTACTATTTGTCCGAAACCTTTTGAAAGATTGCGAGCGGCATGTCTGACGACTTTTACACCATGGTCGATTCCGGAGACCCGGCACCCGACAACGAGCACATCACCGGCGTGCGCGAAGAGCGCGACGAAGGCGAGCAGACGACCACGCAGGCGCCAAAAGCCATGTACGCCGCGCGCATCGCCGTCTATGACGACATGCTGTCGACACCACGTGTGATCGTCATTGATCCGCAAGATGTCCGCACGTATTTGGAAGAGACGACCAACACCGTCTACCAGTGCATGAAAGAACAAGGTGGCCATATCTCGCTCATGGTCATCCGCGAGATTGTCGAAAACTTTATCCACGCACACTTTGCCGAGCCCATCATCTCGATTCTGGACGGCGGAGACACCATCCGATTTGCCGATCAGGGGCCCGGCATCGACGACAAGGAGCGCGCTTTCGACTTTGGCGTTACCAGCGCAAACAGCAAAATGAAGCGCTACATCCGTGGAACCGGAGCAGGGTTTCCCATGGTGCAGGAGTATTTGGAAAACGCCGGCGGTGCCGTATCCATCGAGGACAACATGGGCAACGGCACCGTGGTTACGGTAAGCCTGAACCCTAAACGCGTGCAGGAAATCGAACGCGCCGGCGGACGCGGCGCTGCCGTGCGGCCCGAGACGGAGCAGCCCACATATCCCCTGCCGGGAGCTTTTGCGCAGCAGCCCATGGCAACGCAGCAGATGCAGCCCCCCGTGGGACAGATGCAGCAGCCCGGAATGCTTCCTACACAAGAGCCCCAGGCGGCATCGATGTCGATGCCGCCAAACGTGCCAGAGGCCATGCCGCTGGCGGATCAGGATGCAGCAGCAATGCAGCAGGCGACGGGGGCACCGGGCGGCCAGCAAATGGGCTATCAGCCGTACCAGCAGGGATATCCATATCAGCAGATGCCGCCACTGGGGTATGGCCAGCAGTTCCCGCAGCAGTACCAGCAGGGATATCAGCAGCCGTACCAGCAGATGCCGCAGCAGCAGTACAACCCCTGGGCCCAGCAGATGCCTCCGCAGCCTTACCAACAGTGGCCTCAAAGTTTTCAACAGCAAATGCCGCCGATGCAGAGTTCTCAACAACCAGCAGCTCAAATGATGTATCCTAATGCAGCAAATCAGTATGCGCAGCCACAACCGGACGTGTTCGTAAGCGATCGCGGCAACGCCGCGCTGGGCTATCTGGCGCAAAATCAAGCGTGCGGTGCAACCGATCTGGCGAGGGCGTTTGGAAACTCGGCCCCCACTTGGTCACGCACGCTCAATGACTTGGCGCAGGCCGGCTTGGTCATCAAGCATGGCCAGAAATACCATCTGACCGAACTCGGCGCCGCTCGCGTGCGAGCTCAGAGCTAAAGAACGGGAGAGACAGTGGACGAGGAAGCAAGCATCATCCTGGGGGATGCCATCGCCTTTTGCCAGCGCGACGGCCAAGATGCACGCCTCATCAACATGCTGGGGCAATCGCGCGCCATAAGCCTGACCGAAGATACGCTCACGATCGAGGCCCCCTCGCGCTTTGCCATCGCGCAGCTCAAAAAGCATCAGCCGACTATTGAGGCCTATCTGGAAGAAATCGCCTTTGCTCCGATCGCGCTCGACATCGTGGCACCGCAAGGCGCAACGGCCGAATCTGCTGCCGCGACGGTGCCCGCCACGGCTCCCGCTGCTTCCCCTGCGGCGCCAGCCTCCGCAGGCGACGTGCCGACAATCGAGCACCAGCACAGCGATGTTTCCCGTGAAACCATGGCACCGTTGCCGACCGCCGCTGCAACGTCAACGAACGCACCCGTCACGCACATGCCCATCGCTCATGACGCAGCGGCGGGCGCGGATTCGGGCATTGCAATCAAGAACACGCTCTCGGCCGATGATTTTCGTCGCATGATGAACCAGATGAAGGGCGGAGCGCCGACTAAGTCCACGCAAGCCGCGACCCCCGCTTCACCCATGCCAGCACCGACCGTGCCGGCCGAGCAGAATACGGATGGAGCCCCACTCGCCGCGAACTCAAAATTTACCTTTGAGAACTTTGTCTACGGCCCCGAGAACAGCCATGCCTATCGCTCGGCACTCAAGTTTGCCGCCCTCGCGGACGAGCGCGGCACGTGCACATCGCTGTTCATCTACGGCAAATCGGGCCTGGGCAAGACGCACCTGCTGCTTGCCATCAAAAACGAGCTCGCCGAGAAGTCGCCCGAGATCAAGGTCAAGTATGCCAACTCCCAGGCATATCTGGACGACCTGATGACCGAGTTCGACCGCCAAAAGAAGAGCAACGCCCCTATCATGCAGGCATACCACGGCGTGGACGTGCTCATCATCGATGACATCCAAAACATCATCGGCAAGCGCGCGAGCGTGGACTACTTTTTCCAGCTCATGGACGAGTTCATCCGCAACAACAAGAAGGTCGTCATCGCGGCAGACCGCGCCCCCAAGGACCTGAGCATGGACGAGCGTCTGACCAGCCGCTTCAACGCCGGCATGCTCTGCCTGGTCGCAGAGCCCAGCTACGAGATGAAATACAAGATCTTGCAGCGCTATTACGAGAACACCATCGTCGCCGCTCCCGAGGCAGGCGACGACTCGCTGCTGGCGGCCTATGGGGGCGACGGCGGGCACCTGAGCGACGAGCACTTTAAACACATGGCCGAGGTCTCGGGCACCAACATCCGCGAACTCGAGAGCTTCTGCGAGCGCTGCGCCGGCGAGGCGGGCGACCGCGAGCGCGAGGGCGGGGAGCTCACCTTTGACGATATCGACGCCATCGCCAGCCAGTACTTCGACACATCGGCCAAAAAGATCAACGTCCAGACGGTTCAGTCCGTCATCGAAGAGCAGTACGGCGTGACGCACGAGGAGCTCATCGGCCCGCGTCGCAACGCCAATATCGCCAAAGCACGCCATATCGCTATCTACTTGGCCATCGAGATGTGCGAGATGACGACCACGGCGGTGGGCGCCGAATTTGGCAACCGCAACCACTCGACCGTCAGTACGAGCTACAAAAAAGTCCAGAAGATGATCCAGGAAGACCGCACTGTCACCGAAGACCTCAAGTCGCTGCGCGATAAAATTACACTGCGCTCGTAGGGAAATAGAGACACCTGTTGAAAACTTGTCGAAACCACGGGCATAAGGTGTCTAAAACCCAACCCGCGGTGATGAAAAGTTTTGCGCAGGTTTTGAACGTGGAAAACCACCCCTGTTGCACACAGGTTGCTGTCGATTCTCTTTCTGGGTCTGACCTGCGTCTTTGGGAGTAATCAACAGTTTCGTCAGTGCTATTACTATTATTAAGATATTTATATCTATAGAAAGGTATTAAAAGATGAAGTTCACCGTCAGCCAGAGCTCGCTTACACAAGCCATCGGCGTCGTTATGAAGGGTGTCGCTTCGGCATCCACCCTCCCCATCCTGTCGGGCGTGCTCGTTAAGGCCCAAGACGGCATCTTGGAATTCCAGACCTCTAACTACACCATCTCGATCCGTCATCGCATCGCGGCGCATGTCGAAGAAGAGGGCGAGATGGTTATTCCCTGTAAGATGCTCTCCAATATCACCAAGACCCTCCCCGATGCCCCGGTCACCTTTGAGCTGTCCGAGCGCCAGGTGCTGATTGGTTGCGAGAAGAGCTCTTTCCGCCTGAACACGCTCGATGCCAATGACTTCCCCGAGTTTCCGGCCTATGCCATCGAGAGTGCCGTGGAGCTGCCGACCGATGTCTTGTCCGAAATGGTCGGCCGCGTGTGGCGCGTCACCTCGACCGACAAGGCTCGCCCCATCCTGGGCGGCGTGCACATGAAGGTCGAGAACAACACCGTACGCCTGGTAGCGACCGATTCCTTTCGCTTGGCCGTGTGCGATACGCAGGTCGAGACCTCGACCCTCGAGGGCTCCTTTGAGCTCAACGTTCCGGCTGACGCCTTTAACGACGCGCTGAACATCATGGCCAGCCAGGCGACCATCATGATCGGGGCTACCGACACCCAGGTCGTCTTCGAGGCCGGCAACACCACCTACGTGTCGCGCCGTATCGAGGGCGTGTACCCCAACTACAAGCAGCTCATCCCCGATTCGTGCGTGACGAGCGTCAAGATCGACGTCGCCGCCTTTAACGCCGCCCTCAAGCGCGTGGCCGTCATCGCGAGCGCCAATCCCGCCGTCAAGTTCGAGATCGATGTCGAGAACGGGCAGATGGGCCTGTCCTCCATTTCCAATGACCAGGACCTTGCGCAGGAGACGATCGATGTCGAGGCCGAGGGCGAGTCGGGCACCATCGCCTTCAACTACCACTACATCTTCGGCTGCCTCAATGCCCTGTCCAAGGAGAAGGAGATCACGCTGGAGCTCAAGAGCTACTCGCAGGCGGGCATCTTTAAGTCCTACGACAAGATCAACTACCTGTACCTAGTCATGCCGGTCCGCATCTAGCGCTGCGCCATGACCATGTTCGCCCGCGATCTTTCCGTCGCGCACTACCGCAGCTTCGATAGCTACCGTCTTGCCCTGGACGAAGGCGTGACGATACTTGCGGGGCCCAATGCGGCAGGAAAGACCAATCTCATAGAGGCGCTGCAGCTGCTGACGAGCGGCGCCTCGTTTAGGCATCCGACCGCAGCCGAGCTCGTCCATGACGGCGTGGGCTCGTGCAAGGTCGAGCTGAGACTCGAGGGCGACGGCCGCGTGCTTGATATGGGACTGAGCGCGGAGGACGGTAAGCGCTCGTTTAGCCGCAACGGCAAGAGATGCTCTGCCGCCGGTGTGCGCGGGGTTCTGCCGAGCGTGCTGTTTTGCCCCGACCATCTGGACATGGTTAAGCGGGGCGCCAGTGTGCGCCGCGCCGCCCTCGATGACTTTGGCATGCAACTGAGCGCACGCTATGCCGATCTTGCGAACACCTATGGGCGCTGCGTGACCCAGCGTAACGCCCTGCTCAAGGAGACCTGGTGCTGCCGCGAGATGCTCGGCGCGTGGAACGAATCGATTGCCCGCGCGGGCTCGGCCCTGCTCGTGCACCGGTTGGCCCTGCTCGACCGGCTGGCGGGCCATGTGCGCGCTGCCTACGGGCAAGTAGCGTCCGGTGAAGCCGCCAACGTGTCCTATGCGTCCACGCTGGGGGATTTACCCCAGGTCGAGGATCGCGAAGAGCTGAAGGGCTGGGCGTACGAGCGCATACTGGCCGCCCTTGATGAGCACGCCGACGAGGAAATTCGCCGCGGCGTGACGTTGGTGGGACCGCATCGCGACGAGATTGAATTTACCGTGGCGGGTCGCTCCGCCCGTTCATTTGCCAGCCAAGGACAGCAGCGAACGTTGGTGCTGTCCTGGAAGGTGGCGGAGGTGGCCGTGGCTCGCGATGTCCTGGGCACCGCCCCACTGCTGCTTTTGGACGACGTGATGAGCGAGCTCGACGGCGAGCGTCGCGGTGCTTTCCTGCGGCTGATCGGCGATGATATCCAGACGGTCATAACCACGACCAACCTGGGATACTTTACCGATGACCTGCTTGATCGAGCCAAGGTGGTGAGTATGGGTGAGACGTGCTAATTACGAGCGCGAGAGCGAGACGGTCGCCTTCAGTGGGTTTTTGAACGCAGAGCGTCAGCGCATCCTGGCGGCTGCGACCCCTGAGCGCCGCGCGCAGATGGAGGCTGCCGAGGAGTCGCGCGCGGTCTATCGCGCGTGGAACGCGGTGTGCTCGGGCACGCGCGAGGGGCGGCATGTGACGGGCCTGCGCTACCTGCCCGAGTCCAATGAGCTGCTGGTATATCTCGACTCGCCCTCGTGGACGCAGGAAATGACGCTGCTGCGCGAGATCATCCGCGCGCGCATGGAGCGCACCGGTGCGCATGTGGACGGCCTGGTGTTCAAAACCACCGCGCCCGGTCACACGCCACCCGCCGCCAAGGAGCGCCTGCGCCCGGCGACGACCGAGCGCCCGCCGGCTCCGCACGCCGACCTAAGTGAGGCCGAGCGCACCGAGATCGAGCGCCAAGTGGCGCCCATCGAAGACCAAAAACTGCGCGAGGCCCTCGAGAATGCCATGAGAGCCAGTGCCGAGTGGGCCAAGGGCGTGCAAAGCAAAAAAGAGCCTTAAATCGCATCTGGTGGCCTTGTAGAGCCAAATACCCTCGTTCCCGAGGGTATTTTTTTACGATAAACTAGTAAGGCTGTACACATTTTCTTAACTGAAGGAGGACGTGTGGCAAACGAAAACGATTACGATGGCGGCGAGATTAAGATTCTCGAAGGTCTCGAGGCCGTTCGTAAACGCCCGGGCATGTACATCGGCTCGACGAGCGCCAGCGGTCTGCATCACCTGGTGTGGGAGATCGTTGACAACTCCGTCGACGAGGCCATGGCCGGTTTCTGCACCGAGATCCAGGTGACGGTCCACGCCGACAACTCCATCACGGTCGTCGACAACGGGCGAGGCATTCCCGTCGACGAGCATCCTATCAAAAAGATCCCGACGCTCGAGGTCGTTATGACGATCCTGCACGCCGGCGGTAAGTTCGATAACTCGGCCTATAAGGTCTCGGGCGGCCTGCACGGCGTGGGCATCTCCGTCGTCAACGCACTGTCCAAGCGCGTGGTCGTTCAGGTCCGTCGCGATGGCAACACCTACGAGATGGAGTTCTCGCGCGGCAAGACCGTCAAGAAGATGGAGGTCGTGGGCACCTCGGATTCGACGGGCACCACCGTCACCTTCTGGCCCGACGACGAGATCTTCGAGACCTGCATCTACGATTTCGATACGCTGCACAACCGTCTGCAGGAGACGGCGTTCCTCAATAAGAACCTCAAAATCGTGCTGACCGACGAGCGCGAGGAGACTCCCCACGTGGAGGAGTTTTGCTACGAGGGCGGCATCATCGACTTCGTCAAGTTCCTCAACGAGGGCAAGGACGTCCCTGAGGCCTTTAAGGAGCCCATCTACATCGAGGGCAAATCGGACCCGGACGCGCCTGTGGCCAAGATGGGCGAGGTCGAGGTTTCCCTGCAGTGGAATAGCGGCTACGGCGAGAACGTCATGTCGTTTGCCAACGACATCTACACTCCCGAGGGCGGCATGCACCTTGAGGGCTTCCGCACCGCGCTCACCCGCGTGATCAACGACTACGCGCGCAAACAGAACCTGCTCAAGGAAAAAGACGCCAACCTGACCGGCGACGATGTGCGCGAGGGCCTTTCGGCCGTTATCTCGGTCAAGCTGCCCGATCCGCAGTTTGAGGGCCAGACCAAGGCCAAGCTCGGTAGCTCCTATATGCGCGCGCTCACGCTCAAGATCGTGACCGACGGCCTCGCCGATTACTTGGAGGAGCATCCCAAGCCCGCCCGCGAGATCGTCAAGAAGGCGCAACAGGCCTGCAAGGCGCGCAACGCCGCCCGCAAGGCGCGCGAGGCGACCCGCCGCAAGAGCCTGCTCGAGACGGCGTCCCTGCCCGGTAAGCTCGCTGACTGCTCGGTGCGCGATGCCGAGCTGACCGAGCTCTTCATCGTAGAGGGCGACTCGGCAGGCGGTTCGGCCAAGGACGGCCGTCGCCGAGACATCCAGGCGATTCTGCCCCTGCGCGGCAAGATTCTGAACGTCGAACGCGTTGGTGACCATCGCGCATTCTCGAGTGACACCATCCAGTCGCTGATTACCGCGATCGGCTGCGGCGTCACGACGAGTGCCGGCGACGGTGGCGACTTCGATATCACCAAGGCGCGCTACCACAAGATCATCATCATGACCGATGCAGACGTCGACGGTGCGCACATCCGCATCCTGCTGCTGACGTTCTTCTACAAGTACATGCGTCCGCTGATCGATGCCGGCTACGTCTATGTTGCCTGCCCGCCCATCTTTGGCATTAAGGTGCGCAACAAGATCCACTACGTGTATCCCAACGGCCGCCAGCCCGAAGACGAGATCCTGCGCGACACCATCCAGAGTCTGGGCCTGAACCCCGACGACAACGACGAGGACGGCAAGGCCAAGGACGGCAAGATCACCAAGAAGCGCAAGGGCTATACCGTCCAGCGCTACAAGGGTCTGGGCGAGATGGATCCCAAGCAGCTTGCCTCAACGACGATGGACCCCAAGACCCGCATCCTGCAGCGCGTGTCGATCGAGGATGCCGTGGTGGCAGACCGCGCCGTGCGCGAGCTGATGGGTTCCGAGGTCGGCTATCGCCGCGAGTACATCGAGAAACACGCGCATGATGCACGCTTCTTAGACGCCTAACCTGCACGGCTTTCCCGGCCACCGCACCTTCGCCCTCAATCGTTGGTCGCGTACCCAAGTACGCTTCCCTCCTCTTTCGGGCGAATCTGCGGCACCTGGAAAAGCCGTCTCCGTGGTAGGGAACTAATGGACCACGCAAACCATGAGGAGGTAACGTGGCAGACGATATCAACAATAACGAGGGTATGGGCGAGGCCGGCGATGCCGGCATGCCCGACGATCTGAAGCGCCTGCTTGCCCGTGCTGAGCAGGGCGAGGACGGCGATCCTGACGCCTATAACCCCGATGCCGATGATGACGAGGAAGAGGACGACGACGGTGAGCTCGAGGAGAGCTTTGGCGAAGTCGACCGTGGCGCCTCGGCCGGCGAGGATATAAACGGCGGCCAGCTCCAGATTTCGGAGTTTGGCCGCGAGATGAAGCAGTCATTCATCGAGTATTCGATGTCGGTCATCACGGCGCGCGCCCTGCCGGACGTGCGCGACGGCTTAAAGCCGGTGCACCGCCGCATCCTGTACGCGATGAACGAGAGCGGCATCTACCCCAACCGTCCGCACAAGAAGTCCGCTTGGACGGTCGGCGAAGTTATCGGTAAGTACCACCCGCATGGCGACTTCGCGGTCTATGAGGCAATGGTTCGCCTGGCGCAGTGGTTCTCCATGCGCACGCCGCTCATCGACGGTCACGGCAACTTCGGCAACATCGACGGCGACGGCGCGGCAGCCATGCGTTACACCGAGAGCCGCCTGGCAAAGCCCGCCATGGAGCTGCTGCGTGACCTGCAGAAGGATACCGTCGACTGGCAGCCCAACTACGACGAATCACTCGCCGAGCCCGTGGCGCTGCCTGCGCGCTTCCCCAACCTGCTGGTCAACGGCAGCCAGGGCATCGCCGTCGGCATGGCCACCAACATCGCCCCGCACAACCTCACCGAGGCGATCGAGGCCACCTGCTACCTGATCGACAACCCCGAAGCCACCGTCGACGAGCTCATGCAGATCATGCCCGGTCCGGACTTCCCCACCGGCGCCATCATCATGGGCAGCGCCGGCATTAAGCAGAGCTACGAGACCGGCCGCGGCTCCATTACCGTGCGCGCCAAGGCTCACGTGGAGTCCGCCAAGACCGGCCGCAGCCGCCTGGTCTTTACCGAGATCCCCTACATGGTCAACAAGGGCACCCTGCAGGAGAAGATCGCCCAGCTCGTCAACGACAAGCGCATCGAGGGCATCTCGGATATGCGCGATGAGTCCAACCAGAAGGGTATCCGTCTGGTCATCGAACTCAAGAAGGGCGTCATCCCGCAGGTCGTGCTCAACAACCTGTACAAGTACACCTCGCTGCAGACGACCTTTGGCGCCAACAACCTGGCGCTTGTCAACGGCGTTCCCAAATGCCTGAGTCTGCGCGAGATGCTGCAGCGCTACATCGACCACCAGGTCGACGTCGTCACCCGCCGCACCCGCTTCGACCTTAAGAAGGCCCAGGCCCGCGCGCATATCCTTGAGGGCTACCTGATGGCCCTTGACCATATCGACGAGGTCATCAGCATCATCCGCTCCTCGCAGACCGACTCCGAGGCCAGCAGCCGCCTGATCGAGCGCTTTGGCTTTACGCCCGAGCAGACCACGGCCATCCTCGAGATGAAGCTGCGCCGCCTGACCGGCCTGGAGCGCGACAAGATCCAGGAAGAGCTGGACGGCCTGCGCCGCGCCATCGCCTACTACGAGGACCTGCTGGCGCACGAGGAGAAGATCCTGGGCGTCATTAAGGAAGAGATGCGCGAGATCTCCAAGAAGTTCGGCGATAAGCGCCGCACCGAGATCAGCCATGTCGAGAAGGACCTGGACGTCGAGGACCTCATTGCCGATGAGGACATGGTCGTGACCATCACCCACACCGGCTATGTCAAGCGCATCCCGGTGGCCGCCTACCGCGCCCAGAAGCGCGGCGGCAAGGGCGTGTCGGGCGTCAACCTCAAAGAGGACGACGTCATCGACGAGATGTTCATCGCGTCCACGCACGAGTACGTGCTGTTCTTCTCGAGCAAGGGTAAGGTCTATCGCCTGAAGGTGCACGAGCTGCCGGTGGGTACGCGCCAGGCGCGCGGTACCGCAATCGTCAACCTGCTGCCCTTCGAGGAGGGCGAGAAGATCGCGAGCGTCATCAGCTGCCGCGAGTTCCCTGCCGACGAGTACCTGATGTTTGCCACCAAGAGCGGCATGGTCAAGAAGACCGTAATGAGCGCATATGACCGCAGCCGCCGCGACGGCCTGATCGCTATCAACCTGCGTGACGACGACGCGCTGCTGAACGTGCGCCGCGTGCGCGAGGGCGACAAGATTATCCTGGCCACCACCGCGGGCAAGGCGATCATGTTCTCCGAGGAGCAGGTGCGCGCCACCGGCCGCGATACTAGCGGCGTTCGCGGTATCGGTATGAAGGACGGCGTGAGCGTTCTGGGCATGGAAGTCACCAACGGCAACGGCGATCTATTCGTCATCACCGAGCGCGGCTACGGCAAGCGCACGCCGGTCGCGGACTACCCGGAGCAGAATCGCGGCGGCCAGGGCGTCTACACCATCCAAATGACCGAGCGTAAGGGCAACCTCGCGGCCATGAAGACGGTGGGCCCGCAGCACGAGCTGTTCATCGTGACGGAGGGCGCGACGGTCATTCGCGTCAAGACCGACGAGATCAGCCAGACCGGCCGCGCCACCCAGGGCGTCAAGATGATGACCGTCGACGACAACGACCGCGTATGCGCTGTCGCCCGCATGACGGCCGCCAAGGAAAAGCCCGAAGGCGAAGCCACAGAAGACGGCTCTGCCCCCGAAGAAACCCCTGTCGATCTAGGCGACGGCAACGACATGCCAGAAGATCTCCTCGACGAGTAAGAGGCCCTAGCTGATAGAAAATATCAGACCCCATATATCGGCGGTCGGCGCACCTGCGCGCCGACCGCTTTTTTGAAAACCTAGGGACCCGCGTTCGCCCCGGCCGCCCGGCGGCATATGAAGTCGATCGCGAGTTCCGCACGAGCCGGAGAGCACTTAATGTGCTCTCCGTGCGAGTCAGGACTGTCCGAGCAGGCGACTTCATATGCCGCCGGGCGGCCGGGGCGAACCCCTCCAAAGATTTTCAAAAAAGTTGTTGACGCGCGCGTAACGACTCGTCTAATATATCCCTTGCGCGATGGACCTGTAGCTCAGTTGGTTAGAGCGTCCGGCTGATAACCGGGAGGTCACAAGTTCGAATCTTGTCAGGTCCACCATCTTTCTTTCGCAATAAACACCCCAGCGAGAGCCGAGTCGCCGCTGGGGTGTTTATTACTGTCTCCGTGGGGGTTTAGCTCAGCTGGGAGAGCGCGGGCTTTGCAAGCCTGAGGTCAGGGGTTCGATCCCCCTAACCTCCACCATGATGGACCTGTAGCTCAGTTGGTTAGAGCGTCCGGCTGATAACCGGGAGGTCACAAGTTCGAATCTTGTCAGGTCCACCATCAAAACTGTGAAGAGCCTCGGGGCAATTGCCTCGGGGCTTTTTTCTTCAAGACTTTAGTCTGCTGGCCGCGCAGCGGCCAGCTTTAAACCACCCGCTACG
>DXZQ01000022.1 GCA_019419585.1 Collinsella sp. | reverse complement strand
CCGCTGACCGGTGGACGGCACCGAGCCGTCGGATGACTTGAAGAAGGGGGAGGCCGCGAGGCCTCCCCTTTTTTGCGTTTTATAAAGAGCTGTAATACAAGAACTCGCCTTCTTTTAGCTTGTCTTACTGTTTGGCTGTATTTTGAGTCCTTCTTTTGTATTTGCGCGATAATAACTCCCATTGGCGTTAGGGAGGACTTGATGTTTACCGTTTTTGTCTTGGGCAATATTGCTTCGGGTAAGTCGACTGCCTGCCGCTATCTCGAATCTCATGGCGCCATGCTTATCGATCTGGACGAGCTTGCCAAATCGCTGTATGTGCCAGGCTCCGATATCGTCAATGCCCTCGCGGAAGAATTTGGCTGGGATATTTTGGATGAGGAGGGCGGCATTCGCCGCAGCATCCTCGCTTCTCGAGCTTTCGCTTCTCCTGATTCGGTCGCACGGCTCAATGACCTTGTGCACCCCGTTCTCATTGAACAGCTTTCGCTTAGGATTCTCGATCCGGTTTGTTGTACGGTTTCATCTCCCCGCTATCCCTTTGCGGTTGTCGAGGTTTCTGCTCCGACTGGTTTTGAGGATGCATTTGGCTTGGCTGATGAAATTCTGGTCATCAGCGCCCCTTTGTCAGTTCGTCGCGAGCGTGCTATTCAGCGTGGCATGGAGCCATCTGATTTCGATGCCCGTTCTGCTTGCCAGCCCGATGAGTCTGCGCTGTGCAATCTCGCTACAACGGTGATTGATAATGCCGCAGGCGATAATTCGCTCTTTGAGCAGCTTGACTCATGGCTTGCATGCCATGGGTTTATAGACACTGCGAATAAGGAGGATGCCGATGCCTAAGACACGTTTCTTTGCGTGGTATCGCCTTATACCGCTGGCTGCCGTTTTTGCCTTCGGCCTTATCTCATTCGTTTACTCGTGTGCTCCTGCGGCTTTCTTTAAGCCGCTGTATCCCATTGACTACGAGGCGTATGTAAAGCAATCTAGTATTTCGCATAATCTGGATCCGTATCTGGTGTGCGCTGTCATTAAGTCGGAATCGAATTGGGATCCCGAGGCTGAGTCGAATCAGGGTGCTCAGGGATTAATGCAGCTGATGCCCGAGACTGCCCAGGATATGATTGCCAAAGGTCTTGTCGACGGCGACGAGTATTCGGCCGACAACCTTAACGATCCCGCTACGAACATCGAGTTTGGCTGTGCGTATCTTTCGTATCTTCTAACGTATTTTAACGGGTCGACCGATAGTGCCATTGCCGCCTATAACGCTGGCATGGGCAATGTCGACGGTTGGGCGCAGCAGAGCACGTCGCTTCATAATGCAATCACCTTTCCCGAGACGCAGGCGTATCTGATTCGTGTCAATAATGCCTGGGTTCGCTACAAGACCCTCTATCCCGATCGGTTCGTATAGGACTATGTCTGCCGCCTGCGTATACTGCAGATATATGAGTTAGGAGTATCCATGGCGGAATTTGAAGTTGAGCGTGTTGGAGGAGAGCTCAAACGTTTTGGCGTTGAGGGCTCTGAGGTGCCATTTAAGGTTGTATCTCCTTATGAGCCTGCAGGTTCTCAGCCTAAGGCCATTGAGTCGCTTGTGCAGGGTGTGAGGGACGGAGATCGCTATCAGGTTTTGCTGGGCGTGACTGGTTCGGGCAAGACCTTCACGATGGCTAAGACTATTGAGGCCCTGGGGAAGCCGACGCTGGTCATGGCTCCCAATAAAACGCTCGCCGCTCAGCTTGCGAGCGAGCTCAAAGAGTTCTTTCCCAACAACGCTGTGGTCTACTTTGTCTCGTACTACGACTACTATCAGCCCGAGGCGTATGTGCCGCAAAGCGATACTTATATCGAGAAAGACTCCTCGATTAACGAAGAGGTCGAGATGCTGCGCCATCAGGCGACCGCATCGCTGCTATCTCGACGCGATGTGATCGTTGTCGCATCGGTCTCGTGTATCTATGGCATTGGCTCTCCTGAGGACTATGCGGGTCTGGCTCCAAACGTCGACAAGAAGGTGCCGCTCGAGCGCGATGACTTTATCCATGCGCTTATCGACATTCAATATGATCGCAATGACTATGACCTGGCGCGCGGCACGTTCCGCGTGCGCGGTGATGTCGTCGACGTGTATCCGCCTTATGCCGAGCATCCGTTGCGGTTTGAGTTCTTTGGTGACGAGGTTGAACTGATAGCCGAGATCGATGAGGTCACCGGCGAGATGATTCGTGAGTACGAGGCCATCCCCGTATGGCCGGCATCCCACTACGTGACTGAGAAACCCAAGGTCAAGGCCGCTCTGAAATCGATCAGCGAAGAGTGCGAGAAGCGCGTGGCGGAGCTCAAGGCAACCGACAAGTTGCTCGAGGCGCAGCGTCTGCAGCAGCGCACCGATTATGATCTTGAGATGCTCGAGACGATGGGTTTTTGCAACGGCATCGAGAACTACTCGCGTCATCTGGACGGTCGCAAGCCGGGTGAGCCGCCGTTTACCCTGATCGATTACTTTCCTAAGGACATGCTCTGCATCATCGATGAGAGCCATGTGACGGTTCCGCAGATTCGCGGCATGCACGAAGGTGACCGCTCGCGTAAGGTGACGCTGGTGGAGCATGGTTTTCGCCTGCCCTCGGCGCTCGATAACCGCCCGCTTCGTTTCGATGAGTTTGAGGCAAGGATCCCCCAGTTTATCTATGTTTCGGCCACGCCGGGCGACTACGAGCTGCGGGTGAGCCAGAACGACGTTGAGCAGATTATTCGTCCGACCGGCCTGCTCGACCCCAAGATCGATGTGCGTCCGGTTCGTGGGCAGATTGACGATCTTGAGGACGAGATTCGCGAGCGCGTTGCCCGCAAGGAGCGCGTGCTGGTGACCACGCTCACCAAGCGCATGGCCGAGGACCTGACCGACCATCTGCTTGATGCCGGCATTAAGGTCAATTACATGCACTCCGATACAGCGACGATGGACCGTGTCGAGATCCTGCGAACGCTGCGCGAGGGAAAGATTGATGTTCTCGTTGGCATCAACCTGCTTCGCGAGGGCTTGGATCTCCCCGAGGTCTCACTGGTGGCAATTCTCGATGCCGATAAGGAAGGCTTCTTGCGCAACCGCCGTTCGCTGATTCAGACGATTGGCCGCGCGGCCCGTAACGCCGATGGCGAAGTCATCATGTATGCAGACGTTGTGACCGATTCGATGAAAGAGGCCATCGAGGAGACGCAGCGCCGTCGCGAGATTCAGATGGCATATAACGAAGAACATGGCATTGTGCCCAAGACGGTGCGCAAGGCCATCAACGACATCTCAAGTTTTATTGCCGAGGCCGAAAAAACCGTGGGTTCCAAGGGACGCTCGAAGGGCGACTCTCTTGGCCATGGCGCATTCTATACGCCCGATGAGTCGGGCGAGGGCGGCATACCGGAAACGGTGGCGCCCGAGCAGACACTTGCGGAGCAGTTGGAAGAACTGCCGCATGACGAGCTTGTGCGGATTGTCGAAACCATGGAAGAGGATATGCGCAACGCTTCTGCCGCCATGGACTTTGAGGAGGCGGCGCGCCTGCGCGATGCCGTCGTTCAGATTCGGGCGATGCTTGAGGGTGCGTCTGAGGACGAGACGATCGGGCGCTTACGTTCGCAGGCCCGCAAGGGTTCCACGTTCGCATCGGGCAGAAAGCGCCAGGGTGCACGGTTTAAGAAATAGCGAACAGGCCCCGAGTTCCCTGTGGAGCTCGGGGCCTGTATCTTTTGCGCGCTGGAATTCGTGCGCTAGAGGTCTGCGATCAGGGCTTCGGCACAACGGATGCCGTCGGTGGCCGCACTCATGATGCCGCCGGCATATCCAGCTCCCTCACCACAAGGGTAGAGGCCCGGGGTCGACACGGCATGGCACGATCGGTCTCGGGTGACAGTGACCGGTGAGCTCGAACGAGTCTCCACGCCGGTAAGAACGGCATCGGGGCGGTCGTAGCCTCGTAGCTTTTTTCCGAGTAGGGGAAGTCCCAGGCGGAGCGACTCGACGATATGCTGCGGCAGAGCTTCGTCAATTGCCGTCCAGGTCACACCGAGCGGATAGGTGGGCTTTACCTTTCCGGGCGCCTTGCTGGCACGTCCTGCGAGGAAATCTCCGACGAGCTGTGCCGGTGCGTTCCAGTTGGAACCGCCCAGGCGATAGGCGGCCGCCTCGCAGGCACGCTGGAGCTCGATGCCGGCGAGTGGGTCATCGTTGGGAAGGTCCTCGGGTGTGACGTTAACGAGCAGGGCGGCATTTGCGTTGCGTCCGCCGCGGGCATTGAGACTGGCGCCGTTGACGCACAGGTGGCCCTGCTCGGAAGAGGCGGCGACAACCTGCCCGCCGGGGCACATGCAAAACGAGAACACGCTGCGGCCGTTGGGAAGATGGGCGACGAGCTTGTAAGGGGCTGCTCCGAGGGCAGGATGTCCCGCCGAGGCTCCGTATTGGACTCGGTCGATGTCGCGCTGCGGATGCTCGATGCGAACGCCCATGGCAAAGGTCTTTTGTGCGAGGGCCACGTTGTGGCCCTTAAGGAGCTCAAAAATATCGCGAGCAGAATGCCCGCAGGCGAGGATGAGGTGATTTGTCTCGATTGGCTCGCAAGCGGCGTCTTGGGACGATTGGACATCAATACCGGTGATGGCGCCAGACGCGTCGATGCGAATGTCGACGAGCTTCGTTCGATAACGGACGACACCTCCGAGCTGCTCGATGCGCTGGGATATAGCGGTGACAACCGTGGGAAGGATGTCGGAGCCAATGTGCGGCTTGGCATCCCATAGAATATCGCGGGGCGCGCCCGCCTCGACGAAGGTTTCGAGGATAAGGCGATGGGCGGGATTTTTGGTTCCCGTATTGAGTTTGCCGTCCGAGAAGGTTCCCGCGCCGCCCAGGCCAAACTGGATATTGCTCTCGGGGTCGAGGATGCGCTCCTTTAGAAAGAGGTCGATCGCCTGCGAGCGGCGAAATGCCGGGTCGCCGCGCTCGATGAGCAAGGGCTTAAGACCTGCTTCGGCGAGCGTAAGCGCAGCGAAAAGGCCGGCGCATCCGGCGCCGACAACGACAGGGCGTTCTTGAGGTGCGTCGGAGGCGGGGGAGGGGAATGAAGGCTCATCGTCTTCTATCGCGCGTACGCGCGAGCGGTCACGCTCGGCAACGCTGTCGACCGCTTCTCGCTCGAGGTGGGGACTAGTCAGCTCAACACGAAAGCTCAGGATAAAATGGACGTCTCGTTTTTTGCGAGCGTCGATTGACTTGCGGTGGAGCTCGATGGACTTGATCTCGGAGTCCTTGCAACGTAGGACGCGCTTGGCGACTCGCTTGCCAACAATGAGACAGGCATTTTCATCGTCGGCTTCATCGAGCGACGCGTTGACTTGGGTGATTTCGATCATCGAGGTCTCCTTAGAGGCAAGAAAGAGGCCGTCCGGTATCCCAGACGGCCCGAATGCGTTTTTGATTATAGACTGCGCGGCTACAGGCTGCTTGCAGCGCGAATGCCCGAGATCCAGGCCCACGCAAGGTTAAAGCCTCCGCAATCGGCGTCGATGTCGAGCGCTTCGCCGCAGACGTAAAGCGGGGCGTCGACAACGCTGCGCGCGCGTAGGCTGGGTGTTGAGATGCTCTCGACAGATACGCCACCACGCGTGACCTGCGCTGAGCGCTCCTCGGCTGTTCCCTTGACGAGCAACTTAAAGTGCTTGAGGATCGAGACCAGGTGGATGACATCGTTGGAGCCTGGATGGCACTGCTCGAACGCTGTGCAGACGACGCGGGAGAGTTGCGGGGCGAGCATGCCGTCGAGCCAACGGGGATCGCGGGGCGAAAAGCCGCCGAGCAGCTCAACGCGCCGGTTGAGCATATTGAGCAACTCGTCTTTGGAGAGGTCGGGGAAAACGTCGAGCAGGATCGTATCGCCGTGCTGGATACGACGAGAGAGGTTGAAGACAGCGACGCCCGAGATACCGAAGGTTCGAAACAGCACTTCACCGTCTTCGTGCCAGAGCTCATTATGATTGCGGGCGAGCGTCAAGCGGGCGCGGACGCGCAGGCCATCCAACGTCTTGAGCGCCGCCCGATCGCCAAAGACCGTTGCCGATACGGGGCAGAGGATGGGGCGCAGCGAAGTGAGGGGGAGGCGAAACGTATCGGCGATACCGGTGGGGTTGCCGCCCGTGGCGATAATTACGGCATGTGCCTGCAGGGCCTCGTTCTTGCGAGGGACATCGGCGAGCGCTTTCCGAAGCGAGCGGAGCTCCGATTTTCGGTCGTCGTGCTTTTTTGCCTTGAGTGCCCGCGCCGGACGGTCTATTTGGAGTGCCCAGCCTTCGGAAGCTTTGTGCGCCGAGGCAACGTTGGCTCCGCAGATTAAGGTGATACCTAGGCGGTCGCAAACGCTGAGAAGCGCGTCGCGCACCGATTCGGCGCGAAGGGAGCGCGGGTACAGCCGGCCTTCCTCGGAGGTTGTCATGATGCCCAGCGAGGAGAAGAAACCCATAAGCTCTTGTTCGGGCTGGGGGCCCATGACGGATTCGACGAATGCGGGGTGGTTATACCGCTGAGGATCAATCGATTCGTTGGAGAGGTTGCAACGGCCGTTACCGGTCGCAAGGAGCTTGAGGCCGCAGGCGACATCGCGCTCAACGATGCAGACGCTTTTGCCAGCGCGTGCGGCCGTAATGGCGGCGGCGAGGCCTGAAGCCCCGCCGCCGATTACCAAGACGTCATAGAGGGCGCTCGCGTTCACTTAGGCCTCGTCGGTCTCGTGCGGGGTAATAGCCTCGACGGCAGAGACTGCCTTGGGCAACATGCCATCGGGCAGCGCAGTCTCGACCTCGCCCTTATCGCAGGCCTCGGCGAGTGCCGGATTAATGGGAAGCTGGCCCAAGATGTCGAGGTTATAGCGCTCTGCGACCTCGGGGAGCTTGCTCTTGCCAAAGACCTCGATCTTCTTGCCGCAGTCGGGGCACTCAATATAGCTCATGTTCTCGACAATGCCCAGAATGGGGACGTTCATCTTCTCGGCCATGTTGACCGCCTTGGCGACGATCATCGAGACCAGATCCTGCGGGCTCGTGACGATGACGATGCCGTCGACCGGCAGCGACTGGAAGACGGTGAGCGCAACGTCGCCTGTTCCCGGAGGCATGTCGACCAGTAGGTAGTCGATGGGGCCCCACGAGGTCTCGCTCCAGAACTGCCTAATGGCGCCTGCGATGACCGGACCGCGCCAAAGGACGGGGTCGGTCTCGTTTTGGAGCAGCAGGTTGGAGCTCATGACCTTGACGCCGTGCTCGGAGATTTCGGGCAGCATAAGGTTGCCAAGGGCATGGACGTGGCGTCCACTCATACCGAACATCTTGGGGATAGAGGGACCGGTGATGTCGGCATCGAGGACGCCGACCTTGTGGCCGTGACGGGCAAGCTCGGTGGCGATGGCACCGGTGACAAATGACTTGCCGACACCGCCCTTGCCGGAAAGCACGGCGATGACGCGCTTGACCTCGGACAGCGTGTTCTCCTCAAATTGCGACGGCGACGTTTGTCCGCCGGCGGCCTGTGCGTGTTCGCAACCCATGTATGACTCCTTTGTATATGCTGGGGCCGGGGCCCCGCGATGTGACACGAGCGTCATTGTACCCTCGTTTGCGAGCGGGAGTCATTTGCGATGCGTTTGGGCCGAGCGTGCTTGCAATACGATGGGCCCAAGCGAATGGGCGGGCTTACTGAACTTTGCTGGCGAACTCGAGGTATTGCATGCGCTGCAGCTTGTCGATCGTCGAGGCGTAGGGGCTGTCTTCCGATTCCAAGTCGTAGCGCAGCCCGTCGGCACCGAGATAGCCGGCGACATTGATGGTGGGTACATCTGACCTTGTCGCAAGCAGGGCCTTTTGGTAATTGGTGAGCGGAGCGCCGATCTTATTAAGGGTAATGGCTGCAATCTCGTTTGCCCCGACGGTGTCGTAGACGTTGAGCTCGGTATTGCCGGCGATTTCATAGTTAGCCCAGACGAGATATGTCGACTGATAGATACGGAAAGCGTGGCTTGCCGTATCTTCCTGAGGGTACAGCTCGTCGTTGAGAGTCGTTGCGGCGCTCGGCTGATGGTCGCCAAAAAAGACAAGAACAACCGGTCTGCCGATATTGCGGAGCTCGTTGATAAAGTACTCGAGGTCCCGGTCGGATGCGTTGATGCAGGTGAGATAGGTGTTGAGCGCGCTGTTGGCGCCTTCGCTGGCTCCCTCGACCCAATAGTTTGTCAGCTCTTCGGCGGGAACGGTGCCATAGTCGTAGCCGCCGTGATTTTGCATCGTGACGTCAAAGATGAACTGTGGCGCTTCGTCGGTTCTAAGCAAGTCGAGTATCTTGTCGTAGGTGGCGTAGTCGCATACGCCGGCATGGTAATAGGGCGCACCTTCGAAATCGCCGATTGAAAGAAAGTCTCCAAAGCCCAGCTGCTGATAGATTTTATCTCGATGGTAGTTGACGGGGTTTTGCGGGTGCATAGCGGTAGTGGTATACCCAAGCTCTTTAAGGTCTTTTGCCAGGCTGTTTACGCCATTCATCTGATACAGCTGATAGGGGATCTTGCCTAATCCGACAAAGGCCGTTGTCGCTCCGGTCAAAAATTCGAATTCGGAGTTCGCCGTTCCGCCACCGGCGACCGAAGCGAGCATGGTGCCGCGAACAAGTGTGTCGGGAAGCGAGTTGTAGAATGCGGGGCCGGTGTACCCGGCCGCCTGGAGCTGCTCAAAGCACGAAAGGTCGCTAAAACTCTCATTCATGACGGCAACAATCGTCGGCTTGATTTCATTGAACTGGGCAACGGCCGCCGCGCGCTGTTCGCTCGAGCCATATGTGCTGTCGTAGACGGCGGCGAGCTCCTGCTCGATGCTCTGTGCCTCATCGGGCGTATAGTCTTCGGGCTTCTCAATGGGCAACTCGTTGACCATTTCGGTGAACGAAGTGATAAAACCCTGAGACGCATACGTGGTGATGGGCTGCCAACGGTCAAATCCAAAATCCAGCGCCTGCTCCAAGTCGATGTTGGAAAAGCCTGAGAGCCCCACAACGGTCACTAGCAGAAAAGCACAGAGGTTAGCGGCGATAGCGGGGAAGACATGGGTGGGCGTACGGAGCTTTTGCGGTCGGATGAGCGAAAGAAGCCCCAAGGAAATCTCCAGCAGGGCGAGAGAGGTTACGATTCCGGCGGTAAAGGTAAACTCGTATCCCTCGCTCACTTCCATTGCGGTGCCAAGGGCCAAGATATCGCTTGGCAGGATGGCTTCGCCTTTAAACGTTATGACGAAGTGCTCGGCAATGCCAAGGATGCAACAGACGATGGGCACGAGGGCCATGACGCCTCCATGACGCTGTCCCAGCAAATAAAGGGAGAGCAGAACCGTCGCGAGCAGCCCGACGGAAAACCCGAATGAGTTGGCGGGAATGCGATAGAACGTTTCGTTGCAGGCAATTTCGAGTGAAACGAACGAGAGCGCTGAAACAGCGGCGATGACAAGGATGTCACGGCAAATACAGGCAACTGTTCCCGTCGCAAGGTCGGTTTGGTCGATAAGTCCCGAAACCAAGGGCTCGACAAGAAGCATGACGGCGGCAGCACCGAGCGCCGAATAGGAAAGGATCCATAGGGAGCTGCCCTCATTTACGAGCAATTGATTCGTAACCCATGCAGCTACCACGCCGAGCGGGATGAGGAGCGTCGCGCACCAAAAGACGCGGGCAATGGGTGGCTTTTCGTTGCGTTTGATTGAAAAATACACGCGCACGACGACGGCGGCCACGATAAGGACGGCGACGAATATGGGCAGATTGGCCATGTCGCTCGAAGTGATTTCAAGGGGGATATCTTCGGTCATGGACGTTCCTCTGGTACAGCAAATTAAGTTCAGTATTAGATTACTGTAACCTTTCCACGGCATTTCGAGAAACAAAGCGCCCGATACGCAAAGCTAAAGGTCTGCGAATCTTGTATTACGAACATCTGTGCGCGTCGAGTGCGCTAAACTCATCGGCAGTATGATTCGATGCAATAGGAGGCAAGGAGCTTCCATGTCTGATTCTTCTATCGTTATTCGCGGCGCTCGTGAGCATAACCTCCGGGATATCGATGTTTCCATTCCGCGTGACCAACTCGTGGTCATTACCGGTCTTTCTGGCTCGGGCAAGAGTTCGCTGGCATTTGACACTATCTATGCCGAGGGCCAGCGTCGATACGTCGAGAGCCTTTCGAGTTATGCGCGCCAGTTCTTGGGCCAGATGGACAAACCCGACTTGGATTCAATCGACGGCCTTTCGCCGGCGGTGTCGATCGACCAAAAGACGACGTCTAAAAACCCTCGCTCGACGGTTGGCACCGTAACCGAGATTTATGACTATCTGCGCCTGCTGTTCGCCCGTGTGGGCACCCCGCACTGTCCCGAATGCGGCCGTGTCATTGAGCGCCAAACCACCGACCAGGTCGCCGATAAGGTCCTGGCGGCGGGAGAGGGTCGTCGTGCGTTTGTGCTGGCACCGGTGGTACGCGGGCGAAAAGGCGAGTACACCAAACTGTTTGAGGACCTTCGCGCCGAGGGCTTTAGCCGCGTGCGTGTCGACGGCGAGGTTCGCTCGCTTGATGACCCTATCGATTTAGATAAGAAATTCAAGCACGATATCGAGGTCGTGGTCGACCGCATCGTGATTCGCGAGAACTCGCTGGGCCGTATCGCCGAGTCCGTTGAACAGGCGACTGCGCTGGCGCACGGCAATGTGAACGTATACTTGCTGCCCGACCGCGACGCTCCCGAGGGGACCGAGGGCGAGCTGCTGGAGTATTCGTTGGCCCTGGCGTGCCCGGAGCATGGACACTCCATTGATGACCTGCAGCCGCGTGATTTCTCGTTCAACGCGCCCTATGGCGCGTGCCCAGAGTGCGATGGCCTTGGCTTTAAGAAGACGGTCGATGCCGAGGCCCTAATCGAAGACCCCTCGAAGTCGATCGCCGACGGGGTCTTTGGCAGCCTGTTTGGCAACTCTAACTACTATCCGCAGATTTTCGCTGCGGTCTGCAAACACTTTAAGGTGAGCGTCGATACGCCGTGGGAGGATCTGCCTCCGCGGGTGCGTCACGCGTTTTTAGACGGCATGGGCGACCAGAAGATTTCGGTCGACTATCAAAAGCTCGATGGGCGCCGCAGCCAGTGGGACACCAAGTTCTCGGGTGTGCGCAATATCCTGTACGAGCGCTATACCGAGACGACGAATGAGAACACCAAGGCGCGCTTGGAGAAGTACATCCGCGAGGAGCCGTGCTCGAGTTGCCATGGTGCTCGTCTGCGCCCCGAGATGCTCGCCGTTACCGTAGGCGGTAAGTCCATTTACGAGGTCTGTTGCCTATCGTGCCGCGAGTCGCTCGAGTTTTTTGAGGGCCTGGAGCTTACCGAGCGCCAACAATTTATCGGCGGGCGCATCGTTAAGGAAATCCTGGAGCGCCTGCGCTTTCTGGTCGATGTCGGACTCGACTATCTGACCCTCGACCGTGCCTCGGCGACGCTTTCCGGAGGCGAGGCCCAGCGCATTCGCCTGGCAACGCAGATCGGCGCCGGCCTCATGGGTGTGCTGTACATTTTGGACGAGCCGTCGATCGGCCTCCATCAGCGCGATAACGAGCGCCTGATCAAGACGCTTGAGCGCCTACGCGATATCGGCAATACCGTCATCGTCGTCGAGCATGATGAGGATACGATTCGTGCTGCCGACTATGTGGTCGACATGGGCCCCGGTGCGGGCGTGAACGGCGGACACGTGGTCGCCGCGGGAACGCCTGCCGATATCATGGCGTGCCCCGATTCGATGACGGGTGCCTACCTGACCGGCAAGCGAATGATTCGGGTTCCCGATGAACGCCGCAAGCCCGGTCGCGGCTGCCTTAAGATCACGGGCGCCCGCGCCAACAACCTCAAAAACGTTACCGCCAAGATCGAGTTTGGTACGCTTACGGTTGTTACCGGCGTGTCGGGATCGGGCAAGAGCTCCCTGGTTACCGACACCATTGCGCCTGCACTTACGAATGCCATTCACCGTTCGACGCGTCCTGTGGGCCCGTACAAAAAGCTCGAGGGTATCGAGTGCATCGATAAGGTGATCGACATTGACCAGTCGCCGATTGGCCGCACGCCGCGTTCCAACCCCGCTACGTACATTGGCCTGTGGGATGATCTTCGCGCACTGTTTGCGAGCACACCGGAGTCGAAGGCGCGTGGCTACTCGCCGGGACGTTTCTCCTTTAACGTGAGCGGCGGTCGCTGCGAAGCATGCAAGGGCGACGGACAAATTAAGATCGAGATGCACTTCCTTCCCGATATCTATGTCCCCTGTGAGGTCTGCGGCGGCAAACGCTATAACCGCGAGACGCTCGAGGTCACCTACCGTGGTAAGACCATCTCGGACGTGCTCGACATGAGCGTCACCGAGGCACTGGCCTTCTTTGGGAATATCCCGCAGATTAAGCGCAAGCTCCAGACGCTGTACGATGTAGGCTTGGGCTACGTGAGCCTGGGCCAGCCCGCCACGACGCTCTCGGGCGGCGAGGCGCAGCGTGTGAAGCTCGCCAAGGAGCTTCATCGACGCCAGACGGGCAAGACGTTCTATATTTTGGATGAGCCGACGACCGGCCTTCATTTTGAGGACGTCCGCCAGCTGCTCGATGTGCTGCAGCGCTTGGTCGATGCGGGCAACACGGTGCTGGTGATTGAACACAACCTTGATGTCATCAAGGTTGCCGACCGCCTGATCGATATGGGCCCCGAGGGCGGTAACGGCGGCGGAACCGTCGTGGTTTCGGGCACACCGGAGCAGGTTGTGGACTGTTCGCAGAGTTATACGGGCAAGTTTTTGGCGCCGTTGCTCAGGCGTGACCGGGAGCGTCAGGCTCAACTTGATGCTCAATAAATAGGCGATTCAGTTTATGGGTGCCATCGACTCCTTGTGATTCGATGGCGCTTGCTGTGTCGAAGTGACGTATGCAGCCGAATTGGACATATACTTAATCCTTGCGTCCGAATGCGAGGGAAAGGATATGCCATGGCAAAGGCTGTAAAGACGCCAAAAACCAATGCGATGCGCGAGCTGGAAAGCGCCGGCATTTCCTATGTTCTACATACGTACGAAGACGATGGTGATGAGTCGGCGGGCCTGGGGGTCGCGATTTCGGAGCAGCTTGGCGAGGAGCCCGGACAAGGATTTAAGACCTTGGTCTGCGTGACGCCGTCCAACGACCATGTCGTGTGCTGCATCCCTGTTGCCGACGAGCTCGATCTAAAGTCCGCCGCGCGTGCCGCGGGGGAGAAGTCCTTGGCCATGATGCATGTGAAGGATTTGCTTGCGGCGACTGGCTACGTTCGCGGCGGCTGCAGTCCGGTCGGTATGAAAAAACGCTACCGGACGCTCATTGATGAGACATGTGTCCTTTGGGATACCATTTTTATTTCGGGAGGCAAGCGTGGTTATCAGCTTGAGCTTGCACCCGATGATTTAATTGCATTTTGCGGGGCGACGGTCGCCCCGATTACGAGAGAGGACTGAGCGATGCCGCAGGAAGAATTGAAGTGCGGAGCTCATTTTGCAAAAGAATCTGCGCCTCAGACACCCTCATCCGAAGCTTCTTCGTCGCGAGATGGCACTGATGATATGGGCTCGTCGGACTACTCCACGGTTGGTCGTTCCGCCGGGCTTATGACCATCCTGACCATCGTGTCTCGCGTCACCGGCTTTATCCGCACATGGGCAATGGCGGCCGCTATCGGCATGTCGCTGCTCTCGTCCTCCTATCAGGTCGCCAACAACCTGCCAAATATGCTCTACGAACTCGTGATGGGCGGCATGCTCGTGACGGCGTTTTTGCCCGTGTACATGGGCGTGAGGCGTGAGCAGGGTCGCGAGGCCTCGAACGAGTACGTGGGCAACCTGCTCGGTATTCTGCTATTGGTGCTGGGTGGCATTTCGTTGCTGGGGACCGTGTTCGCTCCGGGCTTTATTTGGACGCAATCGTTCCTTTCGGGTGACGGCGGCAGCATGGATACCGCTGCGTTCATGTTCCGTTTCTTCGCCATCCAGATTCTGTTTTATGGTTTGGGCTCGGTGTTCTCGGGCGTTCTCAACGCACACCGCGACTACTTCTGGTCGACGTTTGCCCCGGTCCTCAACAATGTGATCGTCATTGCGAGCTTTATGGGCTTTGCGCCCGTGTCCGCACAGTTTGGCGAACGTGCCGGCATCATCTTGATTGCGGCCGGTACGACCCTCGGTGTCTTTGTTCAGATGGCTTGTCAGATCCCCGCGCTTGGCAAGCACGGCGTGCATCCCCATATCCATATCGACTTTAAGGACCCCGCACTGCGCCAGACGATTGCGCTCGGTATCCCGACGCTGCTCGCTACGGTGTGCATGTTTGTCTCGACTTCTATCACGAACGCTGCCGCGCTGGTGGTCCAGCCCGAGACCGGTCCTTCCGTCATCGCCTATGCGCGCCTGTGGTACACGCTGCCCTACGCGCTGATTGCCGCCTCGCTTTCGACGGCGCTCTATACCGAGCTCTCTCACGACGCACAGGAGAAGGATTACGACAGCGTTCGCACGGGCATTTCGCGTGGCGTCGCCCAGATGCTGTTCTTCCTGGTTCCGTTCGCGCTGTACCTGATTGTCTTCGCGCGTCCGCTCAACATGATCTACTGCGCTGGCAAGTTCGATGAGTCCGGCGTGGCGCTGGTGTCCGAGTTCCTTGTCTACCTGGCGTTCTCGCTGCCGCTCTACGGCGTGGTCGTGCTGATGCAGAAGAGCTTCTCTGCCTTGCTCGACATGAAGCCCTATAGCCGCTATTGCCTGTATTCCGCCATCGGCCAGGCCGGCTCGGTTCTGCTGTTTGGCGTTGTGCTGGGCTTCGGTATGCCGGCAATCGCGCTTTCGTATGTCGTCGACTACGTGATCTTGGTCGGTTGCTCGCTGTGGTGGCTGCGTCGTCGTCTGCGTGGTCTTCAGGTTAAATCTATCCTGCATGGCGGTTTCTTTGGCCTTTTGCTCGGTGGCCTGGGTGCTGCCGCAGGCGCCGGCGTCATGTGGGCGCTTGAGCACTTTGTCGGGGCACTTGGCGGCTCGATTCTGATTACTCTTGGCTACGTTTGCGTTGCGGGTGTCGTCTCGCTTGCTGTTACCTTTGGCCTTGCCGTCGTCCTTAAGATGCCCGAGGTCTCGGCGCTGATTCGTCGCAAGTAGGTGCGCGTGGCCGGTCACGACAACATTCCAACGCTTGCCGAGCAGGTTTCGCGCGTTCCTACGCAGCCCGGCTGCTACCTTTGGAAAGACGCCAAGGGCGATGTCATCTACGTGGGCAAGGCGAAAAACCTGCGCGCCCGTATGCGTCAGTACGTGACGCTGCAGGACGAGCGCCAGAAGATCCCGCTGATGATGCAGCTGGTGGCGAGCTTTGACTATATCGTGGTGGAGACCGAGCACGAGGCGTTGGTGCTCGAGCGCAATTTGATTGGTCAGTACCATCCGTACTTTAACGTCGACCTCAAGGATGACAAGAGCTACCCCTTTATCGCCATTACAAAGGGCGACCTGTATCCCGCTATCAAATACACGCGTGAGCGTCATAAGCCGGGAACGCGCTATTTTGGACCTTATACCGATAGCCGCGCGGCACGTGAGACGATAGATACGCTGCGCAAGGTTATCCCCATCTGCTCCGCATCCTGTGCGGAGTGGCGTCGTTGTCGCCGTATCGTCGAGTCCCACAAGGGCGAGGAAGACATCGTCAATATGATTTGCGCGCAAAACGGGCGCCCCTGCTTTGACTACCATGTCGGGCGCGGCCCGGGTGCGTGTGTCGGCGTGATTTCCCCGGCAGACTATGCCAAGAACGTCAAGCGTGTCGAGCGCTTTTTGTCGGGCCATCGCAAGGATGTCGTCGATGAGCTGACCTCCGAGATGACGGATGCCGCTGAGGCGCTCGACTTTGAGCGCGCGGCACGCGTCAAACGTCGTTTGGAGGTCATCAGGGGTCTGGACGATCGTCAGCAAGTCGTTTTTCCCTCCAGTGTCGATATAGATGTCATCGGTTTCTATCGCGAGGAGACCATCTCCGCCGCTTGCGTCTTCGTCGTTCGCGAGGGCCGAACAGTTCGCACCTGCGAGTTCATTCTCGACAAGGGTCTTGATGTTGACGAGGAAGAGCTCCAGTCGGGCTTTCTTAAGCGCTATTACGACGAGACGGCTGATATTCCAGCTGAGGTCAACCTTTCCGTCGATCTTGAGGATGCGGAAGCGCTGGGGGAGTGGCTTGCGGGCAAGCGTGAGCGTTCCTGCCATCTCCATAGGCCGCAGCGTGGCGAAAAGCACCGTCTGCTCGATATGGCATCCAAAAATGCGCGCCATGCCCTCATGCGCTACATGATGCGAACGGGGTACGCTGACGACCGCACCAATCAAGCGCTCCTGGAGCTCGAAAGTGCGTTGGCGCTGCCATCGCCGCCGTTGCGTATCGAGTGCTTCGATATCTCTACACTGCATGGCACCTTTACGGTCGCCTCGATGGTGGTGTTTACCAACGGGCGCGCCGACAAGAGCCAGTATCGTCGTTTTAAAATTCAGGCCGAATTGGACGAGGCAAACGACTTCGTGTCGATGTCCGAGGTTTTGGGACGACGTTATGCTCCCGAGCGCATGGCCGACGAGCGCTTTGGCTCGCGCCCCGATCTGCTCGTTGTCGATGGCGGTAAGCCGCAATTGACCGCTGCGATCAAGCAACTTGAGGCTCTTGGGCTCGATATACCAGTTTGTGGCTTGGCAAAGGCCGATGAGGAGGTTTTCGTGCCTTGGGACGAGACTCCCGTCGTGCTGCCGACCGGGTCCGCGTCGCTCTATCTAATTAAACAGGTGCGCGATGAATCGCACCGTTTTGCCATCACGTTCCATCGCGAATTACGCGATAAAGCCATGACGGTTTCGGTACTCGATGACGTTCCAGGCGTGGGACCCACCAGAAAACGTGCCCTTATGCGCCATTTTGGCTCGATGAAGCGTTTGCGCGCGGCGAGCGAGCAAGAGATCGCGGAAGTTCGAGGCATTCCTGCCGATGTCGCCAAAGCGGTTCACGAGGCGCTCGTTGCATGGAATGCCGAGCGCGCCGAGGCGGCGGCAAAGCAATCCGAAAACTAAACACGCCTCTAAACAACTGATATACATGATTGCGTGATTTTCAATCATTTATTTCACGGCGATTACCAGCCGATTTCGGGTTTAATTAACGCTAAAACGTTTGACTAGCCATGGTGAACAACCCTGCTATCCTGCGGGTTGACGAAGACTGATATCTCACCTCGTCGATACATACTGTCTGGCGAATCGTTTGTCAATGAATTCGGTGAAAGGTAGCAAATACCGTTCAAGCGTATGTATGTATCGGTCGCCGAGCGCGGCACCTCAGTTGGGTTCGTCGGTAGGTAAGGTATATATCGTCCGCAAGTTGCGCGGGGGCACGTCTAGGCGCTCCCGGGTAAGATTCTCTATTGATAGGAGAAGACATGGCCATCATCAACAAGGGTATGTCCAGGCGTTCGTTCCTCGGCCTCACCGGCAGCGTCGCTGCTGTCGCAGGGCTTGGTCTCACCGGCTGCGGTGGCAGCTCTAGCGACGAGGGTTCCGCTTCCGGTTCCACCGATTCCGCCAACCGTGGCGGCGGCGTGATCACCGCTGGTTCCGCTTACGCTCCGTCCAGCTTCGATCCCGCCAGCACCGGCTCCGCTGTGGGCCTGGGTGCTAACTGGCACGTCGTCGAGGGCCTCTACGGCATCGATTACCACGACTACAGCACCTTCAACGAGCTCGCCACCGACGATCCCAAGTCTGTGGACGACACCACTTTCGAGGTCACCATCCGCAAGGGCGCCAAGTTTTCCGATGGCACCGAGGTCACCGCTGACGATGTCGTTGCCTCCTACACCGCTTGCGCCGCTTCCGCTACCTATGCTCCGTTCTTCCAGCCCTTCGAGTCCATCGAGGCCAAGGACGCCAGCACCGTGACGGTCAAGACCAAGGTCCCCAACTTCTCCCTGCTCAAGGATCGTCTGGCCATCGTCCGCGTTACCCCGGCCACCCAGACCGAGGAGGATCGCGCCAAGCAGCCGATCGGCTCCGGCCCCTGGATGTACGACTCTATCTCCGATACCGAGATCACCCTGGTTCCCAACCCCGAGTACAACGGTGAGTATGCTGCCGAGGATAAGAAGATCCAGTACAGCATCCTGACCGACCCCACCGCTCGCGTTACCGCTCAGCAGGAGGGCTCCACGCTCGTTATGGAGCTCGTTACCGCTGACGCCGTCGACCAGCTCGAGAGCGCCGGCTGCAAGATCGATAACGTTCAGGGTTTCGGCACCCGCTTCATCATGTTCAACGTCGCCAAGGAGCCTTGGAACAACGTCAAGGTCCGTCAGGCTGTCATGTATGCGCTCGACACCGAGAAGATGGTCAGCAACACCTTCGCCGCCCTTGCCACCGCTGCCAGCTGCTACCTGCCCAAGAGCTTCACCAACTATCATGAGGCTTCCACGGTGTACAAGACCGACGCCAAGAAGGCTAAGAAGCTCATCGAGGAGTCTGGCATCACCCCGGGTGCCATCACCCTGCGCACCACCGACAACGAGCAGATTAAGGGTATGGCCGCCCAGGTCAAGAACGACCTCGACGCTCTCGGCTTCGATGTCACCATCCAGACCGATACCTCGCCGGCCACCTACGCTGCCATCGACGGCGGCGAGGCCTACGATATCCTCCTTGCCCCTGGCGATCCTTCCTGCTTCGGCGCCGACCCCGACCTGCTGCTCAACTGGTGGTACGGCGACAACGTCTGGATGCAGACCCGTTGCCCGTGGAAGGAGTCCGCTGAGTGGCAGAAGCTCCACGGTCTCATGGACGAGGCTCTTGCCGCCGAGGGCGACGAGCAGCAGAAGAAGTGGAACGAGTGCTTCGACATCATTGCCGACAATGCCGTTCTGTACCCCGTTGTCCACGTCAAGACCGTCTCCGCTTCCTGGGACGATCCGTCCACTGCGCCCAACGGCGAGGCCCTCGATGGCTTCAAGGGCATCGGTACGACGAGCATGTCCTTCAGGGGCGTTGCGACCGTCAAGGCGTAAGACTCGCTTGAGTCTGTATGCAGGATGTCGGTCGTTGGGACCGTATCCTCATAGTTGAAACAAAGACCCGGGCGACCTCGATGTCGCTCGGGTCTTGTAATGAGTATCCGTACTCATATACCAGTTGGTCCTACCGACAAAAGAAAGGGGAGGGAACGTGAACAACTTGCTACGTTTGATTGGAAGGCGTCTTGTGGCGCTGCCGATCATGGCATTGGGCGTCACCGTCCTGGTGTTCTTCCTTATGTCGTTCTCCAAGACCGACCCCGCCTACACGGCGTTGGGTGACGGTGCCTCGCCCGAGGCGGTTGCCGAGTACCATGAGAAGTATGGTCTGGACGACCCCTGGCCTGTGCGCTACGTGCGCTATATGGGCGATTTGATCCATGGCGACATGGGCACCTATGGTGCTGCTCGCAACTCCGTTGCCAAGCGCATCTCCACGGCCCTGCCCGTCACGATGCAGCTGACCTTCATCGGCCTTGCCATCGGTGCGGTCGTTTCGTTTTTACTCGGCGTCATCGCGGCACTGTATCGCGACAAATGGCCGGACCAAGTGATCCGCGTCTTTTCCATCGCCGGCTTGGCAACCCCGTCGTTCTGGCTTGCCGTTCTGTTGATCCTGCTGTTCTCTTCCTACCTTAAGGTGCTTCCGGCATCGGGTGCTCTGCCTCACTTCACCACGAATCCGGCTGGCTATCTGGGACGTATGATCATGCCCGCTATCGCCTTGGCATTTCCGCTGACGGGCCAGATGACTCGTATCGTGCGTACCGCCATGGTCGAGGAGCTCGATAAGGATTATGTCCGTATGGCTCGCGGCGCCGGCGTTCCCGAGAAGGTCGTCGTCGGCATCAACGTTCTTCGCAATGCGCTGATCACCCCGGTCACCACCCTCGGTCTTAAGATCGGTTACCTCATGGGCGGCGCCGTCGTCATCGAGGTTATCTTCAACCTCCCCGGCATGGGCACCGCGATTCTGCAGGGCGTTCAGGGCAACGAGGCGAACCTGGTTCAGGGCGTCGTTATCGTCGTTGCTCTTGCCTTCATCATCATCAACATCGTGGTTGACATGCTCTACCTGCTCATCAACCCGCGCATCAGGACGGTGTAGATTATGGTAAAGATTCGAGAGAAGCAAACCGAGCAGCTCGAGAAGGCTGCCTCCAAGGGGCTCAAGCTCGGTGGCTGGAAGAAGATGACGCTGTCTTCTAAGATTGCCGCCGTCGTGCTGGCGCTGGTCGCCCTGACTGCGATTCTGGCGCCCCTTCTTGCCCCCTATAGCCCGGTCGAGATCTTTACGGCTCGTCAGGCTCCCGGCAACGGATTTATCTTCGGTACCGACGATAAGGGTCGCGACATTCTGTCGCGTATGCTCTACGGTGGTCGTTACTCGCTGATTATCGGCTTTGGCGCCACTGCCATGGCTCTGGTCTGCGGCTCGGTCGTGGGCGCCCTTGCGGCGGTTTCGCGCAAGGCCGTTTCCGAGACGATCATGCGTATCCTGGACATCATCATGTCCATCCCGGGCATCGCCCTCGCGGCCGTCTTCGTCTCCATCCTGGGCAACTCCGTGCCGTCGATCATCTTCGCCATCGGCTTTATGTACACTCCGCAGATTGCCCGTATCGTGCGCGCCAACATCGTGTCCGAGTACGGCGAGGACTATGTCCGCGCGGTCATCGTTTCCGGCGCCAAGGCTCCGTGGATTTTGATCAAGCATGTTCTGCGTAACTGCATCGCCCCGATCATGGTCTTCACCGTTACCCTGGTCGCCGACGCCATCATCTTCGAGGCTTCGCTGACCTTCATCGGCGCTGGTATCCAGGAGCCCACCGCTACCTGGGGCAACATCCTCGCCGACGCCCGCGGCGGCGTGCTCGCCGGCCGTTGGTGGCAGGCGCTGTTCCCGGGCCTGGCCATCATGATCACCTGCCTGGCGCTCAACATCCTCTCCGAGGGCATTACCGACGCCATGGCCGCTGCCCCCTCCGCCGCCCTGGATCCTACCGATTCCTCCAAGCGTCGCGAGGCAGACCTGCTGGTCTCCGACCCCGTTCGCGCCTACAAGGAGCAGGCCCAGTCCCTCTCCGCTCGCCTTGGCGCCCTGCGCGATGTCGAACTCAAGCGTGACGATCGCCATGTGCCCGACGAGTCTGTCGAACCGATTCTCTCGGTCCGTGACTTCTGCATTCAGTTTGAGCATCACGGCGATATCAACGTCGTCGACCATGTCAACTTTGACGTCCGCCCTGGTCAGACCATGGGCCTGGTGGGCGAGTCCGGCTGCGGTAAGTCCATCACCACGCTGGCCATCATGGGCCTGACCGACGATGACGAGCACCTTTCCGGCGAGGTCCTCTGGGAGGGCCGCGACCTGCTCAAGATGAGCAAGAAGGAGTGGTTCGGCCTGCGCGGTACCGATATCGCTATGGTCTATCAGGACGCCCTGTCCTCGCTCAACCCCTCCATGCTCATCTCTGCCCAGATGAAGCAGCTCACCAAGCGCGGCGGCACCCGCAGCGCCGAGGAACTCCTGGAGCTCGTGGGCCTCGACCCCAAGCGTACGCTCGAGAGCTACCCGCATGAGCTTTCCGGTGGCCAGCGTCAGCGCGTTCTGATTGCTATGGCCCTTACCCGCGACCCCAAGCTGGTCATCTGCGACGAGCCCACGACCGCTCTGGACGTTACCGTCCAGAAGCAGGTCATCAAGCTGCTCAACGACCTTCAGGCCAAGCTCGGCTTTGCCATGATCTTCGTCTCGCATGACCTGGCGCTGGTCGCCGAGGTCGCCCATAACATCACGGTTATGTACGCCGGTCAGGTTATCGAGCAGGCGCCCACCAAGGAGCTGCTCACTAACCCGATCCACGAGTACACCCGCGGTCTTCTGGGCTCCGTTCTGTCCATCGAGAGCGGTTCGGGCCGTCTGCACCAGGTGCCCGGCGCCGTTCCGAGCCCGCGCGATTTCCCCAAGGGCGATCGCTTCGCGCCCCGCTCGAGCCATCCGCGCATTGGCCTGGACACCCGTCCGGTCTTCAAGCGCGTGCCCGGCACCGAGCACTTCTATTCCGAGCTCCCCGACGAGGTGCTCAAGGCAAATGGTTTGACCCCTCACGCGGAGGTGATGTAGATGAGCGAGACCGCAGTCAACGGCGTCGAGCCGATCATCTTCCTTGATGACGTCCACGTCACCTTTAGGACCCGTACCGGCTCGATTCTGCACCCTAACCTGGTTCACGCCGTCCAGGGTGTAACGATTAAGCTCATGCCCGGTCAGACGATCGGCATCGTCGGCGAGTCCGGTTGCGGTAAGTCCACCACCGCCAACGTCATGTGCGGCCTGCAGGCCCCCACGAGCGGCAAGGTCTACTTTAAGGGCAAGGACGTAACCAAGCGTACCGCCGAGGACCGTCGCCACATGGGTCGCGTCATCTCGGTCGTGTTCCAGAACCCGGCCACGGCGCTCAACCCCCGCATGGTCGTTCGCGAGCAGCTGCTCGACCCCATGCGCGTCCACAACCTGGGTACCGAGGCCGAGCAGGAGAAGCGCGTCAAGGAGCTCTTGGAGCTCACCGGTCTGCCCAGCTCCGCCGCCGAGGTTCTTCCCGGCCAGCTTTCGGGCGGCCAGCGCCAGCGCGTCGCAATTGCCCGTGCCCTGTCGCTGAACCCCGATGCCATCATCGCCGACGAGCCAACCTCGGCTCTGGACGTTTCGGTCCGCGCGCAGATTCTGAACCTGCTGACCGACCTTAAGAAGGAGCTCGGCCTGGCCATGGTGTTCATCAGCCATGACATCCAGACGGTCCGCTATATCTCTGACGACATCATCGTTATGAATGGCGGCAAGATCGTCGAGCAGGGCGAGGCCAAGCAGGTCTTCCAGCACCCTCAGGACCCCTACACCAAGATGCTGCTCGGCGCTGCGCCGTCGCTGCTTCATCCCAAGCTCGGCGAGTAGGTTCGCTTTCCCTCCCGTGCGCCCGGTTCCCTTGCCGGGCGCACCTCCGTTGCGATTTCGAAAGGTTGGGTTCACGGGCCATGCCAAGCGCTCAGGAGCTACAACAGCAATTTGGTGGTTATCGGGGCGCCATGCCCCGTCCATCCGATTTCGATCTCTTTTGGAACGACCGCATGGCCGAGGCTGACGCCGTCAAGATCGACTATGCGGTCGAGGCGGCATCGATTGCCGATACTGCGACCTGCCAGTTTTTTGACCTCTGGTATACCGGCATGTGCGGCGCCCGCCTGCATGCCAAGTATCTCAAGCCGGTTTCGGACGAGCCCGTGCCGCTGGTGTTACAGTTCCACGGCTATCCGGGTGCAAGCCGCAGCTGGTTCGAGCAGGCGTCGTTTGCGGGCATGGGCATGGCGCTCATTGCCCTCGACTGCCCCGGCCAGGGTGGCCCCTCCGAGGATATTGGTGGATTTGAAGGCACAACGGTCGCGGGCCATATCGTCGCCGGTATCGATGGCGACCCGGCCAACCTCTACTATGTCCGCTTGCACCAGGATATCCGCATTCTGTGCCGTATTGTTCGCGAGCTCGAGGGCATCGATTTTTCCCGCGTATTTGTGAACGGCGCATCACAGGGCGGCGGTTTGGGCATTGCGACCTGCGCGCTTAATAGCGAGCTTATCAATCGTGCCGCCATCCTCTATCCCTTCCTGTCGGATTTCCGCCTTGTTTGGGATCTGGATGCCGACGATATCGCTTATGAGGGCCTGCGTTATTGGTCGCGTTGGTTTGACGAGGACTCGACTCGTATTGAAGAGGCCTATGCCAAACTGGCGTACTTCGATTCCAAGAACTTTGCCCCCATGGTCAAATGCCCCGTGCTGTTTGGCACGGGCACAGCCGATATCGTCTGCCCGCCGGCGACGCAGTTTGCGGTCTACAACAACCTGGCCTGTGAGAAGCGACACGAGTTCTTTGAGGGCTTTGGCCACGAGGAGATTCAGGACTTTGACGACATGATCATTCCGTTTTTCTGCGAGGGAGGGGAGGCTCATGTCTAAGTGCGAGAGCAATGTCGACGAGCTGATTGTCCCCAGGCTCGCGGGGATGCCTGGAACGGTTTCGTCAAGGCTCTCTGATTTCCGGGGTTGGCGCGGCGATGCTTCTGCGGATGTTTCCAAATTAGAGACAGCCGCCTCGGACTTTGAGGTTTGCGGCCTGACTGTTACGGCGATTGATTTCGTCAATCCGTGCGCGCGTTACTCCGAGGTTTCCTTTGAACTCGGCGGGTATGTCGTACACGGCCGTTTGATTGAGCCCTTAGGTCACGCCCGGGCATCCGAGCTTGTGCCGCTCTGTCTGATGTTTCACGACATCGACCGACCCGTGCGTGGATGGCATCACATGACGAGGTTTGCCGCCATGGGATATGCCGTGCTTGCGCTGGACGATGAGGCGATTGGATCCAGCGAGCTGCAGCAGGGGATTGCCTCTCCTGCTTTTGTCAAGCGCGTCCGTTGGGGTTGCGCGATGGCGAAGGTGGCGCGCAATCTTGATGGCGTGGACCCCGACCGCATCTTTGCATGGGGCGAGGGCCTTGGCGGCGGAGTCGCGCTGGCGGTTTCTGCTCTGGACGAGCGGGGCCTCGCCTGCACGGCGGTTGCCAATCCAATTCCCGGTGGCCTCGAGGCGTTGTCGTCTCGGGTGCGTGGATCGGTGCTCATGGGCACATCGCTCATGGATGCCGTGAGCGATCCCAAGGGCCAGTTTGCCGTATTCAACGGTCTTGAGTGTGACCGGAGGCATATCATCTATGCCAAATACGCTCATGAGCGCATCAATGCGTTCGAAAACGAAGTCATCGACTTTTTTAACCAAACGTTCTACCCGTGTTCTTTGGCCTAGACGGCCTGGACACTGCCAACAAGAGTGGGTGGCATAGGGCCGCCCGCCAGACAACTAAGGAGATTCTTGTGGCAACTCAGAAATTCACCGGCGTTATCCCTCCCGTCGTTGTTCCCGATACCGAAGATCACCAGCTCGATGTTGTCTCCTTTGAGCGCAGCATCAACCGCATGATCGATGCCGGCGTCGATGGCCTGTTCTTCCTGGGATCCTCGGGCGAGGTCGTCTTCTCCACCGACGAGCGCCGTCGCCAGATTATCGCCGAGGCCGTGCGCATCGTCGATCACCGCGTGCCTGTTCTGGTCGGCATCATCGATACCGAGACCGAGCGCATGATCGAGCACGGTAAGGTCGCTCAGGAGCTGGGTGCCGATGCCCTCGTCGCCACCTGCCCGTTCTATGCCCTGCAGGGCATGACCGAGGTCGAGGAGCACTTCCGCATTCTGCACGAGGAGCTCGATCTGCCCATCTTTGCCTATGACATTCCCGTGTGCGTTCACACCAAGCTCCCCTGGAAGCTCCTTGCCAAGCTCGGCGCCGAGGGCGTCCTTGCTGGCGTCAAGGATTCCTCGGGTGATGACATCTCGTTCCGCTACCTCGTTCAGGAGAACGAGAAGAATGGCCATCCGATGAGCATCCTCACCGGTCACGAGGTCGTTGTCGACGGCGCTTACCTCGGTGGCGCCGACGGCTCTGTCCCGGGCCTTGCCAACGTTGAGCCCGAGGGCTACGTGCGCCAGTGGAAGGCCGCTCAGGCTGGTGACTGGGCTACCGTCAAGGCCGAGCAGGATCGCCTCAATGAGATTTCGCACATCTGGGATGTCACCTCGGGCGTCCAGGGCTATGCCGGTGGCGTCGGCGCCTTCAAGACCGCTATGAACCTCATGGGTATCTTCGACAGCCCGACCATGCCGCGCCCGGTGAAGGCCATGACCGGCGAGAACGTCGAGGCTATTAAGAAGGTCCTCCAGGACAACGGTCTCCTGTAAAGCTTCTCAGGCACCCGACCTTGCCGTTCAACCGTGTGGCCATGACCCATTAGGTCAATGGCCACACGGTTTCTCGGCGATCTCGGACACCTGGAAAACCTTTACTGCGCTGTGATGGCTAGCCTGACGGCGCATTTCCTGTAGTTGTTTTTATCTCCGAAGGAGAGCGACATGGAGAACAAGTACGTCTGCTCTGTCGATATCGGCGGAACTAAAATTGCGACTGCCATCATGGAGTACCCGGCTGATGGCAGCGTGCCCCATCCGGTCTTTGAAGCCGAGGTTCCCACCGAGGCCCAAGAAGGTGGCGAGGCAGTTTTCCAGCGCATCGAGGCGTCTATTAAGGCCGCCATCGAAGCGAACCCCGATGTCGAGGTTCTTGGTGTCGGCATTGGCGCCGCAGGCGTCGTCGACCCCAAGACGGGCGCCATCGCGTATGCCAACGAGATTATGCCCGGCTGGTCCGGCGTTCAGTTGGGGCCGCGTCTGCGCGAGGACCTTGGTCTTCCCGTTGCCGTTGTGGGCGACGTGCAGGCTCATGCTCTGGGCGAGGCCCACTGGGGCGTCGGCAAGGGCAAGTTCTCCGTCTTGTGCCTGGGAATCGGTACGGGCATCGGCGGCGCATATGTCGAGAACGGCCGCGTGATGCAGGGCTTCCATGGTGCTGCCGGTCATATGGGCCACATCGAGTGCTCGGCTGCCGCCGGCATTCCCTGCGCCTGCGGGCGTTCCGGCCATCTTGAGTCTGTTGCTTCGGGCACTTCCATTGGTCGTATGTACGATGAGCGCTTTGGCCGCGTCGACCCCAGTCGTCCTTCGGTCGGTCGCGATGTGAACGACCTGTGCCGCGCGGGCGACGCAAAGGCGACCGAGGTCATCCATGACGCCGGCTTTGCGCTGGGCGCCAGCTTGGGCTCGCTTGCCAACATTCTGGATCCAGAGGTCATCGTGCTTTCGGGCGGCGTAATTCATCAGGGTCCCGATTGGCGTTCGCAGACGTGGAAGGATTCGGTGCACGAGGGCTATGCCAGCCAGGCGCTCGACCCGCTTCAGGACACGCCGATCCTCATCGGTTCTCTGGAGGGCGACGCGCCGCTTATCGGTGCCGCCGAACACCTTCTTGCGTCGTTGAAGTAAGCATAACTACCAAGTGCGCCTTCTGAGGTGCCGCAGATTGACGTGAAAGAGGAGCGAAGCGTACTTCGGTACGCGAGCGACGGTTTGAACGTCAAGGTGCGGTGTCTCAGAAGGCTGTTTTGAGAAAGGTTGCAGCCTTATGACCGTCGATCCTTTGATTCAATCCCTGAAGGGTAAGCTCGTCGTGAGCGTTCAGGCGTATATGGGCGAGCCGCTTCGTACGCCCGAGACCATGGCTCAAATGTCTCGCGCTTGCGAACTCGGCGGCGCCGCCGCCATTCGCTGCCAGGGCCTTGCCGACATTTCCGCCATTAAGGGTCGCTGTGAGGTTCCTGTTATCGGCCTGTGGAAGGATGGACACGAGGGCGTCTACATCACGCCGACGCTGCGTCACGCCCGCGCCTGCGTTGCTGCCGGTGCCGATATCGTGGCGATTGACGCCACCGATCGTCCGCGCCCCGATGGCAAGACGGTCGAGGATACCTTCCGTCCGCTGCACGAGGAGGGTGTGCTCCTGATGGCGGATTGTGCCACCATCGAGGACATTCGCCGTGCGGTTGATATGGGCTTCGACCTGGTATCCACCACGCTCTCTCACGGTGTCGCCGCCATCGACTGCACCATGGCCGATGGCCCCGACCTGCCGCTCCTGCGTCAGGCGACCGAGGAATTCCCCGGCCTTCCCATCATTTGCGAGGGTCGCGTGCATACGCCCGAGGAGGCTCGCGCCGCGATCGATGCTGGCGCCTGGGCCGTTGTCGTCGGCACCGCCATCACGCACCCCACGAGTATTACAAGTTGGTTCAAGGCTGCGCTTGAGGCGTAAGACAGGCCTCGTATCCGCTCGGGGCGGTATACTCAATAAAGGCAATTGACCGCGCGGGATCCGGGTTGCTGGGTCCCGCGCTTGTTTTTGGGAGGCAGCACATGCAAAAGGGAGATGCCATGGATGCGGCGGAGCGCTCGGAGCGCATCCCCGATATCGTCATCATCACCGGAATGTCCGGATCGGGCCGCACGCAGGCCATGCACGTGTTCGAGGACATGGGCTATTTTTGCATCGATAACCTGCCTCCGCGTCTGATCGCCCAGCTTGCCGAGCTCGTCGGTATCAATACGGGCGTGGGCAGGCATCTCGCCGTCACCTGCGATTTGCGTAGCCAGGGACTGTTTGACGAGTTGCTCGATGCGGTCGCCGCGCTCGAAGAGCGCGAGATGAGCTGCGACATCGTGTTCCTGGAGGCTTCTGACGAGGTACTGATTCGTCGCTACAGCGAAAATCGCCGCCGTCATCCCATTGCCAAGCCGGGGGAGACTACGGCCGATGCGATTCAGCGCGAGCGCCTGCAGCTGCAGGGTGTGCGCGATCGAGCCGATATGATCATCGACACGAGCCGCCTGCGCACCTCTGCGCTGCGCAACAAATTGCGCATGGCGTTCTCCGAGTTGTCCGACCAGCAGCTCATGGACGTTCACGTGTTCTCGTTTGGCTTTAAGCACGGTATGCCCGTCGAGGCGGACATTATGATCGACGTTCGCTTCCTGCCCAATCCGTTCTACGATCCCGAGATGCGCACCATGACCGGTCTCGATAAGAAAGTCTCCGACTTTGTTCTGGACCATCCCAAGACGCAGGAGTTCTGGAAGGCCTGGACGCAACTGCTCGATACGGTCATGCCCGGTTATATCGCAGAGGGCAAGCCGCAGCTTTCTATTGCCATCGGTTGCACGGGCGGTCAGCACCGCAGCGTTGCCATCGCCGAGGCCACGGCACGTTATTTGGAAGGCGCCCAGTATCACGTGAGCATTTCCCATCGCGACTTGTCGCGCGCCAACACGAAAGCATAGGCCTGCATGTCGTTTACCGCCGAGGTGCGTGACGAGCTTGCGCGCTGCGAACCCGAATGTGAATACTGCGACTTGTCGACGCTTGCCGCCCTCACGCGCGTGAGTGGTACACTCTCGCTTACCGGCTCTGGGCGGTATCGTTTGACGGTCGCGACCGAGACGGGAGCCGTCGCGCGCACGATGATCACGCTGACGCATCGCATCCTTAAACTCAAAACGGAGTTCACCGTCCGCAAATCTGTATTGCATAAGGTTCGAAATTATCTCATTACCCTGCCCGATCAACCCGACCTGGACAAGGCTTTGGTGCTGCTGGGCATTCTAGACCGCAGGGGAGGGCTCGTCGCTGGTGTTCCCCGACACATCGTTGCCCGTCCCTGCTGCAGACTTGCCTATATCCGCGGCGCGCTCATCGCGGGCGGCTTCGTGGCCGATCCACGCGGCGATTTTCATTTGGAGATTGCGGTACAGGGCGAGCAGTATGCCCGGGGACTTTGCGATCTGTTGGAGCAGATTGGGGTCCATGCGCGTGTTAATGCACGGCGGGGGTCTTATGCCGTGTACATTAAGAGCGCCGAGGAAATCGAGCATCTTTTAAAGCTGATTGGTGCCAAGCGCAGTGTTTCCGAGATTGAGGAGGCGCGTGCGGTCAAGTTGGTTAAGAACGATGTGAACCGTCGCGTGAACGCCGAACTCGCCAACCAGACCAGAAGCGCCGGTGCCGCCCAACATCAGCTTGCGCTTATCGATGAGCTCGAGCAGCGTGGCCTTCGCGATGCGCTTCCGGATGCCTTGGCGGTCTTTTGCGACCTGCGCGAGCGCTATCCCGATCTGTCGCTGCGTGATTTGGGGGAGATGGCTGACCCTCCCTTGTCAAAGTCGGCCCTCTACCATCGAGTTTTGAGGCTTGAAAAGCTCATTGAAGCAAACAGGTAGTTTAAAGTATCGGCGTATATACGGATTTAACTGCTGTTTTATTCTTTAAAACGTTTTAACGTAAATTTGATTTTCAATTTCGAGCATTCTCGTGAAATTCAAGTCCAAAAAAAGGTATATTAGGCGAGTGGTTAGTTTGTGGGCCTCAACGGCAGGCGCTGTAGCTTGCGGGGGCCTTACGAAAGGAGACACAATGGCAGTAAAGGTTGCTATTAACGGCTTCGGTCGCATCGGTCGTCTGGCTTTCCGTCAGATGTTCGGTCATGAGGGCTCCGAGATCGTCGCTATCAACGACCTCACCTCTCCCGATATGCTCGCTTACCTGCTGAAGTACGACTCCACGCAGGGCAACTACGCTCGCGATCACGAGGTCGTTGCTGGCGAGGATTCCATCACCGTTGACGGCAAGGAGATCAAGATCTACAAGGAGGCCGACGCCAATAACCTGCCTTGGGGCGACCTCGACGTCGACGTCGTTCTCGAGTGCACCGGCTTCTACACCAGCAAGGCTAAGGCTCAGGCCCACATCAACGCTGGCGCCAAGAAGGTCGTCATCTCCGCTCCGGCCGGCAGCGATCTGCCCACCATCGTGTACAACGTCAACCACGAGACGCTGACCGCTGAGGACAACATCATCTCCGCCGCTTCCTGCACCACCAACTGCCTCGCCCCGATGGCCAAGGGTCTGAACGACTTCGCTCCCATCGTGTCCGGCATCATGACCACCATTCACGCCTGGACTGGCGACCAGATGCCGCTCGACGGCCCGCAGCGCAAGGGCAACAAGCGTCGTAGCCGCGCCTGCGCCGTCAACATCGTCCCCAACACCACCGGTGCTGCCAAGGCTATCGGCCTGGTTCTCCCCGAGCTCAACGGTAAGCTCATCGGTGCCGCCCAGCGCGTCCCGACGCCGACCGGCTCCATCACCAACCTCTACGCTGTCGTTGACAAGAAGGTCACCGTCGACGAGGTCAACGCCGCTATGAAGGCCTACGCTGCCACCATCTCCGAGACCTTCGGTTACAACGAGGACGACATCGTCTCCACCGACATCATTGGCGAGACCCACGGCTCCATCTTCGACGCCACTCAGACCATGTGCTCTGATCTCGGCAACGGCCAGACCCTCGTTCAGGTCACCTCTTGGTACGACAACGAGAACTCCTACACCTCTCAGATGGTCCGCACCATCAAGTACTTCGAGAAGTTCGTTGCTTAATTTAGCTTTTAGCGAATAGCTCGTTGAGCGTCTAAAGAAGGGCGCGGCCTTATAGGGCTTACACCCTAGGGTCGCGCCCTTTTTATAGGAAATCGTCTGCCGTAATGGGAGGCAGACACGTACGAAAGGTAGAAGCAAACATGGCCTTTACCAAGAAGACCGTCCGCGACATCGATGTCGACGGCAAGCGCGTTCTCGTCCGCGTTGACTTTAACGTGCCTATCAAGGATGGCGTCGTTGGCGACACCACCCGCATCAAGGCTGCCCTGCCCACCATCAACTACCTCGTTGAGCACAACGCTCGCGTCATCCTCATGAGCCACCTCGGCCGTCCCGAGGGCACCGGCTTCCAGCCTGAGCTCTCCCTTGAGCCTGTCGCCAAGAAGCTCGCTGAGCTCTCTGGTCTCGATGTTGCCTTTGTCGCCGACACCTACGGCGAGAAGGCTGCTGAGGCTGTCGCCGCCGTCGAGCCGGGCAAGGTCCTCGTTCTCGAGAACGTCCGTTTCGACAAGCGTGAGAAGAAGAACGATCCCGAGATCGCCAAGAAGCTCGCTTCCTATGGTGACGTCTTCGTTCTCGATGCCTTCGGCACCGCTCACCGCGCCCAGGGTTCCGTCGTGGGCCCCGCCGCTTACCTGCCTGCCGTCGCCGGCTTCCTGCTCGAGAAGGAGGTCGACACGCTGACCGGCATCTTCGCCGAGCCCGAGCGCCCCTTCGTCGCTATCGTCGGCGGTTCCAAGGTTTCTTCCAAGATCGGCGTTCTCGATCACCTCATCGACTCCGCTGACACCCTGATCATCGGTGGCGGCATGGCCTACACCTTCTTCCTGGCTCAGGGCCTGACCGTCGGTCAGTCCCTCAAGGAAGAGGACTGGGTCGAGCGCGCCGGCGAGATGCTCAAGAAGGCCGAGGAAAAGGGCGTCAAGATCCTGCTCCCCATCGACAACCGCGTTGCCGATCACTTTGGCGAGGACGCTGTCCCCGAGGTTGTCGCTTCCGACGCTATCCCCGACGATCGTGAGGGCATGGACATCGGCCCCAAGACCGAGGAGCTCTACGCCGAGGCCGTCAAGGGCGCCAAGACCGTGTTCTGGAACGGCCCCATGGGCGTCTTCGAGTTCGACAACTTCGCTCACGGCACCCAGGCTATCGCCGAGGCCGTCGCCGAGGCCGACTGCACCTCGATCATCGGCGGTGGTGACTCTGTCGCGGCTGTCAACAAGTTCAACCTGGCCGACAAGATGAGCTGGATCTCCACCGGTGGTGGCGCTTCCATGGAGCTCGTCGAGGGTAAGGCCCTGCCCGGAGTGGAGGCGCTTCTCGATGCCTAATCGCACCCTTCTTATCGCTGGTAACTGGAAGATGAACAACGACGTCGCCGAGGCCGCCAAGCTCGCCGACGAGCTGGCTCAGGCTCTGCCCGAGGTTCCGGCTGGCGTCGAGGTGCTCGTCTGCCCTCCGACCATTGACATCACCACGGTTCATGACCGCATTCAGGCTGCCCCCATCGCCCTCGGTGCACAGAACGTGTACTGGGAGGCCAAGGGTGCCTTCACCGGTGAGTCCTCTTGCGACATGCTCAAGTCCGCTGGCTGCACCTACTGCATCATCGGTCACTCCGAGCGTCGCGACTACTTCCACGAGACCGACGAGGACCAGAACAAGAAGGCCAAGGCCCTCGTTGCCGCCGGTCTTGTTCCCGTCTTCTGCTGCGGCGAGTCCCTCGAGGTCCGCGAGGCTGGCACCTATGTCGAGCACGTCGTGAACCAGGTCAAGGCTGGCCTTGCTGGTCTTGAGATCACCTGCCCCAAGCAGGTCGTCGTCGCCTACGAGCCCATCTGGGCTATCGGCACCGGCAAGACCGCTACCGCCGAGGACGCTCAGGAGGTCTGCGGCGCTATCCGTGAGACCCTCAAGGAGATGTTCGGCGAGGAGCTCGCTAACGGCATCCGCGTTCTCTACGGCGGTTCCGCTAAGCCCGGCAACATTGCCGAGCTCGTCGCCAAGCCCGACGTTGACGGCGCCCTCGTGGGCGGCGCTTCGCTCAAGGCTGCCGACTTCGCCTCTATGGTCGTCAAGGCAGGCGAGTAGGACATATGGCACAGCGTCATCTTCCTGCACTCCTGATCATCATGGATGGCTGCGGCCTTGCTCCGGCTGATGGCGAGAACGCCGTCGCCGCTGCCAAGACGCCCTTCCTTGATAGCCTGTACGCTCAGTATCCCCACACCACGCTCGGCGCTTCGGGCGAGGACGTGGGCCTTCCCGACGGTCAGATGGGCAACTCCGAGGTGGGTCACCTCAACATCGGTGCCGGTCGCATCGTGTTCCAGGAGCTTTCGCGCATCAACAACGCCATCAAGGACGGCTCCATCGCCAAGAACGAGGTCTTCGTCAAGGCTATGGACGACGTCAAGGCCGAAGGCAAGACCCTGCACCTCATGGGCCTTATGAGCCCTGGCGGTGTTCATTCTCACATGAACCACGTCGAGGCTCTGGTCAAGATGGCTGCCCAGCATGGCGTCAAGACCGTTCGCGTCCACGCCTTCATGGATGGCCGCGACGTCGACCCGCAGTCCGGTGCCGGCTACATGAGCGAGTTCTGCGCCTTCCTGGCTAAGATCTCCGAGGAGACCGGTTGCGACGCTCGCGTTGCCACCGTTTCGGGCCGCTATTGGGCTATGGACCGCGACAACCGCTGGGAGCGCATCCAGCGTGCCTACGACGTCATGGTCAACGCGTCCGATGCCGATACCGACCCCGTTGCCGGTATCAAGGCCTACTACGAGAAGGATCCGCGCGGCGACGAGTTCGTCGAGCCCTTCGCTGCCCACAACGAGGGCATTCACGAGGGCGACGCGGCCATCTTCTTCAACTTCCGTCCCGACCGCGCCCGTCAGATGACTCGCGTGTTCACGGACAAGGAGTTCGACGGCTTTGAGCGCGAGCAGATTAAGCTCTCGCACTTTGTGACGATGACCGAGTATGATCCGACGTTTGACGTCGAGGTCGCCTTCCCCAAGACGTTCCCCGAGAACGTCCTGGCCGACGTTATCGCCGCCAATGGCCTGAAGCAGCTGCACACCGCCGAGACCGAGAAGTACGCCCACGTGACGTTCTTCCTCAACGGCGGCATCGAGGAGCCCAAGGAGGGCGAGGAGCGCGTGCTCGTCGCTTCCCCCAAGGTCGCTACCTACGATCTGCAGCCCGAGATGAGCGCTCCCGAGGTTACCGAGAAGCTTGTCGCCGCTATCAACGAGGATCGCGCTGATTTCTACATCGTGAACTTCGCGAACTGCGACATGGTTGGTCACACCGGTGTATTCGACGCCGCCGTTAAGGCCGTCGAGGCTGTTGACGATGCTCTGTCCAAGGTTGTCCCGGCGATTCTCGCCAAGGGCGGCTTTGCGCTGATCACCGCCGACCACGGTAACGCCGACCACATGTTTGACGTCGCTTCCGATGGTTCCAAGCATCCGTTCACGGCTCACACTACCAACCGCGTGCCGTTCATCATCGTTGATGATAAGGCCAAGCTCACCGGTATCGAGGACGGCCGTCTCTCCGATATCGCTCCGACCATGCTCACCATGGCTGGTCTTGAGCCTTCCGCCGAGATGACGGGTCGCGTGCTCGCCACCGAGGCCTAATAGAAAACAAATACCGTTTTCTAGTAAGGGGGTTGTCCACAACCGGACGACCCCTTTTTTGGTATTTCTGCCATTTCTACCCCGTCCCTAAATGGCGGATGGGGGAGTGTTGGAGGTTGTGGTACAGTACTGGAGTTTAAATTGTTCTATTAAGGAGCTTATCTATGGGTCCGTTCCAGATTCTTCTGTTTGTCGTTTGGGCTATCTCTGCCGTGGCGCTGACGATTCTCGTCCTGATGCACTCCGGTAAGGGTACCGGCGTTTCGGATATGATCGCTAGCTCGCTGTATAACTCCAGCTCTGCCACGGGCGTCATGGAGCAGAACCTCGATCGCCTGACGGTAATTATGGCCGTCGTTTTTGCTGTGTGTGTCGTTCTGTGCATGTTCTTCTTCCCGCAGGGCATCGTCGGCTACTAAGCATCGGCGTATATACGTTTGTAAAGGGTCCCGCATGTGCGGGGCCCTTTTTGTTTACAGACTTGTAATAGAGTCAAAATATCCCCACATACTTCGCCTAACTAAAGAAATTCTCGACCGTTAACCGGAATTAGCGCCATATTGTGCATAAAATGCGCTACTGTATTGCGAAACGTTGGTCCGCACTGCATAACCAGCCATAACGGCGGACCGCGTTTGAATGGTTCGATCGGGCTGTCTCGACGTTGCCCGGCCGAATTCACTTTGTCCTATCTCATAAGGAGGATGGCATGGCTGATTCTATGTTCCACCAGCCCGTTATGGGTCGTCGCGCCTTTGTTGGCGGCACCCTCGCTGCGAGCTCCATGGCTTTTCTTGCCGCATGCGGCAAGAAGGGCGGCGACGCTTCCGGTTCTGAGTCCGGTTCGACGCTGAACTTCTACATCAACAACCCGGTCTGCATCGACCCCTACAACGTCCAGGAGGATCAGGGCACTCAGGTCGAGTACCAGCTCTTCGACGCTCTGACGGAGTACGATAACGAGAAGGGCGAGATCGTTCCGCTGGCTTGCGAGTCCTTCGAGGCTAACGACGACGCCACCGAGTTCACCTTCAAGATCAAGAAGGCCAAGTTCCACAACGGTGACGACGTTACTTCCAAGTCCTTCAAGCTCGGTTGGGAGCGCCTGGTCAACACCAAGTCGGCCATCGCTACCGAGTATGGTCCTTCCGAGGTCTCCTACCACCTTTCCATGGTCGAGGGCTATGATGATCTGCTTGCCGGTAACGCTACCGAGCTGTCCGGCGTTACCTGCCCGGATGACGAGACCCTCGTCGTCAAGCTGACTTCCGCCTACGCCGACTTCCCGTTCGTCGCCTCTCACCCGGCTCTGTCCCCGGTTCCCGAGTGCGCCGAGTCCGATGTCAAGAGCTTCTACCTTGCCCCGGTCGGTAACGGCCCGTTCATGATGGACGGCAAGTGGGAGGATGGTCAGGAGATCAACCTCAAGAAGTTTGACGATTACTATGGCGACAAGGCAAAGATCGACGCCATCCACTTCCAGGTCATCAAGGACGTGGAGACCGCTTACAAGGAGTTCCAGGCCGGCAACCTCGATGTCTGCGACGTTCCCGTTGCTCAGATCGACGCCGCCAAGAAGGACCGCGGCGAGTCCAAGGATGGCTACACCATGGGTGACGGCGAGCGCATGCTGCTCGGCTCCGAGCCTTCCACGTACTATCTGACGTGCAACACCACGGCCGAGCCGTTCAACAATGCTGACCTGCGCAGGGGCATCTCCCTGGCTATCAACCGTGAGGCCATCTGCAAGACCATCTTCAAGGGCACCCGTACCCCCGCTGACGGCATCGTTCCTCCGGGAATTGCCGGCTACAAGGAGGGCGCATGGGAGTTCTGCGCCTATGACGTCGACAAGGCTAACGAGTACCTCGACAAGGTCGCTCCCGCTGGCGCTAACGGCGATCGTGGCATCAATGTGACCCTGTCCTACAACCAGGACGGTGGCCACAAGGAGATCATGGAGTCCATCATCGGCGACCTCGCCAAGGTGGGCGTCACCGCCGTCTCCGATACTCCCGAGTGGTCTGCCCTGCTCGAGCAGTATCAGAACTTCAACTATCAGTTCGGCCGTCTGGGCTGGATCGCCGATTACCCGATCATGGACAACTTCCTGTACCCGCTGTTCCACTCCGACTCCCTCGGTGGCGACAACCGCTCTGGTTACAACAACCCCGAGTTCGATGCCAAGGTCGATGAGGCCCGTGCCACGGTTGACGACGACGAGCGCATCGCCAAGATGCAGGAGGCTGACGCTATGGTCGCCGCTGACTGCCCGGTTATCCCGGTGATGTTCTACACGCACACCATCGTCGGCTCCGATCGCGTCAAGTACCTCTATGTCGATCCGCAGAAGCACGCCGATCTGGGTACCGCTGAGCTCGCCTAAGAGTTTTGCAGCTTCCATGAGGGTCAAGTATTTACGTAGACCTCATGGGAAACATACAGTTCTCCCTAACCTGGGGTAAACTGGCTGATGGTAATTTTGGGATGCCGGTCTGGCGATCGGCATCCCATTTAGGTTAATCCCTAGATAGGGGAGTGGTATGGGTAAGTACATCGTTAAACGTGTGCTTCAGTTCATCCCGGTATTTTTGGGCGTTACGTTGATTCTGTTCGCCCTCCAGAATATTGTGCCGGGAGACCCGATCAAGCTGATCGGTGGAGACAAGGCTCTGTCCCCCGAGGTAGAGCTTCAACTTCGCGTGCGCTATCACCTGGTCCAGGCGGACGAGGACGGCAACGCGATCCTTGACGAGAACGGCGATCCCGTTCCAACGTCGCTTGTGGACCAATACTTGAATTACATGAATGGTCTGCTTCATGGCGATCTGGGCAATTCGTATCAGCGCAAGCTGCCGGTTGCGGAAATCTTTGCCCAGAAGTATCCGTATACGGTTAAACTCGCCGCGTGCGCCATTGTGCTCGAGGCAATCATGGGTATCGGTGCGGGTATCATTTCGGCGGTAAAGCGCTATTCCTTCTGGGATATTTTGGTAACGCTGACCACGTCGATCCTCGTTGCCGTTCCTGCATTCTGGCTCGGTATGCTGCTGCAGCTGTTCTTTGGCGTCATCCTTAAGGATGCCACCGGCGGCGCATTCTCCATGCCGATCTCGGGTGCCGGCGGCTCCAGCTCTCAGTATCAGGATTGGATGCACTATGTGCTTCCGACCATTACGCTGGCTTCGGTTTCGACCGCCTATGCTGCCCGCATCATGCGCTCGCAGCTACTCGACGTCATGAATCAGGATTACATCCGCACGGCAAAGGCCAAGGGTCTCTCCAATCGCGCGATCATCGTCAAGCATGCGCTTAAGAATGCACTCATCCCCGTTGTTACCTATATTGGTGTCGACTTCGGCGGCATGCTTTCGGGCGCCATCCTGACCGAGACGGTCTTTAACTGGCCCGGTATCGGCTCTGAGGTCTACCGCGCCATTAGCATGCGCGACTGGCCCATCGTTATGGGCGGCGTTACGCTCATCGTTGTCGTCGTTATGGTGATCAACCTTCTCGTCGACATTAGCTATGCATTCCTCGACCCGCGTATCCGCCTCGGCGGTCCGTCGGATAAGGCCTAAGGGAGGTACGTCTCATGCAGGAAACTGATTCTCAGTCTCAGGAGCAGGCTACCGCCACTAAGGCCGCATCTGCTCCCGCCAAGTCCCGCACGCTGTGGGGCGACGCTTTCAAGCGTCTTCGCAAGAATAAGCTCGCCGTTATCGGTATCTGCTGGATTATCATCGTCGTTTTGGTTGCCTTGACCGCAGACCTGTGGGCTAAGCCCTGGCTCGGGTCGCCGACGGCTTCTGACTCGACGACCATGGCCGAGACTTCGCTGCTGGCTCCGTGTGCCGAGCACCCGTTTGGTACCGACGCCCTTGGCCGCGACATTCTCGTCCGAGTTATCTACGGCGCGCGCGTTTCGCTTTCCGTCGGTATTATGGCCACCGCCATCTCCACGGTGATCGGTCTGATCATGGGCGCCCTGGCCGGTTTCTATGGCGGCATCTGGGATACGATCATCATGCGCTTCGCGGATATCTTCCTGGCGTTCCCGTACGTGCTGTTCGTCGTCGCCATGATCGCCGTTATCGGCCGTGGTCTTCAGAACGTCTTTATCGCCATCGGTATTCTCGGCTGGCCCTCGATTGCGCGCGTCTTCCGATCCGCGATCCTGACGGTCAAGGAAAACGACTATGTTGACGCTGCGCGCGCGATGGGCGCATCCGATGCTCGTATCGTCGTGCGTCACATCTTCCCGAACTCCGTCGCCTCCATCGTGGTCTACGCGACCATGAACATTGGTGGTGCCATTTTGACCGAGTCCGCTCTGTCCTTCCTCGGCATGGGCGTTATTCCGCCTACGCCTTCGTGGGGCTCCATGATTCAGGACGGTCAGCAGTATCTTCTGACTGCTCCCTGGATGATGATCATGCCCGGTCTGGCAATTCTCTCGACGGTGCTCGCCTTCACCCTGCTGGGTGACGGTCTGCGCGACGCCCTCGACGTCAAGATGAAGGACGCATAAGGATGAAGAAGAACAAGAACTATGTGGACCTGAAGGACCAGCCGGTTCCCGAGGGCCAGCATCTGCTCGAGGTCGATGACCTTAAGATGTATTTCCACACCGAGGATGGCGTGGTTCGCGCTGTCGACGGTGTGTCCTACACGCTCGATCGCGGCGAGACCCTGGGCGTCGTCGGCGAGTCCGGCTCGGGTAAGTCCGTGACCGCCATGACCATCATGGGCCTTATCTCGATGCCTCCGGGAAAGATTGAGGGCGGTGACGTTCGCTATCGCGGTCGTTCTATCCTTGAGATGACCGAGGAAGAGATGCAGCACATTCGCGGTAACGATATCGCGATGATCTTCCAGGATCCTATGACCTCCCTTAACCCGGTCTATAAGATCGGTAAGCAGGTGGGCGAGGGCCTTCGTCTGCATCGTGGCTACTCCAAGCAGGAGGCGCTCAAGCGCGCCACCGAGCTCTTGGACCTCGTGGGTATTCCCGAGCCCGAGAAGCGCGTCAACGAGTATCCGCACCAGTTCTCCGGCGGTATGCGTCAGCGTGTCATGATTGCCATGGCTCTTGCCTGCGATCCCGATATCCTGATTGCCGACGAGCCCACGACGGCTCTGGACGTTACCATTCAGGCTCAGATTATCGAGCTCATGCAGGAGATGCAGCAGAAGAACGGCAACGCCATTATCATGATTACCCATGACTTGGGCGTCGTCGCCGATATGGCCGATAAGATCATGGTTATGTACGCCGGCCGTCCCGTCGAGTTCGGTACTGCTGAGGAAATCTTCTACGAGAGCCGCCATCCCTACACCTGGGGTCTTATTCGTTCCATTCCGGAGCAGGCCATCGAGGAGAAGAAGCCTCTTACGCCGATTCACGGCAACCCGCCTTCGCTCATGAACTTGCCTGAGGGCTGCGTCTTCTCTCCTCGTTGCCCCTATGCGACGGACAAGTGCCGCAAGCAGCGCCCCGAGCGCGTTGTTACCGAGTCTGGCCATTACTCTGCGTGCCACTACTCCGGTGACCCCGAGTTCCTCAAGAACGCTCCTGAGACGTCCCGTACGCGCAAGGATTCCAAGAAGGGAGGCGAGGCGTAAATGGCAGACAATAATGAGCGTATTCCGCTGCTGAAGGTTGAGCACCTCTCTAAGGAGTTCCCTGCAGAGTCCGGCATGTTCGCCAAGCGTTTTTCCAAGCGTGTCGTCTCTGCTGTGAATGACATTTCGTTCGAGATTTATCCGGGCGAGACCTTTGGCCTGGTCGGCGAGTCTGGTTGCGGTAAGTCCACCACGGGTCGCACCATCATGCGTCTGACCAAGCCGACTGCCGGTAAGGTGTTCTTCCAGGGCAAAGATGTTGCCGAGATGAGCAAGCACGAGATCAAGGATATGCGTCGTGAGATGCAGTTTATCTTCCAGGATCCTTATGCATCGCTGAACCCTCGTATGACCATCGGCGAGATCGTCTCCGAGCCCATGACCATTCACGGCGTGGGTACCAAGGAAGAGCGTATCGAGCGTGTCCGCGAGCTTCTCGACGTCGTCGGACTGAACCCCGAGCACATCAACCGCTATCCGCACGAGTTCTCGGGCGGCCAGCGCCAGCGTGTCGGCATTGCCCGCGCCTTTGCGCTCAAGCCCAAGCTGATTATCTGCGATGAGCCCGTCTCTGCGCTTGACGTATCCATTCAGGCCCAGGTTCTGAACCTTCTTAAGGAGCTCCAGGACAAGTTCGGTACGGCTTATCTCTTCATTGCTCACGACCTCTCTGTCGTGCAGCACATTTCTGATCGCGTTGCCGTTATGTATCTGGGCAAGATGGTCGAGGTTTCGGACTGGAAGACGCTCTACAGTGAGCCGCACCACCCGTACACGCAGTCGCTGCTGTCTGCCGTGCCGGTGCCCGATCCGGATATCCAGAAGACCCGCAAGCGCATCATTCTCGCTGGCGATCCGCCGTCGCCGCTGGATCCGCCGACCGGTTGCCGTTTCCACACGCGCTGCCCGATCGCGCAGGGCATCTGCTCCGAGAAGCTTCCCGAGTTTAAGGAAGTCGCACCGGGTCACTGCTGCGCCTGCCACTTCGCCGAGCCGTTCCCGATCAAGGAATCGCACATCGACCTGTAGTCGGTGTTCTCGTTCGGGCCCGCCCTGGTGTTGCTTTTCAGAACGTCCTCGGACATGTCGGAAGCCCCGCTGCGCGCTACGCGCTGCGGGGCTTCCTCCGTCCTGCGGGACGTTCTGAAAAGCAACACCAGGGCGGGCCCTGCGTTAACGCGGCAGAGGGGAGTGAGATTCCTTGATCGCTCACTTAATCTAATAGGAAAGTTAGTGAGGCCGGAGCTTTGGCTCCGGCCTCCCCATATAAGGGCTCGGCTTTGCCGAGCCACCAAATTTGCATCAGCCCCAGAACATGTTTGAGAACTGTGCCTGGAGTATGTGTTGGTAGGCCCCGAATCGGTGTTGCCTCCCGGCGTATTCCGCAGGGGGAGCGATATTTTGCAGCACGAAGTGCGTAGCAAAATATCGCCCATGCCCGAGGACGCGCCGGAAGGCAACACCGATTCGGGGCCGGGCATACGGATCTACCTGCGCATTTACAAATTCGTAAACTTTTTTCAAAAAAGTGCTTGCACAGTTCTCGAATCATAGGTTATTATCTTCCTCGTTGAACGCGCGGGTCCAACAAAACGAACTGCGAATCAACAACATAGCATGTCGGAGTGGCGGAATTGGCAGACGCGCTAGCTTGAGGTGCTAGTGACCGCTTTTTGGTCATGCGGGTTCAAGTCCCGCCTCCGACACCATCGCATTTGAGAAGCCTCTTCGGAGGCTTTTTTGTTACCGATAGACGGTGAGGTCCACGATGGAAACGCTTGAGCGCAACGAGTGGGCAGACGTTGCCCAACTGGTCGAGATCACGAGCGATGCTGTCATCATTTGTGAGCTCGACGGAACCATCCTTCATGTGAATAATCGTTTGCTCGATCTGATGTGCGAGGAGCGCGCTGACGTCATCAACGGTGATGTCAAGGACGTTCTGTACTCGTCTGCCTTTGAGCGCGCGACCGAACATCGTCTGCCGTTTGAGACCGATGGCTGCGAGAGCGAGCTGATGCTCAAGCTGAGCGACGGGTCCTTTATTCCCGTCTTGGTTCGCGCAGGTTCCGTTACGCCTCCGCGTATCTTTGGACGCCGCGCGCCGCGCGTCCTGGTGGCGCTTCACAGCATCGAAGAGCAGTATTCCCACGATCGTCAGCTCAAACGTGCGCTATCGGAGCTTAGGGTGGCGAATAAACGCCTTTCGGGTACCCTTTCGGTCATTATGAGTACCGTGGGCTCCGATGAGCTCCCCAGCTTGCTCGATACCGTTTTGAATCGGCTCGTCGGAACGCTCGATGCCTCTGGAGCTGCGATTTATTTTTCTGAGAGCGGCGGTTTTAAGCTCCGCGGTGTTTCCAAGGAGCTGCATGATAGCTACCTTCCCGAATTTATGCCGTACGGCGCGGGCATTCCGACCTACGTGCTTCGTGAGTCGCGTGCCTGTCGTCTGTCGATCCAGCAGGACCTTGAGGGCGACCGGGTTGCTTCGGGTATGTTCATTGATTTGGACAATCGTTCCAAACACTTGCTGCGCGTGCAGGATATGCCTCCGTATCGCAGTGAGATCTGTCTTCCCGTGTTTTACGGCACGCAGGTGCTCGGTGTGTTGGAGGTCGGTTGGAAACGTCCACAGGCGCCACTTGCCTATGACCTTAACGTGCTCGAGGTCATCTGCGATTACCTGTCTATTCAGATGGTCGGCATGGCGTCGAGCTTACGTTCGCGCCGCACGGCAGAACTTGGTCGTTCGCTCAACGTGCTGCGCGATGAGCTTTTTACCTATCTTGATGATCCCGTCGTCGCTTCGCGCGCGGTATCGTCGGAAATTTGCGCCGTGCTCAACTGTCATTTTTGCCCCGTGGAGTATGATGCGGGTCTCGAAACCTATGTCATCGATTTTGAGGGCGGCAGTCGCGTAGCGTTGCCGGGCGATCCGGAGTCGCTCTTCTTTTCTGTCACGACGCCGGCAGCGCGCCTGGGATCAGCTTCCGATGGGTTCGAGACGTCGGTGCTGGGCGGGACGAGCGCTGACGATCTCAAGCACGTGCGCCTAACGCGCGTGGATGAATCCACGCCTATGGGTGCATGGCTGAGAGCCCACGGCCTGCCGTGTCAGGGACTGTATGTCGACTCCGGTATCGAGGCGGGGCGCTATCGCTCGGAGGCGGATGACAAGCGAAACAACGATGCGATCGTTCACGCTGATGTCGCAAAGGGGCCGACAACGCGCGCCTTGCTGCTCCGTGATGGCAGCCAGGAACCAATCGACGACCTTGAATACGACTACATGGTGCATTTTGCTCACGATTTTGAGCTGATCTATGAGGGTGAGTCTCAAAAGCGCGAGGAGCGTCATATCGCTCAGACGCTTCAGATCGGCATGAGAAATTCGCTTGGTGACGTTCCGGGAATCGCCGCCGATTCGGTGTATCTATCGGCAACGAATTCGGCGCTGGTCGGCGGTGACTTCTATACGCTTGTTCGTCTTCCCGATGATTGCGCCGTTATGATTTTGGGAGATGTGTCCGGCAAGGGAATCGAGGCGGCGTCGATGTCGGCGCTCGTCAAGACGGCGCTGACGGCCTATGCCTGGGAGGGTGCGGGGCCTGCCCGCATGGCTCGCTCGCTCAATAGCATGCTCATGGGCTTTTCGAGAGTCGAGACGTTTGTGACGGCGTTTATCGCCAAGATCGATCTTAAGGCGGGTCGCGCTACCTATTGCTCTGCGGGACATCCTCCCACTATGGTCATTCGGCCGTCGTCGACGCCGCTTGGTGGCGGCGAGACCTGCGGGGGAGAAGTGGAGCTCCTTGGGTGTCAATCGGGCGTGATCGGTGCCTTTGAGAGCATGGTGTACGAGACGGGCGTCTTTACGTTCGCTCCTGGTGACATGCTCTTTATGTATACCGACGGAACGATCGAAGCGCGCGATCGCTCTGGTGCTTTCTTTGGCGAGCAACGCCTTCGCGATCTTTTGCTCTCTGTTTCGGGTGAGGGCGTATCGGGAATCTGCGGTAAGGTCTTGAGCGAGCTTGACCGCTTTACCGAGTCGGCGCTGGACGATGATATCGCGTTGGTTTCCCTTGAGTTTTTACGGGGCCGATCGTAGGCTGCGACGCTTGAGGGGCGAAACCTACACGGTTGTAGATATGTGTGCATCGAGCGAGCTCTTTTGGGGAACCATGGTCGTATGAATGAGTGGAATGACATAGCGGTTTTGACGCCACCGGGTGATGTCGACATCGCCTCGGTGCCCGCGCTGCGCCGACGGTTGGATAATTTGATCGACCGGGGCGTGCGCCGCGTTGTCATCAATTGCCAGGCCGTGGGCTTTATCGACTCGACGGGTTTGGCGTTTTTGCTTACACGCGCCAGAGAGCTCATGAGGCGAGAGGGCCTGCTTTCGCTCGTTAACGCCTCCGATGAGGTCATTCGCTTTTTGGAGATTGCCCGACTTGTCGACATCCTCCATGTTGCGGGCTTCGCTCGGGAGTCGATTCCTGCCATTCCGGTGGGGGAATTGCCTCGCTGGAGCAAGAGTGTCGAGGTGCGCCAGGGTATCGAGAACCTTCCATACTATCGTCATCGTATTGCCGAGCTACTCGAATCGCTTCCCCTGAGGCGTGATGAGCGCTATGACGTCGCATTGGCATCGGGCGAGGCGCTGGGCAACGCGTATGACCATGCGGGTGGTATCGGATGCATCCTGACGGTTCAGGCCTATGGCGATCGTGTCGTGATTGAGGTTGTCGACCGTGGGGCGGGCTATTCGATCGACGGGTCGAGTGAACCGGTTACGACTGAGGAACGCGGGCGTGGAATCAAGCTCATGCGCATGTTGGTCGACAACGTGGAGGTTACCCGTCGTACTGATGGTGCCGGTACGCGCGTTCGGATGGTAAAGCTGTTTAGCGGAACGTTGGAATCGTGCGCCTAGTAAATCGTTTTGGCATGTTTATCTGCCAAGAGCACGTGGCGAACAACTTTTTTGAAAAAAGTACTTGCGTCTTTTGGGTAACTCGCGTAAATTAATAACCCGCAAGCGGACATGGCTCAGTTGGTAGAGCACAACCTTGCCAAGGTTGGGGTCGC
>DXZQ01000021.1 GCA_019419585.1 Collinsella sp. | reverse complement strand
CATCGATACCGTTCGCGACTACGTCAAGCTCTGCGGCATGCTGTCCATTCCGTTTTTGGCCGTCGTCGCCATGGGCGACCTGGGCTCGGGCCTGGTCGTGCTGGTCTCGGGCGCCATCGTCATCTGCATGAGCGGTGCACGCCGCGAATGGGTGCTGTCGACCCTGGCCCTGCTCGTGGGCCTGGTGGCCCTCGTCCTGGCGCTCGATTCGGTCTTTGATTCGTTGCTCGGCCACGATGTGCTCATCAAGCAGTATCAGATGAACCGTCTGACGGTCTTTATCGACCCCGATAATGCCGATTCGGACGATGCCTACAACCTGCAGCAGTCGCTTATCGCCGTTGGCTCGGGCGGCTTCTTTGGTAAGGGTTTGGGCCATGCGACGCAGTCGGCCGGCGGCTTTCTGCCCGAGTTCCACACCGACTTCGTCTTCGCCTTCCTGTCCGAGACCTTTGGCTTTTGCGGTTCCTTTTTGCTCCTGTGCCTCTACGTGCTGCTGATCTTTTCGACGATTCGCGTCGCCTTTAAGTGTGAGTCGCTGTTCTTGCGCCTATCGTGTGTGGGCATCGTTGGCATGTGGGCGTTCCAGACCTTCGAAAACATCGGCATGTGCATCGGCATGATGCCGATTACCGGTATTCCGCTACCGTTTATTAGCTTCGGTTCGTCTTCGATGATGATTCAGCTGCTGACGGTGGGTATCGTACAATCCATATGGCGGCATCGTTCGGGCGCCGCGTAACCGCTGGAGGGGTTTGCTATGAAAATTCCCGTAGATAAGCTGACGCGCGCTTTTAAGATGGGCGCGTCCGTTAAGAAGGATTCCGATACGCCGGTGCGCGTCTCGGTCTATTTGGATTCGTCCGCCTCGCGCTTTCTGGCCGAGACGGTGCGTGACGCCTTTGTACCGCAGACGACCTCGGGCATTGTGCGCGTCGAGCGTCTGGGGGAGGAGCGAATTGCTCCAAAGACCGATACCGATGTGGTGCTGGTGCTCTCGTGCGGCTCCGACCGCTTGGAGAGTGCCGTGCAGGAGCTCGTGATCGCCGGCGCCCCCGTGTGCGTGCTTGCCGAGTCTGCTGTGGAGGTGCCGTTTATCGAGGAGTCCACGCCTGTGCTCGGCGTGGTAGCGGCAACCGATAAGACGTATCTGCTCGAGACGCTTGCCCGCTGGATTCTCGATCGCACCGAAAAGGAAACGGCTTTTGCGGCGAACTTTGCCTTCATGCGCATCGCGGCGGCCAATCGTATCATCACCTCGTGCGCGCTCACCAATATGGCGACCGGTGCGCTAGTGTTTTTGCCGGGCGCCGATTATCCCGTTATGGCGCTGGCGCAGGTGGGCATGCTCTTTGAGCTCGCTGCCGTCTTTGGACGCGGCATTAAGCCTGAGCGCGGCTACGAGGTCGCGGGCGTGCTTGTCGGCGGTCTTGTGATCCGCGCGGTCACCCGCGCGCTCGTCAAGCAGACGCCGCATATTGGGTTTGCCGTCAAGGCGCTCACTGCTGCCGCGGGCACCTATGGCATGGGCCGTGCGCTCGTTTCGCTCTACGAGCGCGATGTCGACTACAGCCGTGCCAACGAGGTGGTTACTGCCACGTTCTCCCGCGTTCGCGATCTGGTGACCACGGTCGCGGGCGCTACCCGTCCTATGGCGTCCTATCAGGACGCATCCGATCTCGCTGCTTAGGGGTTTTCCGTTGCGCGTTCCGTATCAAGACTGTTTTCATTTAATTGAGCCGCTGCTCGCCAAGGTCGAGAAACCGAGCCGCTATATCGATCACGAGTGGGGCACGCTTTCCAAGGCCGATGCCGACTACCGTTGCTGCCTGATCTACCCGGATGTGTACGAGGTCGGTCTGCCTAACCAGGGCATCGCCATCCTCTACAACATCCTTAACCAGGCCGAGGGCATCTCCTGCGAGCGCGGCTATGTGCCGTGGCCCGATATGGGTGACGCCATGCGCGAGGCGGGCATTCCGCTGCTGTCGCTCGAGGGCGCAGCGCCGGTCGCTTCGTTTGATATCGTCGGCCTGCATGTGCCGCACGAGATGGCGGTGACGAACTTCCTCGAGGCACTCGACCTCGCTGGCATTCCGCTGTTAGCGGCCGACCGTACCGAGGACGACCCCATTATCATCGCCGGCGGCCCCTCGGTGTACAACCCCGAGCCGTACGCGGCCTTCTTCGATGCCATCCTCATCGGCGAGGGCGAGGAGTCGCTGCTCGAGACCTGCCAGCTGCATCGTCGCCTGCGCGACGAAGGAGTCCCGCGCGCACAGATTGTTGAGCAGCTTGCATCCATTGCCGGCAACTACGTGCCGTCGCTCTATGAGGTTCGTCACGACGAGCCCTGTTCGCCGCATGGCTACACCGTGCCGCGTGAAGGCAAGAATGCGCCGACCGTGGTCTACAAGCGCGTCGTCGAGGATTTCGGCGCCACGAATCCGCTGTCGCAGTCGTGCGTACCCTATGCGCAGCTGGTCCACGACCGCCTGTCTATCGAGATCCTGCGCGGCTGCGCCCGCGGCTGTCGTTTTTGCCAGGCCGGCATGACGTATCGCCCAGTGCGCGAGCGCTCGGCCGACCAAATCGTCTCGTCGGTGATTCAGGGTCTGGAAAAGACCGGCTATGACGAGGTGTCGCTGACCTCGCTCTCCACGACTGACCACTCCTGCATTCGCGACGTGCTCGGCAGGCTCAACCGTCGCCTGGAGGATACGGGTATTCGCGTATCTATTCCGTCGCAGCGCCTGGATTCGTTTGGCGTGGATATGGCCGAGTCGGTCGCCGGCGAAAAGAAGGGCGGCCTGACGTTCGCGCCCGAGGCCGGCAGTCAGCGCATGCGTGACATCATTAACAAGAACGTGACCGAGGAGGACCTGGACCGTGCGGCCAAGGCGGCCTTCGAGGCCGGCTGGAACCGCATGAAGCTCTACTTTATGATGGGCCTTCCCGGTGAGCGCGACGAGGACATCGTAGCCATTGCCAATCTGGCCGATCACGTGCTGGAGCTCGGTCGTTCCGTGGTGCCCAAGGCTCGTCGCGGCTCGATTTCGGTATCCATCTCGGTTTCGGTCTTTATCCCCAAGGCTGCCACGCCGTTCCAGTGGTGCCCGCAGCTCGACTACGACGACGTCAAGCGTCGCCAGAAGCTGCTTATCACGAGCGTTCGCAACCGTGCCGTCCGCGTGCATTACCACGATGCCGAGACCTCGCTCATCGAGGCCGCGCTGTCCCGCGCCGGTCGTGACATGACGCCCGTCATCATCGATGCTTGGCGCTCGGGCTCTCGCTTTGACGCCTGGGTAGAGCATTTCTCGCTCGATAACTGGAAGGAAGCTGCTGCCAAAAACGGCATCGACCTCAATGAGCTCGTGCACCTGCCCTACGAGTTGGACTGGCGCCTGCCGTGGGAGCACGTGAGTCCCGGCTGCACGCGCGGCTTCCTCGAGCGCGAGTACCGTCGCTCGCTCGAGGGCGTCACGACTCCCGACTGCACCCGCACGTCGTGCACCGGCTGCGGGATCTGCCCCACGCTCCACGTCAAGAATGTATTGATGGGTGATCGCGCATGAGTGAGCGCCTGACCGACAACCCCTCGCTCTTTAGGCTTCGTGTTCGCTATGGCAAGCGCGACCGCCTTAAGTACCTGGGCCATCTCGAAGTAATCCATACCATTGAGCGCATCGTGCGCCGTGCGGGACTTCCCTATGCCGTCACGCAGGGCTTCTCTCCGCACATGCGCGTGGGCTTCTCTTCGGCGCTACCGGTTGGTACGTCGTCGACCTGCGAGTGGTATGACCTGTTTATGACCGAGTTCGTGGCGCTCGACGAGGCGTTTGGGCGCCTGGCTGCGGCGTCTCCGGCCGATCTGGCGCCCATCGAGGCGGCGTACATCGACGTGCGCACGCCGGCGTTGACGGCGCAGCTCACGCGCCTGTCGTATCGCATCGACCTGCACTTGGATCCCGAGGCGCCCGTAAGCCCCGACGAGGTGCGTCGTGCGATCGACACGCTGCGCGCGGACCATGGCATCGACTACGCGCGCGGCAAAAAGAGCAAGCGCTTGGATTTGGATCACACACTCGTGGGCTATGAGCTCACGGCGGGGGAGCGCCCGGACCATCTGGTGCTCATGCTCGACACCCATGCCGACAACGAGGGCTCCATGCGTCCGGAAATTTTGCTTTCCGCTGCTGATGTTTTGTTGCAGGGCTTGACCCCGGGCGTGGATGCACCTATTGTTTCCACCGGTATGCAAGACCTCGTGACCATCTGCTCCTACGATGTCGAGCGTCAGAATCAAGCATGCGAGGACGACGAGGGCCGACTCGTCAGCCCCATACCTGTGCGAACTTGTGGATTTGCTCCACATACTCGTTGACGGGGGTATTTTCGCCTGCTACTATATTCGGCTGTTGCACTAACTGATGCATGAAGGGCAAGTAAACATGTACGCAATCGTTAACACGGGCGGCAAGCAGTACAAGGTCGCCACCGACGATGTCATCACCGTCGAGAAGATCGAGGGCAATGAGGGCGACAAGGTCACCCTGCCGGTTATCTTCCTCAACGATGGTAAGAAGATCGTCACCGATCCCGACAAGCTGGCCAAGGCCAAGGTTACCGCTCAGATCGTTGAGCAGTTCAAGGGCGAGAAGCAGCTGGTCTTCAAGTTCCACAAGCGTAAGCGCTATCGTCGTCTGAAGGGTCACCGTCAGCAGCTCACCAAGCTGAAGATCGTGAAGGTCCAGGCTACGTCCCGCGCCAAGAAGGCTGTCAAGGCAGAGGCCGAGGCTGTTGCCGAGGCTCCCGTCGCCGAGTAGATTACACTCGTAACGAAAGAGTAGGTATACACAATGGCACACAAAAAAGGACTCGGTTCCTCCCGTAATGGCCGTGACTCCCGCGGTCAGCGCCTTGGCACGAAGCGCTATGCCGGCCAGACGGTAACCACGGGCACGATTCTCGTCCGTCAGCACGGCACTCACATCCACCCGGGTGAGAACGTTGGCCGTGGCAAGGACGACACGCTGTTCGCGCTGGTCGACGGTACCGTTGAGTTCCACAAGGGTATCAAGCACAGGGTCAGCGTACGCCCGCTCGCGAACGCGTAATTCACCCTTCATAGAGCACATATGTGGGAGGCACTTGAGTTTTAGGATTCAAGGGTCTCCCTCTTTTTTGTAGGAGGCGATTCTGTTGTCACAGTTCACCGATATCAGCCGCATTAACGTGTGCGGCGGCGACGGCGGAGCCGGATGCATGTCGTTTAGGCGTGAGGCATTTGTCCCCAAGGGCGGCCCCGATGGCGGCGACGGCGGTCGTGGCGGCAATGTCGTCATCCAGGCCGATGCTCAGCTGTCTTCGCTGATCGATTACCGCTTTAAGCATCACTTCCGCGCCGAGCGCGGCACGCACGGGCAGGGTGCCCGTCGTAACGGTAAGAGCGGCGAGGACCTGATTCTCAAGGTCCCTATGGGTACCGTGGTGCGCGAGCTCGACCCCGAGACGCAGACCCCGATGTTCGAGATTGCCGATCTGGTGCACGATGGCGAGCGCGTTGTCGTGGCCCCTGGTGGCGCCGGCGGCTTGGGCAACACGCACTTTGTGACGTCGGTGCGCCGCGCGCCCGCGTTTGCTCAGCTGGGCGAACCGGCAGAGGAGCACTGGATTGAGCTCGAGATGAAGCTAATGGCCGATGCCGCACTCGTGGGCTTTCCCTCGGTGGGTAAGTCATCGCTCATTGCGCGCATGAGTGCCGCCCGCCCCAAGATTGCTGACTACCCGTTTACCACGCTCGTGCCCAATCTGGGCATGGTGCGTGCCGGCGAATATTCTTATGTCGTTGCCGACGTCCCCGGTCTTATCGAGGGCGCGAGCGAAGGCAAGGGCCTGGGTCACCAGTTCTTGCGCCACATTGAGCGTACGGCCCTGATTATGCATGTCGTCGACATGACGGGCGGTTTTGAGGATCGCGATCCGGTTGAGGACTATCGCATCATCAACCGCGAGCTCGAGCAGTATGGCGCCGAGCTTTCGGAGCGTCCGCAGATCGTTGTCGCCAACAAGTGCGACGCGCCGGGCACGGCCGATAAGATTGCCGACCTCAAGCGCGCAGCGCTCGACGATGGACATATGTTCTTTGCCGTGTCTGCCGTGACGGGCGCCGGTCTCAATACGTTGATGCTTGCCGTAGGTGAGCAGGTGGCCAAGCTCCGCGCCGAGCTGGCGGTCTCCGATGAACCGGTCGACCTGCGCGACGATGAGTGGGAGCGCCGCCGCCTGCAGCGTGAGAAGCGTTTCCGCATTGTCCAGGAAGAGCCCGGTGCCTTCCGCGTGGTCGGTCGTGCCATCGAGCGCATGGTCATCCAGACCGACTGGGAAAACGAGGAAGCCGTTATTTACCTGCAGCATAAGTTTGCGCGTATGGGTGTTGACGACGCGCTCGAGAAGGCCGGTTGCCGTGCGGGCGACGAGGTCCGCATTTGCCAGCGCGCCTTTGACTTTGAGGGCGCCGAGGACTTCTCGGAGTACGAGGAGCTCGAGGATGCTGGCGAGGACGTTGCCGTTGAGGCCATTGACGTGGCCGATGCTGCGGATGAGGGCGTCGAGGTTGTTGATGCGGCGGATGCCGCGGACGATGCCGAGACCTCGGAGAGCGAGTAAGCCATGTCGCTGCGCGGTGGAATCGGTTTGCCCGAGCTTCCCATAAAAGAGGGCAAGGAGTTTCGGCTTGGCATTATGGGCGGCACATTCGACCCGATTCATTACGGGCACCTGGTGACTGCCGAGCAGGCGCGCGAGTCGCTCGACTTGGACGCTGTGCTCTTTATGCCGGCGGGCTCTCCCGCCTTTAAGCTTGACAAGCCGGTTACGCCTGCCGAGGACCGTTATGCCATGACGGTCCTCGCCACCGCCGCGAACCCGGTCTTTTTGGCGAGCCGGTTCGAGATCGACCGTCCGGGCGTAACCTATACGGCCGATACGCTTCATGCCCTTCGCGACTTTTACCCGCCGCAGGTAAAGCTCTACTTTATTACGGGCGCCGACGCGATTATCGATATTGTGACCTGGCATGATGCCGAACGAATCGCTGAGCTTGCTACCTTTATTGCGGCGACACGACCGGGCTTTGATATCGATACGGCGCGTGCCCGAATCAAAGAGTCGGGGCTGCCGTTCGACGTGCGCTATATTCAGATTCCGGCGCTGGCGATCAGCTCGACGAACATTCGCAAGCGAGTTGCCCGCGGTATGAGCGTGCGCTATCTTACGAGCGAGTCCGTGCTCGGCTACATTCGCAAACGCAGGCTATATGCCGATTTGGGCCAAGAAGATTTTGTGTGATGGGGGTCTACGTTGTCGGTAGAGGATCAGTTTGAGGGCGATGAGCACGCGCTGCTCAAGCGCATTCAAGAGCTGCTCGATGTTCGAATGAAGGATAAGCGCAAGCGCTATGTGCATTCGCTGGGTGTTGCCGAGACCGCACTTCATCTGGCCGAGGTCTACGGCGTTGACCGCTTTGATGCCGCTGCTGCCGGTCTGATCCACGACTGGGACAAAGTGCTCTCCGACGACGAGCTGGTTACGCGCGCTCTGCATTACGGCATTAAGATTGCCGGCTCTCCTTCCGCCGCGACGCCGCTTTTGCATGGCCCTGTTGCCGCCTATGAGCTTCCGCAGCTTTTTCCCGAGCTGTCGCCGGCAGTCTTTCAGGCTGTCGACCGTCACACCGTGGGTGCTTGCGACATGACGCCGCTCGATATGGTGGTCTTTGTGGCAGATGCCATCGAGCCCAACCGCCACGGCGACTATGCCCATGCGCTGCGCAAGATGGTGGGGAAGTCCTCGCTCGACGAGTTGTTCTTCTCCTGTTTTGCGCAGGGTCTGGTCTATGTGATCCAGTCCGGGCGCTATCTTTATCCCACGGCTATTACGATTTACAACCATTACGCCCAGCTGCGCTAGCTCGGGTGTGTCTAGAAAGAGGTATTCCATGGCCGACGAGACCATGACTGACGAGCAGATTCTTGAAGGTGTGGAGCACAAGAGTTTCGTTGCCACGTCCGACCGCACCGCCGCCTCGCTGTCCGCGAGCGGTGTCGCCGCCGAGGATGTCGCCCGCGCCGCCGCGCAGGCCGCCTACGACAAGAAGGGCGAGGACGTGCAGGTGCTCGACCTGACCGAGCTTTCCGACGTGTGCGACTACTTTGTGCTTGCCACCGGTACCAACAACCGCCAGGTCGATTCTATCGTCGACGAGATCGAGGAGAAGGTCGCCGCGGCTTGCGGCGAGCATCCGTTCTCCATCGAGGGCCGCGAGCAGAAGACCTGGATGCTCATGGACTACGGCTCGGTCGTCGTTCACGTCTTCACTCCCGAAGCCCGCGACTTCTACCGTCTAGAAAAGCTCTGGGGTGACGCCCCCCAGCTCCCCCTCGACCTCCTCTAGTGGCTCATTTGATACGGGGCTTTTAGTTAGCCTCGCGCATTTTGCCGGGCAGTTGCGGTTTTCCGTACCTGCCCGGCTTTCTTTTTGCCCAAAGGCGGTTAATCGTTGAAGCGGGATTGGCGGCCGAAGGATAGGGCGGTGTCGCCGAACTTGTCTCGGACGGCGTCGATAGCAACCGAGAGGTCGCGTCGGTCGCTGGATTGGGCTCCGCGGTCGTCGACTTCGCAGAACAGGTCGGTCTGGATGCCGCCCTGATGGTCAAAGTCGCTCATCCCGATACCCGCCAGACGCACATGCATGCCTTCCTGCCAGATGTTGTCGAGCAGTTCGAGCGCAACCGCCACAAAGATGTTCTCATCGTCGGTCGGATGAGGCAGCCGGCGCTGTGCCGAGCGACCGCTTCCATACGAATACTTGAGCTTGAGCGTCACCGTGGCGCCCGTCAGTCCCTGACGGCGCAGGCGGCGTCCCACTGACTCGCCCAACAGCGCAATCGCCGCTTCGATGTCCCCGCGCTCAGTCAAATCTTTCGCAAAGGTGCGCTCATTGCTCACCGATTTAACCTCACGCTCTTCATCGAGACTTGTGACTTCGGAGATTTCGAGTCCCAGCGCACGCTGGCGCATGCGTTCGCCGTTGACGCCAAAAATAGAGGCCAAGGTGGATTCCGGTGCACGTGATAGCTCGCCGAGGGTGTAGATGCGCATGCGGCGCAGTCGTTCCTCGGCCGAGCGCCCGATGCCGCTCATGGCAGACACTGGTAGCGCGGCCAAAAAGCGCTGTTCCGTCCCGGGGCGCACAATCGTCAATCCAAACGGCTTGTCACGCTCGCTTGCGATCTTTGCGACCGTCTTGTTGCAGCCCACGCCAATGGAGCAGGTCACTCCCAGCGCTGCCACGCGGTCGCTTATACGCCGCGCAACCAGTCGCGGGTCTTCGGGCGCAAAGCGACCCGGTGTGATATCGATAAAGGCTTCGTCGATGGATACGCGCTCTACGCGCGGCGTTTCCTCGGCAAGAATCGCCATGACCTGCGCGCTCACCTCGCGGTAGCGATCAAAGTGCCCGTGCGTCCAAATGGCTTGCGGGCACAAGCGCCGCGCCTCGGCCGAGGCCATGGCAGAGTGCACGCCAAAGCGACGCGCCTCATACGAACACGTGGACACGACGCCACGCGAATCGGCGTCTCCGCCCACGATGAGCGGCTTACCGCGCCATTCGGGATGATCGAGCATCTCCACGCTCGCAAAAAACGCATCGAGGTCCATGAGGCCCACCGCCGGACCCGTCCAGGGAGGCGGCGTGATGCCCATGGCATCCTCATAACCGTATGTATGTTCGCGTATTTCCATGTCATGAGTATACCGCGCAGCTCATGTGGGGTGCGTGTATGTGCTTGCAAATCCCGAATTCTTGTCTAAGATATGGATTTGCCCTCGACTACACCGAAGAAGTTGGTCTCACGGACTTCACCTGCCCGCGTCGATGGCGTATTATGTTCAACTGTTTGTTTGTAGTTGCAGCCTAAAGCTGCTTGGTTGGAGGAGTTTCCTTTGGCAGTCAAGATTCGCCTTGCTCGTCACGGCGCTAAGAAGCGTCCGTACTACCGTGTCGTCGTCGCCGATTCCCGCGCCCCGCGTGACGGTCGTATCATCGAGGAGGTTGGCCGCTACAACCCGATGACCGCCCCCAAGACCATCAACCTCGACCTCGAGAAGATCGCCGACTGGCAGTCCAAGGGCGCTCAGCTCACCGACGCCGTCGCCGCTTTGGTCAAGGCCGCCAACGAGGGCGAGAAGACCGAGACCGTCGTCAAGAAGTCCAAGAAGCAGCTCGCCAAAGAGGCCGAGGCCGCTAAGGCTGCCGCTGAGGCCGCTGAGGGCGCCGAGGAGTAAATCGTGCCTGAGGTTGACGCTGCACAGCTCGAGGGTGAGGCAATGCTCTCAGATCGCATCGCCGATCTCGTCGAATATCTCGTTGTTCAGATCGTCGACGACCCGGATTCCGTGAGCCTTGAGGTCATCGATGGTGACGACGCCTCTACGATCGAGGTTTCTGTCGCCGAGGATGACGTCGCTAAGGTCATCGGCCGTCGTGGCCGTACCATCAAGGCCATTCGCACGCTCGCCCGTGCACTGGCCGCTCGCCTCGACACTGCTGTCGAGGTAGAGGTTCTGGGCTAGGACCTTGAGGTCCCAGTACAAAAACATCGCCCGTGTGGTCAAGCCGCACGGAAGGAAGGGGGAGGTCCTCGCGCAGCCGCTGCGGGGGCTTCCTTCTGTATTAGAGCCGGGTATGCGCGTCGCCCTGACGCCGCCGGCGCTCAAGCGCGACCGCTTTTGCACGGTCGTGTCCGTCACCGATACGGGCGATGGCGATCTGGTCTCGTTTGAGGGCATTGACGACTTGACGGCCGCCGAGGGCATCACGGGATGCTATGTGTTGGCAAATCGTGACGATTTTGAGCTCGATTCACTCGACGCCGCCTATACCGACCTGATGGGTCGCGAGGTGGTCGACGAGCGCTTCGGTTCGCTCGGCACGATCGTCGAGATCGTGTCGACGCCCGCTAACGATGTTTGGGTTGTCGAGGGTGATCGGTACGGCGAGGTACTGATTCCCGTGATCGAGCAGGTTGTGCTCGATCTTCCCGACACAGGAACAATTTCCGTCCACGTTATGGACGGCCTGATCGATATGGACAAGTAGGGAGGACAACATGCTGATTGAGACCCTTTCGGTCTTTCCCGAGATGTTTGAGCCCGTCATGTCCACATCGATTTTGGGCCGCGCCCGCAAGGCCGGCCTTTTTGATTTTAAGGCGTATAACCTGCGCGACTGGACGCACGACCGCCATCGCACCGTCGATGACGAGCCGTATGGCGGCGGGCAGGGCATGCTCATGAAGGTCGAGCCTATCGCCGAGGCCATCGAGGCCATTAGCGCAGGGGGTCCCAAGCCCACTGTGGTGTTCTTTACCCCCTGTGGCGAGCCTTTTACGCAGCATGTGGCCGAGCGCCTGCTCAAAAGCGAGCGCCTGCTGTTTGTGTGCAGTCGCTACGAGGGCGTCGACGAGCGCGCATACGCGTATGCCGATGAGCGCCTGTCGATCGGCGATTACGTGCTCACGGGCGGCGAGCTTCCCGCTATGGTCGTTGCCGACGCCGTCGTGCGTCTGATTCCCGGCGCCCTTGGTGACGAGATGAGCAACGTCGATGAGTCGTTCTCGACCGCCGAGGACGGTGGCCTGCTCGAGTACGCGCAGTACACCCGTCCCGCCGAGTTCAATGGCGAGGGTGTGCCTCCGGTGCTCGTGAGCGGCGATCATGCCAAGGTTGATGCCTGGCGCCGCAAGAATGCCATCGAGCGAACCTGCCGCTGGCGTCCCGACCTGATCGAGACGGCGCGCCTTACGCCCGAGGAGCGCGCATTCGCGCAAGAGATTCTGGACGCGTCGTATTCACAGAGCGAGGAGTGAGAATGGTTCCATCGCAGCATTCCGTGCTAAAGGGTGCCTTTGAGTGGATCGTGGTCGTCGCGATTGCACTGGTCGCCACCTTTTTGGTTCGCTCATTTGTGGTTGAACCCTTTGTGGTGCCTACCGGCTCCATGGAGTCCACGATCGAGATTGGCGATCAGATCCTGGCGCAAAAGGTGAGCCTCGAGCTCGGTCAGCCCGTTAAACAGGGCGATATTGTGGTATTCCACAACCCCGATGGCACCTCCGAGCACGATGTTCTCGTCAAGCGAGTTATTGCCACGGCCGGCCAGACGGTCGACCTTCAGGACGGCAAGGTCGTCGTCGACGGCCAGGCGCTCGATGAGGACTATACGACCGGCATGAGCTGGCCGCTTTCGGTCCAGGCCCCTGGCGCTCAGGTGAGCTATCCCTACACCGTTCCCGACGGGTGCGTGTGGGTGATGGGCGACAACCGCGAGAACTCTGCTGACTCCCGCTATTTTGGCCCGGTCGACCGCTCCGACTTGATCGCCGTGGCGCTTGTGCGCTACTGGCCGCTCAACCGTATCGGCGCTATCGACTAAAAACCGCTATAGTACAGTACCTAACCGTGTAATCGTTTCGACGAGGGGATATTAGAGGCATGAACGCTTCATCGCTTTCCTTCCAAGACATCATCCTGCGCCTCCAGCAGTACTGGGGCGAGCAGGGCTGCGTCATTATGCAGCCCTATGACTCCGAGGTCGGTGCCGGTACCTTCCATACCGCGACCACGCTGCGCTCGCTCGGTCCCGCCGAGTGGCGCACCTGCTATGCGCAGCCCTGCCGCCGTCCCGCCGACGGCCGCTACGGCGAGAACCCCAACCGCATGCAGCACTACTATCAGTTCCAGGTGCTCATCAAGCCGTCGCCGGTCAACGCCCAGGAGCTCTATCTGGGTTCGCTGGCCGCCATTGGCCTGGACCCCAACGACCATGACGTCCGTTTTGTCGAGGATGACTGGGAGAGCCCGACCCTGGGCGCCTGGGGCCTTGGCTGGGAGGTCTGGCTCAACGGCATGGAGGTCACGCAGTTTACGTACTTCCAGCAGGTGGGCGGTATCGAGGTCGACCCTGTGCCCGTCGAGATTACCTATGGCCTGGAGCGTATCGCCATGTACGCCCAGGGTGTCAACTCCGTCTACGACCTGGTGTGGAGCTATCTGCCCGACGGCACGCCCATTACCTATGGTGACGTGTTCCTCGAGAACGAGCGCGAGTTTAGCGCTTACAACTTTGAGGTCGCCAACGTCGAGATGATGCGTCAGAAGTTTGACGACTACGAGGCCGAGTGCCACTCCTGCCTGGAGCGCAAGCTTCCGCTGCCGGCGTACGACTGCGTCATGAAGTGCAGCCACGCCTTCAACCTGCTCGATGCCCGTGGCGCCCTGTCCGCGGTCGAGCGTGCCAACTACATCCTGCGCGTCCGCGCCGTCGCCAAGGCGTGCTGCGAGGCCTACATGGCCGAGGTCGCCGGAGTCAACGAGAATGCCGATCAGGAAGGCGAGGTGGCGTAAGCCATGGCAGACGCTAAGGATTTCCTGTTTGAGATCGGTACGGAGGAAATGCCCTCTGCACCGCTGAACAATGCCGTCAAGCAGCTTGGCACCATGATCGCCAAGGGTCTCGACGAGGCCGGTCTGGCTCATGGCGAGGTCCGTGTGATCTCGAGCCCGCGTCGCCTGGCTGCGCTCGTTGCCGACGTCGCCACCGCGACCGATGAGGTTCACGAGGTCAAGCGTGGCCCCGCGGCCAGCATTGCCTTCGACGCTGACGGTAACGCCACCAAGGCCGCCCAGGGCTTCGCTCGCAAGTGCGGTGTGGCTGCCGAGGATCTGGTCCGTCGCGAGGACACCGACGGTCGCGAGTATGTCTTTGCTGAGAAGAACATTCCCTCCGCACCGGCTACGCCGATTCTGACCGCTCTGTGCGAGAAGACCATCACCGGCCTGCAGTGGCCCAACTACCGCTCCCAGCGCTGGGGTCACGAGCACGCGACCTTTGTTCGTCCGGTCCGCTGGATCTGCTGTCTTTTGGGCGAGGATGTTGTGCCCGTGTCGTTTGCCGACGTGACGAGCGGCAACACCACGCGCGGTCATCGCGTGCTTGGCCCTGGTGATCACGTTGTCGCCAGCCCCGCTGTCTATGAGCAGGTGCTCGAGGATGCCGGCGTGCTTTCTGCCGAGCGTCGTCGCGAGGCCATCCTCGCCGGTATCGCCGAGGTCGAGGCTGCCCGTCCCGGCTGCCATGTCGATACGCCCAAGAAGGTCTTCGAAGAGGTCATCAACCTCTGCGAGTGGCCGACGGTGCTCGTCGGTACCTTCGACGAGGAGTTCCTCAAGGTCCCGCACGAGATTATCTGCGAGTCCATGCTCACCAACCAGCGCTACTTCCCGATCTATGACGGCGAGGGCAAGCTTACGCGTGAGTTCGTGGTTGTTTCGAACAGCAAGCCCGAGAACGCCGAGCGCGTGATCGACGGCAACGAGCGCGTCGTGCGCGCCCGTCTGGACGACGCTAAGTTCTTCTACGAGGAGGACCTGAAGATCTCCCTCGACGAGTTCCGCGAGCGCCTGGCCAAGGTCGCCTTCCAGGAGAAGCTCGGTAGCGTGCTCGCCAAGTCCGAGCGTATTGAGCAGCTCGCGCTCGCTATTGCCCGCGAGGCCCATCTGGGCGCCCATCTGGCTGCCGATGCCGCTCGCGCCGCGCACCTGTGCAAGGCCGACCTGGTGTCCAACGCCGTCGTCGAGTTCACGAGCCAGCAGGGCGTGATGGGCGGTTACTACGCCTGCGCGATGGGGGAGAACGACGAGGTCGCTCATGCCATTCGCGATCACTATCGTCCCCGCTTTGCCGGTGACGAGCTGCCCGAGGGCACCGCTGGCTGCATCGTGGCCTGCGCCGACAAGCTCGATACCATCGCCGGTATCTTTGCCATCGGCGAGCCCCCGACCGGCTCCTCCGACCCCTACGCGCTGCGTCGTGCCGCTATCGGCATCATCAACATCCTGCGCGACCGTCTGCCGATCGATCCCACGTCGCTGATCGACTTCGCCCTTGAGCTCTACAGTGAGCAGGGCATTGAGTTCGACGCCGCCGAGGTCGCCCAGCAGGTCCGTGACTTCTTCCATGGCCGCCTTGTGAGCATGGCCCGCGACGAGAAGATCCCGGCCGATACCGTTGCCGCCGTCTCCGCGGTGCACATCATCGCCCCGTCCGTCTTCTTCGCCCGCTGCGCCGCGCTCGATGAGGCCCGCAAGAACGACGCTGAGACGTTCGATAACCTGGCGACCGCCTATGCCCGCGCTGCGCACATCTCCAAGCCCGAGCTGGGTGCGGAGTACGACCGCGCCCTGATGGGCGAGGTTGAGCTTGCGCTTGCCGACGCCTCCGAGGCTGCTCAGACCGCTGTCGATGCCGCCCTTGCTGCCGAGGATTACCCGGCCGCATTTGCCGCCCTTGCCGCCTTGCGTGCCCCCATCGACCGCTTCTTCGATGAGGTCATGGTCATGGACAAGGACGAGCAGCTTCGCGATAATCGCCTTAAGCTGCTCAACCGCTTCGAGGCCGTTTTCTCCGGCATCGCCAACATCGGTGAGCTTGCCCGCAAAAAGTAAGCCAGCCTGCGTATAAGCGCAAAAGGAGCCCCGCATGGATTGCCCGGTCACCGCTCGTCCCACCGTTATCGTTATCTCCGACTCGCTCGGTGATACCGCTTGTGAGGTGGTGCTTGCGGCGTCCGGGCAATTTGATGAAGGGGCTTTTCACGTTTTGCGCCTGCCAAAGGTGGCCTCCGTGGAGCAAGTCAAGTCATTTGTGGGGCCGCGCGTCGATGCCGACCATCGCGATATCGCCGTGTTCCACACCATTGTCGATCCGGCCCTTCGTGCTCGTGTGCTCGACTACTTGGGCATGCTGCACATTCGCTCGGTCGACCTGATCGGTCCGACGCTCGCCGTGCTGTCGTCGCTCGTCGGCGTGCCGCCCAAGGGCGTTGCGGGCGTGATTCACAAGACCGATGACCGCTATTTCCATCGTATCGAGGCCATGGAGTATTTCGTTGAGCACGATGACGGGCGCGGTTGCGACGATCTGTCGGGTGCCGATATCGTGCTACTGGGCGTATCGCGCACGTCCAAGACGCCGCTGTCGATGTATTTGGCCTATCAAGGTTACAAGGTTGCCAATGTTCCGTTGGCCCATGGCATGGAGCCGCCGAAGTCGATTTACGAGGTCGACCCGATGCGCCTGTTCGGCCTGATTTCGACCGTCGATGTGATTTCCGAAATTCGCGATAGCCGCTTGGGCGATGACTACGCCCGTGCCGTTGCCGGCTCCTATGCCGAGCCCGAGAGCGTGCGCAGCGAGCTCGAGGAAGCTCGTGCCCTCATGAAGCGCCTAGGCTGCTTTGTGGTGCGTACCGACGGCAAGGCCATCGAGGAAAGCGCTGCCGAGATCATTGCTCATCTCGAAGAGATTCAAGAGGCAAGAGCCCGCCGTGCCGCCCGCCGCGCTCAACAGCAGTAGTCCTTTCTGTGACGATTTTTCTGGGACGGGGATTAAAAAATCATTGAGTACCTAATGATTTTTTAATCCCCGTCCCAGAAAAATCATCGGAGTGGCTAAATAGCCTGAATTGATAAAGCGATTTAGCAAAAACATCGCATCTGACCTGCATTCTTCTTGTAGTGGTATCTTCATAAGGTAACCAACTTTACCTACCGTTTACCGCTAGTTTTAGCACGTTTACCAAACCGCGCACCCTCTGCTCAAGCCTGCCCAAAACCCGCCGTATAGTTCCCTCACGGCCCGCATCCGGCGGGTCGATTCGTTACCACGGTCGTGCGCGTAAGCGCATGGAAGGGGAAGTATCGTGAGCGATTGCAAGAGGGTTTACCGTTTTGGAACCGACGCCCAGGGCACCTGTGTCACCGAGGGCGACAAGTCCATGAACTTCGTGCTTGGCGGCAAAGGCGCAAACCTTGCCGAGATGAGCCGCATCGGCCTGCCGGTTCCCGGTGGCTTTACCATTACCTGCCAGACTTGTGTCGAGTACTCCGGTGCCGGCAACGTGTGGCCCGAGGGCGCACTCGATGAGATCGTTGCCGCTGAGGCCGACCTCGAGGCCCGTTGTGGCAAGAAGCTCGGCGACGCCTCCGACCCGCTGCTCGTGTCGGTTCGCTCGGGCGCTCCGTTCTCCATGCCCGGTATGATGGACACAGTCCTCAACCTGGGCCTCAATGACGATTCCGTTCAGGGCCTTATCGCCCAGACGCAAAACCCGCGTTTTGCCTGGGATAGCTACCGCCGCTTTATCCAGATGTTCTCCAACGTCGTCATGGGCGTCGACGCTGACCTGTTCGAGAACGCTCTGACCCAGGCACGCTTGGTCGCCGGCGTTCGCGTCGATTCCGAGCTTTCGGCCGAGGACCTGCAGGGGCTCGTCGAGACCTTCAAGGGGATCTTCTCCGACAACGTCGAGGCCGCCCTGTACCCCGAGCTCGAGGTCGCTGACGGCAAGCCCGTCTTCCCGCACGACCCGGAGCTCCAGCTGCGTCTTGCCATCCAGGCCGTCTTTGGCAGCTGGATGAACGAGCGCGCCTGCATCTACCGCAAGCAGCATGGTATCTCCGACGAACTCGGCACCGCCGTCAACGTTCAGGCTATGGCCTTTGGCAATAAGGGCGAGACCTCCGCGACCGGCGTCGCCTTCACGCGCAACCCGGCCGACGGCACCAAGGAGTTTTACGGCGACTTTCTGGTTAACGCCCAGGGCGAGGACGTCGTCGCCGGCATCCGCAATACCGAGCCCATCGCCGACCTCAAGACCACCCCGGGCCTCGAGTCTGCAGGTGAGGAGCTCGAGCGCGTGTTCCTGACCCTCGAGGATCATTATCGCGATATGTGCGATATCGAGTTCACCATCGAACAGGGCAAGCTCTGGATGCTCCAGACCCGCGTGGGCAAGCGTACCGCCACGGCCGCCCTGCGCATCGCCATCGAGATGGTCGAGGAGGGCCTGATCACGCGCGAGGAAGCCGTGGGGCGCATCGACCCCGCACAGCTCGATCAGCTCCTGCACCCGCAGTTCGATGCCTCCAAGAAGTATGAGGCACTTGCTACCGGCCTTAACGCCAGCCCCGGTGCCGCCGTGGGCGAGGTTGTGTTCTCGAGCGATGACGCCGTTGCGCGTTCCGCCGAGGGTCACAAGGTTATCCTGGTTCGCTGGGAGACCAACCCCGACGACCTGAAGGGCATGGTTGCCGCCGAGGGCATCCTAACCAGCCACGGTGGCAAGACGAGCCATGCCGCCGTTATCGCCCGCGGTATGGGTACGCCCTGCGTCTGCGGCGTCGAACGCTTCCATATCGACGCCGCCGAGAAGGTCGTGCACATCGAGGGCAGTGACCGCGTGCTGCATGAGGGTGATGTCATCTCCATCGACGGTACCCAGGGTATCGTCGTCGACGGCGCCGTTGATCTGGTTTCGGCCGAGCTCACCGGCGATCTGGACACTATCCTGTCCTGGGCCGACGAGATTCGTCTGGACGAGACCGGTGGCCACGCCAACCACGTGCGCGTTAATGCCGACAACCCCGAGGACGCCGCGCTCGCGCTCGAGTTTGGCGCCGAGGCCATCGGCCTGTGCCGCACCGAGCACATGTTCCTGGGCGACCGCAAGAACATCATCCAGAGCTTTATCCTGTCTGACGATGAGGCCGTGAAGCAGCAGGCCCTGGCCGACCTGCTCAAGGTTCAGACCGAGGACTTCCTGGCGATGTTCAAGACCATGTCCGGTCGCGATGTGGTCGTCCGCCTGCTCGATCCGCCGCTTCATGAGTTCTTGGATAATCCTCGCGAGCTCGAGGTCGCCATCACCAAGAAGGAAGCCGCTGGCGCCAGCGAGGAAGAGCTTGCCGTCCTGTGCACCCGCCTGCGTCGCATTGACAGCATGGTCGAGTCCAACCCGATGCTGGGCCTGCGTGGTGTGCGCCTGTCCGTCGTCTTTAGCGATCTGCCTCTCATGCAGGTTCGCGCCGTTGCCACGGCTGCTGCCCGCCTTATCAAGGAGGGCGTCGACCCACGCCCCGAGATCATGGTTCCGCTCGTTTCCATCACGGCCGAGCATGTCCAGACCCGCGAGGTTATCGAGCGCGTGATCGCCGAGGTTTCCGCCGAGGAAGGCGTCGAGCTCAATATTCCCGTGGGCACGATGCTCGAGCTGCCGCGTGCCTGCATGGTCGCTGACGAGATCGCCCATCATGCCGACTTCTTCTGCTTTGGCACCAACGACCTCACCCAGACGACCTTTGGCTTCTCGCGCGATGACGCCGAGTCCAAGTTCATCCCGCTGTACATGCATAAAAAGATCCTGAAAGACAACCCCTTCGAGACCATCGACGCGGCGGTGCTGGAGCTCGTGCGCTTGGCCGTCGAGAAGGGCCGCGCCACCAATCCCGACATGCACTTTGGCGTGTGCGGCGAGCACGGCGGCGACCCCAAGTCCATCAAGGGCCTGTTTAACGTGGCCGACGTGGACTACGTGTCCTGCTCGCCCTATCGCGTGCCCCTCGCGCGCCTGGCTGCCGCTCAGGCCAAGCTCGAGGCCAAGCGTTCCGCCTAACGTTTTGGGTTTAGACGCCTAGCGTAGCCCCCTTCATGCCGCCCGTCTCATTCGTGAGACGGGCGGTTATCATGTGCGGGTTTTGTCTTTTTGTCTGCGTGAAAAAATGTTCTTGCAGCAGAAACCCGCGCGTGTATACTCGAATACGTTTGTTCAACTACGTGCCGGCCAAGGTGGTACGGCACCTCTAGAAGAGTAAGGAATTGCACATGGATTACATCCGCGCAATCGAGCGTCAGCAGATCCGCGAGGACATTCCTCAGGTTCGCGTCGCCGACAACGTCAAGGTTCACTACCGCATTAAGGAAGGCGACCGCGAGCGCATTCAGGTCTTCCAGGGCGACGTCATCCGCATGGCCGGCGCCGGTGCCCGCGAGACCTTCACCGTCCGCAAGATGTCCTTCGGTGTCGGTGTTGAGCGTACCTTCCCGCTTCACAGCCCCAAGATCGCCAAGCTCGAGGTCGTTCGTCATGGTCGCGTCCGTCGCGCCAAGCTGTACTACCTCCGCGACAAGGTGGGCAAGGCTGCTCGCATCCCCGAGAAGCGCTAAGAAGATCGCAGCGTCTGTCCACTCGTTTGGACACAAGGGTCACCTTCGGGTGGCCCTTCTTTTTATCTGATTTGCATGCAAGGAGGGCCTGGTATGGCCAATATGACGAGCTCGGTTTCGGCATCGCAGGTTGCCGGTGAGTTGGCGAGCGCTACGTTTGAGGAGATCCCTGCCCTCGTGGAGCATTATCGCGAGGACCCGCGCCAGCAGGTGATCAAGGCTTGCGAGCGTGCTCTTAAGCGCCATGCCAAGGAACTTGCCGAGCGCGAGCGCGTCAATGACATGTACGAGCTTATGCATGAGCTTGGCGGCGATGGGGTAGTCGTTGGTGTCGACGAGGTGGGTCGCGGATCGGTGGCCGGTCCTTTGACGGTATGCGCCGTCTGCCTTCCTATGGAGCCGCGCGTCTGGGGCATCAACGATTCCAAAAAGCTCACGCCGGCGCGCCGCGAGTTGCTCTCAGTGAAGATTGCCGAGGTGGCGACGGCAATTGGTTTTTGTCATATCGCGCCTAAGGATATCGATGAGATGGGCATGGCCCGTGCTATCCGTACCGCCGTTGCAGGCGCCGTGGCCGATACAGGGCTCGAGCCCGATTGCGTGCTTATGGATGGCAACCCCTTGGGCGCCGTTCCTAACGAGCGCGATGTGGTGAAGGGCGATGCCAAGATCGCCTGCATCGCCGCGGCGTCCATCATGGCCAAGGTCACGCGTGACGAGATGATGGTCGAGTACGACGCCGAGTACCCCGAGTACCATCTGGCCGAGTCGAAGGGCTATGCAAGCCCCGAGCATATCGAGGCCATTCGCAAACATGGACTTTGTCCGCTGCACCGCGTGAGCTTTTGCGGAAACTTTCTGCAGACTGAGCGCCTTTTCTAGGCCAATTGTGGAGACAGGGACCTCTGGGGTTTTATAAACCTGCTGGTAGCGGGCCGTATGCAACACCATTGCTGCGTACGGCCCGTTTTTTGACGGCATTTGGTCAGCTTTTGGTTTGCTTCCTGTACTTACCCGCATGAAAGGTGCCCTCATCATCGGGGCAATGCAGTGTGCGGGAAAGGAGACCCCATGAGTGCCGCAAGCAAAAAGAGCAAGACGCAGCAGCTCAAGGAGCGTTGGGAAAACGGCGAGCTCGACTGCGGGGCGATGACGCCCGAGTTTATCAAGGGACTCAGTCCCCGTGAGCTGGGCATGCTGGGCGAGCTGATCACCATCGACTACTTTAACGAGCGCGGCTACACCTTGCTGGAGCAGGGTTATCGTTGCACCGAGGGCGAAGCCGATCTGGTGCTGCTCGATGAGCTTGACGATGTCGTGGTGATGGCCGAGGTCAAGACCAGGCGCGTCGCCCTGGATTGCACCACGCGGGTCTTTCCCGAGGAGGCCGTGGATGCCCAAAAGCAGCGTCGGTATCGCCGTATCGCAAGTTGCTATCTCATGGAGCACTATCCGCTCAAGGCGATCCGCTTCGATGCAGTGGGTGTCACCATTCGCGGCGGGCATATCGCCGAGATCGAGCATCAGTACAACGCGTTCGATTGGCAGGTGTCGTGATGGCGTTCGAGACGTTTGCCGTTCACGCGGCCTGCATCCGCGGTGTCGAGGCGATTCACGTCACGGTCGAGGTCTCGCTTGCCGGCGGCGTTCCGGGCATTCAGATGCTCGGCATCCCGAGTATGGAGGTGATGGAGTCACGTGGTCGTATTCGCTGTGCGATGCGCTCGGCCGGCTTTGAGATCCCGCGCTCGGGCATTACGGTCAATCTGGCGCCCGGCGATATTCGCAAGACCGGTAGCGGCTTTGATCTGCCCATCGCCATCGCGGTTCTAGCGGCCGATGGTCAGATTCCCCGCGACAACCTCGATCGTTGTCTTATCGCCGGCGAGCTCGGCTTGGACGGCACGGTGCTTCCTGTCAAAGGCGAGGTGGCGTTTCAGCTATTGGCTCGCGACATGGGGCTGTCTTTTATCGCCGGCAGGTCCGACCAGCATGTGCCACTCGCGGGCGTGGATTGCGGCTTTATCGACCATCTGTCTCAGCTTGCTCACGGCATGGGCGATGCCGCACGGCACTACTTGGATTCCGAGGGTGTCGAGGCGACCTTTGAGCCCGAGCTCGACTATGCAGACGTGCTGGGGCAGGAAGTCGCTAAACGCGGCATGGCGCTTGCGGCGGCAGGAGAACTCGGCTTGCTCATGATTGGGTCCCCGGGATCGGGCAAGACGATGCTCGCACGCCGTATGACCGGCATCCTGCCCGAGCTTTCCGTCGAGGATCAACAGGAGGCGCTGTGCATCCATTCGGTTTTGGGCGAGAACATTGATGGCTTGTTGGCGGGGCACCGGCCCTTCCGCAGTCCCCATCACAGTATTTCGACCGCAGGCCTTATCGGCGGCGGACGCCCGGTGCACCCGGGTGAGATCAGCCTTGCTCATGGCGGCGTGCTATTTTTGGACGAGCTTGCCGAGTTTCCCACGGGTGTGCTGCAGACGCTGCGTCAGCCTATCGAACGCGGCTACGTCAGGATCGTACGCGTCGACGGGGCTTTTTCCTTCCCGTCGCGCTTTCAGCTGCTGGCTGCGAGCAATCCCTGCCCCTGCGGCTTTTTGGGCGATCGCGAGGTACCGTGTCGCTGCTCGGCGGCGATGGTCGAGCGCTATCGGTCTAAACTGCGCGGTCCTTTGGCCGACCGTATCGACATGATGATCGATGTGACCCGTCCCGACCCTCAGGTGATTATCGAGGGCGCGGAGGGTATGTCGTCGGCCGAGTTACGTGACTACGTTGTGCGCGGTCGCGCCTTTCGCGCCTGGCGCGAGTCCCGTATGGACGATGCGGATGCCGAGGCCGAGGATGACGAGACACGGTCCATTGACGGCGTCGTTTCGACCTTTGAGCTCGATGATGCGGCGGAGAAGTGTGTGCTCGGTCTGTCCAAACGCACGCATCTCACGGGCCGCGGCATCGTGCGCCTGGTTCGCATTGCGCGCACGATTGCAGACGTCGCCGAGAGCGAGCAAGTGACGCAGGATCACGTGCTCGAGGCGGCGATGTACCAGGGAAGGAGGGACCAATGATGGCCGAGGGGACCTTTGAGCTGCATCCAGGTGATGCGTTGTATCCCGAGACCGTTTTGGAGCTTTCTGATGTACCCCAGACGCTTTATGTGCGCGGCAATCCCGAGGTGCTTTCGACACCCGCGCTCTCCATCATCGGCGCGCGCAAGGCCTCGCCGTATGGTCTTGCCGTGGCAGAGCTTGCGGCAAAGGTGGCGGTTGAGGCGGGAGTGACGGTAGTTTCGGGCGGCGCGGTTGGTTGTGACCAGGCCTCGGGTTGGGCTGCGGTCAACGCCGGCGGCAAACACGTCGTGGTGCTGGGGACGGGCGCCGACGTGGTCTACCCGCGTTCGAGCGCGGGGCTTATTACGCGCACGCTCGATACGGGCGGCGCGGTCGTGTCGATCTCTCCGTGGGGCATGGGTCCGCGCAAGTTTGCCTTTCCGCGCCGCAATCGCGTGATCGCGGCCCTGTCGCAAGCCCTCTTTGTATCCGAGGCGGGTATGCCTTCCGGGACGTTTTCTACAGCTGAGGCTGCTATGGATTTGGGGCGCGAACTTCTTGCCGTGCCGGGGTCGATCCTATCGCCCGAGTCGCGTGGCACGAATTACCTCATTGCGAACGGTGCCTGCTGCATTGTCGACGAGGAGTCCATCGAGATGGCTATCTCACGCATCTACGGAACCCTGCGCTACTCGCGCCCCATTGCTCCCGGCATTGCCGACCTTGATCCAACGCAGCAGACCGTGATGCATGCGCTCATCGCCTCTCCGCTCAAGGTCGACGACATCGCGGCGCTCGTCTCACTCGATGCTGTCGGCGTACTCAAACTCTTGGGTTCGCTTGAACTCGAGGGCCTTATCGAGCGCATGATGGATGGAAGGTATGCGCCCTCCAAGTTTGCCCTTCACGCCCAGACGCCCTTCGGTCACAATGGAAAACGTGTCAATTAGAAAGGTGTTTGCAGATGCAGTTCGATCAGGTGACGGTTATCGGTGGCGGTCTGGCGGGTTCGGAGTGCGCGATCCAGCTGGCAGACCGCGGGTTTGCCGTAAAGCTGTGCGAGATGCGCCCCCAGGTGAGCTCCCCGGCCCACCATACCGATCACCTGGCAGAGCTCGTCTGCTCCAATTCGTTTAAGTCGACCCGTCCGGATTCTGCGGCTGGTTTGCTGAAGGCCGAGCTTGAGCGCATGGGTTCAGTCCTGCTCGATTGCGCCCATCGCGCCGCTGTTCCCGCCGGTGGTGCCTTGGCGGTCGACCGCGTCAAGTTTTCCGAGCTTGTCGAGGCCGAGGTTGCCGCCCGTCCCAATATCGAGGTCGTGCACGGTGAGGTCACACAGATTCCCGAGGGTCACGTGGTCATTGCCGCGGGCCCGCTGTGTTCACCGGCGCTGAGCGAAGAGGTTATGAAGCTCGTCGGTGGCGATGCCCTGGCATTCTTTGATGCGGCGGCGCCGATCGTCGATGCCTCCACGCTCGATATGGACGTGCTGTTCTCGCAGTCGCGCTACGAGGAGCAGGGGAGCGGCGACTATCTCAACGCTCCGCTCAACAAGGAGGAGTACGAGGCCTTTATCGAGGCGCTTACCACGGCCGACCGCGTGGTGCTCAAAGACTTTGAGGGCGGCGATCTGTTCCAGGCCTGCCAGCCTGCCGAGGAGGTTGCACGCACCGGCAAGGACGCTATTCGCTTTGGCGCCATGAAGCCCGTTGGCCTCACCGACCCGCGTACCGGACGTCGCCCCTGGGCAGCGATTCAGCTGCGTGCCGAGAACAAGGAGAAGACCGCCTATAACCTGGTGGGCTTCCAGACCAACTTGACCTTTGGCGAGCAGAAGCGCGTCTTCCATATGGTGCCGGGCCTGGAGAACGCTGAGTTCTTCCGCTACGGTGTCATGCACCGCAATACCTTTGTCGACGCCCCTCACGTGCTCGATAGCACCTTTGCCGTGCCCGGTACCGGCGTGCGCCTGGCCGGTCAGATCACCGGCACCGAGGGGTACATGGAAGCCGTGGCGACAGGTCTGCTCGCGGCGCTCAACACCTATGCCGAGGCTATCGGTGCCGCGGGCGTCGAGTTGCCGCGTGTGGGCGCCCTGGGTGCGCTCGTGGGCTATGCGACCGATCCTGCCACCGTGGGCTATCAGCCTATGCATGTCAACTTTGGCCTGGTGCCGCCACTCGAGGACGGTAAGCGCCGCAGCAAGCGCGACCGCTATCAGGCCTATGCGGACCGTGCGCTCGAGGCCCTCGATGCCTACTTGGCCACGCGTTCCGACTTGTTTGGAGGCGACCGGTCATAGCCTTTGACCTGTACGACACCGTCGACTCTTTTATCGCCTATATCGCACGCGTCGAGGGGCTTTCTCCCAACACGGTGACGGCCTATGGCTCGAGGCTAGAGCGCTTTGCTGCCTGGTGCGAGCGCGAGGATATTGATGCTTTCGCTGCCGACGTGCGCACCATTCGTCGCTATCTTGCCGAGCTTTCGCGTGAGCAGGTGGCTCCCCGAACGCTTGCGGCGCACCTGTCGGCTATTCGATCTCTCTATCGCTGGATGGCTGCCGAGGGGATTGTCGAGGGCGATGCGGTCTCGGCGATCGCGTCGCCCAAGCTGCCGCGTGACCTGCCGGGCGTCCTTACGACCCAGCAGGTCGAGGCGCTGCTCAAGACGCCTGATACCTCAACACCCGCGGGACTGCGCGATGCGGCGATGCTTGAGTTGCTCTATGCCTCCGGCGCGCGAATCTCGGAGCTCGCGGCGCTCAACGTGGAGTCTATTGGTTGGTCCGAGCGAACGCTGCGACTTTGGGGCAAGGGGAGCAAGGAGCGTATCGTCCCTCTGTATCGTCGTGCGCTCGATGTGACGCGTCTCTATATTGAGGAGGGGAGGCCGGAGTTGCTCGCTCAGGCAAAGCGCCGCGACCTCGCTACCGGGCCGCATCCGCTGCTTATATCGGCGCGTGGCAATCGCATGAGCGCCGCCATGCTCCGGCGGCGGTTCCATACGCTGGCGACGCTCGCCGGCATTCCGGCCGACATCGCCCCGCATGCGATGCGCCATACCTTTGCGACCGACTTGCTTGAGGGCGGTGCGGACCTGCGCTCGGTTCAAGAGCTGCTGGGTCATGCGAGCCTGTCCACGACGCAAATCTACACGCATCTCACGCCCGATCGGCTCAAACGTGCCGTGGCTCAAGCCCATCCCCGCGGCGAATAGTGGCTGGGACGTCCCGCGCCGCACTCAGGTGTGTGGTTTTGATTGCGGGTTGGCAGGAAGAAGCATTCCTGCTATCATTCATCGGGTTGCTTCACGGCAACATGTTTTTATCACGCACGCGCGGCTACTTCATACCGTGGTGCCCGGGCTTTGGTAGCACATGTCCGGGTTGGTTTTGGAGGATGACCCCGCGCGGAGGCAAACCACAGGAGGTTTAACATGGCTACCAAGATTAATATCCGCACCCTGCTCGAGGCCGGCTGCCACTTCGGTCACCAGACCCGTCGCTGGAACCCCAAGATGAAGCCGTTCATCTTCGGTGAGCGCAACGGCATCTACATCCTCGACCTCAAGCAGACCATCCTCGACGCCGACCAGGCCTACACCTTCGTCAAGAACGTCGCTAAGGGCGGCAACGTGCTGTTCGTTGGCACCAAAAAGCAGGCTCAGGAGGCCGTCAAGAACGCTGCTGAGCGCGCCAACATGCCTTACATCAACCAGCGTTGGCTCGGCGGTATGCTGACCAACTTCGTCACCATCCGCTCCCGCATCAACCGCATGGAGGAGCTCGAGGCCATGGTCGAGGACGGTCGCATGGCTGTTCTGCCCAAGAAGGAGCAGGCTGTTCTCGGCAAGGAGCTCACCAAGCTCCAGACCAACCTCGGTGGCGCCCGCGACATGAAGGGTCTGCCCCAGGCTCTCTTCGTCATCGACACCAAGCGCGAGGAGAACGCCATCAAGGAGGCTCAGCGCCTGAACATCCCCGTCGTCGCCCTGATCGACACCAACTCCGATCCCGACGAGGTCGAGTACGGCATCCCCTGCAACGATGACGCTATCTCCGCTGTCACCCTTATGTGCGAGCTCATGGCTGACGCCTGCCTCGCTGGCTCTGGTAAGGAGCAGGTCTCCGAGGCCGAGATGGCCGCTGAGCCCAAGGCCGAGTAAATCAGTCTTAGTTAATTCTTTTTCATCTCTTTGAAAGGAACCACAATGGCCCAGATTACCGCCGCTATGGTCAAGCAGCTCCGCGAGATGACCGACTCCCCGATGATGGAGTGCAAGAAGGCTCTCGTCGAGGCTGACGGCGACATGGACGCCGCTGTCGACGTTCTGCGTAAGAACGGCCTTGCCAAGGCTGCCAAGAAGGCTGGCCGTGAGACCAACGAGGGCGCTGTCGCCGCGTTCGTCTCCGAGGATGGCAAGACCGGCGCTCTGCTCGAGCTCTCCTGCGAGACCGACTTCGTTGGCTCCAACGCCAAGTTCACCGGCTTTGCTTCCAAGGTCGCTGAGGTTGTCGCTACCACCGAGCCTGCTGACGTCGACGCTTTGCTCGAGAAGCCGATGGGCGAGGAGACCGTTTCCTCCGAGCTCACCGAGATGATTCACATCATGGGCGAGAACATGAAGATCTCCCGCTTCGCTGCCCGCAAGGCTGAGAACGGCGCGCTCGCTTCTTACATCCACATGGGTGGTAAGATCGGCGTCCTCGTCGAGTTCGCCTTCGAGAAGGCCGAGACCGCTCAGGCTGAGTCCTTCAAGACCTTCGCTCACGACGTTGCCCTTCAGGTTGCTGCCGTCGCCCCGATCTGCGCTACCCGCGATCAGGTTCCGGCCGAGACCGTCGAGCACGAGAAGCAGATCTACATGGCTCAGGCTGCCGAGTCCGGCAAGCCCGAGGCCATTCAGGAGAAGATGGCTGTCGGCCGTCTGGAGAAGTTCTACAAGCAGTCCGTGCTCACCGAGCAGGAGTTCATCAAGGACGGCTCCCTCACCATCAAGAAGTACGCTGAGCAGGTCTCCAAGGAGCTCGGCGACACCATTACCGTCGTTGCCTTTGACCGTCTGGTCCGTGGCGAGTAAATAAGCTCTTGTAGCTGGTAATGAGCAGGCTGTGGGTTTTACTCACAGCCTGCTTTTTCATGGCTCTTCTTAGAGCCTTTGATAGAATGTTGAGAGTTCAATCTAAAGGAGGATCGCTTTGTCCGACATCCGATATAAACGCGTGCTTCTTAAGCTTTCCGGCGAAGCACTGATGGGCGACGGCCAATATGGCATCGACCCCAAGGTTACCGACCATCTTGCCAAGCAGGTCAAGGAGCTGCTTGCCGTTGGTCATGAGGTCGGCGTCGTTGTCGGCGGCGGCAATATTTTCCGCGGCATGGCCGGCGCTGCCGGTGGCATGGAGCGTGCTCAGGCCGACTACATGGGCATGCTGGCAACCGTTATGAACGCGCTCGCCCTGCAGGATGCCTTCGAGCATAACGATGTTCCCTGCCGCGTGATGAGCGCTATCCAGATGAACGAGATCTGCGAGCCCTATATTCGCCGTCGCGCCATCAACCACCTTTCCAAGGGCAACGTCGTTATTTTTGCCGCCGGTTCGGGCAATCCGTACTTTACGACCGACACCGCCGCGGCTCTTCGTGCGTGCGAGATCGGCGCCGAGATTCTGATTAAAGCCACCAAGGTTGACGGCATCTACGACAAGGATCCCGTCAAGTGCGCCGACGCCGTCCGTTTTGACAAGATTACCTATCACGAGGTTCTCGTCCGCGGTCTGCAGGTTATGGATTCCACGGCTACGGCACTGTGCCAGGACAACCGTATGCCGATTTTGGTCCTCAACATCGATGGCGAGGACACCGTCAAGCGCGCGCTTTCGGGTGAGCCCGTCGGCACGCTCGTCTATCAGGAGGATTAAGCATGGCAGAGAACATCACCGCCCATATGGACAAGTCGCTCGAGTCCCTCAAGCATAACTTCTCCAAGGTTCGTACCGGCCGCGCCAATGCCAACATTCTGTCCGACATCACCGTCGATTATTACGGTGTTCCCACGCCGGTCACGCAGGTTGCCGCCGTCAAGACCCCCGAGGCCCACATGCTGCTCATCGAGCCGTGGGACAAGGCACTCATCAATGCTATCGTCAAGGCCATCGGCGCTTCCGATCTGGGTATTACCCCCAACTCCGATGGCACCGTCGTTCGTCTTCCGTTCCCGGCTCCCACTGAGGAGCGCCGTCGCGAGCTCGTCAAGGAGTGCCGCGAGTACGCCGAGCAGGCCAAGGTGTCTATCCGTAACATCCGTCGCGACTTCAACAACAAGCTCGAGCGCGATGAGGAGCTCACCGAGGACGATGTCCGTCGCGAGCAGGCCAAGGTCCAGAAGCACACCGATGAGTATGTCGCCAAGGTCGAGGAGCTTCTGAAGGAAAAAGAAGCCGAGGTCATGGAGATCTAAGGTGCAATACGACGAGCATAAACTGGTCGAGTACTTTGCCGACGCCCCTACGGGCGTCGGTTTTTCCGACCTTGACCTCAATAACATTCCGCACCATATCTCGTGCATCATGGACGGCAACGGTCGTTGGGCCACGTCGCGCGGTCTTGCGCGCACCGAGGGCCACAAGGCGGGTATCGTCTCCCTTCGCGAGATTATTACCGCCTGCGTGCGTCTGGGCGTCGACGTGCTTTCGGCCTATGCGTTTTCTACCGAAAACTGGAACCGTCCGCAGCATGAGGTCAACGTCTTGATGCATCTGTTTGCCAAGACGTTCATCGACGAGCTGCCGCTTCTGAAGCGCGAAAACGTGCGTGTTGTCTTTTTGGGTGATATTTCCGCGCTGCCCAAGAAGACCCGCGACGTTTTTGAACGCGGTCTTGCCGAGTGCGCCGATCACACCGGTATGACGCTGGCGCTTGCCGTCAACTACGGCGCGCGTGCCGAGATTACCCGCGCTGTCCGTCAGATCGCACTCGACGTTGCCGCCGGTAAGATCGATCCTGCCGCAATTGATGACGACATGGTGGCTTCCCACCTCTATACCGCCGGTCTTCCCGATCCTGAGCTTGTGATTCGCACCTCTGGTGAGCTGCGCCTTTCGAACTATCTGCTGTGGCAGGTAGCTTATTCCGAGTTCTACGTCACCGATACCTATTGGCCCGACTTTGATCGTTGGGGCCTTGTCGACGCCATTTTGGCCTATCAGGGCCGTGACCGTAGGTTTGGTGGACTGAGCAAGACCGAGGAGGCTTAATCGTGTCCGATCGTCCCAAGGCATCTGCTCCCAAGACGCCTGCGCGTAAAGCTGCCACTGCGGGAGCGCCTGCAGCGAAGAGCGGCAGCGGTTCGTGGCTGGCGGGCTTTATTACCCGTGCCGCCGCCGGTATCGTCTACGCCGTTGTCTTTATCCTGTGCCTGGTTTTGGGTATCGTGCCCACCGCCATCTTTGTTTCCGTCATGAGCGGTCTGTGCTGTTATGAGTTTTTCCGTATGACGAGGCTCGATGGCAAGATGGCTAACGAGCGCATGGGTATCGCTGCCGCCGTACTCTTTCCGCTGTCGGCGTTGGGCGATTCGATGTTGCTGAATGCCCTGCTTTTTGCCCTGATGCTCGCTGTGGGCATTTGGTATGTCTGGTCGCCGCGTACCCGCATCTCTGATGTGGCCGTGACGCTCATGGGTCCCATCTACACTGGCTTTATGCTGTCGGCTATCGTGCTGCTGCGCGATGCCGTGCCCGGTTTTGCCGGCGCCCTGCTTTCAGTGGGCGTTTGCGCGTCCCTTTGGGTCTCCGATTCGTTTGCCTACATTGTGGGCAGCCGTATCGGCAAGCACAAGATGGTTCCCAAGATCTCTCCCAAAAAGAGCTGGGAGGGGTTTGTCGGCGGCATCCTGGGCTCGGTTTTGATTTGGCTCATTCTGTGGGCGACGCACTTCTACAAGCTCAGCCTGCCCTATGCGCTGCTGTGCGGCGTGGTCGTGTCCATTTTGGGCGTTATCGGCGACCTTATCGAGTCGCGCATCAAGCGTGGCGTGGGCGTCAAGGATTCCGGCAACCTTATCCCGGGCCATGGCGGCATGCTCGACCGTAGCGACTCGCTTATCTTTGGCTGCATTACCGCTCAGCTGCTTTTGATGATCGGAGGCGTGCTGTAATGTCATTCCAGACGACGTATGGCCCCGATGGGCGCCTCCGTGTTGCCATCCTGGGTTGTACGGGCTCTATCGGCACCCAGGCACTCGATGTGTGCCGTCAGCATGCTGATCGCCTGCAGGTGACGGCGCTGTCCGTTAATTCCAGCACCTCTGAGCTCGTTGCCGCTGCCCGCGAGCTCTCGGTTCCGGCGGTTGCCGTGGCCGATGTCGCTCACGGCGATGACGCCGTGCTGCAGGAGTTGCCCGAGGGAACGAAGCTCGGCGTTGGCGCGCAGGCGGTTTGCGAGCTCGCGCGTCGCGACGATGTCGACTGCGTGCTCGTTGCTATTGTGGGCGCCGCCGGTCTCGAGGCGAGCCATGCGGCCTTGACCTCTAATAAGCGCCTTGCCCTTGCCAACAAGGAGTCCCTCGTCGTCGGTGGCGACTTGCTTATGCCGTTGGCACAACCGGGCCAGCTTATTCCAGTCGACTCTGAGCACTCCGCCATCTACCAGTGCTATCTGGGGGAGGACCCGCGCGAGGCTCATTGTATTTGGCTTACCTGCTCGGGCGGTCCGTTCTTTGGCCGTACGCGCGACGAGCTCAATCGCGTGACGCGTGCCGATGCCCTCGCACATCCCACGTGGGCCATGGGTGCCAAGATCACCATCGACTCCGCCACCCTCATGAACAAGGGCCTAGAGCGCATTGAGGCCATGCATCTGTTTAACTGCGACCTCGATTTCATTAACGTGGTCGTGCAGCGTCAGTCCAAGATTCACTCTATGGTCGAGTTTGCCGACGGCTCCGTGATGGCGCATCTCGGTGCTTCCGACATGCGTATTCCCATCCAGTTCGCGTTCTCGTATCCCGAGCGTTGGGATACCCCGGCGCCTCGTATCGATTTTCGCGAGCTGGGGCAGCTCACGTTTGATGCTGCCGACATGGATACCTTCCGCTGTCTGGCACTGGCCGAACGTGCCGGCAAGACGGGTGGCACCATGCCGTGCGTGCTCAATGCCGCCAACGAGGTCGCCGTCGATGCCTTCCTGCACGATGGCTGCAGCTTTACCGATATCGATTGCATTGTGGAATCCTGCATGGATGCCCACGATATGCAGGCGGTCGATTCGTTTGAGCAGCTTCGCGACATCGATGCGTGGGCGCGTGAAAAGGCTGCGCAGGTGCTCGCCGCAACCCGTTCCTAACCCATAAGGATTGCTTTTTCGTTTTATGGATACTGTTCTGAGCGTTCTCTCATCGGTCTTTTGGGGCCTGCTGATGCTTTCCGTCCTCGTGTTTTTGCACGAGGGCGGCCACTTTTTGGCGGCGCGTGCCTGCGGCGTCCGTGTGACCGAGTTCTTTTTGGGCCTGCCGTGCCGCTTTGACATCCATTACACGTCGCGTCGCATTGGAACCAAGTTTGGCGTGACCCCGCTGCTGCTGGGTGGCTACGCTGCCATTTGCGGTATGGATCCGACCGACGTCTCGTGTGCCGACCGCGTGCTCGCGGCTATCTATCGTCATGGTCGCGTGACCGTGGCCGACCTTGCTGTCGAGCTTGAGCTTTCCGAGGAGGATGTGCTCGAGGCTTGTGCTCTGTTGCTGGGTTGGGGCTCCATCGCACCTTGGTATGAGGAAGGGGAGAAGCCCTCACCGAGCTACTATCCCACCAAGTATCAGACACTGCCTCGAGACGCTGCGGGTTACACCACCTTTGACGGCCGCCGGTTCGATCGAGAGCATGCGACTGCCGAGGGCGATGTGTGGGAGCTGCCGTGCGGCGAGGCTGATTTCTTGGCGCAAGAGCGCTCGCATACTTATCTTGGCCAGGGCTTTCTCAAGCGCGCCTTTATGCTGCTCGCGGGCATTCTCGTCAATATCCTGACGGGTTTTTTGCTCCTTATGAGCATCTATTCCATTGCGGGTGTCACCGTGCCGATGGATACCAACGTGATCGGTCAGGTTGACGAGGGGTCTATTGCCGCCAAGGCGGGTATCGAGGCCGGTGATGCGATCCTTTCGGTCGACGGTGTCTCATGTTCCACTTGGATGGACGTCTACGATGCTATCGGCAAGGCCGCCGGTAAGGACGATATCGCCATTGAGTATGAGCGCGACGGCAAGCAGCATTCGACCTCGGTTGCGCTCAAAGAGGACGAGCGGTTAGGTGTGTATGCTTCTACGGAGGTAGTCCGTTTGGACCCCATCACGTCGGCGCGCCTGTCATTCTCCTATGTTGTGCAGACCGCGGAGGGCGTGATGCGCCTGCTCCAGCCGCAGCATACGATGGAGATTCTCGACCAGTCCTCGTCGATCGTGGGTATTAGCGTTATGTCCTCACAGGCTGCTGCTGCCGGCCCTGCCACGTTCCTTTCGTTTGCCGCCCTCATTTCGTTCTCGCTTGGCTTTATGAACCTGCTGCCCATCCCACCACTCGATGGCGGCAAGCTGGTCATCGAGATCATTCAAAAGATTGTGGGCCGCGAGCTGCCTCTCAAGGCTCAGACAATTGTGAGCTATGTGGGCATCGCGCTCTTTGCGCTGCTGTTTGTCTATATGCTTCGTTCCGACATCCTTCGATTTATTCTGTAGGGGAGTGTTTGGATTGTCTCTATCCCATTCTTTGCCGCGCGAGCTGACGCGCCCCGTGCATGTGGGCGGTGTGCAGATCGGAGGCGGCGCGCCGGTGGTGGTTCAGTCCATGACCTGCACTGATACCGTCGATGCCCAGGCAACGCTTGGGCAGGTTCGCGCGTTGGCGCAGGCGGGCTGCGATATCGTGCGCGTGAGTGTACCCACCGAGGCCGCGCTCGAGGGCTTTCGTACCATCTGTGCTGAGTCCCCGGTGCCGATCGTCGCCGATATTCACTTTAACCATAAGCTCGCCATTGGTGCCGTCGAGGCCGGTGCTGCCAAGCTGCGCATCAATCCCGGCAATATCGGCGATTGGGCCAAGGTTGACGCGGTGATCGATGCTGCTGGTGCCTCGGGCTGTGCGATTCGTATCGGCGTCAATGCCGGTTCACTCGAGCAGGATATCGCCGAGCGCGATGACCTCACGCAGCCCGAAAAGCTTGTGATGTCGAGCGAGCGCTTCGTCAAGCACTTTGAGGACCGCGGCTTTACGAACATTGTGCTTTCGGCCAAGGCCCATAGCGTGCAAACGACGCTCGATACCTATCGAGCCCTGTCGCGTGAGATTCCCCACGTTCCGCTTCACCTGGGCGTAACCGAGGCGGGTACCAAGCTTCAGGGCACCATTAAGAGCTCGGTGGGCCTTGGTATTCTGCTGTCTGAGGGTATTGGTGACACCATGCGCGTCTCTCTCACGGCCGATCCGGTTGAGGAGCCGCCGGTTGCCTGGGGTATTCTGCAGTCGCTTGGCTTGCGTCGCCGTGGCCCCGAGATTGTCTCGTGCCCCACGTGCGCCCGCTGCCAGGTTAACCTCATTCCCATCGCCGAGGAGGTCACCGAGCGGCTTAAGAACTACTCCGCGCCGCTTTCTATCGCTGTGATGGGATGTGCCGTTAATGGCCCCGGTGAGGCTTCTGATGCCGACCTGGGTGTTGCTTGCGGACGTGGTCAGGCCTTGCTCTTTTCGCATGGCCATATCATTGGTAAAGTAGCTGAGGATCAAATTGTCGACGCGCTGATGGCAGAGGTCGACAAACTTATTGAGGAGAAATAAATGACCCGAGCAATGTATATGTCTAAGCTCTATGCGCCGACGCTTAAAGAGGATCCGGCGGACGCTGAGCTCGCCAGCCACCGCCTGCTGCTCCGTGCCGGCATGATCCGCAAGGAGGCCGCCGGTCTGTATTCCTACCTGCCGCTCGCATGGCGCTCGATTCGTAAGATCGAGAACATCGTGCGCGACGAGATGGATGCCGCCGGTGCCCAGGAGCTCATGATGCCCATTATGGTTGATGCCGAGCTGTGGCGTGAGTCCGGCCGTATCGATGCCTATGGCAAGGAGCTCGTGCGCTTTGATGACCGCCACGGCCGCGAGTTTGTTCTCGGACCCACGCACGAGGAGACCGTGACCGCCCTGGTTCGCAATGAGCTGCGTTCCTACAAGCAACTGCCCGTTAACCTCTACCACATCCAGGACAAGTTCCGCGACGAGTTCCGTCCCCGCTTTGGCCTGATGCGCGGTCGCGAGTTCATCATGAAGGACGCCTACAGCTTCTCTGCCACGCAGGAGAGTCTGCAGGAGGAGTACGACAAGATGAAGCAGGCCTACGCCAACATCTGCGAGCGCTGCTACATCAAGGCTCTGCCCGTTGTCGCCGACTCCGGCGAGATTGGTGGCGACACCTCCGTCGAGTACATGGCTTTGGCCGACGCCGGTGAGGCCTCGCTCGTCTACTGCGACGATTGCGGCTTTGCTGCCGATGACGAAGCGGCAAGCACCAAGGTCGTTGTGACCGAGGGTCCTGGCGACGGTACGCTTACCAAGGTCGAGACTCCGGGCATGGGCACCATTGAGGCCGTCGCCAAGTTCTTCGGTTTCCCCGAGAACGGTACGCGAAAGTCGCTGGCGCTCATCGATGCCGAGGGCAAGCCGGTCGTGGCCATTGTCCCGGGCGATCATGAGCTCAATGACTGCAAGGCCGAGCATGTCTTTGGCAAGGGTTATCGCATGATGACCGATGAGGAGCTCCAGACCTACGGTCTGCATAAGGGCTTTATCGGACCGGTTAACCTTCCCGAGGGCATTCGTCTGGTCTGCGACGAGAGCCTGCGCGAGTCCAAGCAGTGGGCCTGCGGCGCCAACGAGGTTGACTATCACTTTACCGGTGCCTGCCCCGAGCGCGACTTTACCGTCGATGAGTGGGCCGACCTGGTCACCGTCGTGGCCGGCGATCCTTGCCCGCACTGCGGAAAGCCCCTCTCCGCTGCCCGCGGCATCGAGGTCTCCCAGGTCTTCCAGCTGGGCACCAAGTATTCCGAGGCCATGGGTGCCACCTTTATGGATGAGGACGGCAAGGAGAAGCCGCTCATCATGGGCTGCTACGGCGTTGGTGTGTCCCGCTCGCTCGCTGCTGTCGTGGAGCAGCACAACGATGAGCACGGTATTGTCTGGCCGGTCTCCGTTGCTCCGTACGAGGTCGCGGTGATTCCGCTCGATCCCAAGAAGGAGGAGTGCGCTACCGTCTGCGAGCAAATCGTCGAGGGCCTGTGCGCCGAGGGTATCGAGGTCGTCGTCGACGATCGCGATGAGCGTCCCGGCTTTAAGTTTGCCGATAACGACCTTATGGGATTCCCGTATCAGGTGGTGCTTGGCAAGCGTGGCCTTAAGAATGGCACCGTTGAGCTCAAGGACCGTGCCACGGGCGAGCGCGAGGACGTGGCGATCGACGAGGTCGTCGCCAAGGTTGCCGAGCTTGTTAAGGCGGCCCGCCGTTAATCGACGATTTCGCTTGTAGTTCGATATACGGGACGGCCCCGCATTTCTCCAGATCGGGGAGATGCGGGGCCGTCCTTTTATCTTGTAGCATCCTCGATATCTAAAAGGAAAACCCCACAGCCCATATGAGCTGCGGGGTTTCCCTTTGTGCCTCCGATGCGAAATAAATCGCTCAGATATTACTGATAATCAACGACGTCGATCCAGTTCTTAAGGAACTCATCGTTCACGTTGCGCTTACGAGCGAGCTCGGATGCGGCGACGATGCTCGTCCACTGACGCACGACCTGCATGGGCATGTCGGCGCGGTCGCAGTAGAGCTCCAGGTAGGCCTCGGCCTGGTCCTTGCTGTTGAGAGCAAAGAGCAGGTAGGTGGTGGCAACGTCGGCAGCAGGGGAGCCCTGGGTGGCGTGTGCCCAGTCGCACACATAGAGCTGGCCGTCGTCGCCGACGATGACGTTGGAGGGGTTGAAGTCGCCGTGGCAGACCTTGAACTCCTTGGTCATGCCGTCCAGACGCTCCTGAAGGTTGTAGCGCGTGGTGGCATTGAGCTGATCAAGGCTGTCGATCATGCGGGCGAACTTGTCGCGCTGACGGTTGAGCAGCGGGGAGGTGTAGCCGTGGATCTCGATCTGGAGGTCGACGAACATCTCGAGGTACTCACCAAAGCGCTGGGGCTCGGCAGTCATCTTCTCGGCAAGGGTGGTGCCCGGAACCTTCTCGGTCACGAGCGCCCAGCCGTTGGCGTTCTCGAGCTGGGAAACCTCGAGAGCCTTGGGGCTGCGGATGCCGCACTCATTGATGCGGGCAAGATTCAAAGCCTCGTTGAACACGTCGGAGACAGGCTTGGTCTCGTTAAAGACCTTGACGATCTTGTCGCCCAGGTCGTAAACGACCTTGTTGCCGCGACGGACGAGCTCGGTCTTGGAATCGGGGAGCAGCATGATTGCATCCTTTCAACGATGCGATAGAAGCAACGGCGGGGGCGTGCGTACACCCGTGCCCCCCCGCCGCAAATAACCGTGCTAAAACTAGCAGACGGCGTAGTCCTGGGGCTCGCGGCCGTAGTAGGCGTCCAGGTAGAGCTCCTTGATCTCGCTCATGAGCGGGTAGCGCGGGTTAGCGCCGGTGCACTGGTCGTTGAATGCCTGCTCGGTCATCTCGTCGAGGGTGTCGAGGAAGTACTGCTCGTCAACACCGTAGTCGGCGATGGTCTTCTTGACGCCGATGAAGTCCTTGAGCTCCTCGAGCTTCGTGATGAAGTTCTCGAAGACCTCCTTGTCGTCCTTGCCCTCGATGCCGCAGTACTTGGCCATCTCGGCGTAGTTGTGCAGCGCGTTGGGGTAAGGATACTGGGAGAAGGTACCCATCTTGACGGGAGCCTCGGCGGCGTTGTAGCGCATGACGCGGGTCAGGATGACGGCGTTTGCGAGGCCGTGAGGCAGGTGATGGAAAGCGCCGAGCTTGTGGGCCATGGAGTGGTTGAGGCCCAGGAAGGCGTTGGCGAAGGCCATACCGGCCATGCAGGAGGCGTTGTGCATCTCCTCGCGGGCATGCGGGTCCTTGGCGCCGTTCGTGAAGCTGGAGGGCAGGTTCTCGAAGACGAGCTTAGCAGCGCGCTCGGAGAGGCCCTTGGTGTAGTCGGAAGCCATGATGGAGACGTAGGACTCGATGGCGTGGGTCATGACGTCGATGCCGGAGGCAGCGGTCAGGCCGCGCGGGGCGGTCATGCAGTTGTCGGCGTCGACGATAGCCATGTTGGGGAGCAGCGCGTAGTCGGCGAGCGGCCACTTGATGCCGGTCTCCTTGTCGGTGATGATGGCGAACGGCGTGCACTCGGAACCGGTGCCCGAAGAGGTCGGGACGGCGACGAAGTAGGCCTTCTTGCCCATCTCGGGGAAGGTGAAGATACGCTTGCGGATGTCCATGAAGTCCATGGCCATGTCCTCAAACTTGCACTCGGGGTGCTCGTACATCATCCACATGATCTTGCCGGCGTCCATAGCGGAGCCACCGCCGACGGCGATGATGACGTCCGGCTCAAAGAGAGCCATCTGCTTGGCGCCGCGACGTGCGCACTGCAGCGACGGATCGGGCTCGACGTCGTAGAAGCAGTCGTGGGCGATGCCCATCTCGTCGAGCTTGGCCTCGATGGCGCGGGTGTTGCCATTCTTGAAGAGGAACTGGTCGGTGACGATGAAGGCACGCTTCTTGCCCATGACGTTGCCCAGCTCGTCGAGGGCGACGGGCGTGGAACCCTTCTTGAAGTAGACCTTCTCGGGAGCGCGGAACCACAGCATGTTCTCACGGCGCTCGGCCACAGTCTTAACGTTGATCAAGTGCTTCACCCCAACGTTCTCGGAGACGGAGTTGCCGCCCCAGGAGCCGCAGCCCAGGGTCAGAGACGGCTTCATGCCAAAGTTGTACAGGTCACCGATGCCGCCGTGCGAGGACGGGGTGTTGATGACGATACGGCAGGCCTTCATGACGTGCTCGAACAGGCTGATCTTCTCGGCCTGGGCGGGGTGCACGTACAGAGAGGCGGTGTGGCCCGGGCCACCGGCGAGCACCAGGTGCTCAGCCTTGTCGACGGCCTCCTGGAAGTCCTTGGCGTGGTACATGGCCAGGACCGGGGAGAGCTTCTCGTGGGAGAACTCCTCCTTGGCGGGGTCGGTGGAGGTGACCTCGGCGATCAGGATCTTGGTCTTGGCGGGAACCTCGATGCCGGCGAGCTCGGCGATCTTGGCAGCGGCCATGCCGGGGATGCGGTGATCGAGAGCGCCGTTCTTGAACATGGCGGCACGCAGGGCCTCCATCTCGGCACCCTGCTTGACGAAGTAGCAGCCGCGCTTCTGGAACTCGGCCTTAACCTGGTCATAGATGCTGTCGATGACAGTCACGGACTGCTCGGAAGCGCAGATCATGCCGTTGTCGAAGGTCTTGGAGTGGATGATGGAGTTGACGGCGAGCAGCACGTCGGCGGTGTCGTCGATGACGACCGGGGTATTACCGGCGCCAACGCCCAGGGCGGGCTTGCCCGAGGAGTAAGCGGCCTTGACCATGCCCGGGCCACCGGTGGCGAGGATGATGTCGACGTCGCGCATGACCATGTTGGTCAGCTCGATGGAGGGGACATCGACCCATCCGATGATGCCCTCGGGGGCGCCGGCCTTGACGGCAGCGTCAAGCACGAGCTTGGCGGCGGCGATGGTGCACTTGGCGGCAGCCGGGTGCGGGGAGATGATGATGGCGTTGCGGGTCTTCAGGCAGATCAACGTCTTGAAGATCGCGGTGGAGGTGGGGTTGGTCGTCGGGATGACGGCGCCCACGATGCCGATGGGCTCGGCGATCTTGGTGATGCCGTAAGCCTCGTCGCGCTCCAGGACACCACAGGTCTTGGTGTTCTTGTAAGCGTTGTAGATGTACTCTGCGGCGTAGTGGTTCTTGATGACCTTGTCCTCAAGAACGCCGCGGCCGGTCTCCTCGATGGCCATCTTCGCCAACGGGATACGAGCCTTGTTGGCGGCCATGGCGGCCTCATAGAAGATCTTGTCGACCTGCTCCTGCGTGTACGTAGCAAAAAGCGCCTGGGCCTCTCGCATCTGAGCGAGCTTAGCCTCAAGCGCCTCTACGTTGTCCACAATTGCGGGAGTAGTGTTTTCCGGTGACTTTTTCACCATTTGTGTCTCCTTGCGATCGGAGATTTACCCTACGCCTTGCATGATAGCAAGAAATTATTCGGTGAACGGTAAGATTCCCGTAAAAGGCACACTAAAACGCTTCAATAAACTGAAGCGTTTTAACCAAACTATCTGCCAGTGCATCGCCCTGCCCCCAATGAGTGCAAAAAGGCGCCCTCCGTAGGGGAGGGCGCCTTTGGTAAGTTCTATGTGAACGCGAGGTCTTTGACCCGGAGAGTCCGAGGTACTTGTTGGTAAGACCTTATTTAGGAGCGCGCAACCTTGCCAGACTTGAGGCAGGTGGAGCAAACGTTCATCTTGCGACGGTGACCATCGACGACGACGTAGACGCGCTGGATGTTGGGGCGGAACTTACGGTTGGTGACGCGGTGAGAGTGGCTGATGGAGCGACCGGCAACGGGGTGCTTACCGCAAACTTCGCAAACTTTGGACATAACTGACCCTCCTTGGGCGACAAACGAACATGTCGCGTTAACAAACAAGCCTGAACTATAGCACAGAAGTCGCTCCCTGTGCGCAATCTACACAGAGATATTCCTCTTTTGGCGATAGTGCTCACGCCACGGCCCTGGACGTAGATCCGATTTGCGTGCAGCAGAGGGGATTATGCCAGCTCGTGCGTGCGTTTTCAAGCTCGTCCCACAAATATATATAGGTTTATGGAGCACCTGCGCCCGTTTACGGATTGTTCTGTATTTATGCTCGCAATTAAGCTCGAGGTTGGCTACACTATCCCTTGACCATTAAAGGGGTACGAGATACCCACATGGAATTACATAGCTGCCAAAGAGCAGCCCTTCCTGTGGGTGTCTGGTCCGCTTTAAGCGGTCGGGCATCTATTTTTTTGACTGTGTCAGCAGTCAAGACATGTGAGGAAGGAGATCGATGGGCACGACTTCCCCCAAGGCGGTCATCATGGACGAGACCGCCGTCAATCGAGCGATGACCCGCATCGCGCACGAGATTCTTGAGCGCAACGAGGGCTGTGAAGACCTCGCTCTGGTCGGCATCGTCACGCGCGGCGACCTTCTGGCAAAGAAGCTCGCCGAGGAGATCAAGGAGATCGAGGGCGTCGACGTTCCGCTCGGCAGCCTGGACATCAGCTTCTACCGCGATGACTATGCGACCAATTTCGCTCCCGCGATCCACGCTACCAACATTCCCTTCAGCGTCGACGGCAAGCGCGTCGTGCTGGTGGACGACATCCTGTATACGGGCCGTACTATCCGCGCCGCTCTGGATGCCGTCATGGACCTGGGCCGTCCGAGCCGCATCGAGCTGGCAGTTCTCGTTGACCGCGGTCACCGTGAGCTCCCCATCTCGCCGGACTTTGTCGGCAAGAACGTTCCCTCGTCGCATGAGGAGAACGTGCACCTATATATGAAGGAAGTCGACGGCCACACCGCCGTCGAGATTAACGACGTCGCGCCGGGTTCCCACGTGGGCTCCGCGCCGCTGGGAGGTGAGTAGTACCGTGGCGTTCAACCATAAGCACCTGATCGACATTACCGAGTACTCCGAAGAGGACATCAAGCTCATCCTCGAGACCGCCAAGGCGTTCTCCGAGGTCAATGAGCGTGCGATCAAGAAGGTCCCCACGCTCAAGGGCAAGACCATCGTCAACATGTTCAACGAGCCTTCGACGCGCACCCGCAGCTCCTTCGAGCTCGCCGAGAAGCGTCTTTCGGCCGACAGCCTCAACTTTGGCGGCTCCTCGACCTCCACGGTCAAGGGCGAGAGCCTCGTCGACACCGTCGAGACCCTCAACGCCTACAAGATTGATTGCATCGTCGTTCGCGATAAGCACGCCGGTGCTCCCTACATCGTAACGCAGAACTCGCCCGCGAGCGTCATCTGCGCCGGCGACGGCAAGCACAACCATCCCACGCAGGCCCTGCTCGACCTGTACACCATCTGGGAGCACAAGGGCGACTTCCACGGTCTTAAGGTCGCCGTCGTCGGCGATATCGCGCACTCCCGCGTCTGCGGCTCGCTGATCCCCGCCCTTAAGATCATGGGCTGCGAGACCTACGCCGTCGCCCCCGGCACGCTGCTGCCGCCGGCGCCCGAGGTCCTGGGCTGCGACCACGTGACGAGCGACCTCGATTCGGTACTCCCCGAGCTGGACGTCGTCTACATGCTGCGCGTGCAGCAGGAGCGCCTCGAGGGCGCTCCGTTCCCGACCATTCGTGAGTACCACAAGCTCTTCGGCCTGACCAAGGACCGCGAGAAGCTCATGAAGCCCGACGCGATCATCTGTCACCCGGGCCCCATCAACCGCGGCGTCGAGTTCGACTCCTATATGGCCGACCACCCGCAACGCTCCGTCATCCTGGAGCAGGTCTACGCCGGTATCTGCGTGCGTATGGCTATCCTGTATCTGCTGCTTGGAGGTGCCGATAATGGCCTTGCTTCTTAAGAATGCCCACGTCGTCGACCCGTCCGTCGAGCTTGACGGTGTCGTTGACGTCCTGATTGACGGCGATAAGATCGCCGAGGTCGGCGAGAATCTCGCCGTCGAGGGAGCCGAGGTCCGCGACCTTTCCGGCAAATATCTCGTCCCCGGCCTGGTGGATATGCACGTTCACCTTCGCGAGCCCGGCTACGAGGTCAAAGAGGACATCGAGAGCGGCACCCGTGCAGCTGCCAAGGGCGGCTTTACCGGCGTGTGCGCCATGCCCAACACCGATCCCGTCACCGATAACGGCACCGTCGTGGAGTTCGTCAAGTCCCGCGCTGCCGAGGTTGGTCACTGTCGCGTCTATCCGTCGGGCGCCATGACCCGCGGTCTTAAGGGCGAGGCCATGTCCGAGATGGGCGATATGGTCGCCCACGGCGCCGTCGCCTTTACCGACGACGGTCGCGGCGTGCAGGGCGCGGGCATGCTCCGTCGCTGCATGGACTACGGCAAAATGTTCGGCAAGGTCTTTATGAGCCACTGCCAGGACGAGGATTTGGTCGGCCACGGCCAGATCAACGAGGGCAAGGTCTCGACTCGTCTGGCCCTCGAGGGCTGGCCGGCTGCCGGCGAGGAGCTCCAGATTGCTCGCGACATCGAGATCGCCAAGCTGACCGGTGCCAAGCTGCACATCCAGCACATCTCCACCGCCCATGGCTTGGAGATCGTGCGTGCCGGTAAGGCCGCTGGCGTTCAGGTTACTTGCGAGGCCACCCCGCACCACATGTTCCTGACCGAGAACGACCTGGACGAGACCTACAACACTTCGCTCAAGGTCAATCCGCCGCTGCGTACCGAGGAGGACGCCGAGGCTATCCGTCAGGGTGTCATCGACGGTACCGTCGACGCTATCGTCACCGATCACGCTCCCCACACTCCGTGGGAGAAGGCCCGCGAGTTCGAGCTTGCGCCCTTTGGCATGATCGGCCTCGAGACCTCGCTGTCGCTTGTGCTCACCGAGCTGGTCAACACGGGCAAGATGAGCATGGGCCGCATGGTCGAGCTCATGGCCATCAAGCCGCGTGAGATCCTGGGCCTCGACCAGGTTCAGGTCAAGGCGGGCTCCGTTGCCGACCTGACCGTGTTCGACGCGTCCGCAACCTGGACGGTTGGCGAGGACGGTTACGAGTCGCGCGCCGAGAACTCCGGTTTTGCCGGCCGCACGCTTACCGGTCGTGCCACCGATGTGTTTGTCGGCGGCAAGCAGACGCTTGCCGACGGCTGCATCTGCTAGCATAGCCTTATCGCTTTTGTGCGCGGCGCCCTTGCGGTGCCGCGCTTTCTGTTCGCCTGAACCATGCAACCGCATGGGGGATTGGAGCGTCTATGCCCACACCTTCCACTGCACGCATGCACGACTTCGAGGTCGTCTCGAACCAGGAGATCGCCGACGGCATCTTCTCGCTCGTAATCTCGGCCCCCAAGCTTGCAAGTGCGCTCAAGCCCGGTCAGTTTGTGAACATCGCCGTCCCCGGCGATGCGTCTTCTCTGCTTCGTGTGCCCTTGAGTTTCTACCGCGCCGACGCCGAGGCCGGCACCGTCGAGCTGTGGTACGCCGTCGTGGGCGACGATACCCGCCGTTTGTCCCAGATGGGCCCTGGCTCCACCTCTAACCTGTTGGGCCCCGGTGGCCGTGGCTGGATGGTACCCGAGGGCACCAGGAAGGCACTGCTCGTCGCCGGTGGCATCGGCGTTCCGCCTGTGCTGTGTCTTGCCGGCATGCTTGCCGAGCAGGGTGTTGATGTGGACGTGTGCCTGGGCTTTGGCACCGCTTCCAAAGTCGTGGGTGTCGATGAGTTCCGCGCGCTGGGCGCCACGGTTAACGTGTGCACCGACGACGGTTCGCTCGGCACGCACGGTTTTTGCACCGATCCTGCCGCAGAACTGCTTGGCGAGGGCGGCTACGACTACGTGGCCAGCTGCGGCCCCGCCGTCATGATGAAGAAAGTCGCCGCCGCTGCCGCTGAGGCCGGTGCGTACTGCGAGGTGTCGCTCGAGCGCATGATGAGCTGCGGCTTTGGCGCCTGCAACACCTGCAATGTCGAGACGGTCGACGGTATGAAGGGCGCCTGCATGTGCGGCCCCGTGTTCGATGCTTCCAAGGTGGTGGTCTTCTAGTGGGTACCGTGAACATGGCCGTCGATTTCGGCGGCGTCAAGATGCAGAACCCCATCAACACCGCAGCCGGTACCTTCGGCTACGGTTGGCAGTTCCAGAATTTCTTCGATGTTTCCCAGCTGGGCGCCATTACCACCAAGGGCTGTGCCGCCGAGCCCTGGCCGGGCAACCCTGCGCCTCGCATGGCCGAGATTCCTGGCGGTATGATCAACTCCGTGGGACTGCAGAACCCCGGTGTCGCCGCCTTTGCCCGTGAGTCCGGCCCGTGGCTCGAGCAGCTGTCCAAGGACGGTTGCCAGGTCATTTGCCAGGTTGCCGGGCACTCCGTTGACGAGTTTGTCCGCGCACTCGAGATGTATGTCGAGCTGTGCCCCTGGGCTGCCGGCTACGAGATCAACGTGAGCTGCCCTAATATCGCCGCCGGCGGTGCCGCCATGGGCTCCACGCCCGAGGGCGCCTCTTCCGTTATGGCTGCTTGCCGCAAGGTGACCGATAAGCCGCTGTTCGTGAAGATGGCGCCGGTCAACGTCGCCGAGATCGCCAAGGCCCTCGAGGCTGCCGGCGCCGACGGCCTTTCGGTCATCAACTCCATCCAGGGCATGGCCATCGACGTCCATACCCGCAAGTCCCGCGTGGCCAAGCCCAAGGGCGGCCTTTCGGGCCCGCTGTGCCACCACATCGCCGTGCGCATGGTCTGGGAGGTTGCCCAGGCCGTCGATATCCCCATCAACGGTGTCGGCGGTGTCATGACTGGCGAGGATGCGGCTGAGTTTATCCTGGCCGGCGCCACCTGCGTGTCGGTCGGCATGGCCAACTTCGTCGATCCGTGCGCTTCGCTTAAGATCGCGCATGAGCTCGAGGCCTGGGCCGAGTCCCAGGGCGTAAAGGACATCAACGAGCTGGTGGGTGCTTTCGAATGCTAGAGAATGATGCCCGCGACCGTGTTATCGTCGCCCTCGACTGCGACCGTGAGCGCGCGCTCGAGCTCGCCCACGAGCTTTCGGGCCATGCCGCCTGGCTCAAGGTCGGCATGACGCTCTATTACGCC
>DXZQ01000020.1 GCA_019419585.1 Collinsella sp. | reverse complement strand
GCGGGTGGTTCAAAGCTGGCCGCTGCGCGGCCAGCAGACTAAAGTCTTGAACAAAAAGGCCCCCGCAAAGCGGAGGCCTTAGGCAAGGCTATGTCGAGATGCAGGATTCGCGCTACTCGCAGAGCGAAAGGGCGGCCTCGTCGGCAACGACAACGCAGTTGGTGTGCAGCTGCAGGATCGAAGCCGGGCACGCGGGCGTAACCGGACCATAGCACATGTCATGCACGGCCTGAGCCTTGGCCTCGCCGTTGGCGACGACTAGGATCATGCGGGCATACATGATGGTCTGGGTACCCATGGTGTAGGCCTGACGGGGAACATCGTCGATGCTGTCGAACAGGCGGCTGTTGGCCTGAATGGTGCTCTCGGTGAGGTCGACGCAGTGCGTGCCCTTGGAGAAGTGGTCATCGGGCTCGTTGAAACCGATGTGGCCGTTGTTGCCAATGCCGAGCAGCTGCAGATCCGGGTAACCGGCGGCGGCGACGATCTTGTCGTACTCAGAGCAGGCAGCGGCGGCGTCGGGGTTGGAACCGTCGGGCACATGCGTGTTGTTCAGGTCGATGTTGATGTGATCGAAGAAGTTCTCACGCATGAAGTAGTGATAGCTCTGGGGATCGTCGTGCGAAAGGCCGCGATACTCGTCCAGGTTGTAGGTGCTGACCTCGGCAAAGTCGACGTCGCCCTTCTCGTACCAAGCAGCGAGCTGCTTGTAGGCACCGATCGGGGTGGAGCCGGTGGCAAGACCCAGCACGCAATCGGGCTTGAGGATAACCTGCGCCGAGATAATATTGGCGGCCTTGCGGCTCATATCCTCGTAGTCTTTAGCTTTAATGATCTTCATTACGCGTCCTTTCTCGTACAAGAGAGGCAAGGCTCCCCTTACAAGCACTTGCCCGCGGCCCGCGTCGGCCGCAACCAACGTGTGCGGCCACCAGGGCGAGGTCGCGTAATGTATGTGTCTCGTGTCTAGCCGCGTCGAGGCCCCTGCCCGTCCACGGTGACCCAAAGCCGTTTAGCTTCGGACAAATCCCATCTTGCCACGGAGGGCGCCCTCTTTCAAGGGCGCCCTCCATAAACGTGTTTGAATTGTAGGCTAATGGCCACGTGCACTTGCTAGCGCTCCCGAGCAACGATGAGCTGGTCCATCTCTTCGACATGCACGCCAACGGAGCCCTTGATACTCGAGAACTCAACGGAGTTGCACACCAAGATGGGAACCGTCACATCGTAGCCCTCGGCAGCAATTGCCTCGCGATCGAACTCGATGAGCACGTCGCCCTTATGGACGACATCGCCCACCTGTGCATGCACGCTAAAATGCTTGCCCTCAAGCTGAACAGTGTCCAAACCAACGTGGATGAGCACGTCTAGGCCATCGACCGTGTTGAGCGCAACGGCGTGACCCGTGGGAAAAATGGCCTCGACCTTGGCGTCTGCCGGCGCAATCACACGCGTGCCGGTAGGCTGAATCGCCACGCCCTGGCCCAAAAGGCCGGTAGCAAATGTCTGGTCATTGACCTCGGACAACGGAATGACGTCGCCCGAGATGGGAGCATCCAGCGTAAGAACTCGTCCACGCATACCAAAAGACCTTAGGACTTTAGTGAACATGCTCCCCCTCGGACATACCAATCAATCAAAATAGCTTTAACAGTTTACCACTTGGCACCCGTTTTTGACCATTAGGGAAGTTCGCGCTTGACAACCTCGACGATGTCGTCGACAACACGCTGGGTCAGCTCGTGCGTCTCGGCCTCGGCCATAACGCGGACCAGCGGCTCGGTACCGCTCGGGCGCACCAGAATGCGGCCGCGGCCGTCAAGCTCCTTCTCGGCGGCAGCGACGGCGTCCCAAATGGGCTGGCAATCGTCCAGGCCGGCCTTGTTGTCGGAATGCACGTTGACGAGTACCTGCGGGTACTTCTTCATGATGCCGGCAAGATCGGTGAGGGTACGACCGGTGCGCTTGAGCACGGCCAGCAGCTGCAGAGCCGTCACCAGGCCGTCACCGGTGGTGTTGTGCTCCAGGAAGATGATGTGGCCGGACTGTTCGCCGCCGATGACGGCGCCATCCGCGAGCATGCGCTCCAAAACGTAGCGGTCACCCACGGCGGTCTGAACCATCTCGAAGCCCTGCTCCTTCATAGCGATGGAGAAGCCAAGGTTGCACATGACGGTCGAGACGATCTCGGAGTTGGCGAGCTTGCCGCGGGCGGCGAGGTCAGAACCGCAGATAGCCAGGATGTAGTCACCGTCGATCTCATTGCCCTCGCCGTCGACGAACAGCACGCGGTCGGCGTCGCCGTCGTGGGCCAGGCCGATATCGGCGTGGGTGCGCAGCACGAGCTCGCGCAGGGGCTCAAGGTGAGTGGAGCCGCACTCAACGTTAATGTCGGTGCCGCAGTAATCGGTGTTGATGGCATGGACCGTGGCGCCCAGGCGCTGCAGCGCAGCGGGCGTGGTCTGGCAGGAAGCACCGTGGCCGCAGTCGACGGCAACAACCAGGCCATCGAGCTTAAGGCCGTCGAGCGTGCTGATGGCATGATCGACATAGGCCTTGCGGGCGTCTTTCATCTTGATGATGTGACCCACACCGGCGCCGGTCGGCAGCGTGTCGGCAGCCATGGCCTCCTCGGACATGACCCAGGCGCTGATCTCTTCCTCGACAGCATCGGGAAGCTTCATGCCCTTGCGGCTAAAGAACTTGATGCCGTTGAACTCCGGCGGATTATGCGAAGCGGAGATGACGATGCCGCCGTCGAGCTCATTTTGAACGGTGAGCAGTGCCACGGCCGGCGTAGGGATAACGCCGCAGCAGTGCGGACGGCCGCCCTCGGCCATGATACCGGCGGTCAGAGCACTCTCGAGCATGGTGCCCGAAAGACGCGTGTCGCGGCCGACGCAGATATCCGGACCAAGGAACTTGGTCGCCGCGCGGCCCAGGCGAAACGCGAGGTCGCACGAGAGGTCGGCATTGGCGACGCCACGGACGCCGTCGGTACCGAAGATGTTCTGGGGCATAGGATCGCTCCTTCCCTAGCAGGCGATATGCAACCGCCCGCCCTAGTCGAAAAAGAAAAGCGGGACCCGCCGAGGAATCGGCAGGCCCCGCTTGTACATTGTATCTCGAAAGGAGATAAAACCTTAGCGCTTGGAGAACTGGGGAGCGCGGCGGGCCTTCTTGAGGCCGTACTTCTTGCGCTCGACCACGCGAGCATCGCGCGTAAGGAAACCGGCCTTCTTGAGGTCAGCACGGTAGTCGCCAGCGTTCAGAAGAGCGCGAGCGATGCCCAGACGCAGAGCGCCGGACTGACCGGAGATGCCGCCGCCATCGCACAGAGCGATAACGTCGAACTGACCGGCGGTGTCGGTCACCTTGAAGGGAGCAAGGGCGTTCTCAACGAGCTGATGACGGCCGAAATACTGCTCGGCGTCACGCTTGTTGATGGTCACCTTGCCGGTGCCGGGGACGAGACGGACGCGGGCGACGGCGTTCTTACGACGGCCGGTACCCTGGTAGACAACGGTGTTCTCAGCCATCTTTAAGCCTCCAGCTCAATCTTCGTGGGGTTCTGGGCAGCATGCGGATGCTCGGCACCAGCGTAGACCTTAAGCTTGGTCATCTGGGCACGGCCGAGGGTGGTCTTGGGCAGCATACCGCGAACGGCGCGCTCGATGACCTTCTCCGGGTGCTTCTCCATAGCCTGGCGGAAGCTCTCAGCCTTGAGGCCGCCGTTGTAGCCGCTGTGGCGATAATAGGTCTTCGTGTCGGCCTTGTTACCGGTAAGCTGGACCTTATCGGCGTTGATGACGACAACGAAGTCGCCGCAGTCGCTGTTGGGCGTGAACTGGGGCTTGTTCTTACCGCGCAGGATCATTGCGATCTGGGTGGCAAGACGGCCCAGGACAGCACCATCGGCGTCGACGAGAACCCAGTTGCGCTGGACCTCGCCCTGCTTGGCGTAGTGAGTCGATTTCGAAATCACTTAGACTCCTCCATGTACAGTACGTGTTGTTACAGAGATTCACGGGGCTCTGCAAGTAACCCGTCCATATTACCCCGCTCGCCGTACGAGTCAACAGGTATTTTGGCTCCGACCAGAGTTTCTGCACATGTCATCCATGGGTCATGACGTCGCGACACTAGCGCTCGACAAATGCCTCGATATCACTCAGTAGGCGCTTTGCCTCCTGGCGGCCCTGAATATACAGGTCGAGGAGCTTTGCCGGATCATGCTCAACGTGACCGACCTCGACCGGCTTTTGTGGAGCAACGACCAGCGCGCGGCCCTCGCGCTCATACTTCCACAGATGCATGCGCTGGATGTTATAGCGGTCGTGGCGCGTCTCGATAGCCTCAAGCAGGTAGGGGTAGTCGGCATAGCGAGCGCGTGCGGCGGGCATAAACTCGTAGGGCTTTTTCTCGTACGAGCGATCCTGCGTGACAATGACGACTGCACGGTCGAAGCCGGCCTCCTCCAGCACGTGCTCGATGGGGACCGAATCGGCTACGCCGCCGTCGACGTATTTGTGCCCATCGATCTCGACCGGCGGCGTCACCAGCGGCAGCGACGTCGAGGCGCGCACGGCATCGAGGTCGAGCACGGCGCTTTTGACCGGCAGGTATGCAGCGGTTCCAAAGAGCATGTCCGTCGCGACGGCGTACATCTTGGTGGGGCTCGCGTCGAACGCTTCGTTGTCAAAGGGATCCAGGCGGTCCTGGACATCGTTGAAGATAAAATCGTAACCCACGATGGAGCCCGTGGACGCAAACGATGCGGCGCCCATGAAGCGGTTGTCATTGCAGAAAGCCAGGTTGATGCGGTTGGCACGGCCGATCTGATGCGACTTGTAGTTCACGCCGTTGAGGGCGCCGGCCGATACGCCATATACCGCCGGAATCTCGACGCCGGCCTCCATGAGAACGTCGAGTACGCCTGCGGTAAATTGCCCGCGGAAGCTGCCGCCCTCCAAAACGAGCGCGACCTTGCCGGCGTTCTTTGCCTTATCTTCTGCAGTCATATTGACCTCCTGCGATTGCGTTTTGGCTTTCTTCTACCCAGTTTTGGAATGGAGGGCGCATAGGTTTTGGAGTTGAGAATATGGAGCGGAAAGCGTGTCCCAGTTTGAGGCGGGATTCCGGGATGAACTTTCCGCTTGGACCGCCGTTGGGAAAGCGTGTCCCGTTCTGAGCGCGGATTCCGGGATGGATTTTCCGCCTGGGCCGCCGTTAGGAAAGCGCGTCCCACCCTACGTTGCCGTAGCGTTTGCTTAACGCCCGCGCCCTGCACAGAGTTCGATTCTCCGCGGGTTTGGGGTTCCGTTGATGCGGCGCATGGCCGGCTGAGATTCGATAACATCGCATCCATATTGGGCTGATAGTTTGCGCGGAGAATCCGCGTATTTGCTTCGCAAATCCGCGCCGGCTTCGGCCGGCTGCCGCCGCCCTCGCCCGCGGGCTACAAACGCTTCGCGTTTGCTTAACGCCCGCGCCCTGCATAGAGTTCGATTCTCCGCGGTATCCATATGTAATAAAAAGGCAGGTAGAGACACTTCTCTACCTGCCTGTTACGTATGGTGGAGGCGCGGAGAATCGAACTCCGGTCCACGAAAGCCCCCTGATTGGCATCTCCAAGCTCAGTCGCTGGTTTTGTCTCGGACGCTTTGCGCGCAGTGACACGCTCGCGGCGTCCTAACCGGTTCGGTCTTAGCCTGCGCCATACCGATTACGTGCGCAGGAGCATTCCCCTAAAATGACGTCGCGCCGGTGTCGGGGAAATCACCGGGTTGACGCGCCGCTATAAACTAAGCAGCGAGAGCCATAGGCTCAAAAGAAGAGTTGTTGTCAATTCAATTTGACGGTACCCCTGTTTAACGAGGCGAGGAGACCTCGGCTTGCTTCCTCTCTCAGAGCTATCGTGTCGAAACCAGTCGCCCCCGAATGTTGGGAAAGTCTGGATGGTATCGGGCCTGCAAACACCCGATAACCGTCGACTTTTCAAGGAACATACGGGGCGAGCCCCGCTTGTGGAGTGTTATCTTACCACGTTCTGAAAGCGGACAGCTGTTCTATGCACGAGCTGTGAAGACCTCAATGTGCGCCGCACTTCGCACTTTTGTTACCGATCGCGTCACGTATATTTTCGCCAAGCAAAATTGACCCGTCGAAAGGACCGTTATGGATACCAAGCAGCAACTCGTCAATGCCCTCGCAGGCCTGGGCTCAACCATTACCGAAGCTATGGATGTCATCGAGGGCTTTGTCCCCTGCGGACATCCCGCCCTCACGGTATCGAACGCACTCGTCGCGCTGGACGTTGACGATGATGCAGCTCTCACTCAGCAGCTTGAGACCGTCGAGGGCTTTATCGACCACGTGAGTGAGAACCGCGGCGTGGCCGCCTACCACGGTATCGAGGTCGAGCTCGCGGGTCCCAAGGCCGATCTGTTCGCAGCAATCCGCGAGGTAGGCGCCCTTATGCAGACCGCAGGCGTCAAGAACACCCAGGTCAACGAGTGGGTCTACCGCAGTCTGGCAGCACTCGACAGCTCCAACGAAAAGGCAGCCGAGCAGCTCGCAGAAAGTCCCACCATCAAGGCCGAGCTTTTGTAAATAGCAGACGCGGGCCCCTTGGCGCATCGTCGTCCAAGGGGCCCGCGAACAGCTCGCGTCAACCGATAGCCGTGCCGCCGCGTTTGGCCAAAGCAAGAATCGGCATCATTTGACGAGGTGTCTTTGCTGCAAGATTGGCATGTTCGAGCAGTTTTCGATCGTTGGTCACCAAGTAATCAACCTGGGCGCGTTTGCATGCGGCGAGTACCAAGTTGTCCTCGTAATCGCGATGGAGCGCTAAGTATTTGTCGGCCAGCCAAAGGTCCGACGCATCTGCACCCACGGCCGTGGCGTTTTCGGTCATGTTCCGAACAAACGCCAGCGCCGCATCGCCAATCGCGCGGGCAGAAGCCTCGCCGAGCGCTCCCCCGCTGGCAAGAACGCTGCGCTTCAGTTCGTGCTGTACAACATACAGTACGTCCTTGGCGATATGCACCGGAAAGAACAGCAATGCCCCCGCCTCCGTCGCCTGCCCAATTAACGCGCGTGCGGCAAGCGACTCAGCATGGTCGGCGCAAAACGAATCAACCCATACGTTGGCATCCACCATTATTTTGAGGGGAGCCTCGCTCACAGGATCATCCCCTTTTGGCGATAGCGCTCGTCCATGGCTTCGGAATAGATTGTTTCCCAACCGCGATCGTCGGATACGGGCGACGTAGCGATGCCCAGGTCCGCGTAAAGCTGATCTGCCGCCGCCCATGATGCGGCGAACGGAGTATCGGGCGCGACGGTCTGCCGCCGGTCGTCGACGGCCGCAAGCACTTCCTCGCACTGCCCGCCACCCTGCGCGACCTTGGCCACCACCTTTTTGATGAGCTCGGGCAGTGACCCGCCCGAAAGCCGCAGCACCTCCTCGGCACGATTCTTGACCTGGCGATCTACGCGAACATTCACCTGCGCCATGCCGCTAACAGCACCCACGTCGATCCCGCTCCCTTCAATTGCTAGCTCTGCTAGCCACACTATATAGAGAAGCTAGCACATGGTCAAACGCAAAAGGCCTGCGCCCAGACGACACCGATGCCGTCTGGGCGCAGGCCAGATAACGTGGGCGAACACGTCTGCTAACGCAGGTACGCCTTTGCGTTGCCCAGGCTGTAGGCAATCGTCGAGCCGTTGTGCAGCAGCGACGACGCTTGCGGGGTAATCGCGCCGGTAATGCCCAGCGCCAGGAGCGCTGAGTTGGTGAGCATCACCTTAGAGTAGGAGCTCGTCAGACGATCAACGAGGCCCTGACTCATGCGGCGCAGGCGCACGATCGCGGCAAGATCCGTATCGGTCAGGATGATGTCGGCAACCTCCTTGGCGATGTCGCTTCCGCCACCCATCGCCAAGCCCACGTCGGCCAAACCGAGCGCCGGCGAATCGTTGACACCGTCGCCCACCATGGCAACGTGGCGCCCCTCGCCCTTAATGCGCTCCACATACGCGTACTTGTCCTCGGGCAGCAGCTCGGCCTTAAACTCGTCGACCCCCGCCTCGCGAGCAATGCGCTCGGCCGTGCGCTCCGAGTCGCCCGTGAGCATAACGACATGCTTAACGCCCAACGCGTGCAGGTCGGCGATGGCCTCACGGACCCCGGCCTTGAGCGGATCCTCGATGCCGAGCACGCCGACGACCTTTCCATCGACCGCCAGATACAGCGGCGACAGGCCCTGCATCTGGGACTCAATGCGCTCCTTAATGTCAGAATCGAGCTGCGCGCTCTCGTCCTCAAACACAAAGTGTGCCGAGCCGATAATCGCGCGACGCCCTTCGATGGACGAAGCAATACCATGCGCCACGATGTACTCGACCGCAGCATGGCGCTCGCGGTGCTCGAGCCCGCGCTCGCGGGCGGCGTTGACCACGGCACGCGCCACCGGATGCGGGAAATGCTCCTCCAGGCAGGCAGAAAGGCGCAGGACCTCGTCCTCGCTCCAGCCGTCGGTCGTCAGCACGCAAGCCAGGCGCGGCTGCGCCTCGGTGAGCGTGCCAGTCTTATCAAACACAATGGTGTCGGCCTTGGCAAACGACTCAAAGTACTTTGCGCCCTTGACCATGACGCCCATCTTGGCAGCATCGCTCATAGCGGTCATGACGGCGACGGAACCCGTGAGCTTGAGTGCGCACGAGTAGTCGACCATCAGCGCCGCCGAGGTCTTGATAAGGCTGCGCGTGGTGAGCGCAACCAGGCCCGCGAGCAGGAAGTTCCACGGGACGATCTTGTTGGCGAGGTCCTCCATATGCGACTGGCCCTCGGATTTGAGCGAGTCGGCCGTCTGCACGAGCGAGACGATCGAGCGCAGTTTGGTCTGCGCCGTGTTGGCGCGCACGCGCACCAAGATGCTGCCGTCTTCCACGACGGTACCGGCGAACACGTCGTCGCCCACGCTGCGCTCAACGGCCAGCGGCTCGCCGGTCAGGGTCGCCTGGTTGACCATAGCGCTCCCCTGCTCGACAACACCGTCGATGCAAATGGACATGCCAGTGCGCACGGCGACCAGATCGCCGGGCTCAAGCTCGGTGGCGGCAACGCTCACCTCGGTGTCGCCGACCACTTTTTGTGCCTTATCAGGCACGTCGAGCAGCGAGTTGATGAGCTCGTTTTCGCTCATGGCGCGTGTGTAGTCCTCGAGCAATTCGCCCACATTGAGCAGGAACATCGTCTGGCCCGCGGTATCGACATCACGTTTGACAAACGAGATACCGATGGCCGAAGCGTCGAGCACGGGAACGGTCAGGCGCGGCTGCGCCAGCTCATGAAGGGCAGCGCGCAAAAATGCCATGTAACCGGCCACGACAAACACCGCACGCAGAGGCGTCGGCAAGAACCAGCGGCGCGCGTAGTGGGCGCCGACGAGTGTCGCCAGGTCCATAACGAGTTTGTGCTTGCGCGGCTCAAGCTGCATCACATAGCCCGACTTGGCATCAGCGATAGCTTGAGCATCGAGTGCGCCCAAGGCGTCGAGCACGCTCGCGCGACGTGGCTCGTCGTATTCGAGCGCCATCTGGCCAATACGGCCATATACGCGCACCTTGTGCACGCCGTCGATATCGCCGCTGAGCTTAAGAAGTGCATCGAGATCGCTCTCTGGCACAGGACCCGCCAATTGAAGACGGGTCCTGCCGGGGATCTCGCTGATAATCGAGAATCTCATAGTTTGTGCCTGGGAGCGTTACTCGGCTGCCTCGTCAGCAGCGGCCTCGCTCTGGGTGATGTAAGCAGCCTCGGCAACCATGTCGTCGACATTAGCCTTGGCCTGCTCGACCATGTCCTGGTAGCCGTTCTTGATGCGCATGCCGCACGCGATACCCTGCACGCAGGCATTCTTGACCGGAGCGCTGGTAAGCAGCTTGATGCCGGCCGTGCCAAGCAGAAAACCGCCACCGACAAGCAGGGTATTGAACGTCGACTTCTTCATGTTGCTTCTCCCTTTTGCCGCATTGGACGCGGCATGGTGCTTCAGCACCCGAGTAAACAAGTTTGCTCGAGCACGCTTTTGAAATAACTCAATTTTATCTAACTATCTAGGTCAGCCATGGCTAACCTTTTGAAAATTAACGATGCGGAGTAACCGATTGTCAATGTGAGAAAGGGACTGTCCCTTTGCCCCTTCTTACAACTGCCAGGTAGCTGCTTCCTTTTGCAGCGCCACCATGCGGGCGAATTCTCCACCTGCCGCCTTGAGCTGCGCCGGAGTGCCCTGCTCGGCAACCACACCATCCTTGAGTACAACGATTTTGTCGGCATTTTCCACCGTACGCATACGGTGGGCAATAACGATAACCGTCTTACCTGCAAGCAGACGGGAGAGCGCCTGCTGAACCACGGTCTCGTTCTCCACATCCAAGCTCGCCGTCGCCTCGTCCAACAGCACGATAGGCGCGTCTTTGAGCAGCGCACGGGCGATAGAGATGCGCTGGCGCTCGCCGCCGGACAGCTTGGAGCCGTTCTCGCCAATCATAGTGTCATAGCCCTGCGGCATGCGGCTCACAAACTCGTCGCAGTTGGCGGCACGCGCGGCAGCAAGCACTTCCTCATCGGTGGCATCGCGACGCCCGAGGCGGATGTTTCCCATAACCGTGTCGTCAAAGAGCAGCACGTCTTGAAACACAATGGCGTAGTCGCGCAGCAGCACCTCGGGGTCCACGCTCGCAACATCCACGCCACCCACGGTGACCGTGCCTTCGGTGGCGTCCCAAAAGCGCGCGGCCAGGCGGCTCACCGTGGACTTACCGGAGCCCGAAGGACCGACCAGTGCCGTGACCTCGCCTTCCTTGGCGGTAAAGCTCACATCGGTAAGAACTTTCTCGCCGGCGCGGCCGTCCTCGCCCGCACCATAGCCAAATGCCACGTGATCGAACACCACATCGTGGCCTACGGGCTCAAACTGCTCGCTGCCCCGCGCCACGTGCTCTTCCATGATGGAACGCATGCGCTTGGCCGACGACTCGGCGGCAAACAGCTCGGACATCAGCATCAGCGCCTGATCAAAGGGCGCATAGATGCGGCTCACCATAAGCAGGAAGGCAAACATCATCAAAAAGTCGACCTGGCCGGAGGCGACCATCGCAGCGCCCGTGACCAACGTGGTGGCAATCCCCAGGCGCAGGATGGCAAAGGCGGAGTTGACCAAAAGCCCATTGGCGAGCTCGCCTTTGGTGGTCTCGCGCTCCTCGGCATCGATCACGGCGTTGAGCCCCTCAAGATAATGAGCCTCCTGGTTGGTGGCGCGGATCTCGCGCACGCAGTCGAGCGTCTCCTGGATCGCCTCGGTAACCTTGACCTTCTCGGCACGCACATGGTCGAACACCGGGATCATGGGGCCGCGCGTCAGATACAGCACGGCAAAGGCCACGGGAACGCTCCAAAACGCCGCAATCGCCAGCTGCCAGCAAAAGAACAGCGACGCCACGAACACAATGACGCTTGCGATGATGGCACCCCAAAGCTCTCCCAGCACGTGGCTGTAGGCGTGCTCCATGGCCTGGACGTCACCCATGATGGTCTCGGTTAAATCGGCCAGATCACGACGACCAAAAAACGACAGCGGCAGTTTGCGCAAGCGCTCGGCAATCTCCATACGCTGCTTGCCGCACTCCTCGTAAAAGATGCAGTAGGTGTAGTAATACTGCTGCCAGTTAGAGGCAAAGAGCAACACGAAAAAGACCAGGAGGCCGCCCACAATCGGCAGGACATCCGGCAGGTCGGCACCGGTGGCGAGATGTTCGACAAAACCGGCCATGACCAGGAACAATAAGCCCATGCCGGCCATGGTAATGAGATTGGTGAGCGCGGTCCAGAAAATGCCGCGTTTTACGCCGGCGACGCCTTTATCGGATAGGAAGTACTTCTTTTGGAATGAGGCGAACATTTAGGCCTCGCCTCCCTTCGTGACGGCGGCATCCGCGGCAGCAGCGATCTTCCAGCTCGCGGCCTGTTCGTATTCGGCCCACATCTTGGCGTATAGACCGTTTTGGGACAGCAGCTCGGCATGGGTGCCAGTCTCCTGCACGCTACCTTGGTTGAGCACCACGATCTTGTCGGCCCCCACCACGGTCGAAAGCCGGTGCGCGATCATAATGACTGTGCGACCCGCCGCCAGCTTGCTAAAGGCACGCTGGATGAGCGCCTCGTTCTCGGGGTCGGCAAACGCCGTGGCCTCATCGAGCACCACGATAGGCGCGTCTTTAAGGATCGCGCGGGCGAGTGCTACGCGCTGCACCTCGCCGCCCGAAAGATATGCCCCTCCAGCACCGAGCATGGTGTTAATACCCTGCGGGAGCTTGGCCACAATGTCGTCGCACTGAGCTGCGGAGAGGGCCGCACGCACTTCGTCGTCAGTGGCCGTGGGCTTGGAGGCACGCACGTTATCGGCAAGTGTTTGCCGGAACAGCTGGTTGGTCTGGAACACGAAGGCAACCTGGTCCATAAGCTCGTGCGGGTCCATGTCGCGAACGTCCACACCGCCTACGAGCACTCGACCCGAAGAAACATCCCAAAAACGCGGGATCAGGCTGGCACAGGTTGACTTACCGCCGCCCGAGGGACCCACCAGGGCGAGGGTGCTACCCGCGGAAACGCTAAAGCTCACATGATCGACGGCAGGCGCTTCGGCACCCTCGTAGGTAAAGCTTACATCCTCAAAGCGCACATCGCTGCCGATAGGGTGCTTGGGCTGGGCAGGCACGGAGAGCTGCTTGGAATCCATAACGCTTCGGATGCGCGCCAGCGAATCGGCACTCATCTGAGACGCCTCGCCCACAAACATGAGCTTGGTCATGGCCGTCGGCACCACGGCCGAAAAGATCGCGTAAAACGTGAAGTTGACCATAAAGTGCGCGAAGTCCGTCTCGCCCGGCGCCAACAGCAACGCCACGGGCAAAAGAAATGCCACGAGGCCATTGAGCGCGGTAAGGTTGAGCACCTGCGGGCCTCGGCAGAACGTGCCCGCATAGCTTTGCGCCATGTCGGCGTATTCGGCGATCGCATCGTGAAACGCCTTAAAGGAGTAGACCGTCTGCTGGAAGACCTTGACCACGGGGATGCCGCGTACGTATTCGGTGCCGGTCTTGTTCATCTTGACCAGCGCGCCCATGTAAGCCTTCATAAACTCGGCGCCCTTGCCGCTCATCATGGTGGCCATGGCGCAAAACGAAACGACGACCGAGATTAGGCATGCCGCACCCAAACGCCAATCGAGGGCGAAAAGCAGCACGAGCAGGCCCACGACCATGGCGGTGGCGCCGGCGATATCGGGCAGCATGTGTGCGAGCAGCGTCTCGGTGGAGGCAGCGCATCCGTCTACGATACGGCGCAGCTCACCGGTGGCGTGCGTGTCAAAGTAGCCGAGCGGCAACTTGAGCAGATGCTCACTCGTGGTCTTGCGGATATTGGATGCGCAGCGAAACGCGGACAGGTGCGTGCACATGAGTCCCACAAAATAGACCACAATGCTCGCCAGGGCAAAGCCCACAGCCCACCAACCATACATCGCGATATTGGCGGCCTCGCTCCAGTTGGGCGCCACGGCGATAAGATCTCGCGCAACAAGCCAGATGCACGCGTACGGGCCAAAGCTCAGCAGCTGCGAGAGCGCCGAGAGGGCCATGCCCAAATACGTTAGGAATTTACGTTCACCGGCATATGCAAGCAGCTCGCCGATGCCGCCACCTTCCTTTTTTGATCCCTTTGCCATGAGATTCCTTTCTAACGGCTTGAGAGTTAACCGTAAGAAACTTATCATGGGCGTGTTAGCCAAGGCACACAATTGGGCCAGGCGTGGACGTTTTCGCAAATGAAGGGGACGCTTTTGAAAATGCGGCGGGCGACAACCGATATAACCGAGCTCTACGCACCGCAGTTTGAGCAGTTTGGCTTGGAGTTCTCCGGCAAGGGCGCCGTCTTTACCGGTGAGGTGGCAAACGATCGGGCGCACGGACGCGCATGGATCATGCCCCCCTCCCCCACCTGCATCGTCATGGAGCATTTCATTACCCCGATGCACAACATGCACCTAGCCGAATACACGCCCGAACCGTACGCGTGCGTGAGCGAGGTCAGCGCGCCCACGCTCATGTGTATGCCCGAAGCCGGCATAACGCCTGCGAACCTCAAGCCGCTGCGCGGGCCGTGGCCGAACAGCGCAGTCTGCAGCTTTATCCAAGATAGCTGCGGCGAGGAGCTAAGCCCGCTGTTTGCAGGGCAACTCTATCACTCACGCTCGGTGCTCTTTTTGCCCGGGTATTTTGACGAGCTGGAGCATTGCTATCCTACCGAGTTCGCGGGGGTCTTTGAGGCGTTTGCCGAGCCATGGCACGAGGAGGCGACGTCTGCCATCTGCCACACGTTGCGCAGGATTAACGAGGACCGCGCCCGCACCGCAGGCGGACACGTCTATATGCAGGGCATCGTGGAGACCATGGTCGCGGAGCTCGCCTGTTCGCGCGCGGCCCACAAGCAGGCGCGGCAGGCGGCAGACACACGCGCCAGCGTGACCATTGCCGAAGAAGCAACGGCAATGATTGAGCGCGCGCTCGACAAAGGCAGGCGTGTGGGTATCAACGAGGTGGCCGAGAGGCTCTACACAAGCCGCTCCAAGCTATGCGCCACCTTTAAGGCCCAAACTGACGAGTCCCTGGGCGCCTACATTCGCAGACGCCGTATGGAGCGAGCACAGGACCTTTTGGCCGATAGCGCGCTCACGATAGCGCAGGTGGCAGAGCGTCTAGGCTACCCTCAGCAGGCCGCCTTCGCCCAAGCATTCAGACAATACACCAGCACCACCCCCACCACCTGGCGCTCCCAGCATCAATAAAGAGGCGACAAAGGGACGGCCCATAAGTCCCACAAGCAGGGAAGACCATTTGCAATGTGACAAAGGGCTGCCCCTTTGTCACCCGCACAAAAATGGGCGCGCCAACGGCGCGCCCATTCACTCTATTCCATTCAGCCCCGCCTGACCCGAACGGCCGAGTCGTTACGGAACCGAGGGGCCGGGCGCAGGGCCTTGCCTCTCAATGAGTTCCGCACGAACAGGAGGCGCCAGTGGCGCCTCCGTCGTGAGTCAGGACTGTCCGAAATTGAGAGGCAAGGCCCTGCGCCCGGCCCCTCGGTTCCCGTTTACGAGAGCGACGTTCTCAGCAACTCGTTGAAGAGCTTCGGGTTGCCCTTGCCGCGGCTCGCCTTCATGCACTGGCCCACCAAAAAGCCGATAACCTTCTGGTTGCCGTCACGATACTGCTGCGCCTGCTCGGCACAGTTTGCCAGCACCTCGTCCACGATCGGCTGCAGCGCGCCGGCATCGCTCACCTGACGCATACCGCGCTCGTCGACGATCTTGTTGGGGTCGTCGCCAGTCTGGGCCATGGCCTCAAAGATCTCGTGCGCCTGGTTGGAGCTGATGGCATCGGTCGCCAGCAGCTTGGCAAGAGCGGCCACCTGAGCCGGCGCGATACCGGACTCGGCGAGCGACACGCCCGCGCCCTTAAGGTAGGCGATCATCTCGTTGACCAGCAGGTTTGCGACCGTCTGGGCCTCCTTGCCAGCCATACCGGCAGCAGCGGCCTCAAAGAAGTCGGCAAACTCAGGGTCGCCGGCAATCTGCTCGGCGTCGGCCATCTTAATGCCAAAATCGGCCTCAAAACGGACGCGCTTGGCATCGGGCAGCTCGGGAATCTCGCCACGGCAGCGGTCGATGAACTCGTCGTCCAGGTCGAACGGCGCCAGGTCGGGATCGGGGAACAGACGATAGTCGTCGGCCGTCTCCTTCACACGCATGACAACGGTGCGCTTGCGGCTGGGCTCCCAGTGGCGGGTCTCCTGATAGATGATGCCGCCCTCCTCGAGTACCTCGGCCTGGCGGCAAATCTCGTAGGCAAGGCCGTCATGCAGGCTCTTAAACGAGTTGAGGTTCTTGAGCTCGGTCTTGGTGCCCAGCTTGGTCTCGCCGCGGCGGCGCAGCGACACGTTGCCGTCGCAGCGCATGGAACCCTTTTCCATGGAGCAGTCCGAAATACCCAGCGTCACAAAAATGCGACGGAGCTTTTCCATAAACAGGCGCGCCTCCTCGGGCGTGCGCAGATCGGGCTCAGTCACGAGCTCAATCAAAGGCGTGCCGCAGCGGTTGTAGTCGACGAGCGACTCGGCCGCGGCGGTAATGCGGCCCTCGGCGCCGCCCACGTGGACCATCTTGGCGGCGTCCTCCTCCATGTGGATGCGCAGGATGCGGATGGGCACCGTGTAGGAACCGTCCTCGCGACGCTCGGGCATCTGCAGGTTGGACGCATCGTAGCTGGCCAGATGGCCGGCACGCTGGTTGCCCTCGCGCATGGTCGACGTCATGGACGTGGACAGGCCCTCGGCGTTGGCCGAGGCGCTCGCCAGGCTCTGGGCCTCGGCCTCACCAAACGCGCAGTCGGGGCGCTCGGCGGCACCGCGACCGGTCACGTCCAGGTCCAGGTGACCGTACATGGCAAAGGCGACCGGACCCTGCGTGGTCTGGAAGTTCTTGGCCATATCGGGATAGAAGTAGTGCTTGCGGTAGAACATCGAGTGGCGTTGAATCTCGCAGTTGGTGGCGAGACCAGCCTTGACGATGCTCTCGATGGCGCGCTTGTTGGGCACCGGCAGGGCACCGGGCAGGCCCAGGCACACCGGGCACACGTTGGCGTTGGGCTCGTCATCGTGGCTGAGCTTGCAGTTGCAGAACATCTTGGTATCGAGTGCGGTGAGCTCGGTGTGGATCTCCAGGCCGATCACGGCCTCCCAATCCTGCAGGACCTCGGAAAGCTCCTTCATTACAGCTCGCCTCCCTTCCCGGCAAAATCGGGCGCGACGGAAAGCGCGGGCGCACCCGTGGCGGCATCGGCAAAGCCGCGCTCCAGGGCGCGGGCAAACGTAAGCAGCTGACGGTCTTTAAAGGCAGGTCCCACCAGCTGGGCAGAAACGGGCAGCTGAGTATCCTCGCCCAGGCCCAGCGGCACCGAAATGCCACCGTTGCCGCAGATGTTGAGCGAAATGGTATACAGGTCGGAGAGGTACATCTGCGTGGGGTCGCTGATCTCGCCAAACTTAAAAGCCGTGCGCGGCGAGGCGGGCATGAGAATGGTGTCCACCTTGGCATACGCGGCGTCGTAGTCCTGCGTGATGAGCGTACGGGCCTTTTGCGCGGCGTAGTAGTACTTGTCGTACACGCCCGAGCTCAGCAGGTAGGCGCCGAGCATCTGACGGCGCTTGGCCTCGGCGCCAAAGCCGTGGGCGCGCGACAGCGAGCTCTGGTCGGACAGGTTGGCGCAGCCCTCCTCCTGATAGCCGTAGCGAATGCCGTCGAAACGGGCCAGGTTGGAGAACGCCTCGGCCGGGCCGATGACGTAGTAGGCGGCGATGGCGGCATCCAGGTGCGGCAGGTCGACCTCCACGAGCTCGGCGCCTTGGGCCTCGAGCTCCTGGGCGGCACGCTGAACAGCAGCCTTGACCTCGGGCGTCAGACCCTCGGCCTCCATAAACGCGGGGATGATGCCCACGAGCTTGCCCTCGATGCTGTCGTTGAGATGCTCGGTAAAGTCGACGGCGCAATCCTGGCTCGTGCAGTCGTACGGATCGTGGCCCGCGCCGGTAAGCGCGTTCATGGCCAGCGCGACATCCTCGACCGTGCGGCCAAAGGGGCCCACCTGATCGAGCGACGAGCCAAAGGCAACCACGCCGTAACGGCTCACGGCGCCATACGTGGGCTTAAAGCCCACCACGCCGCAGAGCGCCGCCGGTTGGCGAATAGAGCCGCCGGTGTCCGAGCCCAGCGAGAGCGCGACCTCGCCCGCGGCGACGGCGGCAGCGGAGCCGCCCGAGGAGCCGCCGGGCACGCGCTCGGTATCCCAGGGGTTGTTGGTGCGGTGGAACGCCGAGCTCTCGGTGGAGCTGCCAAAGGCAAACTCGTCCATGTTGGCCTTGCCCATGGGCAGGCAGCCGGCGTCGAGCATGCGTTGGACGCAGGTGGCGGTGTAGACGCTCTGGTAGTTCTCGAGCATGCGGGAAGCGCAGGTGGTGCGCGTACCCACGAGGTTCATGTTGTCCTTAATGGCCAGCGGCACGCCCGCGAGCGGGGGCAGCGGCTTGCCTGCGGCACGGTCGGCATCCACGCGCGCGGCGGCCTCGAGCGCAAGCTCGGGCGCCACCTGCAGGAATGCCTGGACCCCGCCCTCGCGCGCCTCGATGGCGGCAAGGGAGGCCTGGGCCACCTCGGTAGCGGTAAAGTCGCCGGCGGCAACGCCTGCGGCGATCTGGGCGGCGGTAAAGGAATCGAAGCTTAGCGCCATTACTCGCTCTCCCCCTCTCCCAAAATGGACGGCACGCGAAAGTAGCGGTCGCGCGCGCTGCCGGCGTTTTCGAGCGCAATGTCGAGCGGCAGGTCGCGCTCGGGCTCGCGCAGGTCATCGCCCATCACGTTGGACAGGCTTCCGATGGGATGGAACGTGGGCTCCACGTCGGGCAAGTCATATTGCAAGACGGGCTCGAGCATCTGGACGGCGTCGTTCATGTAGGACGTCATCTGGGTGAGCTCGTCATCGGTCAGTGCGATCTTTGCGTACTCGGCGATGCCTCGCACGTCTTTCTCGCTGAGTGCCATAGGCGCTCCCTTCCGCATAACAGTTAAACCGCTCTAGTATACAGGGCAACGCCGCTTGGAGCAGGTGCTTTACCCAAATGCAGCGAAAACGTAACGAGGGCGGCGGTTGGCAGGCTGCGGGCTGGCGGTTCTGCAGCGAAACCGCACCGTCCATAGCGAAAACCGTCTCGCCCACAACGAAAACCGTCCTGCCCACAGCGATAACCATCACAACATTCGACACTTTTCGTCAAAATCGAGATTTTCATCGAATGATGTGACGGTTTGGAAGTCCCGGCCACCACAAAGGTGCCTGTCCCCATTGTGGTGGTTCTGGAGAATGTCTTATGCCGAGGCCTTGGCCTTGCGGCGCTTGCGGACCGCGTGGATCACGATGTCCAGCAGCAACAGCACAATGGCCACGACCACGATGAGCACGGCAAACTCGCGCTTGCCCCAGTGGCGGCCGGCCAGCGACTTTTGCTTGTCGACGTCCTTCTTGTTGTACTTGGTGCGCACGCAATGCACCAGCAGGCGATGGTCGTTCACGCCGTAGGGCGTGCAGGTAACGAGCGTCACCTTGTCGGCACCGGGCTCGATGGTCAGTGACTCCATCTCCTCGGGCAGCACCACCTCGGAGTCCACCATCTTGTAGGCGAGCGTCTTGTTCATGGTGTGCAGCAGCACCAGGTCGCCGGGCTCTAGCAAGCGGATGTCGTCGAACATGCTCAGATTGCGCATGCCCGAGTGCGCGGTGAGCACGCAATGCGTCGAGGTGCCGCCCACTGGCAGGCTCGTGCCCTCCAGGTGGCCGACACCCGCCATGAGGACCTCCTCGCTCGTGCCGTGGTAGATGGGCATGCTCACGTCGATGGAGGGGATCTCGACCCAGCTCATCATGGGGTCGCGGTCAAAGATGAGCTGCTGAGCGTAGGGCTCGATCTGGTCGGCGGGGAGCTCGGTGGCCTCGCCCGCCAGCTGCTCGTTAAAGGAGCGCGCCTGGAGCAGGATGCGCTCGCGCTCCTCGGCAGACAGCGCGTCCACGGTGCTGGACACCGTGCTGATCTGGTTAAACACGCCCGAGGCCTCGAGCCGGTCCAAAATCCACGGCCAGGTCATAAGGCCCACGCCGATAAGGATGATGACGATGGTGATGAGCCGGTCGGCCCAGCGAGGCAGCCGCTTGCGGCGGCGCTTGGGCTTTGGTTGAGGTTTGGGCTGAGGGCTTGAGCCGCCGTTGTCCGCGGCGTTATTGCTCTTCATATGTTTGGCGCCCTGCACCATCGCCGGTCACTCCTTACAGCTCAGGTTGTCTAAACAAATAATAGCCGATTAGCGAGCTTCCGCGCCAGACAACGCCGCTAGACTGCACCGTTCGGGCCACGTAACCCCACTCAACCAATCAAGCCATATGTTGCTTTCATCGTCTCGAGCAACTGCGCCATCGTTACGCCCGCAACCCCGATCTGTTTCAGATTGACGTCGCCCACCTCGCAATCTTTAACAAACGCAAGCATATCGTCCTTCAGTTCTTCGCCCAGGTCTACACCTTCCGACTCGCCAAGCAACTGAGCAAGCCTCAGCGCATCGCGTTTATGCTTTTTTACCTTCTTCGAATCAACGTTCTCCCCCGCTTCCCTTCTGGCTTTTAGGTCGAGATACGCCTTCGCTTTGAACGGGACAATGTATTCCGTACCCAGGACCGAAACGCCGTCTACGGTCCGAATTCCCTGAAGGAACAAGCTGTAGTAAGCATCGTCCAACAAAATTGCCGAAAGACTGCTTATGTTTTCATCAACGTGAATTGGCGCCACATCAATCCCCTCACGACCCTTTAGAAAGTCGGGGCACTTCGCGAAGAGTTCGATCATATGGGGGTAACCCGGCCTCTTGGGCTCTGTAAACCGATAAAAACATGAGCCTTTGCCTTCGCCCCAGCCGCAGCGGTAACCGCCATCACGCACCAAAGTCCATATAGCTTCTGCCGTCTGAGGCAACCGGTCATCGGCGACGATTACCACATCAAAATCGTGAGTCATCCTAAACGGAAGTCCCGCCTCCGCGAGCAAAATGTCGCATGCCGTGCCGCCGATAAGAGCATACGATCCTGCAGCTTCTTGCATATGCTGCTGAAATTCTTGGAGACCCTCTACAGCGCTTCTTGCCATGGATATTCCTTTCCAAACATGCGATCGACTTCGAGCTGAATTCGCTCATCGTCGATTGCCGCCAAAGATAGCGCAAGCGAAATGTCGTCGACACGGGAGGAGCCGGCAAACACGGGTGCATAGCGCCACACTTGAATCATCGCCGTTTCGTTATCCGGCAACTCCCCGTCTGCGACTTCGAGGTCGCTCAGTTGACGCCATGCACTTCTTAAGACGGCCTTTTGTTCCATGCCCGGTGCAGCGAGCATCGAACGCGCGGCGAGCGCCGTCTCCCCGGCGTCAACAAGATAGTCGATCTGCGGCGTCTTCCTTGCAAAAAAGACCTTCGAGACAGGCGAGGAGAGCTCTGCCATGTGCTCGCTGAGCAAAAGATCAACGGCGACAGGGAGCACGACGACACGTCGCTCGCGACGCTCGCGCCTCGCGAGTCCCCTGTCAACAAGCTCGGTTATGGCCTCACTCGCGCGGCTTGCCGAGATCCCAAGCGCACGACAAAGGTCATGGGGGCGATATGGCTCCTGGGCTGCTCCCCAGATTGCGGCAGCCTGTGCGTTGGGTGACATCTTGGTCGCGTGATTGCGAAACCGGGCACCGCCCCTCTCCGTGCAGGCCGTGCCCATAAATGGAAGAAAAGCCTGTCTGCCGGGGCAAACAAACGGAATCCCTTGTGCGACCAGTGCTTTGCGCTGACGTGCATCGGCATCAGGAAACGAAACGACAACAGGAGTCTCCGCACGCAAGGCTAGCTGACTATAGACCCTCTTAGCCTCGGGAAGCCCGACGCCAGTAGGCAAACTTGCAAGCAAAAACGAAAAACCGTTTGCGTCAACAGCGCGGACTTCAATCGCCCGCAGATGCAGCGGCAAGCGTGCGGATCCAGGCCAAGTTTTGGTCTTGGCGGAGAGGCCTAGTGCTTCTTGTAAGTAGATTAACGCTTCGTTCATTTCCATTGTTTTCGTTCGATTCCAGTTTGTATTGGAATTATACATAATTTTCGGAATTAAAGAGATACCGTTCGTGCCTAAGCCTACATTTGAGTTTTCAAAATGTCCCGGATCGGCGGGGCGATTCGGAATACAATGTCAATAGAAAACGACGCACCCCGCGTAAATGTTTGGGAGCGCGGGCGGCCTAGTTTTCAGCTTTTGTTAAATGCCCGGGATCCTACCCCCGGGCATTCTTATTTGCGCTTGTTGCGGCGCAAATGCCTTCTACCGTCCGCACCGCGCGTGCGCCTACGGACCTTAAACCGAACCTCATACGAGTCAAGAAACGCGATGACGAACGTGCCCACCGCCGCGAGGGCGGCGAGCGCGTTAAGGAATTTCAGCATTTGGGGACCTCCGATCGAGTCGTCGGCCGCCCGCGCACGGGATGCGTCGCAAGGGTATTTTACTGCGAGCGTATGCACCCACGGCTGGTAAACGCAATAATTGCAAACATCTGTTCGATATTCATACGCTTGATCCATCGGACGATGGAGGCTGGCTGCGTTATCCCAAAAAAAACGGGGCAGACTCCAGTGCGGAGTCTGCCCCGAAAAGAGAATGGCAAAGCAAGAACGTCAATGGACGAGAAAAGTGTCCGCAAGTCTCATGGCCATCGCATCCCACCTGCCAAAGGGATGGGTGAGCGAGCGTTACTCCTGCTCGGACTCCTCAGCCTGCTTACGGCTGCGGATGAGGTGCGCCACGCCGATGCACAGCACCGCGCCACCAGCGATCCAAGTGAAGGTCACGCCATTAAGGCCGGTCAGCGGGAGGCCAGAGCCCTTCTTGTTTTCAATGGTAATGGACATGACCGAACCATTTGCAGTACCGGGAGTGACCTTTTCGACGTCTTCGCTAACGGTCAGCGTCGACAATTTGCCGTTTTCATCATAGGTCGGCGTAACCGTAATCTGGAAGGGCGCGATAGTGTTGTAGCCCGAAGGAGTGGTCGTCTCGGTAATCTCATACGTACCCGTAACGAGGCCAGGGATTAAAACCTTGCCGCTCGTAGCATCGGTCATAAACTCAGAAGCATTTTCTTTAGTCTCGACAAGGGTCCCGTCACCCTTAAGCCATTTGTCAGCAGAGGCAGAGTCCCCGTTGTTAACGACTTTGACCTTAAAGCCAGCAGCAAGTTTTTTGTCCTTATTGCCTTCCTCAACCTTGGTAATATCCAAGCCGAAAACGTAGTCGGTGACTTTCTTCGGCATAGAGGTGCCGGTGCCTTTACTCATGGGGTCGTTGGAGTAGACAAGCGTGACTTCGTTGGTGTTGCCGGTAGCCGTGTATTCAGCATCGCGAGTAAGCTTGGCCTTGTAGGTCACAACGACCTTAGAATTCTTAGTCAGGGTCACGTTCGAAGCCTTTGCAGCGGCCTTGAGGTCGGTAAAGGAAATCTTCAGGTCATGGCCTGTAACCTTGCTGGAAGCATTCAAAGTATCCGCAAGCTGCACGCGGTAGTTATTTGTAGACTGGACAGGCCGACCGTCAATAGTCACGGCAACGGAGCTCTGAATAGCCTCCAGTCCAACGGAAAGATGGTCATGGAACTCATATGTGTATGTGGTAAAGGTATCGATGTTATCGGCGACAGAGCCAGTCAACCTATATTCGATTTCCTCACCGATCTGGGAGTCGCTCACGTTTCCCCAGGTGCCGTTCTCTTTAACCTCCTTGTCGACGGTAGGAATGCTGGTCTTCTCCTTAATTTTGACCGCTTCATCGCCAACAACAGTGAAAATGGGGGCAGTGGCAGCTTCAACGTCCGTGACGGTAGAGGCGTCAGTCACAAAGAGCCAGTAGCCGTGTGAAAGGTTGTTAGCAACGCCCTTCGAAGTGGTCGTGTAATCACTTGGATCGTCCAGATCGGTCACCGCAGACACGGCAGCTGCAATCTTGTATGCAGCAGATTCAGATGCCACACGGGACTCTTCATCGGTACCCATCACGTGTCCCTTGATCCATTCAGCAGTATCCTGAGCAGTGGCTATATTGGCACTAGGATCGATTCCCGTAATTACCCCCTTAACAGCAGCTTCCACCTTTTCGTTTGCCCATGTGATATTGCTCACAAGCGTCTTGCCATTCTCGTCCTTTACCACATTGGCATCGAAGATCTTGTAACCTTTAAAATCGGTAACGTTATGCGTTGCGTTCTCGATGGTCACCGAACCGGTCGCGGTGCCCTCAGCAAACGCCATGGTCACCGGTGCCATAACTCCACTGAAGCTCAGCGCTGCTGTGAGGCCGGCGGTTACTGCCAGGCGTGCGACGTTCTTGCTCATGCTCATCTTCTTTTCCTCCGTTTTCCAGTTGGTTCTCATTCGATCGGTCATCATCTGTCTGTGTCTTAGCATCTGCTTCGCTACGTCTCGCCCCGCTCTCTGTGGGGCTGCCAGCTACTCTTTATGGCTGCCACCTCCCCGCTTGACCAGGAGCGCGGCCACGATGAGCGCGGCTCCGGCGACCGCTGCGGCGGCCGCGGCGTACATTGCCATATCGCCAGTCGAGGGCATAAAGCCTCCGGTGATAATGCTAGGGGGTGTGCCGGTGGGCGTGTTGATGAGCGACGCCTCCAGGCTGCCCGTCGACCCGTCCGCGCTGTCGGCGCGCAGGGGCGACTCGGCCGTGATGGTGAGTTTGGGCTTGGCGGCGGCCACCTGGTCGACGTCCAGGCCCTCGGCCTTGACCGTCACGGAGCGCGTGCCCTCGAAGGCGGTGTAGCCCTTGGGCGCCTTGAGCTCGCGGACCTCCAGCTTGCCCGAGTCCACGCCCGAGACGGTCACGCGGCCGTCCTCGCCCGTGGTGACGGTGGCCTTGCCCTCCGCATCCCACGTGCCGTCGGCCGCCAGCGTGCGGCCGCGGTCGTCGGCGATGCTCAGGACCGCCCCGGCAAGCGGCTTGTCACCGTCGCTGCCGCGCTTGGTGAGCGCGAGATCCCAGGTGTAGGCGCACGCGTCGTCGCTCGGCGTGCGGGTGAAGCCGGCGTCGCCGGACTGGTCGGCAAAGGGAGAGCGCGGGTAGCGCAGGTAGGCCTCGTTGGGGTTGCCCTTCGCGATGCCGTGGTTGCATGCGCTGTTGAGCGGCGCGTTGTACACGGCGACCACGCGGGCTCCCGCGGCGAAGGCGTCGGCCCCGCCGAGCGCGGCGATCAGGTCGCCGGTGCGCACGGTGAAGGTCTTGCCGTCGACCGCTACCTTGGTGGCGCACTGGGCCGTGATATCGGTCCAGCCCTTCGCGGGCTCGGTGCCGGCGCGGCCGTCCTTGCCGGCCGAGACGGCGCCGAAGCCGCCGTCCGCGCCCGCCGCCACGTACACGCGCATGCTCGCGGCCACCTTGGAGGGATCGAGCCCCGCGCTCATGGTGTCGACGAACCGTACCGTGTAGGTGTCGTAGGCCGTGAGGCCCGCCGGGACCGTGGCAGAGAGGCGCCAGTACAGGTCGTCGGCGACCGTGGCGTCGGCGGCCTTCTGCCAGGCGGCGGCGCCGTCCTCCAGCACGTGCTTGGCGACCTTGGGCGTCGCGGCCTTGGGTTTGACGGTGACGGCACTGCCGCCCACCAGGGCCATGATCGGCGCGGTGCCGGCCTCGTTCTGGGAAATGGCGTCGTCGTCGGCGACGATGAGCCAGTAACCGCAGGGCAGCCCGGCCGTCTTGCCCGCGTTAAGGGCCACGGACACGGCGCCAGAGCTCTGGAGGGAACGAGCGAGCTGTGCGCTCAGCGCGCTCGTGAGGTGAGAATCGGTGTTGAGCCACTCGGCAGCTTCCTGCGCAGTGGTCTGGGAATTGGGCATGCCGGCGCTGTGCAGCACAGGCAGCGCGGCGTCGCGCACGGCATCGCTTGCCCAGACAAGGTCGGTGGCGATCTTGGCGTCGCTGTCGTCATCGACGACGTTGGCACCAAAGATCTGGTAGGTGTCGTAGCTGCGCGCCACGGTGCCTGTCACCGTGATGAATCCGGTCGCGCTCGGCGCGGCCTGCGCGGATGCGGGGAACACAACCGCGCAGATGCCGATCAAGAGGGCAAGCAGCGCAAACAAGATCGGGAAGGAGCAAACTTTCTTATTCACGACGCTCACCTCCCCTCGCGCTCGCCTTGCGACGAACGTGCATCCAGGCTGCAGCGACGTAAAGCATCGCCGCGCCGGCAAGGTACGTCAGAGCGACGCCCGACATACCAGAAAGGGGCAAAGAGGTTGAGTAGGTGTTGGTGAAGGTGGGGGTGGAGGTGTCGGTGGAGTTGGGGGCGGAGGTGTCGATGAACGTCCGTTCTTCGGCTTTGGGGTCTGCTGTCCAATTGCCTTCGGAGTCAACGGTTCCCTTCTTGTAGGTCACCCTACAGTTGATCTCTCCTTTTTCGGTGTTATACGTTGGCACAACCGTGAACTGATAGACCGACTGGTCGTACGTGTAGTGCGAGAACTGCGAACCGTCGGTTTCCTCGCGCACATAGTACGTAAAGGTCTTGAAAGAGCCACCCGTGGAACCACCCGGGTCGGGATTATTCCTGATATCTGAGAGCGAGTACTTGAGCTCAATCGTTTTATCTTTATCAGTGGCGTCCTTGAACGAAAGCGTCTGCGTCTTATCAGGACCAGAGGTCACGGCAGTACCGATGATGTCTTTGTCGCTAAAATGGCTGTCTTTCGCAAGCTGAAGTGTAAACTCCTTCATCTCGCCGCCCTCAACGATCTTAGTCGCCATAGGAGTCCAGGAAACCTCAGGGTCGTACGTGTTGGTGAAGGTCTCTCCCCCGTCGGGGCCGCCAATCAAATAACCCTCAGTAGCATCTGCTTGCACAGAAACGTTCTGGGAGCCAGTTTCGCCCTTGGGATGCTCGACCGCGCTCACGTCTTTGATCTTGTAGTTATGGATTTTGAGATCTATGGTCTTGTTCGGATCGTTCCGAGTCGGAACAGTCATGAGCACAGTCGAGCGGTCTTCGACTGTCACCTTAATCTCGTACACGGCGGGGTCGTATGTGATGCCGGAAACCTTTCCGGCATTTTCGACTAGGTAGTATGTAATCGTGCCAGCCGTACCGTTCGCTGCAGACTGCTCACCAAGGTTAAACGTGATGTTGCCTCCATCAACATTACTTGCAGTTCCAACCGGGGTGCAAACGTCATGATTGAATACCCCGTTAGCGAAAGGATCAACCGAATCCTTGCGGTAGACCGTAAAGGAGAACTCCCCGTTATTGATCTTGCGGCCGGACAGCGCCTTGGTCGCCTTCAGCTTAAGGCTCGGATAGACATACGTGTCTGCTGGCTGACCCAAGTACAGGTCACCATTCGACATGATGCCGCCACCATGGTTCCAAGAATAGTTGCCCGTGATGAAGGTTGTCGCATTTTTCTGTACTGCTTCAGTCGCCGTATTATCCGTGGCACTAACACCCGAAGTCAGACCGATGCTATTTTTTACCTGAGCAACACCGTTGGCGGGGATGGTGATGCGATCCGTTAGCTCAATGCTTCCCGAATACTTGGCGTCTATATCGCCAAGCATCTTGCCGGTTACTACTGCGACCGGCGTTATGTGACCTTCCGCTGCGAGGAAGAAATCGGCATGACCACTGTCACGAAAAACATGTTCGCCGTTTTTATCGACCGAGTTATAGGCGTACTTGTCCTGAGTCTTCTTGTGGCCGCCGCCAGAAAGATGAGGGTTACCATTATTGTCATTTATATCGTAAGAATTAGCGTTTTGAGCGTCAGTGTTGCCAAAGATTGCCGTGCCTTCAGTGTTCGTTACCAACGTCTTGCCCGTCGGGCAGACTGCAACGCCACCACCATAGCCACCAGCGGTATTGCTGCTTATATACGAGCTGTATACAAAGAGCCTGCCAGCATTAGATGCGTCGTTATCCGAATCGCCCTGAACGAAGACGCCGCCTCCGCCCCAGTCAAAGCGAGACATGCAGTGGTTATTAGTGATGTAGACTGGGCTATCTTTTGACGCTCCACTTATCATCGCGTCAACCTTCTGGCCCACTCGAATGCCAGCACCCTCAGATTTGTAGCTCACGTTAGAGGCAATATTTCCTCCCGTAATGTCGAGCCATGCCATACTTTGTTGGCCAAGATTGGTAACGTAAACGCCGCCGCCAGCTTCATCAGAATAATTGCCAGTAATCTGGCCACCGGAAATGATGACATGAGTGCCGTTATTGGCAGCAAGTCCGCCGCCGCCATGGTCACCCTGGCCATCGATGCCGCAATACCTGGCGTATTTATTGTTAGTGATGTAGCCACCAGAAACGGTCACACTACCGCCCGAAACCAAGATGCCGCCACCGAGACCAACCGCCTCGCCGTACGTAGCGTTGCCAGAGATGATTCCACCCGTAAGCTTCAAGGTGGCTCCTCTGTCAGCATAGATGCCGCCGCCAGAAGCTGCCTTGTTTCCCGCGACCACTCCGCCTGTCATTTCGAGGCTGGCTTTCGCACCCGTTACGCACAGGCCACCGCCCCAGCCACCGCCGTTGCCGTTGGTGACGTAACCGCCTTCGATTTTGACCGTACCCTGAGAAAAAATCACATGACCGTCGTTACTCAGGTTGGCAGCCGTGGTAATCATGCCGCCCTTGAGATTGAGTATGCCGCCCGCTTCAACGTTGACCACATACTTTACGGAACCGTTTTCCGATGCTGCATCAATAGCGCCAAAGCCCGTAACGACATGCTCGTACGTAGTCTCGGTGGTGCCAAGTCTATTTGTATTGGGCGTGCTCTTAGTCTCATAGTAAGTAAGACTCTCAGGAGTGCCGTTATTAGAGCCGCTTCCCCTTTCCCACTCCATACTCGCAGGCTGACCCGCCGACTTATTAGCCGTATCGACCGGTCTTGGTGAATCATTTGTTTTTTTGCTTAAATCCTCGATAGTGAGTGTGGCTCCGTTTTCGACCACAAAGAAGGAGTCTAAGCCGCCAGAACGGTTACAGAGCATGTTGCCGTTAAGATCGATGGTGGTGTTTTTGGCGATAGTGATCTGCTTATCCGAATAGGCATAATCCGTCAGTCGGAACTTGCCGCCATTGTTAAACTTCCCAGCAACATCGTCGCTTACCTCGGTATAGCCATCGGCACTGACGGGAGCGATAGCGTTTTCATCGTTATTTTCATCATCCGCAGGCTGTGCGTCGGAAGGCTGTGCGGCGCCCTTGGCCTCCACGCTATCGGCAGTCGAGCCCGCAGCAGCAGCGTCTTCGGTCGCGCCGCCCTCGGTCTCGTCACTATTCTGGTTTTCGGTATCCCCGTTTTTGGTGTTTTCTACATCAGTAGACTCACTTGAGGAACCCCCCCCCATCACAGTTTCCTCGGCAGAAACTGTCTGGGCATCGTTGGCAATGGCCTGCGAGATCGGGGGCATGACGAGCGACAGTACCAGGCTCAAAACGGAGGCTCCGCACAAAACGCCTGCCAGTACACGGCGCGTCGCTTTATTACTCTGCTTAGATTTGTCCGAATTCGCTTTCATCGATGTCTCCTCCCCAAGAGACCGCGATCTTGCTCTTCCACCATCAAACGTATCTGCGCAATCTGTAATTGCGCTCGCGTAGTAATACTATTGTAATTATTGTTTAAACATCTGAGCAACAAAATCGACATTTTTATGGCAAGTTCTCAATTCTCTTGACATTTACTCGGATTTGCCTTCATTTATTCGCTATCTATTTTTTGTTTCTGCTGGTAATTTAGTTGCCTATTATTTTTTAATGGCATTAGATTTATTTGCACAACATTTTGCTCAAGAGCAAACATCCTGTGAACGGTCGAAAATCGACCGTGAGCGGTAGGCCATTAACCGGGATGAATATCCTACTAAATTGATGAGAATCTCTTAAACCCATCGGTGGTTAGAAGAATGATGTTCAGACAACATTATTTGAATTTTCACATAGATTTTAGGTATCAATTCGCCCAAATCGCCTGAGGCCACCACAGAGGTGCCTGTCCCCTTTGTGGTGATTCTGCCCCGGCGCTACAGCAGATGTTCCTCGATAAAGATCGCAATGCCGTCTTTGTCGTTGCTCGCGGTTACAAAGTCGGCGGCGGCACGGGTGGCGTCGCTGCCATTTGCCATGGCCACGCCCACGCCGGCGTCGGCCACCATGCAGGTGTCGTTGTCGGCATCGCCAAACACGCAGATGTTCTGGAGCTCCATGCCGTTGAGCTCCGCCACGCGCACAAGGCCGCGCGTCTTGGACACGCGCGGATCCATGAATTCGTAGAGTCGCTGCGTAGTCTGTAGAGCAGCCGCCTTAACGGTGTCGTCGGCGAACGTCGACGCTCGCTCGATGACCTGCGGCATCACCTCGGGCGCCATGGTAAACATCACCTTGGTCTGCGGCTCGCGCAAAAACTCGGCAAAGTCGACCACCTGATAGGGCACGCCGTCGACACGCGACAGGTGCTCGACGCATGCATTGCTCTCGGGCACATAGAGCACGCCGTCTCGGGGGCAAACGGGCGTTGCCGGCAGGTCAGCCATGTACTTACAGATGCGCGCGATGGTCTCGCCTGGCAGCGGGTAGCTCAGCTCGTTGGTGTCGTGCGCGCGGTCGATAACCTCGGCACCACCGCAGCCCACGAGCACGTCCACCAGGCCTTCGATGCCCCAGAGCTCGTACATGGCCTCGGTCGCGTGGGCGTCGCGCCCGGTGCACAGGCCAAAGAGCACGCCGCGCTCGCGCAGGGCGCGGATCGCCGCCACGGTGCGCGGGGACACCGTGTGCTGGCTCGTGAGCAGCGTGCCGTCGATATCGCAGAACACGGCTTTGATGTGGCTGAAGGTGGTGTCCATGGGAGCCTTTCTGGGTTGTGCGGCGGTGTGGGGTGTATTCGCGAACGGCGTACATGGTATACCAAGGCGCAAGCCGTTGGGACCCGATCACCACAAAGGCGTCTGGCCCCTTTATGGTGGCTTGTGGTGCTCGGGGCTCAGCGCAATCCATCACAACATTCGACGTTTTTCGGCAAAATCGCGATTTTTACCGAATGTTGTGATGGTTTCTTACTGCTTTACGGCACGTTCCAAGTGATTGCGTCCAAACAGTAGCAACGCCGCGGGAACCGCCGTCACGACCATGCCCGCCCCCACGAGTGTCCGCTGTACGCCAAATGTTGCCGCCAGCCACGGGGCAATCGCCAGAGGGGCCACGCCGGCGAACATATTGCCAAAACCCATGACCGAGTTCACACGGCCGAGTTGCTCGAGCGGAGCCGTCGTTTGCACGATGGTGTTGTGGAGCGGGTTGACGACGCCCCACGCCACGCCCAGGGCAATCTGGCCGACAAGGGCTACGCCCACGTACGGCGTCCCCACATAGAGCAGACTTCCCAGGCCCACGGACATAAGTGCCACGAGCAGCGTTTTTAGGTTTACCAAGTGCGGCGGCATCCGAAGCGCAACCACGGCGCCCAGCACCGCGCCCACACCGCAGGCCGACGAAAGCCAGCCCATCCACTCAACGCCGACGTGCAGGACATCGCGATAGAAAAACGACTCGAGCGGATCGAAGGCCCCGTAGCCAAAGTTCGAAAGAAAAATGATACAAAACAGCAGGGCAAGAACGCTGTTGGTAAAGACCGTCTTGATGCTGGTCGCGAAGGTTGCGCGGGTGGACGCGCTAGAGTTGGAGCTTTGTCCCGCACGCTCCCCTTCCTCTGCCGAATCGGCATCCGCATCCCCGGCGACATGGCTGGTCCGCGGCCTAAAGCCCCAGCCGGCGACGAGCGCCAGCACTGTGAAGAGCATCATGAGCACAAACACCGCGCGCAACGACGCAGCCGCCGCGACAAAGCCGCCCAGCGTAGGGCCAACGATAATGCTCACGTTTGAGAACATGGCGATGGCGGAGTTGATGTCTTTGAGTTCGACGGGGTCGTCGGTGAGGTAGGCCGGATAGGACGTGGCGATGGGTTGGGCAAATCCCATCGTAAAGCCTAGGAGCACCGCGCCGAGCAGGACAACGCCGGTCGCATCACCAAAGGCAATGATTGCCGTGCCGGTTACAAGCGTGCCGAAGATGCTCAGCAAGAAATGACGGCGCGGGCCCCAGGCGTCGAGTGCCGCGCCGCCCGCAAAGGATCCCAGGATCACGAAAACGTTCATGAACAGGACGGCCAGCGATGTCGCGACGACCGAAGCGTCATCCGCATAGGTGAGCGTTCCGATGACGCCGATAAAGTAGCTAGTCTGAAAACCGGTGTAGATGAGAAAGCGCATTGCCACCAGGCGTTTAGCCTGCACGGAAAGCGACGAGTGGATTTTTGGGAATACAGATGCGGGCATGGGGGCTCCTTGTTGCATACGAATAGCGGGCAGCGGTCATTCATCCGCCGTCCATTAACTCAATCTATCCGTATGCCTAACTAAGGTCGCATCGAGCCCTTTCCTTACGTCTTTCCGCCCAACATGAACTACTTGGTAGATTTTAAGGCATGTCCCTAAAGTCTACCGAGGTGGTCTTGAATCAGATCGCAGATGGCTCGGGCGTCGTTGATGTTGATGGCTCGGGTCGCAAAGCCGGCGTCGAAGGCCTGACGCGCCAGGGCTTCGTTGCAGGCAAGGGCCAGCGTGTGACCGTCGACCAGGTCGAGCGAGCTCTTGCCGCGCAGACGGTCGACGCCGGAACGCGCAACGACGATGTTGTCGAAGCCCTCGGTCTTGTAACCTTCGATGATCACCACGTCGACATCGTTGTAGCGCGACAGCAGCTCGCGCGCAGGCATCTCGTCCTCCTCGCGCGTGTCGGCGTACTCCGCCCAGCGCGTGGCGCAGATGAGTCCCACGTGCTTGGATCCGGCTTGGTGATGGCGCCACGTATCCTTAGCGGGCACGTCGATATCAAAGCCGTGGTGCCCGTGATGCTTGAGTGAGCCCACGCGCAGACCGCGGCGGGTGAGCTCGGCGATAACCTTCTCGACGAGCGTGGTCTTGCCCGAGTTTTGGTAGCCGATAAACGCGATTGCGGGGACGGCCGGAGTGGGAGCTGCGGGCGCGACGGCGGCAGGTGCGTTCGCGGGTGCGGCACCGTCAGCGGCCACGGCCTCAGTAGCAGCGGCCTGGCGCTCGGCGCGGTCCCACACACCCGAGCGGCCGCCCTCCTTGTGCAGCAGGCGAACGTCAACGATCTCCATGCCGCGATCGACCGCCTTGCACATGTCATAGATGGTCAGGCACGCGGCACTCGCGCCGGTCAGAGCCTCCATCTCGATACCCGTCTTGCCCGTCACGCCCGCCGTGACCAGCACGTGAAAGCCCACCTGCCCGTCCGCGCGCGCCGGAGCCCAGCCCTCGGGCACGTCCTCGGCAGGCGTCCCCGCCGGCGCGATGGGCGCAATGTCGCACTTGCTCTTGGTAATGAGCAACGGATGGCACATGGGGATGATGTCACTCGTGCGCTTGATGGCCATAATGCCCGCCACGCGCGCGCAGGCAAGCACATCGCCCTTTTTGGCGCGGTCCTGCAGCACCATGGCCTGCGTCTCGGGGTGCATGAGGATGGTGCCCTCGGCGATGGCGATGCGATGGGTCTCGGCCTTGTCGGACACGTCGACCATGCACACCTCGCCCTTGGCATCCACATGCGTCAGCTCGTCGCGGCGGGCGTCGCGGGCGGGCTGGGCAGCAGCGCCGGCAGACGGCTGCGCGGACGCGTCGACGTTGTCAGCATTCGCCGCGGCCGTGACTTTGTGGGCAGACATCGCGGCCCTGCGAGCGGCCTTGGTGGCATCGGCGTACCTGCTCTTGGCCATATGATCATCCTCCGATTTGGGACATAAATCGTTGCGTGCCCTCAATTATCGCGTGTTCCTGCGGTTTGTGGGCCACGGCATCGCGCCAAATCGAAAGTACCTGCATATCATCACCACGGCGCAGCGCCTCGCGCACCGAATACTCGGCATCGCTGAACAGGCACGGACGCACGTTGCCATCGGCCGTCAGGCGCAGACGGTTGCAATTCGCGCAAAAATGGTTGGACATGGCGCTGATGAAGCCGACCGTTCCCGCCGCGCCCGGAAAGTGCCAGTAGCGCGCAGGGCCCGCGCCGGCAGGAGCGTCGTTGATGTCGAGCGGTTCAAGCTCGCCCAGTCCCGTCGCGGCGGCCCCGGCATTGATGCGCGCTCGCAGCTCGTCACTCGGCACGGTGTCGCTCGCGTCCCACAACTCGGGATTGAGCGCGGGCGCATGCGGGTCCACAGTGCAATGCGAGCTCGTGTGTTCGTCGCCGATGGGCATGTATTCGATAAAGCGCAGGTGGATGGGGCAGTCGATGGTCAGTCGTGCGAGGGCTGCTACATCCTGGTTGAGCCGACGCGCAACAACGCAGTTGACCTTAACAGGCTCAAAGCCCCAAGCCAGCGCCGCGTCGATGCCAGCCATGGTCTGCTCGAGCCGACCCAGGCGCGTAATCTTTCCAAACAGCGTAGGGTCGAGCGTGTCGAGCGAGATGTTAACGCGGTTAAGCCCGGCATCTTTGAGCTGCGGCGCCAGCTTGGGCAGCAGGGCGCCGTTGGTGGTGAGCGAGATGTCCTCGATCTGCGGAATCGCGCGGATGTCGCGAATAAGCGGAATGATACGGCGGCTGACCAGCGGCTCGCCGCCCGTCAGGCGCACGCGGCGAATGCCCTCCCCCGCTACCAGGCGCACAAAGCGGGCGATTTCCTCGGCGCTGAGTAGCTCGTCGTGCGCGCGGGGCGCCACGCCATCGGCCGGCATGCAGTAAATGCAGCGGAAATTGCACTTGTCGGTAACGGCAATGCGCAGGTAGTTGATATCGCGGCCAAAACCGTCATGTTGCACGTGCCCGTCCACGCAGCCTCCCCTCACGCGGCGTTTTATTCTTCGGAAAACATAATACCCCACGGGAGAATCATGCCGACACCCGTACGACAGGACAGGTCACTTCGAGCAAGACCGGCTTCCCAAGCCCATCCTCAACACAAACCATCACAACATTCGATGCTTTTCCCGATTTTGGCAAAAAACGTCGAATGTTGTGATGGTCTGCCTGTCCATGGCACCCCGTAGAAGGGCCGGAACGCCCCTAAAGGCCGCCGTCCCAGTGCCGAATCACGAATTCTCGCAGGTCGTTTTGACGTTTCTGGAACGCTTCGCTTCGGTCGCACTTGAGACCCATAGCGAGCGCGATGGCATTCATCGCCCGGTGCAATTGCAGCTGATGGGCAAACTGAGTCCCGGTGAGGACAATCATCTTAAAGCCCAGCGCGCTCAGCACGGTCATACGCTCCGCATCCGACGCGCTGCGCTGTTTATCAAGATGGTCCGAGCCGTTATATTCAATCCCCGTACCGCTCGCAGGTGCATATACGTCGATCTCGAAAAACCCGGCCTTTGCGAGATACTTGAACTCGTTGGGAACATCGACCCTATGGTTGAGCTCGATCTTGGCGTATCCCAGCCCGCCTTGAGAACGTTTTGCTACGACCATGATTGCAGTGGCCGTCTCCATGGGCGACCGCGCGCCATCGTGCACGCGTTTGAGCACGGCGGCCGCGCGTATGGCCCCCTGACGAGATCGGTTCTCATTGCAATAGGCAATCATGTCGGCAACGGTATACCTCTGCCCCATCTCGATATAATCGCCTGTCGACAGATGATTCAAATGGTATCGGGCGCAGATTTCGTAGCCATATTCCAGCTGCTCGGGCTCACTCATCCACGAACCCGCTTGGACAAAGCACATGACCTCATCAACCACTAGAAGGCCCTCTACCACCTCGATAAGATGGTCTGGAGGTACCGGCGCCCCAAATACGTGGCACCTAAATCCGGCCGGCGTCGAACGCTCAAAATCGAAGTTGACGAGCGTGTCGATATGATCGAGCTCTTCTCGTGGAATACCAAGCGCAACCAGATAGTCGGTAACGATCCCGACTGCCGTTGAAGCCCTCAGCCCCTTGGCATCGAGTCCCAATTTGGGCAGGCCCGCGGTCGGCTCCGCCTCGCTAGCAAGCGAGTCCTCATCGTATAGGCTGCTTGCTCGCGAGAGCGGCTCGGACGGGCGCGCCACGTTGTGGTACAGCCAGGCAGTCTTATGGGACAGGACGATCGGCAGGTCCATGAGCCCTCCAATGGAGTCGGATAACCAACCTTATTCCCCTGCCCACGGGTCCGCACACCTTCGTGCACAAGAAAGCGATTCCACCCGATCGAGTGGCAGAAAAACCATCGCAACATTCGATGCTTTTCCCAATTTTGGCAAAAAACGTCGAATGTTGTGATGGTTTGAGGCGAGGTGAGGAGCACGGAGGGGTCAAAGCATCGTGCTCGAACGGGTTAATCCAGCTCTTTTAAGCCATGCGCGAGCTGCCAGTATTCGCCGTGCTGGGCGAGCAGCTCTTCGTGCGTGCCGCGCTCGATGATACGGCCGTGCTCGAGGACCATGATGGCGTCGGCGTCGCGGACGGTGGACAGGCGGTGCGCGATCATAAACGTGGTGCGTCCGCGCATGATGCGGTCCATGCCGCGCTCGATGAGCTTTTCGGTGCGCGTGTCGATAGAGCTCGTGGCCTCGTCCAGGATGAGCACCGGCGGATCGGCAACGGCCACGCGCGCGATGGCGAGCAGCTGGCGCTGGCCCTGCGACAGGTTGGCGCCATCGGCCGTGACCGGCGTGTCGTACCCTCTAGGCAGGCGGCGGATAAACGAATCCGCGCAGGCAGCCTCGGCGGCGGCGCGCACCTCCTCGTCGGTCGCGTCGAGCTTGCCAAAGCGAATGTTCTGCGCAATGGTGCCGCTAAACAGGTGCGTGTCCTGCAGCACAATGCCGAGCGACCCGCGCAGGCTGGCCTTGCCAATGTGCTTGACGTCGATGCCGTCGTACGTGATCTCGCCGTCATCGACCTCGTAGAAGCGGTTGATGAGGTTAGTGATGGTCGTCTTTCCGGCGCCTGTGGAGCCCACAAACGCGATCTTTTGCCCCGGCTTGGCAAATAGGTTGAGATCCGTGAGCACACGGGTGCCTGGCACGTAGGAAAAGTCCACGGCATGGAAACGCACGTCGCCGGCAAGCGGGACCAAACCGCACGTGAGCTCGATGCCGTCGGCAGCCACCGCGCGGCCCGACTCATCAACGGCAGCCACATCATGCAGGTGCCCGTACGCGCCCACGCCCTGGCCCTCGGGAATCTTCCACGCCCACGCGGCATCGCCCGTCTGCACCAGCTCCACGCGGCCCTCGTCAACCTCGGGCTTAAGGTCCATGGCGGCAAACAGGCGCTCGGCACCGGCCAACGCGTTGAGCAAGAAGTTGCCGAGCTGCGTAAACTGGTTGATGGGCATGGCGGCCTGACGCACAAAGACCAGGTAGCTTGCAAGCGCGCCCACGTCGGCCAGACCGTTGATGCAGAGCATGCCGCCTGCCACCGCAACGATGGCGTAGTTGGCATAGCCGATCACCACGGTCATGGGCACCATCGAGTTGGCGTAGGCCTGCGCGGCACCACCGGTGCGGCGCAGCTCTTGGTTGCGCGCGTCAAAACCAGCCACGTTGGCCTGTTCGTGATTAAAGACCTTGATGACCTTTTGGCCCGAGACCATCTCTTCGATATATCCGTCCAGGTCGCCAAGCGATGCCTGCTGGGCAGCAAAGAAACGCTTAGAGCGCGTGCCCGAGTAGCGCGCATACAGCACAATGGCCGCATCGCACACGAGCGTGATAATCGTGAGCTGCCAGTTGAGGATGATGAGCATGGCCGTGGTGCCGACCACCTGGATGCTCGCCTGAATCACGTTGGCAAAGCTGTTGTTGAGCGCCTCGGAGACGGTGTCGACATCGTTGGTAAAGAAACTCATGATGTCGCCCGAGCGTGTGCCGTCGAAATAACCGAGCGGCAGCATCTGGATGTGCGCAAACAGGTCGCGGCGGATATCGGAGACCACGCGCTGGGCCGCGCGCACCATAATCTGCGAGTAGCCCAGAGCCGAGAGCACGCCCGCGGCGTAGATGGCAGCGGTAAAGATAACCTGCCTAGCGAGCAGTTCCTCGCCGCCCGTTGCCAAACCGTTGACGATGGGGCGCACCATGTAGGTACCGGCAAGGCTCGCGATGGCGGCCACAGAGGCAAGCACACCCACCGCGAGCAGCGAAAACTTGGCGTGTCCCATGTAGGAGAGCAGGCGGCGGAGCGTCTGCGTCAGATTGGCGGGACGGGCCTGAGCGGATGTCTTAGGCACGGTGCTCATCTCCTTTCGCAGCCTGAAGCGATCCACTGGGGCCAGAGGAAGACAGGGCATTTGCGCCATCCACGACGCCCGCATCCCCCGCAAACTCCATCTGCGAGGCATAAATCTCCTGGTAGATGTTGTCGCCCGCCAGCAGTTCCTCGTGCGTGCCCACGCCGTGGACACGACCGTCGTCCAACACCACAATGCGGTCGGCATCCATGACGCTCGCGATGCGCTGGGCGATGATGAGCACGGTCGTATTGGGAATCCGAGCGATGTGCTCGCGAATCTTAGCGTCGGTCGCCATATCGACCGCGCTGGTTGAGTCATCAAAAATGAGCACGCGCGGATGCTTGAGCAGCGTGCGCGCAATACACAGGCGTTGCTTCTGGCCGCCCGAAACACCGGCGCCGTCTTGGCCCAACTCGCCGTCCAGCCCGCCGATGCGATCCAGGAACTCGTCCACGCATGCCGCCCGGCAGGCCGCGAGGAGCTCATCGTCCGACGTCTGCGGATTGCCCCACTGCAGGTTCTCGCGCACGGTACCCGTAAACAGCACGTTCTTTTGCAGCACGATACCCACGGCGTCGCGCAGGGCAACCAGGTCATAATTGCGCACATCGCGCCCGCCCACGAGCACGGCGCCTTCGGTGGCGTCGTACAGGCGCGCGATCAGCTGCACAAGCGAGCTCTTGCCCGAGCCCGTGCCGCCGAGGATGCCCACCGTCGAGCCGCTCTCGATGCGAAGGTCGATATGCTCGAGCACATCCTCGGCAGCATCCGCGCGGTACTTAAACGACACGTCGCGAAACTCGATGCTTCCATCGGCCACCTCGTGCACGGCAGCAGCAGCGTCGGGCGCTTGGATAAGCGAACGTTCGTCGAGCACCCGCGAGATGCGCTCCACGCTGGCAAGTGCGCGGGTGAGCAGCAAAAACACGTTGGAAATCATCATGAGCGAGTTCATGATCAGCAGCACGTAGCTCATAAAGCCCATGAGCGAGCCCACGCCGAGCTCGCCGGCAAGGATCATGCGCCCGCCGATCCACAGAATGGAAAGCGCCGCCACGTACATCGACAGCTGAAACACCGGCAGATTGAGCACGGCGTTGCCGAAGGTCTTCGTCGCCGTGTGCGCAAGCTCGGTGTTGACGGCATCGAACTTGGCCTCCTCGTGCGCGGCGCGCACATACGCCTTGACGGCGCGCACGGCGGTGAGGTCCTCCTGCACCACGCCGTTGAGGTGATCCATCGAAGTCTGCAGCTGGCGGTAGAGCGGGCTGACGCGGTAGGTAATAACGCCCAGTACGATCGCCAGCACCGGCAGGATGATCGCGAATACCGTAGCAAGCGGACGCGACAGCACCAACGCATAGACCAAGCCAACGATAAGCGTCACGGGACCGCGCACCATGGGGCGAAAGCCGTTGCCGATGGCGTTTTGAATAACAGTGATATCGGTGGTCATGCGCGTGACGAGCGAGCTGGCGTCGTAGTTGTCCAGATTGCCAAAAGCGAGCGTCTGGATCTTGCGGTACTCGGCCTCGCGTAGGTTAGCGCCCAGCCCCGAGGCAACGCGGGCGGACGTGCGCGCATAGCCTAAGCCAAGTACCAGCGAACATGCGGCGCATACCAACATATACGTGCCCTGCAACAGCATGTAGTTGATGTCGCCCGCGGGCACGCCCACATCGATGATATTTGCCATGATGACCGGAATAAACAGCTCGAGCGCCGTCTCGGCAGTCACAAAGAGCACGCCGAGTATGGCATCGCGGCGGTATGCCCCCAGGTAGGAAAACAGAATCTTGAGATTGCGCACGCAGGTTCATCCCCCATCAAACGTTGTTCGCAAACCCACGTATTATGGCGCGCCGTGCGGCGGTGTCAAGTGTTCCGAAATCGATTTCTGCAAGGCTAGTGCAGGCACCAAGCTCGCAGGACGCATGTCCGTATTCAATTGGAAATGAACGCGTGCGTGACTTTTTCGCCCCGCCGCCAACACAAACCTTGACTCTACAATCGTTGTAGAGTTTTCACTACACTGGTACGTAAACAGACCAAGCCAGAAAGCCCCGCCCATGGAACACGACCTTACACGCGGCAATGTCCTCAAGACCATCGCGGTCTTTGCCCTGCCTTATATGCTCTCCTACTTTTTGCAGATGCTCTACGGCATGGCCGACCTGTACATGATGGGGCAGTTTAGCGGCGCTGCCGGCATCACCGCTGTGGGCAACGGCGCGCAGACGCTCTATATCATTACCGTGACGCTCGTGGGTCTGGCCATGGGAACGACGGTCATCGTCGGCCACGCCGTGGGCTCGCGCCGCTTCGATCGCGCCGAGACCGCCATCGGCAACACCATCACGCTCTTTATGGGTGTCTCGGTGGTGCTGGCCGCTGTCCTGCTCGCACTGTGTCCGCAGATTGTGGCACTCATTGGCACGCCGGCCGAAGCGGTCGAAGGAACCGCCGCCTACCTGCGTATCTGCTTTATGGGCATTCCCTTTATCGCCGCGTACAACATCCTCTCGGCCATCTTTCGCGGCCTAGGCGATTCGCGCTCGCCCATGTACGTGATTGGCGCGGCATGCATCATCAACATCGCGCTCGACTTTCTGTTTATCGGCCACATGGGGCTCGGCCCCGTAGGCGCGGCACTCGGCACAGTCATCGCGCAGACGGCGAGCGTGGCTCTCGCGCTCGTGTGGCTCAAGAGCCGTCGCACAAACATCCACGTTAAGCGCAGCGACCTGCGCCCCCAGCCCGAGGTGCTCGGCAGCATTCTTAAGATCGGCGTGCCCGTGGCCGTGCAGGACGGCTGCATCCAGGTGGCGTTTATGTTTATCACCGTCATCGCCAACCACCGCGGTCTGGTCGACGCCGCCGCCGTGGGCCTGGTCGAGAAGATGATCAGCTTTTTGTTCATTGTGCCGAGTTCCATGGGTGCCACCGTCAGCGCGCTCACGGCGCAAAACGCCGGCGCGGGCAAGGGCGACCGTGCGCGTCAGGTGCTCAAGGATGCCATGACCATCTCGGTGGTGTACGGCTGCCTGATCACGGTGCTGATGTGGCTGGTGGCACCAGCGTTTATCGGCTTTTTTGCCAAGGACGCCGCGGTGGTCGCGGCCGGTACCGGCTATATGCGCAGCTATATTTTCGACGCAATCTTTGCCGGCATCCACATTTGCTTTAGTGGCTTTTTCGCTGCATACGGCAAGAGCTACATCGGCTTTGCGCACAACGTGCTGGCTGTGGCACTCATTCGCGTGCCGGGCGCGTGGCTGCTGTCGAACGCCTATTCCGACACGCTGTTCCCCATGGGTATCGCCTCGCCGTGCGGCTCGATTCTGTCGGCGGTCATCTGCGTGATTGCATTTACCGTGCTCAACCGCCGCGGAACTTTTGACAAGCTGATGGCGTAGCGGGGCAACGCGAGCCTGGCGCCCCTCCCCGACCCTATTGAAAGGAGCGGTCCTGTGACCGACATGCCAAGTGAACATACTGAGGGCCTGCTCCGCATTGGCGAGGTGGCGCGCCTGCTCAATTTGAGCGTGGGCACACTGCGTCATTACGAGCAGATGGGGCTATTGGATCCGGCATATGTCGATCCGGCGAGTGGGTACCGCTACTACGGATCGCGACAGCTCTCCACCCTCAACACCATCGGCAACCTGCGCGTTCTCGACTTGCCGTTGGCGCAGATTCGCGAGTTTGTCACTACGCGCGATATGGATTTGATACAACGGCAACTGACCAAGCAACAGGAGTTAATTAAGCACAGGCGGCGTGAGTTGGAGCGCATGTCGCGCAAGATTGACCAGCGGCTTGCCTTGCTTCATGGCGCTTTGAATGCTGATCTCGACACCATTAGCGAAATCGAGGAACCCGAACTTCGCTGCGCCACGCTGCACGAGCGCGTCAATCCCACCGACGCCTATTCGCTGGGATGGCATATCCGCCAGCTTCAGCAGGGGCAGCACGAAACCTTTGCCTATCTGGGCAATCTGGGTGTGGGCATCGCGCCCGAACGCCTCGCCGCCGGTGACTTTGATGGCTACGACGAGGTCTTTCTGCTGCTCGATGACACCGATGATTACCTGGGCGACGTTGAGACGCGACCTGCCGCGCGCTGCCTGACCATAAGCTTCCGCGGCACGCACGGGCAAGCAGCCCCACGCTACGAGCAACTGCTGAGCTACATGCACGAACACAACCTGACGCCCGCCGGTCCCTCGCGCGAGATCGCCCTGATCGATGACATCATCAGCGATGATCCGGCAACCTACGTGACGCAGATCACCGTGCCGGTCGCTCCGTCCAAATAAGAACTGCCTAGAAAACGTTCAGCTATAGGCAGAATCTTAACGTTATAGGTCATATTTTGTCTCAAGGTCATCGAGAGCCTCAAAGGCATCACGTGCCGTGCCAGCAGCACGCTCCCGTTCGGCCACAGCTATACGAGCCATCAGACGAGCCTTAGCCTGTTCCTGAACCATGAGATCGTAGTCCTCGGATCGAAGTACGACAAATTTGCTATAGCCGTTTTTTGTAACAGTCACTGGGCCGAGAGCCTCCCAACAAGCTCGCTAAACGTCGGGGACACGCCCCGGCGTGGTGGTTTTACTCCTCCGGGATCGGAAACGCCCGGATGAACTCTGCGGGCGAGAAGGTCTTGATGGTCGAGCGCACAAAAGCGGCGCGGTCGCGTGTGATGATAAAGTCCACACCGGCACGCTCGGCCATCGCACGGATACAGCCGTCCTCAAAGTCCGGCTCATCGGAATAGGCGGAGGTAAAACAAGCTTCTTGGTCGAGAGGCTCTAGCGAGTAACTCTTAAGGCAGTCGCGCACTACCTCGCGGGCGCGCGCCTCGCCGGCCTGTTTGGTGAGAATGTAGTACGCGTCCTTGAGAGAACAGGCCGAAACAACGCCCTCGATAAGCCCCACGTCGACGAGCCCCTTGATCGTTTGCGCCGCTGCGTGCTCCGGCCGGCCCGGAAGCACGCAATCGAGCAGAAAATTGGTATCGAGAAATGCCATCATAGGTAGCGCTCCCTCGCGACGCGCTTTTCATCTTCGACCGTCATCGTATCGAGTGGCGTTCCTTTTGGCATTTTGGCTACGATATCGAGATACTCCTGGTAGTCCTCATCCTCCGCGAGCATTTCGCGAATCTCCTTCCAGGTAATCTTGGGATGCCACATCGTACCCACGTCGCGCTTGGGCTCGTCCGTGCCGAACGCCGGCTTTGCGCCCCCACGCTCCTGGGCAGCGTCATATTCCACTGCAACTGGAGCTTGATAGTCGAGCGGCACAATCTTGAACAACGGCTTGCTCCGCTTGAAGACCACAACCTCCTCGCCCTCATTGGCAACCTTTTCGGCCACCTGCGTAAGGTTTTGGCGCAGCTCCGAAAATGCGACAGTAACCATAACGGCTCCTCTCAACATGTATCTTCACTGCTAAGTATACACGTTAATGTTAATGTTAACGTGTATAAAAGCCTATCGGAAAGCATCACACTTTCCGATAGGCTTTCCATTTGATTATCGGCGCCTTAAGCCTGGGGCACCTGACCAGTCGACAGGATCTGCTCGAGCGCGTCCTCGTCCAGCACGGGCACACCCAGCTGCTCGGCCTTGGTAAGCTTGGAGCCCGCTTTGGGACCGGCGACCAGATAACTCGTCTTCTTCGACACGCTGCCCGAAACCTTGGCGCCGAGCACCTTGAGCGCCGCGCCTGCCTCGTCGCGCGTGCGGTTGACGAGCGTGCCGGTGAGCACGAAGGTCAGACCCGCAAGCGGCTGTGCGTCGGCGAGCTCGCCCGCCACGCCAGCTTCGGCCGCGGCTTGCGCATGAGCGGCGCCCAAGTCGACCTCGAGCGAAAGGCCCGCTTGGCGCAGACGTTCCAGCACGGCGAGGTTCTCGGGCACGGCCAGGAACTGCTTGACGCTCGCCGCAATCTTGGGACCGATGCCCTCGCACTCGGCGATATCCTCTTCGCTCGCCAAGATGAGCTTGTCGATCGACAGGAATCGCTCGGCGATGACCTCGCCCACGCTCTTGCCCACGTGGCGGATGCCCAGGGCAAACAGCACGCGACCGAGCGGCTGGCTCTTGGACTTGTTGAGCTCGGCGATGATTTTCTCGGCCGTCTTGAGGCCCACCGGGATGGGGTCGCCCTTCTTGACGCCCTTTTTGCTGTTGGAGCTAGCATAGGTGCGGCCCGTGTCCAGGCCGGCGATGTCATCGACCGTGAGCTGGTAGAAGTCCGCGACATCATGAATCAGGCCGGCGGCGATCATCTTGTCGACAATCTCATCGCCCAGGCCGTCCACGTCCATGCAGCCGCGGCTCACCCAGTGGAGCAGGCGCTCCTTGAGCTGTGCGGGGCAGTCGATGGACACGCAGCGGTAGGCCACCTCGCCATCCTCGTGAACCACGGGGCTACCGCACACGGGACAGACCTCGGGCATCTGCCAGTCAACGCTGTCGGCCGGACGCTTGTCAAGCACCGGACCCACGACCTCGGGGATCACGTCGCCCGCCTTGTGCACGATGATGGTATCGCCCTCGCGCACGTTTTTGCGACGGATCTCGTCGATGTTGTGCAGCGTGGCGCGCGCGATAGTGGAGCCGGCAACCGTCACCGGGTCGAACTCGGCGACCGGCGTGAGCACACCGGTGCGGCCCACCTGGATGCGAATCTCGCGCAGGACGGTCTGCTTTTCCTCGGGCGGGAACTTAAAGGCAATAGCCCAGCGCGGTGCGCGAGCGGTAAAGCCCAGGTCGAGCTGCTGCTGGAAGCTGTCGACCTTTACGACTACGCCGTCGATGTCGTAGTCCAGGTCACCGCGGTGCTCGAGGGCCTGGGCGCAGAACTCGTGGACCTCGGCCGGCGTGGCGCAGCGGGCCACGTTGGGGTTGACGCTGAAGCCGGCGCTGCGCAGCCAGTCGAGAAATTCGCGCTGGCTGTGGACGTGCAGCGGATCGGTATCGGCAATGGCGTAGATAAAGGTGGCCAGGTCGCGGCGCGCCGTGACCTTGGGGTCCTTTTGGCGCAGGGATCCTGCAGCAGCGTTGCGCGGGTTGGCAAAGGGGTCGCGGCCCTCGGCATCGGCCTCTTCGTTTAGACGGACAAAGCTGCCCTTGGGCATGTAGACCTCACCACGCACTTCGATGGTACGCTCGCGATCGGCGCCCATGTGGGCGAGCGCCGGCTCGGACAGGTGCATGGGCACATCCTTGATGGTACGCACGTTGAGCGACACGTCCTCGCCCGTGGTGCCGTCGCCGCGCGTGGCGGCGCGTACGAAGGTGCCGTTTTGGTAGGTAAGCGCGACGCCCAGGCCGTCGATCTTAAGCTCGCAGGTATAGGTGACGCTGCCGGCACCGAGCGCATCCTCGGTGCGCTGGAGCCACGCGTCGAGCTCGTCCAAATCCATGGCATCGTCCATGGAATACATGCGTGCCATGTGCGTGACAGGCGTAAACCGCTCGCTCACGTATCCGCCCACGCGCTGGGTATAGCTGTCGGGCGTCACCAAATCGGGATAGGTCGCCTCGATTTCCTGCAGCTCAACGAGCATTTTGTCGAAGGCGGCGTCCGTGATCTCGGGCGCATCGAGCATGTAGTAGCGGTACGCGTGGTAATCGAGCTCGTGGCGCAGCTCGGCCGCGCGCGCGGCGGCCTGGGCATGGGCGTCGGCCGGTGCAGCGGCATCCGCGCCCGCGGGCGTTTCGGTATCGATGTCCACGCCGTCACCAAACAGGCTCGATTGCTCCATAGCGGCACTCCTTCGCTCGATTTCAAACGGATACTAGAGTACCACCGGTCACGATGGGGCCGAATAGCGGTCTCAAACCGCACCGAATCGGCAACCGTCAAACTGGAGCGACAGCGGGTTCGACATGCTAAATTATGCGACTCAGTTCATAGTAGTTAATATTTTATATTGTGTTTGCAATATATTTTGGTATTATCAACGTGAGGTGATTGAAATGAAGAATCAGTCCAAACGTTTCCTAACCACCCTCGTCCCCCTTGTCCTTATAGCAGCCGCTTTGCTCGGCTTTTTCTGGAAGGACATTCCCTTTTCGAAGGACCTTTCCTTGCGGGGCGAAGTCGTTGCTGTGTATCACCCTTCCGCCAGCGGGGCGAGCGAAGGTCGCTTCGTTATCGCAAGTGAGCAATTCCAATCCGCACCGCTGCACCTCAACTTCAAAATCAATTCAACCATCCCCATTAAGGATCAGGATGGCAAGAAGGCAGAAGTCGGAGCCATCAAAGAAGGCGTCTACGTTGACGTAACCTGCACCGTCAACACCAGCAGCGATCCCGATCCCACAAAGCTGCCCGCCCTCATAACGCCAACAGCCATCACGATTACGCAAAAGGAATAGCTCGATGTCAGAAAGGAGTTTAAAAAAACAAGGCTCTGTTAGACCAAGTTTGACATAAAAACGATGTCACCGCGAGGCGGTACC
>DXZQ01000002.1:126439-131083 GCA_019419585.1 Collinsella sp. | reverse complement strand
GAGCGCAAAATGGATTCTAAAAAACACCTTGCCAAATAGGAGCGTCAGGACGCAAGAAGCCCTCGCCGCACGAAGTGCGCAGCGAGGGCTTCTTGCATGTCCGAGGACGTGCCTAAAAGTAAACTAATGGCGGGCCCGGACGACTACAGGGCTATCGATTACCCCGTGTTCTGCAATCCTGCCGAGACGCCGGTCACAGTCGAAAGAATCAGGCTCATGTACTCGGCCTTCTTCTCCTCGGCCATCTCGTCCTGATTCATGCGCACCTCGCGAAGGGCGCGGACCTGGGCGATGGACAGAGCGTCGACGTAGGGGTTACGCACGCGAACGGCGCAGCCGAGCACGCGACGACGCTGCAGCGGCCACTCATCACCGACGATGGCAAGGACCCACTTACGCGTGAGCTGCATCTCGGTGAAGACCTTCTCGGACAAATCATCGCGGTCGCCCAGGTGCAAATACATCTTGGCGATGCGCTGGTCGGTCTTGGCGATCGACATCTCGATGTTGTCGATAAAGGTGCGGAAGAACGGCCACTCCTGGTAGGCAGCCTTGAGCTGGTCAAGATCGCCCAGCTGCTCGCAGGCGGTGCCCAGGCCGTACCAAGCGGCCAGGTTAATGCGCGCCTGGCTCCAGCTGAAGATCCACGGAATGGTACGCAGGTCATCGAGCGACTTGGCGCCCAGGCCGCGCTTGGCGGGACGCGAGCCGATCGGCAGCAGACCGACCTCGGTCAGCGGCGTCACGGTCGAGAACCACGGTGTAAAGTCCTCGGTGTTCAGCAGGTCCAGATAACGCTCGTGGCTTGCGGTGTTGAGCTTCTCGGCCATATCCCAGAACTTCTGAGTGGTCTCGGTGTTAGTCTTCTCGACACTCGGGGCCGACTGCAAAAGCGTTGCGGCGGCAACGGACTCAACATGGCGCTGAGCCAGCGTGCGGTTGCCGTAACGGGCAAAGATGACTTCGCCCTGCTCGGTAAGCTTAAAGAAGCAGTTGACCGAACCCTTGGGCTGCGCCAGCACGGCCTTGTTGGCCGGGCCGCCGCCACGGCCCACGGCACCGCCGCGACCGTGCATGAGCACCAGGTCGATATCGTTCTTCTCTGCCCACTTGGCGATGCGCTCCTGCGCGGAGTGCAGCGCGAGCATGGCCGTGGTAGGACCGGCATCCTTGGAAGAGTCGGAATAGCCCAGCATGACCTCCATGCGGCGGTTGGTCTGGGCAAGGCGCTTTTGCACCACGGGCAGCGTAAGCATCTGATCGAGCACGTCGACGCAGCCCTCGAGGTCCTCGAGCTGCTCGAACAACGGGATCACGTCGAGCTCGGGGACATCCTCCTCGTGTGCAAAGGACAGGTGCGCCAGCTCAAAGACGTCGGCCACATGCTGAGCGCTCTTGGTAAACGAGATGATGTAGCGGTGCGCCATCTTCTTGCCGTAGCGCTTTTGGATGGAGCCGATAGCGCGGAAGGTATCGATGACCTCGCGCGTCATGGGCTGCAGGTCGCCATGGATACCGTTCTCGTGGATATCCTTAAGGGCGCGGGCATGCACCACGGAGTGCTGACGGAACTCCATCTCGACCATATGGAAGCCGAAGGACTCGACCTGCCAGATGATGGTTTGGACCGGGCCGTAGGCAGCACGGACGGCACCGCAGGCGGCCAGCGAACGCTGGACGACGCGCAGGTCATCCAGGAACTCGTCGGCGCTGTGGTACATGGTGTCGGTGATACGACGGACGGTGGCGTTCAGGCGGTCGGCCATGACGAGCATGACGGCGCGATGCGGCTCGTGCTCGGAGATCAGCTCGGCGCGGGCCGTGTAACGAGGGCTCATCTCGACCTGATGGTTCCACAGGTTAATGAGCTCGGCCGACGGCTTGCTGTAGGTAGCCTCGAGCGTGAGGTTGCGGCCGATGTGGCGGCACTTGTCCTCGAGCTTGAGCACCATGTGCGTAAAGTACTTGGCGGCGACCTCACGGCTCACCTTGGCGGTGACGTTGGGGTTACCGTCGCGGTCGGAACCGATCCAGCTGCCGGGATGGAAGAACGCCGGGCACAGCGGCGGCACAGTACCGGCCTTGTCGCCCAGCACCCAATCGTCAAAACGACGATAGATAACGGGGATAACGTCGAACAGCGTGTTATCGAAGATGTCGATGATGGTATCGGCTTCCTCGACCGGCGTGGGCTTCTTGAGCGCGATGGGACTCGTACGCACCAGGGCGTCGATCTCCTGCAGCATATGGCGCTCGTTCTCCACCAGGTCGGAGCCGCCCAGACGCGGACGCTCCTCCAGCAGGTTGGAGATACGGCGGATCTTGCCCTCGACGGCCTTACGACGGGCCTCGGTGGGATGTGCGGTAAAGACAGGGTGGAACTCGAGCTTGTCGAGCAGCTCGTTGGCACCCTCGACACCCAGCTCATTCACCAGCTGGTGATAGGCAACGGTAAGCTCGTTGGCAGGATCGACCTCGGTATCGGTCGACGCACCGGCCTCGCGCTCGCGCAGCTGCGCCACACGGTAGTTCTCCTCCGACAGGTTTGCCAGATGGAAAAAGCTCGTAAAGGCGCGAACGATGACCTGCTGCTTATCGAGCGGCAGGCTGTCGATCAAATCGACGACCTCACGAAATGCCACGGCAGTGGGCTCGTCGGCGGTGGGCACGCCCTGCTCGTCGACGGCTTCGTCGGCAGCGCAGGTACCGGGGTTGCCGGCATTGACCACAATCTCGGCTGTCAAAATCTTGTCGAACAGGTCCGCGATCTCGGGATCATACTCGCTAAGCACACGGCGCTCCAGGCGCAAGAACAGCGCCAGATTGTCGCGCAGCTCCTCGGGGATCTCGATCTCGGCGAGACGCTCCCTGGACTCGGCATTCGAGCCGATTCGGTTAACGAGGCGGTTGACCACGGCAGCGACGCGCGCCGCGGCTTCGGGTACAGACTGGTTGCTTAGGTTCTCAGCCACGTTTCCTCCCATTCCTCCTTCTATGCACGTAACATGCGGTATTCATTATAGGCGCTTGAGAAATACTTTCGACACTGATTCCGCTTTACCACACAAAAGTATTTTCTGCATTGCAAAGGTTTTTGCCCTAAATGGTCGTATTTCTCGGTGGGCGGCATACGTAAACGGGGGCATTCCGCATAAAAGCGAAACACCCCCGTAACAATCGCTCGCCGCGAGCGGGACATGTTAGCGGGTCCGCAGCTCAAAAAGATGCGCTACAGGCGCTCGCGAACCGCCTCGACGACGTTGGCCAGATCGGCAAGGACCTCTTCGTGGCTCTCCATGTCGCGCACCTTGACCTTACCGGCGGCAAGCTCGTCGCCGCCCAGGACCAGGATGAGCTTGGCGCCCACCTTATCGGCCTGCTTGAACTGGGCCTTGAGCGAACGGCCCTGGTAGTCAGCCTCGGTCACGATACCTGCGGCGCGAAGCTCCTGCGTGATGGCAAAGACGTTCTGGCGCAGCTCCTTGCCGGCGTTGGCGACATAGACGCACGGGGCCTCATCGGCGCCCAGGTCGCTGCCAAAGGCCTGAAGGGCCAGCAGCGCACGCTCAAAACCGACAGCGAAGCCGACGCCCGCCGTGGGCTTGCCACCCTCGAGCTCGACCAGGCCATCGTAGCGGCCGCCGCCGCCGATGGAGCCGACGCCGGCGCCAGGGGCCTCGACCTCAAAGACAGTACGGGTGTAGTAGTCCAGGCCGCGCACCAAGGTGGGATCCTCGACATACTCGATACCGGCGGCATCCAGATAGCGCTTGACCTGCTCGTAGTGCTCGCGGCACTCGTCGCACAGGTTGTCACCCATCAGCGGGGCCTCGGCCATGATCTCGCGGCAATGGTCGTTCTTGCAGTCGAAGGCACGCAGCGGGTTGAGCTCGGCGCGCTCACGGCACTCATCGCACATCTCGTCGGCGTGATCGAGGATGAACTGCTTAACCTGCTCGCGGTAAGCCGGACGGCACTGGGCGTCACCCATCGAGTTGATGAGCAGACGAAGCTTGGAAAGATCGAAGCCCAGGCGCTTGTAGAACTCCATGAGCATGATGATGCACTCGGCGTCTGCCGCCGGATCGGGAGCGCCGAGCCACTCGATGCCCACCTGGTGGAACTGGCGCAGGCGGCCCTTCTGGGGACGCTCGCCACGGAACATGGCCTCGGCGTAGTACGCCTTAAACGGCGTGGAGCCCTGGGGCACCAGGTTGTTCTCGACGACGGCGCGCACCACGCCGGCCGTGCCCTCGGGGCGAAGCGCCAGGCGCTGCTTGGGCTTGAGTTTGGTGTCGGTGCCCTCGGTAAAGACGCGCTCCAGGTTGGCACCGCTGAACACGCGGAACATCTCCTTGCGCACGACGTCGGTCGACTGGCCGATACCGTGGACAAACACGTCCACCTGCTCGATCGCGGGCGTCTCGATGGGTTTAAAACCAAACGGCTCGAACACGCCGGCCGCAATCTGCTGCATCTTTTGCCAGGCGCGCATCTCGGCGCCGATAAGGTCGCGGGTTCCCTCCGCCTTCTGTGCCTGCATGGGCAAACACCTTTCTTTTGTATCGCGTCATAGGTAGTGGTCATTATACGGCACAAACACAAACAGCGGCGGTGCATCTGACCTGTCTCTTATACACATCT
>DXZQ01000002.1:0-126429 GCA_019419585.1 Collinsella sp. | reverse complement strand
AAACAAAAACGGGGGGGGTGCATCTGCCGGAGCGAGGGTATGGGGACTCGTTCGGCCAGATGCACCGCCGCAGTGTGCAATCTGCAATCCTTCCGCCTCTTCGGATCACAAAATCCGTTGGACGGAAAGACTTCGGGTCATCTCTTGAGCCCGTGGCTGCATGGGAAACCGAATGACGGTACGAGCATCCATTCGGCTTCCAAGGCAGCCACGGACAAAACGGGGCAAAGAGCTACGAGCGACGTCGTCCCTACTCCCCCGCCACGCTCGCGCGCAGCTTAGCCGCGATGGGCTCAGACGCCAGCAGGAACACCAGCATTGCCACCGAGCACGCCAGGCACACGATCCATGTGCTCGTAAAGGAGCCCGTGGCATCGAACAGTATTCCCGAGACGATGGCGCCCACCGTGCCGCCAACCATCTCGAGCGAGGTGATGGTGCCCGTGACCTTACCCAGGTCGGCCATGCCAAACTGCTTGGAAGCCGCGATCGTGGGCGTGATGGTGCCCATGCACGTTCCAACACCAAAGCTCACAGCGGCGACAATAGGACCGAGGTCCGTCGTCGGGAAGCACAGCGCCACGCAGGCGATAATGCACGCAACGGAGCCAAGGATATTGCCAAAGCGCAGGCCAAAGCGGTCATAGATTGCACCGAGCGAAATCTTGGCAATAACGACGGTGACCATGTAGGCCGAAAGTACGGTACCCGCCCACATGGGATCGTGGCCTCCCGTGACAATCTTGGCGCCGTTGACGGTAACACTCGTCATGTTGGTAACCTGGTTGGGCAGGATGGTGCCATTGACCAAGCCCATAAAGAGGAAGGCAACGACGAGCAGCCAAAACGCCGGGCTCTTCTTGATACGCGACCAGCCGACGCTAACCTCGGGCGCCGTGTGCTCGTCCTTGTCGCCAGCCGTCGAGACGGACGGATCGCCCGGGTTCTCGCCGAGCGGCTTAAGGCCAATCTCGGAAGGCTTGGTGCGGAAGGAATAGTCATGCAGTTAACGAAAATGGTGTAGCACGTGGCCATGATGACAAAGCCGGAGGCCACCACGAGCCAGCCGGGGAAGAACTTACGCTGCTGGGACATACTGCTCCTTATTTAACAAACGAATAGCCGGCGCCGGGCGCCGGTAGTGCCCAAGATTGCCTTGAAAGACAAGGGCATAGGCCTTACGGCCATGCCCGCAGGCTTGAAAGGCAAGGTTGGGTGCTACCGGTGGTCGGCGATATAGCCCAAAGCGACGGCGGTATAGGCCGCGGCACCGAGCGGCAGCTCGGCATCGTTAAAGCGCGCCTTGGGATGATGCTGGGCAAAATGCTCGTCCGTATCGGTCACGGCCGCGCCCACGGTAAAGTACGCACTCGGAATCTCGCTCGAGATAAGCGCGAAGTCCTCGCTCGCCATGGCGTGGAACAGCGGCAGGAAGGCGGACTTGGGCAGCACCGCGCCCACGTAGCCAAGCGACGCCTGCGTCATGCCGTCGTCGAGTACCAGCGGCGGAACATCCGAAAGCGTCTCGATAGTCGCCGGCGTGCGATACGTTGCGGCCACACCGTTGACGACCTCGGCGATGCGGGTCTTGAGGTGCTCCATGAGCTCGACGTCGAAGCCGCGCAACGTTCCCTCGAGCACGCAGGTGTCGGGGATGACGTTGGCCGCCAAGCCGCCAGCGAACTTACCCACGGTAAGCGCGACCTCCTTGGCCGCCGGCACCTCACGGGAGATAAGCTCCTGAAGCGCCAGGTGCACATGCACGCCGGCCGTGATGGGGTCGATGCAGATCTCGGGGCTCGAGCCATGGCCGCCCTTGCCCTGAAGCGTGATGCGAAAACCGTACACGCCCGAGAGCGCCGGGCTGCCGTAGAGCACCAGGCCAAGCGGCGATTGGCTGTTAACGTGCATGGCGAAGGCGGCCTGGGGACGCGGGTTCTGCAGCAGACCGTCGGCGATGGCGGCGCGGGCACCCTCAAAAGTTTCCTCGCCCGGTTGGAACAGCAACTTAATCGTGGCGTTGGCGTCGACAAGCTCGGACTCGCGGGCCTTGAGCAGGCGCGCCGCACCAAGCAGCGCCGTCGCGTGCATATCGTGTCCGCATGCGTGCATGCAGCCGTTCGTAGAGGCGAAAGGCTCGCCTGACTCTTCAGCAACAGGCAGGGCATCCATGTCGCCACGGAGCATGATGACCGTACCGGCCTGTTTGTCCGTGCACGTACCGTTACCCCGAGCAGCAGCTGCCGCGCCGGCACCGATTAGGCCAACGACACAGGTGCCGTCAACAAGCACGGCATAGGGAATATCCATCTCGTCCAGACGCGCCTGGATAAAGGCGGACGTCTGCGGAAGGTTGTTACCGAGCTCAGGCGTTTGATGGAGATCATGGCGCCATGCGGCAAGCTCGTTGGCAAACGCCTGAGCTTCTGCAACAAGACCGTCACCGATAGCGGCCTGCGCCGCCGCGGTGGCCTTGGGCGCTGATTGCGGTTGAAGATCGGACTGAGCTGGTGCCATAAATGCCCTCCAGTAACGTTTTTGCAGTAAGCACTTTGATAGCGTAAAGCGCAAGGTACAACTTTAAGGGCGAGGCATAAAAAATGCCGCCCCAGGAGGGCGGCGCAACAAGTTGTTTACAATTGCGGGCGCGGCTTTCGACGCAAAAAATCGAAGTGAGTCTCGCTCAAGATAATCGACAGGAAGATAAGCACAAAGCCGGCGAGCAGGCGCGAGGTGAGCGCCTCCCCCATCAGCAGCACCGAGAACAGCACACCCGAAGGCGACTCCATCGCAAGGAGCAGCGAGCCCGTCGAGGCCGGGACATGCGCCAGGCCGACGTTTTGGATGAGCAGAGCCGCGCATGTGCAGCCCACCGAGAGAAACGCCATCGCACTGATAAAGCTCGGCGTCCACACGGACAGAGGCGCTTGGGTCTCGAATAGCAGCGACGTTGCCAGGCTCAGCACGCCGTTGCCCACAAACATCCAAAACGTGATGACGTTGATGTCCATTTTGCGACCGTACTTGGCAGTCACCGCCATCTGGATGGCGAAAAAGGCCGAACCCGCCAGCGTAATGACGTCACCAATGTTGAATTCAACGCTATCGAGTGCGACGAGGCCAATGCCCGCTAGGCACAGCAGCGCGGCACCCAAGTTGTAGCGCGTGAGCTTTTCGCCGCTCAGGAAATAGCTCGCGAACGGCACAAGGATGCAATACGTGCCCGTCAAAAAAGCATTCTTGCCCGCCGTAGTATGTGCCAGACCGACCGTCTGCAACGCATAGGCCGCCCACATGAGCACGCCCATACTCAGGCCAACGATCAGGTTGCGAGCGTTGAGGTGCGCGATGATGCGCTTGTGGAAGACGGCAAACATGACCAACGCTGCGGGCAGAAAACGTACATAGAGCAGCGCGAACACCGGAATGGTGTCGAGTGCGTCCTTCATAGTGGTAAAGGAGTAGCCCCAGATAATCGCCACCGAAAGCAGTAGAACTTTCCAGAACAACGGCGAGCGTGCGCCGGCACCCCGGGGAATACCACCCGCGCCCAAATCCTCACGGGCTACAGGGCTATCGGGCATGTTTTCGATTTCGTTGGCAGCGTATTGGGCCATGGAACATCCTCGCGCTCAATCTGGGCGTGGTGTCCGCACGCGCGTGACCGCATGCCGCCTCATGGTCAAATAAAAACGGGACGCGCCGGACCCCCGGCACGCCCCGCTACTGTAGCAACAACCAAGCAGCTCATGCAATTCACTCAACTAAAGCGTCGAGCCGGAAGGCCTCGATGTTCCGTCAACGCCACATTGTCGCGCTAAATCAATTTGGTCGACTCCAGCTTTTCGATGATCCAGTCGTTGGCTTTGATGACCGGACGGCGGAAGACGACGCCCAGGGCCAGCGACGGAATCAGATAGCTCGCCAGAATACCCAGCTCAACCCAGTACTCCATATGGTAGGCGCCTGCCATGGCAGCATGCATGGCGTTGATGCCGTGAGTGAACGGCAGGAACGGATAGATCGCCTGGAACACAGGACCGGTCATCTCGATGGGGAACGTGCCGCCCGAACCGCCGACCTGCATGACCAGCAGCACAACGGCCAAAGCCTTGCCGATATCGCCAAACGAAACCGTAAGCGTGTAGACGATATTGGAGAACACGAGACTCGCGACCCAGCCCGCCAGCACAAACTGCAGCGGGTTGTCGCACTGGATGCCAAAGAACAGGATGTCGCCCGCGCACACGAGCGTTGCCTGCAGCAGAGCCAAACCGCCAAAGAACAAGTAACGACCCAGGTAGATCTCGTGTAGGCGTACGGGGATGAGCTCGTTGATAAGCTCATCGTCAACCGACACCTTCATCATGGCCGCCAGCACGATCGAGCCGACCCAGAGCGACAGAATCGTGTAGAACGGCGCCATGGCCGAACCGTAGTTGCGGATCGGATAGACCGGCTTGCGATCGAGCGCGACGGGGCCGGAAAGCGACACGGCCAGACCCTCGGGATCATTGCCGATCATCGTCTTGATCGTAGCGAGGTCATCCGACATCAAGGCGCCGTCGAGCTCGTCCTTAAACGCACTGATCTTGTCCGACGCCTCGCCCAGCTGATCAGAAGCCTTGTTGACCAGCTTTGCAGCTTTGGAGAGGCCCTTTGCCAGCGAACCGGATGCGTCGGTCAGGCCAGCAACAGCACTATCCAGATCGTTCGAAATACCGTTCAGCGAATCCAAAACGCCCGAGATGGTCTTCTTGAGCTCCTTTGCCTTGGCCGAAAACGTAGAGTCGTAGTCAGTCTTGGCGCCCGAGATACCAGCCTTGGCATCCGCGATTGCCTGATCGACCTCGGCACGCGACTTATTAACCTCTGCCATGCTGTCAGAGAGAGACTTCGCGGTGGCCGTCAAGTCCTTGGCGTTGTTGCGATACTCCACAGCAATCCTGCTCAGCGATGTTGCCACAGACTTGAGGCTGTCCTGGAGTTTTTCGTCAGTCACCTGATCGGCAAAGCCGCGGAGCTGGTCGGCCGTGGCGTCGATATCGTCGGCACGCGTGTTGAGCGCCGCCGCGGCATCGTTGAGCTGGGACACTGTAAGGTCGACATGTTGATTCGCGGCATCAAATGCCTTCGCAAGCTCGGCGGACACGTTGTCAAACGAGCCCGCGCTTCCGTCAATCGCGGCATTGATGGCGTCGTTGGCGTCCTTCAGCGCTTCCTTGGAATCGCTAATACCGCTTTTGACATGCTCCATCAGCTGCTTCGTTGACTCATCGACCGTGCCCGTCTGCTTGAGCATGCCGCTCGCCGACGTCAGCGAATCGGACGTGGAGCTCAAAATGCCCGCCAGCGACGAAGCATTTGCCCGAACGTCTCGCAGGTCCTCAATCGAATCGCCGAGCGTCGAGGACAGGTTGGCGATAAAGTTACCCACCTGGTCGGTGCTCATGTAATCGAGCAGGCTGGACACCGTCTTAAGACCGATCGTCGTAATGGTCTCGGTAAAAGTTTTGTTAACCTGGCTCTGGACGGCGCTCGAACCCTTCTCGGTCACGATCTGCGCAATGGCGTTGGCCTTCTGATTCTCGTAGAACTCGATATCGGCATGCTTCACGTCGGTCGAGAAAAGCGTCATCATGTCAGCGCTAAACGTTTTGGGGATAACGACGGCAGCATAGTACGCGCCCGACTTAACGCCCTCGATAGCCTTTTCGCGATTGTTGAGCACAACCCAATCGAAGCTCTCGTTGCCGCGTAGGGTGGCGGTCACGTTTTCGCCCACGTTAACCTCGACGGGGATCAAATCGCTCTCGTAACCCTCATCGGTGTTGACCACGGCGATCTTAAGATTGCCGGTGTTGCCGTACGGATCCCAGCTGCCGGCGATGTTAAACCACGCGTACAGACACGGTACGATAATGAGGCCCATCACGACAACCAAGCCGATCACGGAGCGAGACACGTTTTGGACATCGCGCTTAAACAGATGCAGGATGTTCTTCATTTATGCCTCACCTCCTTTGGAGTGCTTGCCAAGCGCGGTGGTATCTCCATCATTTGTGGCTGTGCTGTCGCTGCCCTGAGATTTATGGTGCGAGCCGATATGCGGCAAGCGGCCCGTGGACTGATCGCCGCCCTTGGCACCACGCTCGCTGGCGTTGAGGCCAAACATGTGGCGGGCGGCAGGAATGGCGGCCGTGTGTTCGCGCATCTCGCGACGCAGGTCCTCATCCGAAAGCGCCGAGATGCGCATCTGGGTATTGAGGCTCGCTCGGATATATTCGATATTGATAAGCCAGCCGCAGATGGCAATAACCGAGATGATCCAAATGACAAGCAGGATGATCTTGCCGTTATTGTCGATATCGAGAACCGTCGACAGGACAAAGAGCAGGACCTGAACGCCCACCACGGCGGCAAAACCGCCCTTGATGTAGTACGGGTAGCGATGTTCAAAGGCGACCGCTTGATCGAGCAGTTCGCGACGGTACGAATCGGAATCGAGCATGACGCGCATGGCCGTGCGCAGCGAGTAGCGCTGGCGCGGCAGGTCGTTGGACTCGCAAATCATCATACCGGTCGTGGAGAGCTGTTTATCAAAGAGCAGGTTAAGGTTGAGCAGCAGCGGACGCAGCTGCAGGCCGATAAAGAGCGCCACGATCAAGAACACGCCCAGAATGCACAGGTTAAACAGGTAGTTGAACGAATACATGCCGCCGACCGTCTCGCGCAGCAGATTGATGCCGTAGGTAAAGGGCAGCAGCGGGTGCAGCCACTGGAAGAAGCCGGGCATCATCTCGATGGGGTACATGCCCGACGAACCCGGGATCTGCACGATGACGAGAATGACGCCGATAGCCTTGCCGATATGCTTAAACGTGGTGGACAGCGCATAGATGATATTGACGTAGGTGAACGAAATGGCGATGCCGCCCAGCACGAACAGCAGCGGGCTGACGCACTGCACGCCAATCACCAGATCGCCTACCGTAACGATGATGGCCTGCAACGCGCCCAGGATCACCATGAGCAACCAGCGGCCAAAGTAGCCTTGGCGCGCCGTAAAGCTGCCAACACCTTCACGGTCGACCTCGAGCTTGTAAATGGCGATGAGCACATAGCCGCCCACCCAAAGCGCCAGATTGGTGTAGAAGGGAGCGATGCCCGAGCCAAAGCTCTTGACCGGATAGATTGACTTGGACGTCAACTCAACCGGAGACGCCATGAAATCTGCCACGTCATTGACATCGACGCCCATCAGATCGGCCAGCTCGCCCATGGACTCGGAGGTCTGCAGCGCCGCGATGTCATTGGCGGCGGTTGCAAGCTTGTCCTGGACCTTGGCAAGCGAGGAATCGGTCTGGGACAGCGTGGTCTTGGCCTGGCCGAGCGTAGCGCTAAGCTGCGCCAACGTGCCGCGCGCATTTGCAAGTGTAGGTGTCATACCCGAGACGATACCGGTCAGGTCGCCCGAAACGGCAGCAAAAGAGTCGAGCGCGCTCGAGGCCTTCGGCAGCGCGTTTTGGCCCAAGTCCGTCTGGGCTTGGCCAAGGTTGGTCGCACCGGTATGAATTGCGTTATTGATAGCGTCACTGGCACCCGAAACAGCCGCTGCGTCATTCGCCATGGCGCTCGACTGCGCGGACAGACCGTCCTTGATGCTCTGAAGCTTTTCATTCTGCTCTCGAAGCAAATCGATGGTCGATACAATGCGCGCGTCAATTTCCTCGGAACCTGTCGACGTGTCATTGGCGAGAATCTCTAAGTGCCCGATAACGGCCTTATTGTGGTCGATCGTCGCTTGGAGAGACTCGAGCGAGTTGTCGATACGGGTGGTCGTAGATGTGACCGTGCCCGTCAGCTTGCCGATGGCAGCGTTCGCAGAGGCTGACGTCTTGGTGAGCGCAAGGCTGCCTTCCGAGAGCGCCTTGGAGAGCGAGGCGACAGAGTTGCCCGCCGTGGCGCGAGCCTCGCCCAGCAGGTCATTGCCCTGGGAGATCGCCTGCGTCAGCGACGGCGCCTGACCCTGCAGACCGGCAAGTGCCGCATCTGCCGAGGCAATGGAACCACTCGTCTTATCGATGGCGGCATTCATGTCGCCAATCGAATCACGCACTTCGCCCAACGTATCGGAAGCCTCTGATACCGAACCGGCCAACGAATCCTGAGTCTGGGTTGCCTTGTCCTTTAAATCGACTCCGGCATCCTTGGCAATACTGGCAACGGTCTCGCCCACCGTGGAGACAAATTCCGAGTTGATCTGCTCCTCGATGGTGTTTGCACCGGTGTCGGTAACCTTGGGCGCAATAGCGCTCTTCTTCTCATTGACGTAGTACGTAAGCTTGGGCTGATGGTAGTTGCCGTCGAGCATCGAAACCAGGTTATCCGAGAAGTTCTTGGGGACTACGATGGCCGCATAGTACTCACCGCTCTCGACGCCCTCTTTGGCATCGGCCGCAGAATCGACGAAGGTCCAGCCCAGCTGATCGTTCTCCTTGAGCTGATCGACGACCTGATCGCCCGCGTTGAGCTCGCCCACCAGGTCGTTTTGGGTGCCCCGATCGTTGTTGGCGATGGCAATCTTGATGCCCTGGGTGTTTCCGTACGGATCCCAGTTGGCCACGATGTTGTACCAGGCATACAGCGAGGGAATAACGCACACGCCAAGGGTAACCACCAAGGCGACGGGGTTCACAAGCAGTCGCTTAATGTCGCGCTTAAATATCGCAAAGGAGACCTTTGCATTGGATAGTTTGCTGCCGAGACTCACGCTTGGACCATCCATCCTGTCGTTGAATCGAATCGTACTATCGACAACCATTGTAGTAGGCGCTTTAACGTCTCAAAGCACAATGGTGTTGAGTTTTGCGGGTAGCAATATACTACGAAGATGAGTTAACGTACAGTTGTACAGTATCTTAAATTTCAGCAGGTCACAAAACCACAACCCGCACAAATAAATGATCCCTTGGGGACGGAGGGATCATTCAAAAGGAAACGAGAGTGGAAAATCTCTCACTTCAAGCCCGCATTCGAGCCAAAAGTGGGAGATTATCCACTCTCGTTCTAATCTAGTTACGGTGCCGTATCCCCGAACTACATCAAGTTGCAAACAGCCGCCGCGAAGGCTACGGGATCCTCGGGGAGGATGCCCTCGACCAGCAGGGCCTGGTCATAGAGCAAACCGGAGTACTGCTTGATCTTGTCGGCGTCGCCCGCCTTCTGAGCGGCGACGAGCTTGGAAAAGACCGGGTGCTTGGCGTTGAGCTCGAGCACGCGCTGGCTCTTGGGCATACCGTCGGGCGCGCCCTCGGGACCCTTCTGGAGCACCTTCTCCATCTCGAGCGAAAGCGGGCCCTCGGTGGTGATGCACGCGGGAGCATCGGTCAGGCGCGCAGAGACGGCAACCTTCTCGACCTTGTCGCCGAGTGCCTCCTTCATGGCGTTAAAGAGGTCCTCGTTCTCCTTGGTGGCGTCCTCGGCCTCCTTTTTCTCGTCCTCGGTCGCCAGGTCAAGATCACCGGTTGCGACGTTCTTGAGCTCCAGGTGACGATCCTCAACCTCGGGCTCGGCACCATCGGCCACGGCCTTCTCGGCAGCCTCGCGGGCGGCATCGTCCTCGTAGATCTTGGGCATATCGGCGGCAACGTACTCACGCATAGCCTGGAAGGTGAACTCATCCACGTCCTGCGTCAGCAGCAGCACGTCATAGCCGCGGTCGAGCACGCCCTTTACCACGGGCATCTTGGCCAAGCGCTCACGCGAGTCGCCGGCGGCGTAGTAGATGGCCTTCTGATCCTCGGGCATGCCCTTGGCATACTCGGCCAGGGTAATCATCTTCTGTTCCTTGGCAGACCAGAACAGCAACAGATCGGCGAGCTCATCGGCCTTCATGCCATAGCTCGAGTAGATGCCGTACTTAAGACCGCGGCCAAAGTTCTCAAAGAACTTCTCGTAGGCCTCGCGGTCGTTGTCACGCATATCCTCAAGGTCGGCGGTGATCTTCTTTTCCACACGCTTGGCGATGGCCTTGAGCTGACGGTTCTGCTGCAGCGTCTCACGCGAGATGTTGAGCGACACATCGGCGGAATCCACGACGCCGCGGACAAAGTTGTAGTAGTCGGGCAGCAGGTCGTCGCACTTCTCCATGATCAGGACGTTGGAGCTGTAGAGTGCCAGACCCTTCTCGTAATCCTTGCTGTACAGATCGAACGGCGCGCGGCCCGGCACAAACAGCAGGGCATCGTACTCGAGCGTGCCCTCGGCATGGAAGCTGATGGTGCGCGCAGGATCGTCAAAGTCGTGGAACGTGGACTTGTAGAACTCGTCGTAGTCCTTCTGCTCGACATCGGAGCTGCGCTTCTTCCAGATCGGTGTCATGGAATTGACGGTCTCGAGCTCCTGGTAGTCCTCGTACTCGGGCTTGTAATCGTCGCCGGCGTCCTCGGGCTTGGGTTTCTGGCGGCTCTTGGACACCATCATCTGAATCGGGTAGCGCACATAGTTGCTGTACTGCTGAATCAGGCTCTTGAGACCCCACTCGGTCAGGAAGCGATCGTAGGTCTCGGCCTCGCCGTCGGCATCGAGCTTCTCGTTCTCGCGCAGCGTCAGGATGACATCGGTACCGTGCTCGGCGCGCTCACCGTCCTCGATGGTGTAGCCCTCAAGACCGTCGGATTCCCACACATGGGCGACATCCTCGCCATAGGCGCGGCTGACGACCTTCACATGGCTGGCAACCATAAAGGCAGAGTAGAAGCCCACGCCAAACTGGCCGATGATGTCGACATCGGAGCCCTGCTGCTCGGCGTTCTCGGTCTTAAACTCCTCGGAGCCGGAATGGGCGATGGTGCCCAGATTGCGCTCGAGCTCCTCGGCGGTCATGCCAATGCCGTTATCCGAGATGGTAATGGTGCGGGCGTCTTTATCAAAGGAGACGCGAATGGCCAGGTCGCCCTGGTTGATCTTGACGCTCGGATCCTGCAGGCTCTTAAAGTTGAGCTTGTCGACGGCGTCGCTCGCGTTAGAGATAAGCTCGCGCAGGAAGATTTCCTTATTGGTGTAGATGGAGTTGATCATGAGGTCGAGCAGTTTTTTGCTCTCGGTCTTAAATTGACGCATGTGCAGTCCTTTCGCGCTACCCCCGTCCGCAAAAACGGCCCGGTTGCCCGAGCCGCATCGCAGACCTGCTATGTTCAGACTTAGATTTTATAACCCAATAGCGCGCATATATACATACGGAATCGAAAAACTGTATGTCCGAGCGCTCCAATGCGTCAATTGCCAAGGAGTGTCCCCAGCTGCCGGCAGAAAAGGAACGTCCCTATCTGCCATCTACGCGCTTGGCCATCCAGACATGGGGCTGGCCCTCGTCTTCGTAATCTACCGGGGCAATTTGCGTGTAGCCCGCCTTTACATAGAGCGGCAGCACGTATTCCTGCGCATGCAGCTTAATAAGCTTGGCGCCGGCATCGCGTGCACACGAAGCACTGGTCTCCACGATCGCACTCGCCAGTCCGCGACGACGCATAGCCGGCAGCACGGCGACGCGCCCCATAATGTAGGTCTCCCCCGCCGCAACGCCTTCGTCCATGTCGCATGCCGGCAACACCGGGGCCTCTGCGTCAGCCACGCGCTCAAGCTCTTCGGGAAACACGCGCGAGCAACCGGCAAGCTCGCCGTCTACATAGAGCGTCACATGAATGCAGTTTGGATCCTCGTCGATAGCGTCGAACTCATTCTCGTAGCCCTGCTCGTCCATAAAAACGACGCGGCGCACCAACGCCGCGTCATCAAAGCATCCCGTCTTAAGTTGGATATCCATGGCTGCCCTTTCATTCAATGCGAACGTTAGGGACAGATTTTAGCGAAAATGAGCTCCGCGTACGCTAAACTTCGCGCGAGCCTTCGCCAGGCAGTCGTAATGACCCACGTTATGGGCATCGCTCGCGATGAAGCTGTACAGGTTCTGATCGAACAGGCGCTGTGCCGGCTTTTTCTCGCGACCAAAGCGACCGCCGGCAATAAAGTCCGCCGAAGCCTGCAGCTTGCAGCCCATATCGACCAGACGCTCCGCCACGCTTACATCCTTTTGAACCGCACGATAGCGCTCAGGATGAGCGATGATCACCTGGTAGCCACGGCACTGCAAATCGTAAATCGTGTTCTCGTACTCTCTAAACGCATACGCATCGGCATGCGTCGAAAGTTCGAGCAGAAACTCGTTGGTCCCATCGAAATGCAAGTGCTCCGCGGCATCGATACCAAGCTCAACGAGCTTTCGATGGTTGACCTCGAAGCCCATCTGGAGCGGAAAACCGTCAGCGTTATCACGCAGCAGCTCAAAGGCATCCCACATCTTGTCGTAATCAAAATAGGGATCACGGCAGTGAGGAGTGCAAACGATTCTGGTTACACCGGCCCGCTTGGCAGCCTCGAGCATCGCCAAGCTCTCATCGAGATCGGCGGCGCCGTCGTCTACACCCGGCAAGATATGGCAATGAATGTCACGCATAGGTCAGCCTTAATCAACTAAACGTTTGCTCGGTTGGTGAAGATGCCCTTTTTGGAAGTCCCCTGATCGTCGGAGCCCTTCTTAACCTTCTTACCGTCCTTGGTGTAGTAGGAGTAGTAGTACTCGCTGGTCTCGGTCTCGCAGTAGTTCATAACGGTACCGATGAGCTTGACCTTCTCGGACTTCTTAAGCTGACCGATGGCGTTGAGCGCCTCCTCGCGCTTGGTGAAGTCCTCGCGCACCACGAACAGCGTGCCGTCGGTCAGGCTGGCAATCTCGGCAGCATCGATGAAGGTGCCGACCGGGGGAGCGTCGAAGATGACGTACTGGAACTTAGCAGACAGTGCCTTTACCAGCTTGGCAAAGCGGTGAGAGACGATGATGTCGGCAGGATTGGGAATATGCGGCTCGGCATCAAGGAAGTAGAAGTTCTTCTGACCCGTCTCGACAATTGCCTGGTCAATGGAGATCTGCTCGGAAAGAACCGCATAGAGTCCGCCGCGCGAACGAACGCCGAGCATATCGGAAAGGGACCTGCGGCGCATATCGGCCTCAACCAGGAGCACGGACTTGCCACTCGTGGCAATTGCCTGAGCAAGGTTAATGGAAACCGTAGACTTGCCCTCGTTGGGAATCGAGGAGGTAACGGTGATGGTGCGAATGGGGTCGTCCACGCTCGCAAAGCGGATGTTGGCCAGAAGGGTCTTGGCGGCATTCTGTACAACGAGCTTATCGGTGTTCTTTGCCTTAGCCATGCCTATTTACCACCTTTCATAGCCGGAATTCGGCCAACAACGGGAATGCCCAGGAGCTCTTCTGCCTCTTCGGCACCGCGGATGCGGGTGTTGAGCATGTCTGCCAAAACGACATAGGCAACTGCGATAAAGATGCCCGCGAGGAACGCGACAGCAACGTACAGCATACGCTTGGGGCCGCTGGGGGCTTCGGGGGTCTTAGCCTCGTCGATAACGTTGATGCTCTGGGCAGCGCCGACGTTCTGAGCGACCGTACTCACCGAGCTAGCTATGGCCTTTGCGACCTTAGCCGTCTCCTTGGCATCGGTGCCGGTAACCGAAAGCGTAATGACACGCGTGGTGGTCTCGGAGGAAACAGACACCTTGTAGTCATCCAGATCGGTGAGGCCCAGTTCATTGGCTGCGCCGCTCTTAACGCTATCGCTATCCAGCAGCGTGGCGATATCGTTGGAAAGCATCTGACTCGCCGAGAGATCGTTGTAGCTCATCTGACCGCTATCGTCGGTCTTGGCGAGAATGTACATGCTCGTCGTCGCGGTATAGGTGTTGTCCATCGCAACGAAGGACACGATGCCCATGGCGATCGCGCAGACCACCGGAAGGGTGATGACCAGCTGAAGGTGCTTCTTCAGCAGCTGGAACAGTTCGAGAAGGGTCATGCAGCTTGCCTTTCATTTCCCCAGTTCGGATTGACAAAACTGTCCGTATGTTATCGCATCTTTTTACCGAGACCAAACTCTATACATAAGAAACAGGCTCTCCTGTAAAAATGTCGGAAGCAATCGTAAAATTGCACAACAACGCCGCACCCGAAAGTCAAATGCGGCGTCTACATCAATATCTATGTTGTATCGCTATGCGAATGGCTCGTCCTGCTGTATGGGAAACGTCACCGTAATGGTGGTTCCCACGCCCAACTCGCTCGACAGATCGAGCGTGGCGTGATGATACAGGGCCGCATGCTTGACAATGGCAAGCCCCAGACCGGTTCCGCCGCGTGCCTTGGACCTACTCTTGTCCACGCGATAGAACCGCTCAAATACCTTGCCCTGTTCTTCAGGCGCGATACCGATTCCCGTGTCGGCGACCGCAAGGAACGGATGGCCTTCGTCGTTGGTGCCGCACTGCAGCGTAACCGTACCGCCGGGTCGATTGTAGCGGATGGCGTTGCTTGCCAGATTATAGATGAGCTCGTCAATCAAGCGCGACACGCCCTCGATGACCACAGGCTTGGTCTCATGACTTATCGTCACATTCGCCTGACGGGCGACCTGTTCAAGACGCTGCTCGACCGCGTAGATGGCACGCGAGAGCTCAATAGGCTCCGTGGACCCAATGGGCACCGCCTCGCCCTCAGCTGCACGCTCGGCCTCGTCCAAGTTAGACAGCGTAAGGATATCGTTGACAAGCGCTGCCAAGCGGCCCGCCTCACGATAGATGCGACCGCCAAAGTTGCGCAGGTCGCCCTCGCCCTCGACCATGCCGTTTGCGATGAGCTCGGCATAGCCCGAAATCGCCGTAAGCGGCGTCTTGAGCTCATGGGTGATATTCGCCGTGAACTCGCGGCGCATACGGTCGTTGTCCGCTAGCACCGCCATTTGGCGCTTGAGTTCCTGGCGCTGCGACTCGATACGCTCAAGCATGGGGACCATCTCGGCATAGGCGTGCTCATAGCTACGGCGTGGGTGGTCCAAATCCACCTCTTGCAACGGCGCGATGATGGCACGGGACTCGCGGCGCGCCATAAAAAACGAGAGTACCGCACCCGCTGCTGCGATAAGCAGCATCGGCGCCACCATCGACAGCAAAATCGCCGCAACGCCAGGCTGGGCCTGCGCCAAGCGGACAACCTGGCCGTTATCAAGGGCGACGGCGCGATACAGCATAATCTCGTCGAGCGTAGAGCTTGCGCGCTCCGCGGAACCCAAACCACTCTCAAAGGCCTCGATGACCTCGGGGCGATCGCCATGGTTGGGCAGTGTGGAAGGCGACGCCTCGTTGTCGTAGGCAACCGATCCATCCTTGTTAATCAGCGTGATGCGCAAGTCCTCGCGATCGAGACTACGCAAGAACGGGATGGGCTCCTGCTGTTCGTCGAGAGCGGCAGCAATGAGCTCGGTTTCCTGCGCCAGATTGGCACTCGTGGCATCCGCCAAGGTGTTTTGCACAAAGAACGCACCCAGCACCGTAAACGCCACGATAACCGCCATGGCGCAGACAAAGATCGTCACAAAAACGCGGTGCGACAGCGTATGTTTTCCCTGGGGGGCGAAGACCACGGGTTACTCCTCCGATGCGGTGGCCGCGGTGTCGTCGCCTTTGGCACCATCGCCGGCAGAAGGCTCGGCCAAGCGGTAGCCCACGCCGCGCACGGTCTCGATGGCGCTGGCATGCTCGCCCAGTTTTTGGCGAAGCGTCTGCACGTGCACGTCAACGGTGCGCGAACCGCCGTCGAAGTCCCAGCCCCACACGCTCTGCAGCAACGACTCGCGGGTAAAAACCACGCCGGGCTTGCGCATGAGGTACTCGAGCAGGTCGAACTCGCGCAGGGTGAGCTTAAGCGGCTCGCCGGCAACGGTCACCTCGCGATGGCTGGGCGAGAGCACGATGTCGCCCACGCTGAGCACATCGCTCGCCTGCTTGACCATGCCGCCGCGACGCAGCAGTGCGCGGCAGCGGCTCGCAAGCTCCATGAGCGAAAACGGCTTAGTCAGGTAATCGTCGGCACCGCCATCGAGCGCCATCACCTTGTCGAGCTCGGTATCCTTGGCAGTGAGCATCATGATGGGCACCGTCGCCGTCAGGCGGTCGGCGCGCAGGCGACGCATAATTGCCAAACCATCGGTATCGGGCAGCATGATGTCGAGCAGGACGGCATCGGGTACCCGTCGCGCCACGGCGGCCTTAAACTCGCCATCGCACGAAAAGCCCTCGGCCTCGATCCCCTGCTTGCGCAGTGCATAGACCGTCAAATCCCTGATATTGTCATCGTCCTCGACGTAATAGATCATGTTAAACCCCTTTGCGGCCGGCATGACCGCATCTTAATCCTAAAGGTACCTTTACTAGATGGTATCAGCCAAAACGTCCCGTCAAATAATCCGCCGTGCGCGGGTCGGTGGGATTTTTGAAGAGCTGAGCGGTGGGTGCGTGCTCCACCAACTCACCCAGCAAGAAAAACGCGACCGAGTCGGAGATGCGCGCCGCCTGCTGCATATTGTGCGTAACGACCACGAGCGTGCAGGTCTCTTTGAGCTCGCAGGCCAGCTGCTCAACCACCAGCGTCGACACGGGATCGAGAGCGCTCGTGGGCTCGTCCATCAGCAGAATATCGGGCTGCACGGCAAGCGCGCGGGCGATGCACAGACGCTGCTGCTGCCCGCCCGAAAGACCCAGCCCCGACTCTTTGAGTTTGTCCTTGACCTCATCCCATAGCGCAGCGCGACGAAGAGAGTCCTCGACCAGCTCATCCAGCACGGCGCGGTCGCGCACGCCCATGCCGCGCGGACCATACGCGACGTTGTCGTAGATGCTCATGGGAAACGGGTTGGGGCGCTGGAACACCATGCCTACGCGCTGGCGCAGACGGCAGATGTCGTAGTCGCCCAGGATATCTTGGCCGTCAAGCGCGATCTTACCCTCGATGCGGCAGTCCTTGATGCCGTCGTTCATGCGGTTAAAGCAACGCAGCAGCGTTGATTTGCCGCAGCCCGAAGGACCGATAAACGAGGTAATCTGCTTGTCGCGAATCTTGATGGATACGTCCTTGAGCGCGTGGTGGTCGCCATAGAACAGGTCGAGGCCCTTGACGTCGATGCGCGTCGGCGAGGCGGCAAGATCCTGCGCCGTGGGACGAGTCGCGTCCCCGACTTCGCGCTCGTGCGCAGCCTCGGCTTGCGCCTCCATGAGCTCCTCGAGCTCCGTGGGCCCTATAGCCGCAGCAGCCGTCATACCGCATACCTCCACATCGATATCAATTCAGCAGTATCGATAGTAGAAATCGCGACTCATACGCACGTGAGCGCATTGTCAGGTGTTTGTAAAGGCGCCTACGCTACGCGGCGGGCAGCTCGATGGTAAAGACGGTATGCTCGGGCGTTGATTCGCACGCGATGGTACCGCCATGCGCGCATACAATCTCCTTGGCGATGGCGAGGCCCAGCCCAGCACCGCCGCGATTGGTCGCACGCGCTGCATCCAGGCGATAGAACTTCTCAAAGATCACCTTGAGCTTTGGCTCAGGGATCGGATCGCCTTGGTTTACAAATCGTACGCGTACGCCACCGTCACCCAAACGCCCGGCCTCAATCGTGATAGTCGAGCCCTCATAGCTATAGGCAATAGCGTTTTTCATGATGTTGTTGAACACGCGAGCCATTTTGTCGCCATCCACGAGCACCGTCAGGTCCTCGCGAATATCAACTTGGACTTCCTTATGCTGCTCGTTGAGGATGGGATAGAACTCGTCAGCCACCTGAGCCAGCAGCAACCCCAGATCAACATAGCCGCGCGTGAGCACGATATCGTGGAAGTCAAAGCGCGTGATATCGAAGAACTCTTCGATGAGCGCATCGAGCCGGTGCGCCTTGTCGAGAGCCACGCCCGTAAAGTGCGCACGTTGCTCAACCGGCAGCTCAGGAGCCTCTTGCAGCAGCGAAAGATAGCCCACTACGCTCGCAAGCGGGGTGCGTAGGTCATGTGCCAAGTACGTAACCAGATCGTCCTTGCGATGCGACTCGTCACGCAGAGCTTGCTGCACCTTGCGCTCACGGTCACGCACGCGGTTAAGGGCGCCCTCGGCCTCCAAGAAGTCGCCGTCGATGTTGTCCCAGGTGTCGGGGTGATCGATCAGGCGATCTTGAATACGAGCGGCCAGCACACAATCGGCATGCTGCTCGCCCTGTTCGTAGCCCTGGTAGTACAGGGCACGGCCGCACAAGAACAGCACGCACGCGGCAAGCGCCAGCACAAAGCCAAGCATGTTGAATACAAAGCCGGCATCGAACAGCACCGGCCCTTCGATGCCGCCGAGCGCCATGGCGCCAATCGCCAACGTCATGGCCCACGCGGCGCCGCCAATCACCACGCAGCGGCGCACGATCTCAAATCGATCGATCAGCAAAAAGCCAACAAGCAGCACCGCCAAGATTCCGACGATGTTGTCGATGCCAATCAGCAGCAGGCTCAGCAAAAAGAGCAGCACCGTTGCAAGCGCACGGTTGTCGACGACCGACCTCACGTAATCAAAGAGCCGATCGGGTACCTCGAATGCCTGCCTATCGTCTTTTGTCATATCCACTTCCCCACCATCAAAGGCGTTATTCGATTATGTAGCCGACGCCCCAGACGTTTTTGATAAAGCGCGGCTTTTGTGCGTCGTCGCCGATCTTTTCGCGCAGGTGGCGAATGTGCACCATCACCGTATTGTTGGAGCCGGGCATAAAACCCTCGTTCCACACCGCACGGAACAGGTCCTCCACGGCCACCACGCTGCCGCGATGCTCGACCAGATACAGCAAGATTGAATACTCGGTGGGTGTGAGGCGTACCGGTGCACCGTCCACCGTCACGGAACGAGCGTCGCGGTTGATCTCCAAGCCGTCGAGCTGAATGGTCGGCGACTCGGCCGCCTGTGCACGGCTACCGTAACTGGTGTAGCGGCGAAGCTGAGCGTGCACGCGCGCGATGAGCTCCAGCGGGCGGAACGGCTTAACCACGTAATCGTCCGCGCCAAGCGAAAGGCCCTCGATCTTGTCTTGCTGGGCATCGCGCGCCGTCAGCATGATCACGGGATAGGTATGGCTGGAACGGATCGTACGCAGCAGCTCAAAGCCATCGATATCGGACAGCATGACATCCAGCAGCGCCAGATCGAACTCCTGCTCCAAGATTGCCTTGGCAGCATCGGCCCCGCTATAGGCAATCTGGACATCAAAGCCCTCTTTTGTAAGGTAGATACCAACCAAGTCGGCGATGGCCTTTTCGTCATCAACTACCAAAATGCGCTCGTTCATGCGTGCTCCTCTCGCGCTCCATTATGCCCGAGGGGGTGCCCGTCACACACAACAAGCGTGGGTGATTAAGTCGGCCTTAAGCACCCTTGCGCCCGTTCGGGCGCGGATGTGGGCCACGCACGCACGCGATGATCGCCGACGCCGGCAAACGATATACTCTTGTTCCAGAAGAGACCATCCCGTCGAAAGCGAAATCCGTGAAGTCCCTCACCTCTTTTGCAAAGCGCTTAGCCCAGCTTGCCGCCGGCTTTGTCTGCGCTATCGCCCTTGCCGCTGGCGTGCCCACCGTCGCCGGCGCCCAAGTGCTTACGACCGACAATGTTTGCGGCAAAACCGCCGATGCGCGCGGCATCACGGCCGAAAACCTGCCCGATATCGATGCGACCAATGCCCTCGTCATGGGCAAAGACGGCACCGTCTACTATGGGCGCGGCGCCGATGAGCAGGTCAAAATCGCCTCGATCACCAAGGTCATGACCGCAATCCTAACCGTCGAGAATTGCAAGATGGACGAGAAGGTCACGGTGAGCAACGCCGCAGCCACCGTGGGTAATTCGACCGCCGGCTTGCTCGAAGGCGACGAGCTTACCGTGGAGCAGGCACTGCGCGGCCTGATGATTCCCTCGGGCAACGACGCCGCCATCGTGCTCGCCGAATATGTGGGCAAGAAAATCGACCCTAAGACCAAAGACGCCGAGGCCACATTTGTGAAGGCCATGAACGAGCGCGCTAAGAAGCTCGGCTGCACCGGTACGCTTTTTGAAAACCCGCATGGTCTGGACTTTGATGAGTGGGCTGGCGATATGCACTCAACCGCACACGACGTAGCGCTGATGATGCAGGAGGCCATGAAAAACGACACGATCCGCGAGGTCGTAGCGAGCGAGGATTCCTGGATCGAAGTCACGGGCGCCGACGGCACCGACCATTCGCATTCCATGGACACGCATAACTATTTGCTGGGCCAAGATGGCAACATCGGTGGCAAGACCGGCACCACCGACGACGCGGGCTATTGCTTTACGAGCGCCTACAACCGCGACGGCGACGAGATCTACACCGTTATTTTGAACTCCACCACCACCGATCAGCGCTTTACCGATACCGCCACCCTTGCCAACTGGTACTACGGCCACAAGGTGACGGTCGCAATCGCCAGCACGCAGGAAAAGACCGCCAACGGCAACCCGCTTATGGCGCGCATTGGCCAAACCGACTGGACGGATAAGACAATCGACGCCACACTCGCCGATCCTACGGCGCAAGCGACCGTGTTTTCCCTTGCCGGCGAGGTGACCGAAAAGGTTAGCTACGACGATCTTTCGGGCACGGTGCATGTGGGCGACAAGGTGGGCAGCGTTACTCTCAAGCAGGACGGCACCAAAATCGCCGTTATGGACCTGGTTGCCGACGAGGAAGGCGCAGGGCCGAATCCCATTGAGTGGCTCCTTGTGAAGCTCGACCGCCTGGGCCGCCGCATCGACAACCGCCCGCTTACGGCAGAAAGCGAAACCATAGCCAAAGCACCCGAGGCGTAAGGTCGAAGAACAATACGCTCGCCGAAAGAAGGCATCCGAAAGGATGCCTCTTTTTTTGAGGGCTCGAATCCCCAGCCGCCATTCTTGATAATAAAAAAGGGCCCCAAATGGGACCCTTCTTCAAATTCATACTGGCGGAGAGCTGGGGATGTCCGGGCATGCTGCGCATGCCCTCCGGCTTCAAAGCCTGGCGGCTTTTCGCCCACGGGCTACAAACGCTTTCGCGTTTGCTTAACGCCCGTGCCCTCTCGGGTTCGAATCCCCAGCCTCCTTTCTCCGCACTAAAAAGGGTCCCAAATGGGACCCTTCTTCAAATTCATACTGGCGGAGAGCTGGGGATTCGAACCCCAGATGCCCTTTTGGGGCATACTCGCTTAGCAGGCGAGCACCTTCGGCCTCTCGGTCAGCTCTCCGTAACAGCCGTTCTATAGTAACCAAACAGCCGAAGTTGAGCAAGGGGGAATTTCTAATTGCCCAGCGGCCTTTCCTCCTTGCAGCTTTCGCCCCTACCCCAGCGAGCGATTGAGGGAGCCGAGCTCATCGTTGCCCATGGTGCGCCACATTTGGAAGATGCAGACGCGCGCCAGGAAAAAGAAGCCGTTATCGACCAGCTGCACGGCGGCATCCGCAAGCTGATTGGTCACGACGGGCACGGGAGGCAACTCGAGCCCGGCCCTACGGATGGTCTCGACTGCCTCCTCAAACGTCGGCGGCTCATTGACACCCATCTCGTTCATAAGGCCCTGCATTTCCTCCAGTGCGCTGCTACCCGACTCCTCGCCGCGCGGCACGAGGCGGTAGCACGCCAACGCGAGCTCGAGCTGATCGCAGTTCCAATAGGCAAACGCCAAGCGATAGAACAGATAACCGATTGCGGAACGGTCGCTGGCAATGCGCAGGCCGTGGCGCGCTACCTCGATAATCTCGTCAAAGCGTTCCAGGCGCGCCAACACGTTGATGAGCGCAAAGTGCGACTGCATGGACGAGCGCGCCAGGTCGTAGAGGCGGCGCACCTCGGGCAGCGCCCGCTCAAAGTCCTCCTGCTCGGCGTAATAGCTGCAGATTTCGTGCTGGGCAAAGTACAGCGCATCGGGAGCGCGCAGGATGCGCACCGAACGATCTTCCTCCATGACCGGCAGCACCATACGTACCAGTTGGTTGTCGCAAAACTGCGTCTGGACCGGACCCGTTGCCAACAGTTCGGAAACGGCACACTTTGCCTCCAGCTCCTCGACAAGACGGGAAAAGCCCTCAAACGCAGCCGTGCGGTCAACTTTGGCCTGCTCGCGCAACTCAACGACGCGCGCCACATACGGGTCATCGTCCTTCTCCATGACCTCGAGCTCATCAGCCGTATCGGCAAGCAGCAGGTCGCGCAACGCCGGCGGCAGCGGGCGGTGGTCGTCACGCGGGCGAGCGTGAACCTCCGCAGGCTCAATCACATCCGGCGTGTCCGACTCATATGCCTCAAGCATGCACTTGCACGGCATATCGCCCATACCCATGCTCTCAAGATCCTTGGCGACAGGCACGCAATCGGCCAGATAGGCCGCACGCCCAAAGAAATACGTTGCGACAACGCGCTCGCCCTGCTCACTGTCGGTAGCAGCAATCTGCACATAGCAGCGCGTGATGCAGGTGCCCGCGGCAAAACACGCTGCCGCAAGCGTGAGTGCCACGCGCGCATCGTGCTCCGCGGCCCAGATCGCCCGCGTGTCCTCGTCCAGCTCGCGCCAGGCGTCATCCTGAGCGTCGTATTCACGTTGCGGCATGGCATCAACGACAGACTGCCCAAACCGAACGAGCATAATCCCCTCGGCAACGTTTGCCCGATAGGTATAGTCGAGCCGCGTGACCACGTTGAGCGCCTCAACGATTCGCGCAAAACGGGTGCGCACGTCCCACTCGCCGCCCGGCTGGCAAGCCACCGTACCCGGCTTGCCCCACGGGTTATCGCTCGAAGCCGTATCGAGCAGTCGGGGAACATCGTTGGTCGTCTTGGCGATATGCCACGCATCAAAGAGCGCGCAGCCCTCAAGGCTCGGCGAGGATGCCGTAGGGACCAATCCGGCCCCGATGCGCTCAAGGATGCCGGAGAGGCGGTTGAGACGGCACTCGACGGCAAGCAGCATGTCAATCTCGTCCTGGTCCAGCAGGCTACGATCAAAATTGAGATAGAAAATCTTTGAGCGATCAATGCGAGCCAGGCTCATCTCGGACTTGGCAGCGATGGTGCGCAGGCGGGGCAAGTCAATTTCGCTCATAAGGGCGGCGGCATAGCGCTCGATACCGCTCGGATTCTCGGCATGGTCAACGCGGTAAAGCAGCGTCTCGATAGCATCGGGGAGCGGTGCCGTGTTAAAGCCCAAAAACACCTCGACCGGCTCGGGCAACTTTACGAGCTTGATCTTGTCGACTACGTTTTGCATACCCTCGTCGAGTCCGCCGGCGTCCGCCGTGTTCACAATAGCGCTTTCGGAGTTGGCAAATATCACGTAGCGCAAGAACATCGAGGCCATGAACTCGCCGTAAGGAAGGGCGCGGGTCGAATTCCATGTCTCGTGGTCGGACTGCTCGCGCATGGGGCCTTCGGGAGAGCCGGCAGTTTGCGCACACGCGCGCATTGCACCGTTGGCTTCCCTTACCATAATCTCACCAATACTGGAATCCGACTCGTCAAGGACCAGTTCCATGTCGGGATCGTTGGGCAGCGGAGCCTCGCAGACGGGGCGGTCCACCTTGTACACCTCACCCGAAACGCTTACGTAGCCCAAAAGCGACACATGACTTTTGCCAACGAATTCGACGACATAACAAGATTCATGCTGGTCCTCGCCAAAGAGTTTCCAGACCACGCCATATGAGCGCCCCGCAGGCTGCTCGGGCATCGCCGGAAAGCGCTTTTTGGGATCGAGAAACCTGAGCCTGTATGTCGGACGCTCTGCCACGAAATATCACCCTGATCGGTCGTTGAGAGAAGGAGTGGTCGCGGATGGGCCGCGACACCTACTCGGAATCTTACACGAGTCGACAGGAAATCGTCCCTTTGGACGAAAGCACTCAAGCTGGCGTAAAAGAAAAGCCCCCGTTGCCGGGAGCTTTAATCTCAAATGGTGCGGCGTATAGGATTCCGCGCATCCGCTGCGCGGATCCGCACCGGCTTCGCCCGCCTGCCGGCGCGCTCGCCCGCGGGCTAAAAACGCTCCGCGTTTTCTTTACGCCCGCGCCTCGACCGAGGTTCGAATCCATGCGGTGGCGGCATAAAAGAAAAGCCCCGTCGCCGGAGGCTTTCAATTTCAATTGGTGCGGCGTATAGGATTCGAACCTATGACGTTCTGATTCGTAGTCAGACCCTCTATCCAGCTGAGGTAACGCCGCGACTTGTTGATTATTATGCACATCGACTGAATAAAGGTCAAGCAATTTTCGAAAAAAGTTATCAAATTTGATTTTTACTCATTTTGACCACTTGATGCTATCTTCGACGCATCGCGATATAAGAAAAGCCTCCGTTACCGGAGGCTAAAAACTCAATTGGTGCGGCGTATAGGATTCCGCGCATCCGCTGCGCGGATCCGCACCGGCTTCGCCCGCCTGCCGGCGCGCTCGCCCGCGGGCTAAAAACGCTCCGCGTTTTCTTTACGCCCGCGCCTCGACCGAGGTTCGAATCCATGCGGTGGCGGCATAAAAGAAAAGCCCCGTCGCCGGAGGCTTTCAATTTCAATTGGTGCGGCGTATAGGATTCGAACCTATGACGTTCTGATTCGTAGTCAGACCCTCTATCCAGCTGAGGTAACGCCGCAACGCACGGATTATTATGCACGTGACCCCTCGATGGGTCAAGCGACAATTTGGAAAAATTTTACGAAGTGATGATTAAGATGCTCGCACCTCGACCGAGGTTCGAATCCGTGCGGTGCCGGCGTAAAAGAAAAGCCCCCGTTGCCGGAGGCTTTCGATTTCAATTGGTGCGGCGTATAGGATTCCGCGCATCCGCTTCGCGGATCCGCACCGGCTTCGCCCGCCTGCCGGCGGACTCGCCCGCGGGCTGAAAACGCTCCGCGTTTTTTTGACGCCCGCGCCTCGACCGAGGTTCGAATCCATGCGGTGCCGGCGTAAAAGAAAAGCCCCCGTTGCCGGAGGCTTCAAGTTCGATTGGTGCGGCGTATAGGATTCGAACCTATGACGTTCTGATTCGTAGTCAGACCCTCTATCCAGCTGAGGTAACGCCGCAGCGCAAGATATATAAAACCACTTTAGCTTATTGGAGTCAAGCTCAATCTCAAACTTTTTTGTGAAACGCAGTTTTGTCATGCTGCTCCGCATATACCGCCGTTCCCCGTACGATCGATTGGCTTTTCGATCACGTCAAACTTGGCATCAAGTTCCCTCAGGAGCGATCTCACCCGCTGGGCACAATCATAATCGGCAAACGAGATGCTCAGCATGCGCGCGACCTGGTTGGAAGTCCCAACTCCATAGAAGTGCTCCAGCGCCACAAGCCCCACGTGCGTCACAAAGGTCTCGACCACATGCGGCGACTCCTCAAAACACCATTGTGTCAACGGACCCTCACTCGTCTGTCGAACCACCAGGCCACCCATGCCAGACGGCTCACACGTTACAAGCAGGTACTCCCCACCCTCGTCGCTCTCAAACAAAACCACCCGATCATCAAACAGCTCCATCGCGTCCCCTTTCTCTCGCTCTTATTTAGCAAAAGCATAACAGGTAGATAGCTGTATACAGAACAGTTGTTCGTGTGTTTTCTATTGAGCTGTCCGCACGGCATGATATGGACCTGCGCACGAAATAGGGCGCCCCCGAAGGAGCGCCCTTGCATATCCCCTATGCAGCCAAGTTACGCGACCGGCTCGATCTTCTCGAGACCGCCCATGTAAGGACGCAGAACCTCGGGGATCGTGATGGTGCCGTCGGCGTTCTGGTAGTTCTCCAGAATGGCAGCCATGGTGCGGCCGGCCGGCAGGCCAGAACCGTTGAGCGTGTGCAGGTAGCGCGAACCCTTGAAGTTCTCGGGGTCGCGATACTTGATGTTGGCGCGGCGAGCCTGGAAGTCACCGCAGTTGGAGCAGGAGCTAATCTCCTTGTAGGCGTTGTAGCTCGGCAGCCAGACCTCAACGTCGTAGGTCTGACGGGCAGAGAAGCCCAAGTCGCCGGTGCACAGGCTAATCACGCGATACGGAAGGCCCAGCTGCTGCAGCAGGTACTCGGCCTCGGCGGTCATGCTCTCGAGCTCATCGTCGGACTCCTCCGGCTTAGCGAACTTGACCATCTCGACCTTGTCGAACTCGTGCTGACGGATGATGCCGCGGGTGTCGCGACCGGCGGAACCGGCCTCCTCGCGGAAGCAGGGGGTGAAGGCGGTGTAGCGACGCGGCAGAGTGTCGGCATCGAGGACCTCGCCGGCGTGCAGGTTGGTAAGCACGACCTCGGCGGTGGGGATCAGGAAGTTGTCGCCCGAGACGTGGTAGGCGTCGTCCTCGAACTTGGGCAGCTGACCCGTGCCAAACATGGTCTGACGCTTGACGACGATGGGCGGCCACCACTCCTTAAAACCACGGCTGGTGTGCGTATCGAGGAAGAAGTTGATGAGGGCGCGCTCCAGGCGGGCGCCAGCGCCACCGAGAACGGTAAAACGGCTGCCGGAGAGCTTGTTGCCGCGCTCGAAGTCGAGGATGTCCAGATCGGTGCCCAGATCCCAATGCGGCTTAAAGTCGAAGTCGAACTCGCGCGGGGTGCCCCAACGACGGCGCTCAATGTTCTCGTCCTCGTCCTTGCCGTACGGCGTGGCCTCGCAAGGAATGTTGGGCAGGTGAGCCATGAAGTCGTACTGCTCCTGCTCGAGAGCAGTACGGCGCTCGGCCAGACCGTCAATCTTCTCGTTGACGGCGCGCACGGCCTCCTTGGCGGCCTCGGCCTCGTCCTTCTTGCCCTCCTTCATCAGGGCGCCGATCTTCTTGGACTCGGCATTGCGCGTAGCCTGGAGCTCCTCGACCTCGGTGATGACGGCACGGCGCTCGTCGTCGAGCTCAAAGAACTTCTCGCGATCCCAAGACGTCTGGCGGTTAGCCATGGCGACATCGATGGCATCGGGGTTCTCGCGAACAAACTTGATATCAAGCATTAGATCCTCCGGCGATATACATTCCATTTAGGTTGCAACCTTGTACATGTATGGGCAAGTATATACTTATGAGCGTTTACGACCCAACTCAACTACGCAAGAAGGCACCCAATGGACGCAGTTTTTTCCTTTTTGTTTGGCACCCGCACCGGTTTTGCCATCCTTTTCGCCGGCGGCATCCTGTTATTTGCGATTCTTGCCTTTGTAATGGAGAAGCGTACCCATAAGATGTACGTCGACCGCGGACCCAAGTCCGAGGATGAGGAAGACAGCTTCTGGGACTAACCTGCCAAAAAGGGACAGGTTTATTTTGGTCTGTTTTATCTGGGCAAACGCAAGCGCCCCGCAACTGGAATTGAGCCAGTTGCGGGGCGCTTTTCGCTAAAAGGACAAAACCGCAGAAAATACCTGCCAAAAATAAACCCGTCCTTTTTTGGTCGGTTTTACTGGAGAGTTGCGTCGATTGCCTTGACCAGGGCGCTGCGCATGCCGGCGTCCTCGAGCGCAACGACGCCCTTGATGGTGGCACCACCGGGCGAGCATACGGCATCCTTCATCGCCGCAGGATGCTGGCCAGTTGCAAGCTGCAGCTTTGCCGTACCTAGCACCATCTGGCTCACAATGCGATAGGCATCGGCACGCGGGATACCGTGCTTGACCGCCGCATCGCCCAGGGCCTCGATTGCCATGGCGACAAATGCCGGAGCGCAACCACCCACCGTGCCTCCCACAAACAGCAGACTCGTATCGAGCTCGACCACCGCACCGAGTTTGCCAAGCAGATCAAGCACCACGGCGCTCTGCTCATCACTAAGCGTGGAAGCCTTCTCGCAAGCGATGACGCCCTCGCCCACCGAAACCGGTGTGTTGGGCACCGTCGAGATATGCGCGACGCCCGGCAGGACCTGCTCCCACTTGGCACTGTCCCAGGTCCAGGCAACCGACAGAACGACCTTTTTGGCAAGAGCATCCTTGAGCGGGGCGAATACCTTCTCGATCATGTACGGTTTGACAGCAGCGACCACGATATCGGATGCGGCGACAACCTCGGCGGCATCGTGGCAGGCGACCATGCCGCGCGCCTCGCAGCGCTCAACCAGTGCGTCGTAGCGACCCGCGCAGGCGCACATGTCGCTCGCAGCTACACCGGCAGCGATCCAGCCATCGGCCATAGCGCTCGCCATATTGCCAAAACCGACAAATCCAATCTTCATATCTCATAGTCCTTTCAGACACATTCCTCAAAACGAAAGGTATTGTCCCACGCCATTGTTTCGTATTGCCGACCTATTTGTGATACGGCTCGCCACGGCTGATCTTGCAGGCACGGTAAATCTGCTCTAGCAGCACCACACGCGCCAGGTTATGCGGCAAGGTAATGCGTCCAAAGCTGAGCATCTCGTCGGCGCGGGCGCGCACCTCATCACTCACGCCGTCCGAACCGCCGATTACAAAGGCAATGTCGCTGCTGCCTCGCAGCATAAGATCGTCGAGCCGCGCCGAGAGCTCCTCACTCGAACGCTCCTTGCCCTCGATAGCCAGCAGGATCACATGCGCCCGAGACGGCAATGCAGCAAGAATTGCCGCCCCCTCCTTGTCGCGCGCGGCATCCACGCCGCCCGCCTTAGCCGGGTCGATATCGGCCACCTCACGGATATCCACCTTGGCATAGGCACCTAAGCGCTTGGTGTACTCAGCGCACGCGTCCTTCCAAAAGCGCTCCTTGAGCTTACCGACGCAAACGACGGTGTATTTCACGCGCGCCTACTCCTTCGAACCGTTTTGAACTTTGCCGGCGGTCAGCATCTGCTCGAACATCGAGGCCGACTGCGAGAAATCGCTCGGCAGTACGACCGTCGAAGTTTTACCCGTGCGAGCGAACTCCGTCATCATCTCGGACCACTGCGTAAACATGAACAGCTGGTTGGCCTCGTCGTTGCCGACGCCCGTCTCCTGGATGATCTCGAGTGAATCTTTGATGCCCAGCGCGATGGCCTTGCGCTGGTTGGCGATGCCCTCGCCCGCCTTTTCCATAGCCTCGGCCTCGGCGGTCGCCTCGGTGACGCGCTTGATACGGTCTGCCTCGGCGAGCTCCTGTGCCGCAGCGCGCTTGCGCTGGGCGGCGTTGATGTCGTTCATGGAGTTCTCGACCTCGGTCGGCAGTGCGATTTTGGTGATGAGCGTCGACACGAGGGTGAAGCCGTAGGCGGCCATCTGCTCGGAAACGGTAGCGTTGACATCCTTGGCGATGTCATCCTTCTTGGCAAAGACCTCATCGAGTGTGTAGACGGGGATCGAAGAGCGCAGGGCGTCGGTGATGAAGTCACGCATCTGGTCGACGGGCTCCTGCAGCATGTAGTAGCTCTTGTAGATACCCGAATCTGCCGGGCCGGCGCCCATGTCATAGCTCACGTGGTACTGAGCAGAGACCTCAAGGCCGATGGTCACGTTGTCCTGGGTCTTAACGTCGATGCCAAAACCGTTTTTCATGGTGCGCAGACTCACCGTGGCGGCCTTGCGGTCGATCACGGGCACCTTCATGTGGAAGCCCGCGTTGACGATGCGGTTAAACTTGCCCAGACGCTCGATGATCACGGCATGCTGTTGTTCAACGACATAGCAGGCGTTGGGAAGCAGTAACAACAAAATGATGATGGGAATCAAAAGGCTGGTAAGGGCGGCGATGATACCGGACAACAGCATGGTCTCTCCTCTGATAGGCATACGTTGGCACTAGGATACCCGCACAAGGAGATCGTACATAACAAAAAAGCTCCCATTGCTGGGAGCTCTTTCATTCAATGGTGCGGGCGAAAGGACGTCCGCGTATCCGCTTCGCGGATCCGCACCGGCTTCGGCCGCCTGCCGGCGTCCTCGCCAGCTCGCTAAAAACGCTCCGCGTTTTCTTTACGCTCGCTCCTTTACAGGTTCAAGTCCCTGTGATGGGCCCATAACAAAAAAGCTCCCATTGCTGGGAGCTCTTTCATTTAATGGTGCGGGCGAAAGGACTTGAACCTTCATGGGGTTGCCCCCATACGGACCTGAACCGTACGCGTCTGCCAATTCCGCCACGCCCGCGTGCAGGAATTAGAATAACGGAGCGCCATCGCGAACGCAAGAACTATTTTTGAAAAAGTTTGCAGGCATTTTCCCAAGCTGCTCGCGCGATTGCCTCAGCATCCTCGCCGGTACGATCGACACGGTCGTTGACCAGCGTGTTTGCCGTAATGGAGATCATTGCGGGCTCGCATTCAAGACCGCGGATGGGCTCCGGAGCCATATACGGGCAATCCGTCTCGAACAAAATTCGATCGAGTGGGGTTGCCGCAAATGCCTCGCGCACATCGTCGTTGCGCTTAAAGGTGGCCGCACCGCCATAGGCGATATAGCAGCCCAAATCCACAAAGCGCTCCATCGTGGCGCGGTCCTCGCCAAAACAGTGCAGCACACAACCAGCCTGGGGCACACCCACCTCGCGCAGTACGTTGTACGCATCAACGTGCGAGGTGCGCTCCCCATCCGAGTCCTCGTGACGCAGGTGCAGCTCCACCGGCACATTGCGGCGCACGGCAAGCTCGAGCTGGCGCGCCATGCAATCAATCTGCACGTTATGGGGTGCCGGCGCGATATCGTCGTCATAGTCCATGTGATAGTCCAGGCCGATTTCGCCAATACCGGCGCATAAGGGGTCATCAAGTGCCGCAACGACCTGTGCATGAACGTCGTCGGTATAGTCCGGCGCGCCATACGGATGCACGCCGGCAAGATACTTGATCTGCGGGATATCCTGCATCGGAAGAATCTCGCGCACCAGCCAGTCGCTATAGTCCGCCACGCTGCGCTTGTCGGCAATGGGGTCGAACATCGTCACCAACAGGTCGACGCCCGCGGCTTTGGCGCGCACGAGCGTCTCGGGCACATCCTTGCCCCAAAACGAAAGCAGATGTGCATGCGTGTCGGCAAGCGGCGCCAAGGGCACGGGACAAGCAACCGTCTTCTTTTTCTTGGTAAACGTCACGCGTTCGGCATTAGGCGTCATGGATTAGCTCCCGGGCCAGACGGACAAAGTCGGCAACATCGAGCGTCTCGGCGCGCGTGGTGGGTGCGATACCGCAAACCTCAAAAGCGGCATCGAGCACGTCCTTGGCAAAACCGTTGGCGCTCATGGAATTTCGGATGGTCTTGCGCCGCTGAGCAAATGCAGCGTCGATCACACGAGCCACGAACTCGCGATCGAGCCCCTCGGGCACCACGCCGTCAACACGGTCGATACGCACGACGGCCGAGTCCACGTGCGGCGCTGGCATAAAGCAACGCGGCGGCACCTCAAAGCGACCCGTCACCTGCGCATACAGGCCGAGCTTTGCCGTATAGCCGCCATAGGTCTTGTTGCCCGGCACTGCGGCAATGCGATCGGCAACCTCCTTTTGCACCATGACGACGGCACGCTTGAGCGCCGGCATCGTCTGGAAAAATTGCAAAATGATCGTCGCCGCCACGTTATAGGGCAAGTTCGCGACAAATACCGTGGGCTCGCCGCCGGCGGCCTGCTCAATCTGCTCCGGGCCCACCTTAAGCGCGTCGCCCATGATAAAGCGGAAGTTGGCATAGTCGGCGGCATGGGCGTCGAGCACCGGTTCGAGCTCGGGATCTGCTTCGATCGACGTGACGCACGCCGCCTCCTGCAACAGCGCAAGCGTGAGCGTGCCAACGCCCGGACCAACCTCGAGCACGCGCTCATCGCCCGCAAGCTCGGCAAGCTCGCAAATGCGCTCGATCACATGGTTGTCGATCAGGAAGTTCTGGCCCAGGCGATGCTTGGTCGCAAGGCCAAACTCCTCCAGCAGCTCCCTTGTTGCCGTGGGGTTTGCCAAAGGCGAAGTTGTCATAGTTGCCTCCTTAGCATGATGGCGGCGTCTTGAAACGAAAGGGCATGGACCGTGGCGGCCATGCCCTTACATCTAAACAGCAAATTGCCGATATGGCGCGCCGCGTCTTAGCCCAGACGCGGGAACAGCGGCTCGCCCTTCTCGACAGGCTGACCGCCGGCAAGCAGGCCCCAAGCGCAAATGCCCTTGAGGTCGTCGGTCGCGGCCTCGTCCTCGCAGGACAGGCGGCGCAGGGCCTCGGCAGAGGTCTGAGGCATGAGCGGCATCAGCAGGTGGGCGGCAATGCGGATGGCCTCGAGCAGGTTGTAGATCACAAAAGCCAGCTCGTCAGCCTTGGCCTCGTCCTTGGCAAGTGCCCAAGGCTCAGAGTCCTCGATGTAGTGGTTGGCGGCATGGATGAGCTCCATGACCTCGTCCTTGGCTCCGCCGTAATCGAGCACGTCCATCTTGGCCATGTAGCGCTCGACCAGACCATCGGCGATCTTTGCCAGCGGGTTGTCGAACGCATCGAACGATGCGGGCTTGGCGGGCGCGCAACCGTCAAAGTACTTGCCGCTCATGTTGAGCGAACGCGAGATAAGGTTGCCCCAGCTGTTGGCCAGGTCGGCGTTGTAGACCTGCTCCATGCGGTCGAAGCTGATGGCGCCGTCGGTACCGGGGACGACGTCGGTCATGAAGTAGTAGCGATAGCCCTCGACGCCCAGCATGTCGATAACGTCCTGCGGAGCGATGGCGTTGCCGCGGCTCTTGGACATCTTCTCGGCCTTGCCAGTCTCGGCATTGCGCACGGTCAGGAAGCCGTGGGCAAAGACGTGCTCGGGCAGGGCCTCGCCAATGGCCATGAGCATGGCGGGCCAAATGACGCAGTGGAAGCGGATGATGTCCTTACCCACGATGTGGAACTGCGCGGGCCAGCGATAGGCCAGCTCGGCACGCGCCTCGTCGGTGTCGACACCGTAGCCGACGGCCGTCATATAGTTGAGCAGCGCATCGAACCACACATACGTCACGTGGCCCTCGTCAAACGGGACCTGAATGCCCCAGTCAAAGCTCGTACGGCTCACGGATAGGTCGTTAAGGCCGCCCTCGACAAAGCTGCGAACCTCGTTCATGCGGAACGCAGGCTCGACAAAGTCGGGGTGCTCGTCATAGAGCTTGAGCAGCTTGTCCTGGAAGGCGGAAAGCTTAAAGAAGTAGGACTCCTCCTGCACGCGCTCAAGCGGACGGTGGCAGTCGGGGCACAGGTGCTGGCCGACGCTGCCGTACTCCTCGTCGCCCTTCTGGACCTGCGTATCGGTGAAGTAGGTCTCGTCAGGCACGCAATACCAACCGTCGTAGCTGCCCTTATACAGGTAACCGGACTCCTTCATGCGCTCCCACAGGTACTGCACGGCATGATGCTGGCGCGGCTCGGTGGTGCGGATGAAGTCGTCGTTGGAGATCTCGAGCTTGCTCCAAAGCTCCTTGAAGTGCGGAGCCTGGCTGTCGGTCCACTCCTGCGGCGTCATGCCATGCTTGGCCGCAGCCTCGGCGACCTTCTCGCCGTGCTCGTCCATGCCGGTCAGGAACTTGACGTTATAGCCGGCGGAGCGGCGATAGCGAGCCTGAACGTCGGCGATGATGGTGGAATAAGCCGTGCCCAGGTGCGGATCGGCGTTGACGTAGTAGATGGGCGTCGTGATAAAGAACGAAGGCTTGCTTTGATCCATGGGGTTTGTCCTCCAGAAAAACGTTGCATACAGGGGATGATTCTAGCGCAAGGGCTGGATATCCTCCATCTATTGCATATCGAGCACCATGGCATAGACATCGCGCTTGCGGCGCGAATACTTCTGAGACAGGCGCTTGGCCACCGCAGAGGCGGGCTCCCCCTCCTCGAGCGCGGTGCGGATATCCTCGCGCAGGGCATCGTCGGGATCCGCTACCGCAGCGCCAACCGGCGCGATGCCGGCCTCCTCGTCCTCGCTCGGCGGCGCGATGACCAGCGCAATCTCGCCCTTTACCTCGCCGCGAGCACGCAGCTCCTCGGCAAGCTGGTCAGCGGGCCCGCGCAAGACCTCCTCGTGCAGCTTGGTGAGTTCGCGGCAGACGGCAAGCTCACGCTGGGGAAAGACCTCCGCCACGGCCTCGAGCGTCGCCACGATGCGATGTGGAGACTCGTAGAAGATGAGTGCGCCGGGCACCACGGCAAGGCGCTGCAAACGGCGCACACGGTCGCCGTGCTTTCGGCCCAAAAAGCCCTCGAAGAAAAAATGCTCGCAGGGAATGCCGGACGAAACGAGTGCCGTGACGCAAGCAGAGGGCCCGGGAATAACTTCGACAGGCACATCGGCCTCACGCGCCGCCTCGACCAGCGCCTGGCCGGGATCGGACACGCTCGGCATGCCGGCGTCCGAGGCAAAGGCGAGGGTCTCCCCCGCCAGCAGACGGTCGACCAGGCCGGCAGCGCGGCTAGCGATCACATTCTCGTCGCAACGGACAAGCGGCTTGGAAATACCCAGGTGCATCAGCAGCTTTGACGTCACACGCGTGTCTTCGCAGCAAATGGCATCGGCGGCGGCAAAAGCCTCGCCAACGCGCGGGGACAGGTCGCCTAGGTTGCCGATGGGCGTGCCGACCACATAGAGTTTGCCCGTATGGGCGCTGTTTTGCGTCATATCAACCTATTCAATCATGCCGCGCTCGAGCGTACCGAGCGCCGCGCGGGCGTCCCATGCTGCAATGCGCTTCTCGGTCTTCCACGTTTGGAAGAACCAACCGGCAGCCGGCGCAAACGAAGCCAGCTGGTTGGCGATAAACACGCGCTCGTAGGCATTGCGGCCCTCGGGCGTAACCGACGAGTTGGCAAAGATCGCCGCACCCGACCATTCGCCCACCAGCACGGGGAACCCAGTCGAAATCGCCTCTTTGAGCTCGCGCTTGTTGCGCGAAATCGCCGTCGTCAGCCCGCGGGGGCTCGTGATGTCGAGCGCATATTCGTCACGGTAATGGTACAGGTGAAGGTCCATGTAGACGTTCTTGTACTTGGCGCCGCGCATAAAATGCTTCCACTCGCTGGGATGCCCCGACGACGAGAAGACGACGATCTTATCCTCGGGCATATACGAACGAACGAGCTCGTAGGCATCGCGATAGAAATTGCGCAGGTAGTGGGCCGGAATGCCATCCGTCATGGTGAAGAGGCTCTTGCGAACGCTCATCTGCGGCGTGTCCAGCAGCTCAATGCCCAGCAGGCTCTCGGCCTCGCCATAGCGATCGGCCAAGCGCTCGAGCACGTCGAGTGCGACGTGACGGCCGTTGGTGGACGAATGCCACTCGGCAACAGCCTCCGGCGTGGTGGGCGAATCGTTGGAATCGCCCTGGCCACCGGGCACAGTTGCCAGATCGAGCAGCACGCGGATGTCGTACTTGGCAGCCCACTCAATCGCGCGGTCGATGTAATCGACAACCGATATGTAGGAGGCATCGGACTCCTGTGAGCCAAAGGCATACCAAGGCACCGGCAGACGCACGGCATTGAGACCGATCTGCGCCATGCGACGAAAATCGTCCTCGCTCACAAACGTCTCGTAATGGCGGCGCATGCGCTCGTTATAGGCGGCGGTACCCATGGCCTCCTGTAGCTCGGCCGCGTTGGATGCACCGGTCGCCGCGTACAGCGACGGGGTCACCCAAGGCTCGGGAATAAACCAGCCAGAGAGATTAACGCCGAGTATCCTCTCCATCACTGCCCCCTTCGGATCATGCAGGTCGAACCCGCATCGTATTGCATAGGATAAGTATCGTTTTGAGTATACCCGCGTGTGCGGACAGGCGACCGAACGGTCTGTAAAGTGAAGCGAAAGTGGGAGGAATGTCTGGGGCGGGCGGGCTCGGAATGGTGCGACGAGGTGTGTACGCGCGCCGGAGGCAGGCACCGGAAAGTGTGTCCCGTTCTGAGCCCTTATTCTGGGACGCAGTTTCCGCAGAACCCTACATAAAAGAAAAGGACCCCTTTGCAGAGGTCCTAGTCAATTCAAGGTGGCGGGGAAGGGAATCGCGTCCGCGCGCTGCGCGGACGGACCGCTGCGGCGCTTACGCGCCTTGCGAGCTGCGCTGGCAAACGCTTACGCGTTTACTCAGCTCCGCGCCCTCACGGGGTTCGATTCCGTGCGAGGGCTACATAAAAGAAAAGGACCCCTTTGCAGAGGTCCTAGTCAATTCAAGGTGGCGGGGAAGGGAATCGAACCCCTGACACGAGGATTTTCAGTCCTCTGCTCTACCAACTGAGCTACCCAGCCATTTGAGGTGTGCCTTGTTTCAAGGCTTGATTAGTATAACCAAGGACGCGTTCCGGTCAACCGAGAATTTCAAAAAAGTTTTTGAGCACAGCCTCGGTTCTTTAAATCGGCACGTCAGAGGCATCAGCCGGCAGCAAGAAGTTTTTCGCTCAGAGCCGCACGGGCAAACTCACTTGGCGTCATCCCCTCGGCAGCCGCCCGTCGACGAATGGCCTCCTTCATTCCCAGAGGAATCTTGACCGACAGCGTTGCCGTCCCCTCACCCGAGAGTGGGGGCCGTCCATGCACGATCCCACCAACGGTGTGTTCGCCATCCGGAAACTCTCCGCGCTCGTACGACTCGCACCACGCGTCAATCATTTCATCCGTTACAACCTGACCATTAGCGGCCGTATACGTCTTGCCCATCATCGACCCCTTTGCCGAGCCCGTTCAATCTCCTGCCAAAATTTCTTCTGGACTGGAGACAAGGCATGAATGATAAGCCCCCACGGACAAGCTCGACCGCGACAAGCTCCACGCTTCGTCCGTCTGGGAGCCATCCAATCGCAAGCCATCTCGGCGGCTCGTCCTTCGGCTCGCGACGAATGCACTCAGTAACCGCAAGCCAAGCGCTAAGCACCTGCTTTTCCGTCAGGTGCTTTTTAGCGTTGGGATGGATCTCAACATCCATGCATCTTCTCCTCCATCTTACCCAATTTCGTATGACGAAAGTCCGCTGTCGCCAATTCTTAAGCCGGCACGCGTTGGAGAGCAGGGGTCGAAACAATGATTGAAGGACGCTCTAGTACGGCCCAGGCGCCGGGGCAGGAGCACATACGCCAGGGACATACGTTTTCGTAGCGCGCGAGGATATTGCCGTCGCGATCGATGAAGGCGATGTCGATGGGATAGGCCATAAAACACGTATGGACCGAAGAGCAGCGTGGAAACGCCATGACGAGCGGCAAGCCGTTGGCGGCAACCGGACGCCGTCCCAGCATGCCGCGCAGGCGCACGACAAACGACTCCGCCACCGCAAACTCGGCCGGCGTCCAACCCAGCCTGTTGAGTGCCCGCGCGTAGGCGATGTAGGACGAGACCGCGGTCACATGACCACCCCCGGACGCCATGGATCGACCGTCACCGCGCGCTCGTGCGACAACGTTGTCGGCGCCCCCAGCGGAACGCCAGCGATGCTGAGAGAAGTCGGCCACGGCTCATAGTGCATGGTGCAGGTGTAGGTCCTAAACGTACCGGATAGGGAGAGCAGACCACCATCCGATGCCTCCGCGCCTTGCTCGCTCGACACTTCGATCTGCAAGTCATAGCCTTCCATGGCATTCAGAATTTGAGTCTGAACCGTCGCCGAGGCATCGGCAGAGCTTTCGTCGCCCTCCCCCTCCGACGCCACGGCGTGCGCCAACACGATGTCGGGCACCACGCGGTCGAAGCGCGCGACAGCGCTGGCAAAGATCATGACGTTGTATACGATGAGTGCCAGCACCAGCAAAACGGGCGTAACCACTGCCATCTCCACCGTCGCTTGGGCGCGCTCCTCGCGCAGACGCATGCGGATACTCATTACGACCCACCGCCCAGAGCGCCAACCAGCGTGGCGACATCGACGGTAAGCGGGATGGAGCCGCCGCCGGGCAGAGGAATCTCCGCAAGTGTGAGCACCGTACCGCTGATGGTGCGCTCGACTTGATATTCCAACGCCTCGCAAAGCGCCTTGGGATCGGTCACGCCCAACGGAATACTTCGCAGCTTGTCTTGCGCTTGAGAGAGACCGGCAATGTCAGACCCCGGGCTCTTAATGACGTTGGCGGAATCAGTCAGCACTGGCTTTCGCAGGCGCAAGTCGCACGGCTCCAGACCCAACGCCGCCACGGACGCCGAAACGGTATCGCCGAGCCACGATGCGATGGAGCCCAACGCGCCGCTGCCCCCTCCTAGGCCTTTAATCATCTCGTCCATAAGTTCGTCGGCCGAACCTTGGATGTCTCCGTATCCCACAAGCAGCCGTCCCCAGACATCCATGACGCCATCGAGTACGCCGGCAACGCCACCCGAGCGTTCCTTCAATGTCGAGAAAAATCGCGAAAGCACGTTGTTTTGCGCCGTCGCCTCATCGGGCGCCAGCACCGCGGCAGAGATGGCACCGCGACTGCCAAGCTCAACCGCCGTGTTAAACGAGGAGTTAAGTTGATCGGGGCTGGTCATATCGCCCGAAACCGCAAGGGCGACCACGCCGTTGCGACCGGGCGGCGCGATACGCGGACGCTCACCCGAAAGCGCTTTAATGGCCTGATCGAATGCGCTTCCCGCGCGATCGGCCTCGCCTTCGGTCTGTCGCTCGAGCTCAAGCTCTTTGTTGCGGCATTCGACGTAGTCTTCCATGGCGTCTTTGAACTTGTCAAAGTGATACTCGAAGCCGTTTTCGATCGATGTAGAAGGAGCGGCGACGGCACCCAGTGTCTTGACTCCAAAATGGCAGCGGTCGCATGCTTCTCTCCCGTCAAAGTCAGCAACCGATGACAGTCCTCCCGGCGCTCCCTTTTTATAGTTTGGGCAGCCAGTTCCATAATGGATGTACGTCTTGCCGTCATTGCTGCTCGTCGGCCACGCGGCATCGGTATAAAGATCGCTCGCCCTGACCTCGTCCGCGTTGCGCGGCAGCAGCGGCAGGTCCGCGACGACGCTCGTGCCGTCGTCCACGATGGAGGCTCGCCCGAGCTCTTCACCGGCATACCGATAGAACACCTTTCGAGCGGCAGACTCCGCCTGCATCTCGACACCGCTTCCAAGCGGCTTTTCGTTAGCAAGGCGCTGACGGTAATATGTTCTCGCTCGGTCAAGCGCCACCTGGGGCTCCCACGTGACGCTCGATGCGTAATGTGGGTTGAGCTCGCCCGGCAGCGACGCCAGCTTCTTCGCGCGCTCCCACATGCACGAACGGCCACCAATCGTGCCCTTGTCCGACCCACCGCAGTCCGCAAGCCAGGCGCGCTCTTTTGCTTTCGCCGTATCCTCAGAAGCCTCCTTCAACTTTTTGGCTGCGAGCTCTAAATCATCTGACGTGTCTTTAATAGCATCGGTCGAGATCTCGGACCCCTCGAGCGCAACGAAATCGGACTCGGACGTCCTGGGCACGGCAAGCGCCGTACCGGTATAGGTCACACTATCGGTATCCTGCGCCGACACCGCCTGCGTGGCACGCGCGGCGATCAGATACGGCAGAGCCGTCTCGATTTTCTGTAAGCCTTCCGATGCGCTTTTGGCAAACTTGTTGCGCGTTTTAATGATCTCAATCCCGGTGTCGACCATATTGCCGGCAACTGGTTCGGCACCCGGGATGAGGATGGCGACCAGGCCCGTCCCGATCGTGGCAAACCCCGCCAGCCCCAGACTCAAGATGCTCGCATCAACCGCCGTGGCAGCCGTGTGATAGGACGACACTACGTTGGCACCCGCCAGCGCGCCGCTATCGGCCGCCACCTGGGTATCCCCGGCACGCGACATGCTCCATATCGCCGCGGTTGACGAAAACAACAACGTGAGCACCACTAGGATGACCACGGCAGAGGAAAGCGTGGTGTAGGCGCCGTCTTCGATAAACAGATCGACACCAGCTCGACCCATAAAGCCGCCTCGCTTGCGATGGCGGCTCGGACGGTGCGTCAAAACGCGTCTAGACCAGAAACACTTAATCCCATGCAGCAATCCACGAATCATAATCTCCCTCCAGCCATTCGGGACGCGATTGATACGAGACATCGACCTTGAGCTCAACGTAGCCGCCCTCGGCGGTACCACCCATAGCCTGCGCAAACGCACCGATCACAGGCAACGGCTTGACCTCGCCGGAAACGGACACGGACGAGACGCCACCCGCACCGACCCGGCCAAGCTCGATATCCCACGACAACGGCCCGCCGGCATGAAAGATCGAAACGTTGGGCACTGCGGCAAGTCGGCGGCGGGTGAACTCCTTAAGATCATCGTCCTCCGCCGTCGTCGTGGTCATGAGCCGCGCGGTCTCGGCGGCGGCAGACTCCATGACCGCGCGCGTATAGAGCAGACACACCGGTTGCAGTGCGAGAAGGATGAGCGTCAGAAACGTCGGCAGCAAAAAAGCGGCCTCGACCGTAGACTGCGCCCGGTCCTCGCGCGCGATATCAATACAACGCGATGTCCTTAGCGCCCGCAGCGGCGTCGATAACCGACGTCGAGGCAACGCCATGGGATGCCGCCCGCTCGACCAGCGCCGCCAAGCGCCCATCGGTGCCAGCACGCCAAAGTCCCGCGATCGCCAGCACGATCGATAACAGCGCCACCGTGACGATGGCGTATTCGACCGTCGCCTGGGCAGATTCCTCACGCAGGACATCATGCATTTCACGATCCCTCCTTTGAGTCCGTTGCCTGCGGGCTCAGGCGCACGGCGCGCAGACGACACGAAGCATCGCCAGCATCCGCGGCAATTGTCACCATATCGACCCAGCCGCGTTCGTCGCGCACGATGGCGCCCCATACGTTGCCCTTAATATCGAGATAGCCGCTCAGAGCAAGTTGCGCCGTGGGTACCTCGCGATAGGCACGCAGCATATCCGCCGCCGCTTCGGTCATCGGTCGGTCCTCGGACCATGCAAGCCGGACCGCAATCGCGTTGCCCTCAGGCGAATCCGTCGCAGTGCCAGACCGCTTGTCGAGCGTCCGCAGAAAGGTTTGCGCCGTGACAGCGACATCCGAATCGTCCGCATCTCGCATCTCATCTTTTTGAGACGCCACCGCCGAATCTGAGCCCAAATCGGAGGCGGTCCCAGGACGCTGCTGCCGCGCGGCGTTAAGCCCCCAAAGCACCGCCGCTATCGCCACGGTCAGGCAAGCAAACACCAGCAGCACCCCGATGGGGCGCTCGCCCTCTACAGGCTGTTGATGCCCTCGCTGATAGCGTTCCATAGATCTTGGACCTTGCCCTTAAATGCGACGATGGCGATAATCGCGATCACCACGAGCACGCCGACCAAGATGGCATACTCGGTGGTACCCTGTGCACTCTCCTCCTGCAATAGTTCCTTGGCGCGCTGACGAACATGTGCCGCCCGGCAAAACGCCCAGCCCTGGACCTTGCCAGCAGCGTCAGTCATCGTGTTCATGTATTCCTCCCTACATCATCCCGCCTGCTCTCAGCAGCGGGCCCAATATGGACAGAAGCAACGCCGGCAAGATGAGCGTGCCGGTGGGAATCAGCAGCTTGACGGGTGCACGCTCGATCTCGCGCTCGACCGCGGCGCGATGAGCCGCACGGATCTCGCGACTTTGAGCGGCCAGCGTCTCGGCAAGTGGGGCACCCAGGGCGAGCGCCTGCCCCACCGTGATGGCAAAGGTCTCGAGCGCTCGCACGTCCAGGTCGCGCGCGGCGGCCAACAACTCGTCCTCACGCGTGCCCACGCCCACCTGCCACGCCATGCAGGCGCGCTCAAGGCGAAGAGCCAGCACTGACCGGCGGTTGGCGCAGAAAATCTCAAGCGCCGCATCAAACGAAAGACCGGCCGAAAGACCCAAGCGCACAACATCGATCATCTCGGACACTTCGCCGAGCGACACTCGCGCCGGGCCGCCCGCTCCAACCGCGCCCTTCACTCGCGCGGTCAGAGCATCGACCACCGAGCGACCCGCGGCAGCGACCAGCACCGCCTCGCGCTTGCAGGCCCCTGCGATCTTGCGTGCATCCGCCCGATCCAAACCCGTCGCGACAAATACACTCAGGGCGCACAGGCAAGCCGCAACTGCAACCGGGGCGCTCATAGCTCCACCCGCATAATGCGCCGGATAACCACCAGGGCAACGGCGTTGAGGGCAAGACCCAGCACCACAGCGCCCGCGCCGGCAGGCGTCGCAAGACCGCGACGAAAATCTGCCGAAAGCAGCGCCAACACCGCGCACATGCCCGCCGGCATCGCCGCGACCATATGCGCAGACATGCGAGCCTGCGACGTCTTAACATCCAGGCGGCGCTTGAGCTCAATGCGCTCCCCCACCATGCTCGACGCCTCGGACAGTAAGTCGGCAAGCGGAGCGCCGGTGCGCTGAGACACCTTAAGCGCCAAGGTCACAAGCGAAAGACCGGGGGCGTCGATACGCACGAGCAAGTCATCGAGCGCGTCGGTCGCCGAGATGCCGCAATCGATCGCCGCCGCCACCCGCAAAAACTCGTTATGCACTGGCTCTTGCGCATGAGCGCCCACAAAGCGCATGCCCTGGGCCAGCGAATGTCCCGAGGCAAGCGACATGGAAAGTGCGGTAAACGCCTCGGGCATTGCCTCTTCTGCATCGTGTTGCTCGCGCCGGCTCTCAAAGCCATCCCGAGCGGCACCAACGGCAAACGGAGCAACAAGTCCCAAGGCAAATCCGGGGGGCGATAACGACACCATCGTTAGTAAAACGCAGCAGACACCGCTCGATAGCAGCAGAAACGCCAAACATCCCGAAGCATCCTCGATCACGAGGCCAAGGCGATGCGCCGGAGCCAGCGATGCCCACGAACGGGCGATCTTTTTCAGCAGATCGTTTTTCACCAGCTCACGCGGCAGCTTCTCTGCCACCGTCTCGAGCGCCTGACGTGCCAGCTCCGCCGGCGGTACCTGCGGCACACGAGGTTCCGCCCCGCACGCCGTCGCGACAGAAAGCCCTGCCAAGCCCCCTACGACGAGGGGCACAGCGATCTCCATTCGTCCACCTCCTCTTGTGTGAGCGTCCCCGACCGCAGGCCTTCTGCGATAAACGGCGGCTCGCGGTCAAGCGTCCAGGTGCGCTCGGCGGCATCGAACGTCACATAGCGCTCGGGCTCTACGCCGCCCGATGCGGCGCGTCGCACCCCCGAATACGAGGAGACAAAACGCCTGCCATCGGCGTGGCGCTCGGACATCACGATACCGTCGAGTGCCATGGCAATCTGCTCCTCGATAAGCTCACTCGGCAGATCGATCCCATAACGTGCAAGCAACGTCAAACGCACCACGGTCTCCTGTTCTGAACCCGCATGAAGTGTGGTGAGCGATCCGTCGTGGCCCGTGTTCATGGCCTGCAACATGTCGCAGCACTCGGCACCGCGCACCTCGCCCACCACGATGCGGTCGGGGCGCATGCGCAGGGCATTAGTCACCAGGTCGCGGATCGTCACCGCGCCCTCACCCTCAATTGAAGCCTCGCGCGCCTCTAGGCGCACCACGTGCGGATGATGCGCAAACTTGAGCTCGGCAGAGTCCTCGATCGTCACGATGCGCTCGCCGGTGGAAATCTCACATGACAACGCGTTGAGCAGGGTGGTCTTACCAGATCCCGTGCCTCCCGCAACCGCCAGGTCTTGTCGCAGCGACACCGCACACGACAGCAGCTGCGCATACCAAAGCGGCAGCGATCCCAACCCCACGAGCTCGTCCAGCGAGCAGATACGGTCCGAGAACTTTCGGATGGTGAGGATTGGCCCGTCGATCGCCACGGGTGGAATCACCGCGTTGACGCGATAACCCGTCTTGAGGCGGGCGTTGACGATGGGGCTACGCTCGTCGATACGACGGCCGAGCGGCGAGATAATGCGGTCGATAAGCACACGGATCTGCTCATCATCCTCAAACGCATGCTCGATGGGGTACAAGACGCCGCCGCGTTCAAAGAAAGCCGAGCGACAGCCGTTGATCATGATCTCGGTAACGGTGTCGTCCTCGATGAGCGGCTGCAACGGCCCCAAGCCCACCACGTCATCCAAAATCTCGTCGATGATGGTTTCGCGCTCGGGCGTCGCGAGATCGGTCGGCTCCTCAACATTGAGCGCCGCCTCCACCGCAGGACGCAATTCCGAGCGGGCAAGTGCCGGGTCGATATAGGCGCTGATACGCGCCACTTCGTCGTAACCCATGCGGTCCATCACGGCGCGCTTGGTGCGTCGTTTCACCGCGCGGCGACGCCCCGCATCTACAGGCGCTGCCGCCGCTGCAGCGCCGGCAGCCTTAATCCTCGTTTGCAGGCTCATCGCTGATCACCCTCGCGCAACCAGGGAAGGCGGATACGCGGGCGTTCGGTACGCGTTGCACGGTCGGCGACCATATCGCTCCAAGGGCCGACGGCGCACCCCAGTTCCACGAGCATCTCGCGCGTGGCCTCGCGCATGCTAGTCGCAAAAGCACTGGTCTGCCCCACCGCCTCGTCAGCGCGCCCAAACGCCATGAGCGCGGCGAGATCCTGCCCGCCATCGGCGATACGAATCTTGGAGCTCAACGCACAGGCAATCTCAAAGCGCATGGCGACGTCCTCGTCTGCCCCGCGCGCACCGAACCGGTTGAACACGGCGCTCATGCGCGTGCGCGGCACACCTACTCGACTTGCCAGTTCGATGACGCGCGACGCCGATGTCGCGGACGACACCGCCGCATCGCCAACGACCAGGCAACGGTCGCTCGCCGCCACCGCAGCCGCCACGGCGTCGCCCCAAAAGACCGAGGTATCGATAAAGACCACGTCGGATTCGCGACGCAGAACATCAAGCAGTAGCTCCACCGGACGCGCCATGAGCTCGGCTTGCTCGGGCGCCGCGACGGGACCCCAGAGCGTAACGCCCGGCGCCACGCGCATCGATGTGGCTACGATATCCGGCTCGGTGAGCGTGCCCGCCGCCGACGGCTCGATAAGTGCCGCCATATCGCGCGGAGCATCGACGCCTAACAAGTCGTAAAGGTTTCCAAACATCAGGTCCAGGTCGAGCACGGCGGCACGCAAGCCCAACAGCGACGATGTGTGTGCCATGGTGGCAACGATCGTCGACTTGCCGCAACCGCCCGAACCCGAAATAGCGCAGATGACCGGAGCTCGATGCGGCGGAGCGGCAGCGTCTGCCGGCGGCATCGGAGGCGGCGGGGCGGGCGTCGGTGGCAGCGCCCCCGTCTCCCCCGCCGCAACCACACGCTGCGTCCAAGCCGGCATGGCAGCTTGTTCGGTCTGCGAGGCAGGCTCGTTCTGCGCAATCTGCTCATGCTGCATTAGCGACAACTCGCCGCACCCGGCAAAGCCCTCAACTTCGTCGAGTTCATCCGCCAGATTCACGCCGTGCACGTATCCCATATCTACAGCCGGGGAGTCGCCAGCATGCTGCGCCGGCCCTCCAGCGTCATCGTCTACAAGGGGGTTCCGGGGGCGCCGACCATGCTCGGCTTCCGCTTTTCCATAATCATCAACACGCGGGCCTCTTGTAGCGCGAGGCGCCCCGGGTTCCCTATCAACAAAAGCATCGGGCTCAATCGTCATGTGCCGATCGGAATCAACCGCTCCCTCGCCCGCGCGCCCGTTGCCGCATACACTGTGCGCAGCGATGACCTCGGTCGCCCCCGCGCGAAACAGCCCCTCGATATCCGACGGATCGAGCGCTTCTATCAACACGACCACGCGACTCACGCGGCCTTCGGCCGTCAGGCGCGCAACAGTCTTGCGCACATCTTCGGTATCAAACAGAGACGCCGCGATGATGGCAGCCCCGCGGCGCGACGGAAACGCCCGCGCCATGGAAACCAGCCCGTCCAGGTCACCCACGCGAAGCACCTGTGCACCCACATCACGGCCCTCGACTTCCCGCTGCAACAGCCCGTAATCGCCGCACGCGCAGCACGCAAGCCAGATCGCCTTCATCACTCGTCGCCTCCGCTCTTTTTGCCGCGCGCCGTGGCGGGAATCGTCAAGCTGACCGTTCCCTTGCCCGAGGCTCCCAGCAGTTCCTTGACGTCTTCGGGGTCAGCCGCCAGCGTCACCCATTCGATCTTGCCCTCGCGCGTGGAACCGGAATCCTCACTGGCATCGATCACGTACGCGCCGCACAGCCGATCGGTTACGCCGTCTTTTTGCACGTACACGTCCACGTAGCTGCCCACGCCCGCAGCACCGCCGACCGAGTGCTCGGCATCGACCGCCACCGAAACGGCGACCTTGCCCTTAGGCACCTCGAGCATGTGGCTCTCGGCCTTGGTGTAGACATTGCAGATCACGGCGTTTTTGGGAATACGCGAAGTCGTCACGTCGCCGCGCACCTGGCGTAGCTCGGTCGCCGCGTCACGCGGCAGCAGACTCGTCAGCCACTCCTGGGTTATGACATTGGTCTCATCGAGGGTCTCACCCACATCGATATCGCGCGCCGCGACGCATACCTCGACGCGATCGCCACCGTACTTGGCCAAGGTCTCAGCCTGGACCTGTTCGGCTTGCGAGCGGATCGACGAGCCGTAAACCATGCAGAGCAGCGAGCACGCCCGCGACCAAACTGATGGCGATGCGCTTGCTCTTGTTCACGGCCGCTCCTCTCATGGCAGTGCCGGGCGAATGCCCGTACCACCATTGTCTGGGCGGCCAGAGTGCAAAGCGGCGCAATCGCAATCTTGGTTTTCGATGTCAAACCAATCGCTGACCAAAAGCTGACCAGCCCGTCAAGCTCGTGGCAAGGTTTTGGTCAGCACGTCAGCAAACTGCATGTTTCGAGGCTTTTCCGCAGCAAAAAAGCCGCCTCCCGAACAGTTGGGGGACGGCTGTCATAGGAAAAATCAATTACAGATGAACATCGGGGTCGAGCATTTGGGCACTCACGCGCATGGATGACGCCAAGTTTTGGAACGTCTCCAGGCGCAGGCTGTCGATCTGTCCCGTGTCCTTGGCCTCGCGAACGGCACAACCCGGCTCATGGGTGTGTGTGCAATCGCCAAACCGGCACGCGCGCGACGCCTCGACGATCTCGGGAAACGCGCGGGCCAACCCCCGTTCGTGGCCCACAAGCGGCAGGCTCCGCAGGCCCGGCGCATCGGCGATCACGCCGGCGTCGCCCGGCAGCGCCACCATCACACGCGCGACGGTAGTGTGACGGCCCTGGTCATCGCGCTCGCGCACGCCACCGGTTGCCAGCGCATCGTGGCCCAGTAGCGCGTTGAGCAGCGTCGACTTGCCGGCTCCCGACTCACCCAGGATCATGGCACACGTTCCCGCCGGCACGCAGGCACGGACCTCGTCCAAGCCACGGCCTTCGGCGGAGGACGTCACAATCACGCGCACGTCCGGACCCACCAAGCGACGCACGCGGTCCAAGTCGCGCTCGAGCTCCTTGGCTTCGCAGCGGTCGGCCTTGGTGAGCACCACCACCGGCTCGGCATCGCAGTCGAGCGCCAGCACCAGCGAGCGCGCCACGCGGTCGAGCAGCACCTCGCCGGCACCGAGCGCCTGCACGATCAGCACGCTGTCCACGTTGGAGCAAAGCACCTGACGCTCACCGCGAGCGCGTCCGCGCCAGCGCTCAAAACTCGTACGGCGCGGCAGCACGCACTCGATCACGCCCATGTCGTGCCCGGGCGCACGGCGCACCGCCACGCGGTCGCCCACGGCGGGCAGCATTACCTCGTCCTCGCCACGCGACTTGGCAAACCCCACGGCATGCTCGGCGCGGAACGTATCAGTGGCAGTCGCCACCAGCGGAAACCCGCGGTCCAGGCGCACCACGGCGCCCAACTGCATCTGCTCGGGTTCCTCGGCTTGCGCGCAAAAATCATCGAAGGCTGCCCGTTGGGCGGCATCGACCGGCAGATCGTCGAACGCCGGAACATCCCGCAACACATCGAGCCCCGGTACGCTCGCCAACAGCTCCTCGGCAGACGTGGGGGCTTCGGTCGCAAGCTTCCGACGACGGTCACGCTTAGCCCGCGCCCCCGTCGTCTTTTTCTTAGCCTTAGCCTTAGCCTTGCCCACAGATGCCTCCCAGCACAAAACCACACAACTGAGCAGGTATTTTACCCACAAAAAAGAGTCGGTCGAGCAAACGCTCGACCGACTCACATACTTTCCCTCAGCCAATGGTCCCGAGAGGTTATCCGAAGGCCCGCCCGCCGGGAGGGGTTTCTTCCGAGCGATCCCGCAGCGCGAAGCGCGAGGACCAGCGAGGAAGAAACCCCGCAGGCGGTCGGGCCGGTGGGAAGGATGGCCTTTCGACCTACTCCTTCTCGATCGCGCGCATGATCGCCTTGTAGATCTCCATCAGCGGAATGATCAGGAAGGCAAGGACCAGCGCGGCGACAACGCCCTTGAGCTCAAGCGTCACGGGGCCAAAGAACATCTCGGCGAGCGTCGGCTGCACGGTTACGATCACCGTCAGCACCAGCGCCAGCGCGGCAGAGGCCCACAGCCACATGTTCTGCTTCTTCATCTTAAACAGCGACGTGCGGCGGCTGCGCATATTGAAGCAGTGGAAGATCTCGACCATGTTGAGCGTGATGAACGCCATCATCACGCCTTCCTCGTCGGCATTGCCGGCAATCATATCGGCGATGTGGATGTAGCCCATGTCAAAGTACACGCCCACAAAGAAGCTCGCCAGCACCAGCACGGTGATGATCAGGCCCTGGACCACGCAGTCCAGGCCCATATTGCCGGCAAAGACACCGTCCTTGGCGTTGCGCGGCTTACGCTTCATAATGTCGCCCTCGGCGTCCTCCATGCCCAGCGCAAGCGCGGGGAAGCAGTCGGTAACCAGGTTCACCCACAGCAGCTGCACCGGCTGGAAAATGGTAAAGCCGATGAGCGTAGCGATAAACACCGAGAACACCTCGGCAAGGTTGGCCGAGAGCAGGAACTGGATGACCTTGCGGATGTTGTCGTAGATGCGACGACCCTCTTCGCAGGCACCGATGATGGTGGCAAAGTTGTCGTCGGCGAGCACCATGTCGGCGACGTTCTTGGTGACGTCGGTGCCGGTAATGCCCATGCCCACGCCGATGTCGGCGCGCTTGATGGACGGGGCGTCGTTGACGCCGTCGCCCGTCATGGCCACGATCTGGTCGCGCGACTTCCAAGCCTCGACGATACGGGTCTTGTGCTCGGGCTGGACGCGGGCGTACACGCCGTAGTCCTCGATGTGCGCGTCGAGCTCCTCGTCGCTCATGCGGTCGAGGTCGGCGCCCGTGATGGCCTGGCTGCGATCGGCGACGATACCCAGCTGCTTGGCGATGGCCACGGCGGTGTCGATGTGGTCGCCCGTGATCATGACGGTGCGGATACCGGCGTCGTGCGCCTCGCGGATAGCGTCAGCCACCTCGGGACGGACCGGGTCAATCATGCCGGACAGGCCGCAGAAGACCAGGTCGTGCTCGAGCGCAGCGGGGCTGCAGTCGCTCGGGACCTCGGTGTAGGTGCGGCTTGCCAGCGCCAGCACGCGCAGGGCCTCGTCGGCCATGGCCTTGTTGGCGGCCACGAGCTCGGCACGGCGCTCCTCGGTCAGGGGGACGACCTTATCGCCCTCGTAGATATGGGTGCACAGGCCGATCACCACGTCGGGCGCGCCCTTGGTGTACTGCTCGTACTCGCCGTCCAGGGTCTCGACGATCACGGACATCATCTTGCGACCCGAGTCGAACGGGGCCTCGCCCACGCGCGGGTGCTCGGCAGTCAGGCCAGTGAGGCCCGCCTTGCCGGCGTCGTTGACAAGCGCGCACTCGGTCGGCTCGCCCACGGCCTCGCCCAGCTCCTCGTCCCACTGGGCATCGGAGCAAAGGGCCATACCGGCCAGGAACTTCTCCTTAGGCGCAGCGAGCTCGTGCTTGACGACGGTCATCTTGTTTTGGGTAAGGGTACCGGTCTTGTCGGAGCAGATGGTCTGTGTGCAGCCGAGAGTCTCGACGGCAGAGAGCTTGCGGATGATTGCCTGGCGCTTGGCCATCTTGGTCACGCCAAGCGATAGCACGATGGTCACGACGGCGACCAGGCCCTCGGGGATGGCGGCGACGGCGAGCGAGACGGCGACCATAAAGGTATCGAGCAGGGCGGTCGGGTCGGTAAGAACGTTGCCCACGCCGTGGCGGAGGATGTCAACGCCAAAGATGACGACGCAGATGACGATAACCATGATGGTGAGGATGCGGCTGAGCTCGGCAAGCTTCACCTGCAGCGGCGTGAGCTCTTCCTTGGCCTCGGCCAGGGCGCCGGCGATCTTACCCATCTCGGTGTTCATGCCGGTGCCGACCACGACGGCGCGGCCGCGGCCGTATACCACGGTGGAACCCATGTAGCACATGTTCTTGCGGTCGCCGAGCGGCACGTCGTCGGTGCCGGCGGCGAGCTCGATCACGTTGGCATGCTTCTCTACGGGCACGGACTCGCCGGTAAGGGCGGCCTCCTCGATCTTCATTGTGGCGCTCTCGAGCACGCGGCAGTCGGCCGGGACGGAGTCGCCCGCCTCGAGCATGATCACGTCACCGGGCACGAGCTCGGCGCTCGGCAGGTGCACGAGCTTGCCGTCGCGCAGCACCTTGGACTGCGCCGCGCTCATCTCCTGCAGGGCCTCGAGAGCCTCCTCGCTTTTAGCCTCCTGGACCACGCCCAGCACCGAGTTGACGATAACGACGAACATGATGATGGCGACATCGGCAAAGTCCGCCTCGCCCTTGACCATGCCCGTGAGCGCACTGATGACGGCGGCAACGATCAGCATGATGACCATGGGGTCGGCCATCTGCTCAAAGAAGCGCTTCCACAACGGTGTCTTCTCGGCTTCCTCGAGCTTGTTAGGGCCTGTCTTGGCGAGGCGCGACGACGCCTCGTCGTTGCTTAGGCCGAGGTTCTCATCGACACCTTGGTCGCTGAGCACCTCCGCCGCGGCGGACAGGTATTCCTTTTGCATATAGAGTCCCCTCCTGGGATTCGGGCCACTCAGCAGATTGATGCCCGATCATAATTCCCAGGAGAAGGGCAAGGGCTCATCAAGGCTGCCGTGCTGAGCGGCAGTTGATAGTGGAGCTATGGTACCCCAAAGCGACGCGTCTAGCCAAAACAATCCATTTGGAAATAGGGTCCGTTCGCAACGATGCAGACCGTGTGATGTTCAACATTGGTAAAACGTTTTTTCTTCGGCGCATCATCAAACTGAAATATCGCCCAGATAGCAGCGGTTAGAACGGTTGGTAAAGTTTTTGCATATACCGTTTTTTCGCAAAAAATGAACTTCTAATTCGGCATACGGTCGATTTTTTGGGGTATTCGGTCGCCATTTCGTTATAATCAACACGGTTTTATTTCTTATGGTTTATCTATCAGCGCAAGACGATGTCAGATGGAGGTCTGAATGTACAAGCGCACTAAGATTGTATGCACCATGGGTCCCGCCTGCGATAGCGACGAGACCATCCGCGAGATGATTAAGGCGGGCATGAACGTCGCCCGTTTTAACTTCTCGCACGGCTCCTACGACGAGCACCACGGTCGCATCGAGCGCGTCCGCCGTATTTCCAAGGAGCTCGGTTTGCCCGTCGGCATCCTGCTCGACACCAAGGGCCCCGAGGTCCGCACCGGCCTTCTGGTCGACGGCAAGAAGGTCGCCGTCAAGACCGGCGATAAGATCGTCGTCACCGCTCAGCCCACGTCTGAGGATTTCCACGGCACCTCTGAGCACATCTCCCTCGACTACCTGGCTCTGCCCTCCGAGGTCGAGAAGGGCTCCCTCATCCTGATCGATGACGGCCTGGTTGCCCTCGAGGTCGAGTCCGTCAGCGGCCAGGACATGACCTGCGTCGTTAAGAACGACGGCCTGATCGGCGAGCGCAAGGGCGTCAACATGCCCAACGTCAACATCTCGCTGCCCGCCATCACCGAGCGCGATCGTCAGGACATCCTCTTTGGCCTGACCGAGAACATCGACTACATCGCCGCTTCCTTCATCCGTGACGGCGAGTCCGTCCGCGGCATCCGCGAGCTTTGCCGCGAGAACGGTGGCGAGCACGTGACGATCTTCCCGAAGATCGAGTGCGCCCTAGGCGTCGAGAACTTCGACGAGATCCTCGAGGCTTCCGACGGCATCATGGTCGCCCGTGGCGACCTGGGCATCGAGATCAAGCCCGAGCTCGTTCCGCACATCCAGAAGGAGATCATCGTCAAGTGCAACGCGGCCTACAAGCCCGTTATCACCGCTACGCAGATGCTCGACTCCATGCAGCAGAACCCGCGCCCGACGCGCGCCGAGGTTGCCGACGTTGCTAACGCCATCTACGACGGCACCGACGCCGTTATGCTGTCCGGCGAGTCCGCTGCCGGTAAGTACCCGGTCGAGGCCGTTAAGATGCAGGCCAGCATTGCTCTCGAGGCCGAGAAGTACCTCCCGGCCCACGCTCCGCTCGAGGTTCCGGCCGATGCTCACGGCACCCGCGTTGTCAACAACGTTGTGGGTATGTCCGCTGTGAACATGGCCACCACCGTTGGCGCCAAGTGCATCACCGTGCCGACGACCACCGGTCGTACCGCTCGTCTGATCTCGCACTTCCGTCCCAACATGCCGATCTGCGCGTTCTCCCGTCACGAGTGGGCCGTCCAGCAGATGATCATGTACTGGGGCGTTATCCCGCACCAGGCCGAGATTACCCAGGGCACCGTCAACGGCACGATCGTCAAGGCGATCGAGACCGCTAAGGAGCTCGGCTACGTCGAGGCTGGCGATTTGACCGTCGCTACCGCCGGCGATCCCCGCATGAGCGTCCAGCTCGAGGACAAGGTCTCCTCGACCAACGTCGCTTACGTCGCTCAGGTGCGCTAAATCGCACTTGCAAGCACACGTGCATTGCAAAGGGCCCGGAAGGCTTCGCCTTCCGGGCCCTTTTTCTGTGCCAATGCCGGCACACGGCAAAACACGCACTCATTTCTTTACCAAAAGCGCGAAATCCGCCCTTCGAGGCCCAAAAATAAGGCCTCAGGCGCTAAAAGTGTTCGCCCGATGGCAAAACCACACTTTAACCGACGCTGCTAAATCGTTTTAGCAAGAGCCAGATCGACCGCGTTTTCGGAAGTATGCGGCAAATTCCGAGACCTCCGAGCACACCCTGTTTTTTCACAACAAAATGCCTGATAAACTAGGCTCAAAAGCCAGGTCTGCTCACAGGGTTCAGATTTTGCCGCATACTTCCGAATTGACGCTGGCATCGCACGGTCCAAAAGCACATTTCGACCTGGAGGACGTCATGGACCTGACGCTATGTGGTCAATCCGCTTTTTACTATTACCGTATCCCGCCGCAGGTATTAGGCCTTTACCCCGCCATTAGCCTTGGCAATATGGATCGCAGATGTTGCAGCCTCGGAAGTCATGCAGTTGTAAAAGACCTGCTTCACGCACCGCTTCACAGGCTTGTATTCACTCGGGCACAATCCGGATCGCGAAGCCTGTTTAAATCGCACCTCCTGACCCAAGAGCCGCCTCCTGGGTCGTTTAGGCAGACTGAACATGGGTTTGATGTCACTTCACCGGAGTTCACGCTGCTCAGCCTTGCTACGCAGGTCTCCCGCAACCAGCTACTCATGGCTTGCTACGAGATGTGCGGCTCCTTTGCAGTGTTTAAGCCCTGCGAGCGAACGCAACAACAACTTGATGAAGCTATTTCGCTTAAGCTCATTCCACCCAACTGCTGCTGGGAGCGAGTTAACGATGTCAACGGCAATGGCACCAACTTGTGGAAGCGCCCACCGCTCCTCAGCGCTGCGGATATCGCCGCGTTCGCCAAGCAGGCTGCAGGCCTGCGCGGCGTTAAACAACTGCGCTGGACGGCCGAGCACATGACGGGGCAGACCGCCTCGCCCTTCGAAGTACAGACCTCCATGCTTGTTTCGCTCCCCCGCAACGAGGGCGGCATGGGCATCAACATCGCAAACAACGTGCGCATCCCACTCAGCGACGCCGCGCGCTCACTGTATGACAAAACCTGCTGCTACGCCGATATCCTCATAGAGAGCAACACCGACAGCATGGGCGTCATCTTGGAATGCCAAGGCCGTTCCGCCCACGATGGCGAAGCCGCAAGCCTCTCCGATGCCGAGCGGACCACCGCGCTCACCAGCATGGGCTACGATGTCATACAAATTACCTACGACCAGATCAAGGACAAGAAGAGCTTTGATAGCATTGCCGAGCTCATTCATAAAAAGGCGGGACTCCCCTACATCCCAAAGACCGATCAGGAGCGTACCGCCGAAGATGCCCTGCGACGGGAGCTGTTGGTCAATTGGGATGAACTGTTCACCGTTAAGCCGGCCGGCTAGCAGCTAGCAATCAGAGGGACCGCGGGAACGTCAGAAGCAGCAACGCGAGCCGCAAATCCCGCCTCGGTCAGCTCGATGACCTCGGTAAACGTTGCGTCGAAAAACTCCTCGGTTAGCAGGCGGTATGGTGGATGGTCGGGCTCGCCGGGGTTTTCGCGTACAATCTCGTGCATGACACCGATAGTCTTGAGCACATACTCCTTATGGATGGGATACTGCCCAAAACGCGTCGCAGCGGTATACAGGCGATCGGTCGCACGCGGGATGGAAACAATGCCCAGCGTCTTGCCAAACCAGTCAAAATCGCCCTGCTTTTTAATGCGGAACTCCTCGCACGGCTTGCCGCCGTGTGCTTCCAGATACTGGTTCACACGCGTGTTCCATACCGTGTCGGCTACCAGATGCGACCAGACGCCCAGCGTTAAATCGAGCAGCGACTGCGCCACATCTTCGGACGCAAGCGAGAACTCACAGGCGCCGGGACCAGCAACCGGCTCGTCATCCTTGTAGCGCTGGGGATAGTGTACGCGGTTCAGTCGCTCGCGTTCCTCGATAATCGAGGTCGCCGCGGCCGGCGCACCGGTGGACGAACTTTTAAGCAACGGTGCCACATAGGTATCCCAGAACTCATGCTCGCGAGGCTTAGGGATGGGCTCAGGCTTGGCAAAGTGCGTTATGCGGTACGGGATGGGATCGGCGATGCCAGGGACCATATAGCCCACGAAGATATCCGGAACCACGCAGCCAAACAAAAAGGCATTGCGGTCGCGCACGCTATTGGCAAGCGCACCGGTACGCTCCAGCAAACGCTCCGTCTGAGCGATATGAATGTTCCAGCTTGGCATAGCCACCCCCATAAAAAACCTGGATAACTATACCATCACGGCAAAGCCGCGCGGGCGGCTACGCACGCTCTACGCAGCAACTAGTCCGTAGCACCGCTTTCGGTTCCATACGACGGCGAAGGCGCCTCGACCACATGGTGATATCGATCGATATAGATGGCGCGGGCACCCAGGCGCCGCACCAAATCTTGATGATGCGTGCTCATCAAGACCGTCTTGCCGGCAGCAACATAGGCCAGTAGAAAGTTGACCACGATGTCGCATGAATCCTCGTCGAGCCCATTGGTAGGCTCGTCGAGGACCAAGATATCCGGGTTCATCGACACGACGGCCGCCAGCGCCACACGCTTCTTTTGCCCACCCGAAAGCTGATAAGGCGAGGCGTCGGCAAGGTCGGCAACTTGGAACAGTCCCATGGCATCGCGCACGCGGCGCTCGAGCTCGTCTGCTGGCAACCCCATCTGCGCGGGACCAAAAGCAACTTCCTCGCCCACCGTAGCGCAAAAGAGCTGCGCGTCGGCATTCTGGAACACAAAGCCCACGCGCTGATGGAACCGCTGGGCCGTCGCGGAATCCTTGAGATATGCCGCATCGATCACGTGCCCGTCGAACAGGTACGCACCCGCGTCCGCAAGCTCAAGGCCGTTGATAAGACGCATGATCGTCGTCTTGCCGCAGCCGTTAGGACCAAGCAGAGCAACGAGCTCCCCACGGTTCACCCGCAATGAAACGCCGTCGACCACCGTATGACCCGCATAGGAAAACACCACGTCGCGAAACTCGATGAGCGGCGTGGCCTCGGCGCCGCCCGCACCGTTCGTGCCCGCCGCACTATTCATATCGATCGTCAAAACGTCGCCCTTCCCTACTCACATCGACGGTTCGACCGTCCGCGCTACAACACCGCGCACAACACGGCGAGCAACGCCACAACGGCCGCGTAAACGGCATCGCACCAGCCAAAGCCGCTCCGTGCAGGCGCCGGATACACGCCGGCAAAGCCGCGGCAAAGCATAGCCTCGTCCATCGCGCGGCTGCACCCCATTGCCTTGATAAACGTCATGCCCATGATACCCGCCAGCGAGTCGGTGCGCGAAAAACCCGCAGGCGCGGAACCGACGCTGCGCAGCATGACCGATTCGCACAGATCGTGCGCCGTGCGTCCCAGCACCTCAATATGCTTGAGCGCCATATCAAACGTAAAGATAACTTCGTCGGGTAGATGCAGCATCTTGAGCGCCGCCGACATGCGGCTCCAGGTGAGCGTCCACGAAACACCCAGCACCAGCGACACGTTAATGAACGTCTTGAGTGCAATCTTGAGCATGGCGCCCGTGGCAGAAGCACCCAGCAGCAGGGCAGGCAGCGCCAGAACCACGGCAAACCCCGCGGCAGCCAACGCCGGCACAAAGGTAGCGCGCAGCCCGCGTACGGGGCGCACCGCGACCAGCACCAACGCGATTGCCGCCATCAACATCAGGTACAGCGGGCTTTGCGTCAGACACACGCACAGGACGCAAACGAACATCCCTAACAGGCGGACCGGAGCCGAAACGCAAGAAAGGGTGCGGTCGACCATCGACCCGCCCTCGTGCGCGCCTCCACCCAGGCGAACCCGCTCAAGCAGGCTCGCCAGGTGCAGGACGTTCTTTTGCATCACACGATGCCGAGCCCCCGCGGGCTCGTATCGCTCCTCGGCCGCAAGCCAACTAGGCAGCTCGGCTATTGCCATGAGCACCGCTTTCCTTGACCGTCAGCGAGACCAGGCGGAATGCGATGGTGAGCACCGCCACGCCAATCACGCCCGAAAGAATATACATCGCGGCCTGGCCGGCAAAGCCAAGGCCCTGCTCCTCGGAATAGGCCTGCAGATAATCGCCCGTGGGCAGGGTATCGGCAAAGGTCGGAGTGTCGAGACCGACCGAAGCCTGCAGACTGTCGTCACCAGCCTCCTGAACGGCGACCGCGGCGCCCTCGGCGTCCCACTCACCCCAGGCGTCACCGGTGGCAAGCAAGCCGAGCGGCGTAGCCACGACAAGCACGGCGACCAGAATGAGCGTGGGGACCAGCGAGGTCTTCTTGGCGGCAGCGCCCTCGGCGGCAAGCTGGCCATCGGCGGCTTCGGGGCCGACGATAATGCTCGGCGCCGTCTTCTTGATAAAGCCGTAGATTGCGGCCGTCGCCACGCCCTCGACCACACCGGCAACCAGCATATGCGGGATCAACATGGCCGGAATAGCCACGGACAGCGGGAAGGGGCAGTACAGCGGAGCGCCCGAAGCGTTGGTAAAGAGCATCGGCTGAATACCAAACTCGATTGCCGCGCACAGGGCCGCCAGGCACAGGCCGACCCAACCGCTCACGATGGCAGAAACCGAGGTGCCCCAGCTCTTGTCGTGCAGACGGCTGTTGAGCGCACGGAACACGATAGCAGCGACAAACGGCAGCACAAAGGCCATGTTAAAGCAGTTGGCGCCAAACGACAGAACGCCGCCGTCGCCAAACAGCAGCGCCTGCAGCGCCAGCGCGACCGAAACCGCGATAGCCGCGGCCTCGGGACCCAGCAGCAGTGCGATGAGTGCGCCGCCGACGGCGTGGCCTGTGGTGCCGCCGGGCAGCGGAACGTTGAACATCATGAGCAAGAAGGAGAACGCAGCGCAGATACCCAGAAAGGCCATATGCTCGCGATCGAGCGTGGCGCGCACCTTTTTGATGCAGTGAACCCATACGGGCACCATCGCAACCGCCATGACGGCATCGGTCTGCGGGGACAGATAATTATCTGGAATGTGCATATACGCCTCCCGGTTGTCGGCGCACAGAATTGCAACGCCGCTTGAATCACCTTGCCAGTGTTACGCATTGCCAGATTCGTAACACGCCGCGGGCTATCATAGCAAAACGGCGCGCTGCCGACAAAGCAGCACGCCGTTATGTAATGCGTGTGTCATATATGCAGGCTCAGCGATGCCTTTTCCGAACACCGCGGTCACGCAAGGCCCACAGCAGCTGCCGAGGGGTCCTGTGCTCCCAGCGCAAATCCTAGCCGCGGACCTCGCCGTTTACGTCCTTGCACACCTTGGTGACGATCTTTTGGTGCGCCTTCTCGACCTCTTCGCTGGTAAGCGTATGATCGTCGGAGCGATATGTAAGCGCAAAGGCCATGGACTTCTTGCCCTTGCCAATGCGAACCGGATCGCGGTAGACATCGAACAGGCGCACGCCCACGAGCAGCTTGCCGCCGGCGCTGGTAATACGGCGCTCAAGATCCTCGCAGGTCACAGTGTTGTCGACCACGATAGCGAGGTCGTGCTCAACGGCCGGGTACTGCGAGAACTCACGGTAGTTCTCCTGGTTGCGGGCGCCCTTGATCAGCTTATCCAGGTCGAGCTCAAAGGCAACGACGACCTCGTCAATGCCCATAGCCTCGCGCGCCTCGGGGTGAATCTCGCCGACCCAGCCCAGCACGGTACCGCCCGAGAGCACCTCGGCAGCACGACCCGGCTGCAGGAAGGCATAGCTCTCGCCCTCGACGGGACGGAAGCGAACCTTCTCGATGCGCAGCTGGGCGAGCAGCTCCTCGACAATGCCCTTGCCAAAGAAGAAGCGCAGCTTACGGTACTTCATGTTCCAGGATTGCTCGCTCCACTGGCCCGAGAGCACACCCGCCACGGACTTGGTCTCCTTGGGCAGGCTGGCGTTCTCGCGACCGTGGAACAGGCTGCCGACCTCGTACAGGTGCACGTTGGGCGTACCGTGCGCCTCGTTGTAGGCCACGGACTGCAGCAGGCCCGGCAGCAGCGAACGACGCATCTCGGTCTGCTCGGCCACCAGCGGGTTCATGAGCACCACGGGGCAACCGCGGCCCTCGGTGGACATACCGATCTTCTCCAGGTCGCCCGGGGCGGCAAAGCCAAAAGTCGTGGTCTCGTTGAGGCCGCAGGCGCGCAGGATCTCACCGACCTTACGGGTGAGCTTCTGCTCGCGGGTCAGGCCGCCGATGTGGTTCTTGGCAGCCGGGATGGTCGCCGTCACGCGGCCCATGCCCCACAGGCGCAGGACCTCCTCGATCAGATCGATCTCGCGCGGCAGGTCGGGACGGAAGCTCGGCGGGGTGACCATAAAGTCCTCGCCCTCGCGCTCGACGGTGCAGCCCAGACGGGTGAGCGAACGCTCGATAAAGTCGGGCTCGATGTCGGCACCGCAGATGGCGTGCACGCGGGCTAGGCGCAGCTTAATGCTGTCGATGGTCTTGGGCGCGGGGAACACGTCCACATAGCCGGGAGCGACCTCGCCGCCGGCAATCTCTTCGATGAGCGCGCAGGCCACGTTGGCCACATCCACGCAGCCGGTCTCGTCGACCTGACGCTCAAAGCGGATGGAGGCGTCGGAGATCAGCGACAGGTCGCGGCTGGTGTGCGAGGTGCGACCGGCATTGAAGCAGGCACTCTCGACCATCACGTCGACGGTGTCGTCCTCAATCTCGGAATCCATGCCGCCCATAACGCCGGCCAGCGCCACGGGACGCTCGCCGTCGGTGATGAGACCCATGCCGGCGTCGAGCGTGCGCTCCTCGCCGTCGAGGGTCGTGAACTTCTCGTCCTGCTGGGCGGCGCGAACCACCACGCGGCGATGGCCCTCGCGCTCGGCAAAGGTTGACAGGTCAAAGGCGTGCAGCGGCTGACCGGTGAGCATCATCACGTAGTTGGTGATGTCGACGATGTTGTTGTGCGGACGCACGCCCAGGGCGTTGAGGCGCTTGACCATCCAGTCGGGCGACGGGCCGACCTTCACGTTGCGCACGATGCGGGCGACATAGCGGTCGCACAGCCCCTCGTCGGCAATCTCGACCGAAAGCTCGTCGTCCGTCGCGCGGCCGGTCTCGGCCTTGATGGCGGGCAGCTCAACGTGGAAATCGCGGTCGAAGATGGCGCCGGTCTCGCGAGCCATGCCGATCATGGACAGGCAGTCGGGGCGGTTGGGCGTGATCTCGCAGTCGAGCACGGTGTCGCTCGAGCCCACGTACTCGGCAAACGGCATGCCGCAGGGCGTATCCTCGGGCAGGATCATGATGCCGGAGTGGTCGCCGCCCAGGCCGAGCTCGCGCGCGGAGCAGTTCATGCCCATGGACACGACGCCGCGAAGCTTGCTCTTCTTGATCTTGATGTCGCCGGGCAGCTCGGCGCCGATCATGGCCGTGACGATGTGGTCGCCGGCCTCAAAGTTCTGCGCGCCGCAGACAATCTGCAGCGGGGCGGGGTTGCCGTCGGCGTCGAGGTTCTTGTCACCCACGTCGACCGAGCACACATACATGTGGTCGCTATCGGGGTGCGGGGTCTTGGTGAGCACCTGGGCGGTCACCACGTGGTCGAAGGACTCGCCCACGGTATCGATCGCCTCGACCTCGGTGCCGGTACGGATATATTCGTCCGAAAGGGTCTTGGGATCCTCCGGAATATCGATCATGGTCTTGAGCCAGTCGTAAGAAACGCGCATGTAGCTCTCCTAGTTCTTAATCTCCGCATAGGGAGGAAATATCAAATGAAGACGTTCGCCTTAGGGTTGTCCAGGTGCCCCAGGTTGGCGTGAAAGAGGAGCGACGCGTACTAAAGGTACGCGAGCGACGGTTTGAACGCCAAGATGGGGTGCCTGGACAAGCCTAAAATTGGTTCAGGAAGCGCATATCGCCCGTCATGAGCGTTCTGAGGTCGGGCAGGTCGTAGCGCAGGGCCGCGACGCGCTCGGCGCCAATACCAAAGGCAAAGCCGGTGTACTTCTCGGGGTCGATGCCGCAGTTGATCAGGACGTTGGGGTCGACCATGCCGCAGCCCAGGATCTCGATCCAGCCGCTGTGCTTGCAGAAGTTGCAGCCCTTGCCGCCGCACACGTGGCAGCTCACGTCCACCTCGCAGCTAGGCTCGGTGAAGGGGAAGAAGTGCGGGCGGTAACGCGTCTTGCGATCCTCGCCAAACATGCACTTAACAAAGTAGTCGAGCGTGCCCTTCAGGTCGCCAAAGGTGATGCCCTCGTCAACGACCAGGCCCTCGATCTGGTTGAACTGCGGCAGGTGGCAGGCGTCGGCCGTGTCGGGACGATAGACGGTGCCCGGGCAGATCATGTAGATGGGCGGCTTTTGCGACTCCATGGTGTGGATCTGCACGCCCGAGGTCTGGGTGCGCAGCAGCACGTCGGACTCGCCGTGGGCGTGGGCCTCGGGGTGCGCGACGCTGCCGGGGTTGTTGTCGACCACGTAGAAGGTATCGCGGGCCGAGCGGCTCGGGTGATCCATGGGGGCGTTGAGCGCGGTGAAGTTGTAGTAGGAGGTGTCGACCATGGGGCCGGACTCGACGGTGTAGCCGATACCGCAGAAGATGTCCTCGGCCTCCTCGATGATCTGCTTGATCAGGTGCTGGTGGCCGATCTGCGGACGGATGCCCGGCAGCGTGATGTCGACGGCGTCGTGCTCCAGTGCGCGCTTGAGGGCGGCGGCCTTCATCTCGGTGTTGCGCTCGTCGAGCATGCCCTCAATCAGCTGGCGCATCTCGTTGGCTCGCTTGCCCATCACGGGACGATCCTCGGGGGCGAGCTTGCCCATCATGCGCATCAGGCCGGTGATGCGGCCCTTGCGGCCGAGCAGCTCAACGCGCGCAGCCTCGAGCTTGGCTGCGTCGTCGGCGCCTGCGACGAGCTCCTTGGCCTCTTCCTCGAGTTTGACCAGATCATCAATCAGACTCATGTCTTCCCTTTCGTCTCTCGCGCTCTCCGTTTGCCGAGGCGGCTGCCGCCGTCTGGCGTTGTGAAAACGCGGCCCGGTTCGGTAATAAAAAACCGTCCTCGGGCGTGTGCATTGCCCAAGGACGGTTGAATTCCGCGGTACCACCTTGTTTGACCCGGCGGATGTCTGGCCCGCCGTGCCCACTCTGCGCCCCTTATCGCGAGGCTCACGGCTTCCCTACTGGGGCTTCGCCGCCGCTAGCCGCGCGCCCGTTGAGGTCGCTGCTCGGGAGTGAACGCTTGGCCCTTGCCACCGCAGGAAGGCTTGCAGCCCATGACCTTCCCTCTCTTGCCGGCGACGCGGCGGGCAAAACCCTCTCCGTCAACGCATTGGGCTACAGGATACCACATTGTGTGGGCGTATCGCCGCGTTCCGTTTTGTTCGTGCTGGGTACAAGGCAGGTAGCTGTGCAAACTGGCCGCGCGCCCACCCGTGGCGCTCGACCTGCGAGATCAAGGATATAGGTATGGGAAAGAAACTCGATAAGAAGGCCAAGGCGGGCAAGAGCATCAAGAAGCTCCGCAAGCTCGAAGGCAAGCTGTGGACTCGCGAGTACCTGCTCAAGATTGCCGAGTTCGATGGAGCGACGATTGCTCCTGCCAACGGCGCAGCAGCGCGTGCCGACGCCATGGGCACGCTTGCCGGCGAGCATCACAAGCTGCTGACCAGCGAGAAGTCCGTTGAGCTCGTGCGCTCGCTGGCGCGCGAGACCGTCGCCGGCGGCAAAATCGACGACCCTCAGCTGCTCGACGAGATCCGTGTGCTCGGCCGCGATCAACGTGAGGCCAGTGCCATCCCCACCGAAGAAGCCGAGGCCTGGACCAGGCTCACCTGCGAGGCGGACGCCGTGTGGCACAAGGCCAAGGCAGCCAACGACTGGGCGAGCTTTGAGACCTATGTGGATAGAATCGTCGCCCAACTTAAGCATCAGGCCGAGCTCATGGACCCCAAGCGCGATCCATACGACGTTTGGCTCGACCAGTACGAGCGCGGCCTTTCCGCCAAGAGCTTCGATGCGTTTTGCGATGAGGTCAAGGCCACGGTCGTGCCGCTCGTGCACGCCATCGGCGAGCGCGGCCAGCAGCCGGCTGCCGACTTTTTGCACGCCCACGTGCCCGAGGCTGCCCAGCGCGCCATGAGCTTCGACCTTATGAAGCTTGTCGGCCTGGACCTGGACGACACCACGCTTGCCTTTACCGAGCATCCGTTTAGCGAGGGCTTTGCCGTGGGTGATGCGCGCATCGCGACGCACATCTACGAGGACGACTGCATCTCCAACGTCTACAGCATCATCCACGAGGCCGGGCACACCATGTACGAGCTGGGCGTCAATCCCGCCTATGCGCGCACGTGCTTGGAGGGCGGCACCTCCATGGGCATCCACGAGAGCCAGAGCCGCTTCTTTGAGAACACCGTTGGTCGCAGCCGCGCCTTTATGGGACCGCTGCTCGAGGTGCTGCGTCGTCACGCGCCCGAGGTCTACGGCGACGTCGACGAAGACACGCTCTACCGCGCCGTGAACATCGCGCAGCCGTCGTTGATCCGCACCGAGGCCGACGAGCTCACCTATCCGCTGCATATTATGGTGCGCTACCAGATTGAGCGTATGCTGTTTGCCGGCGAGGCTGCGGCCAAGGACATCCCCGCGCTTTGGAACCGCTTTATGGACGAGTACCTGGGCATTCCCGTTCCCGACGACACGCACGGCTGCCTGCAGGATACGCATTGGAGCGGCGGTTCGTTTGGCTACTTCCCCACGTATGCGCTGGGTAGCGCCTACGATGCCATGTTTGTGCCGGCCATGTGCCGCGACGGCGTCGACCTTACCGGTGCCTGCGCGAGCGGCGATCTGGCGCCCGTCCGCGCGTGGCTGGGCGAGCACATTTGGCAGTGGGGCCGCGCCAAGGACGCGCCGGAACTCATCAAGGGCGCCTGCGGCATGGCCTTTGACGCCCGCTACTACTGCAGCTACCTGCAGGACAAGTTCACCACACTGTACGAGCTGTAAGGATTGACCAGCACGCCATCGCCAACGCCAACTATGTTGACGCCAATGTCTTGGCAACGTCAGCGAAAACGACCCTAAGCGAGCAAGGTGACGTGAAATGAAAGGGCGCTGACCTTCTGGTCGCGCCCTTGAAATTGAACGTCAGATTGCCGCTTAGGGGCGTTTGCAGCGTCGAGCAGTTACGCGGTTTGGTAAAACCGCGTAACTACAGAGCCTCGAGTGCGTTGGCGATGCGCTTCATGGCGGCATCGGCGGATGCTTGGTCGGGCGCCTCGGCCAGCACGCGGATAACCGACTCGGTTCCGCTCTTGCGTACGAGCACGCGGCCCTCGCCTGCCAGCGCAGCCTCGGCCGCGGCGATGGCGTTCTGCACGCCCATGTTCTCGAGCGCGGCGTCCTTGTCCGCCACGCGCACGGCCACCTGCGCCTGCGGTAGCAGCTTGCACGGAGCCGTGAGCTGCGAGAGCGTCTCGCGCTCGGCGCGGATCACTTCCATCACGCGCAGCGAGGTCATAATGCCGTCGCCCGTGCGCTCGATATCGCCAAAGATCGTATGGCCCGTCTGCTCGCCGCCCAGGCTGTAACCGCCCTCGCGCATCTTGGCATACACGTGGCGGTCGCCCACACCGCTGGTCACGGCACTTAGGCCGGCAAGCTCCAACGACTTGATCAGGCCAAAGTTGCTGGCAATCGTCGGAACCACGGTACCGCCCGAAAGGCGACCGTGCTTGTTCAGGTACACGCCGCACACGTACAGGATCTGGTCGCCATCGACCACGCGGCCGCGCTCGTCCACGGCCAGGCAGTGGTCGGCATCGCCGTCATAGGCAAAGCCCACGTCCAAGCCCTGCTCCACCACGTGGCGCTGCAGACGCTCCATATGCGTGGAGCCGCAGTCGACGTTGATGTTAAAACCATCAGGCGCGGCATTGATCACGCGCACGTCGGCGCCCAGCGCGTCGAACACCGGCTTGGCCACCGAGGACGCCGAGCCGTTGGCGCAGTCGATGCCGATCTTGACGCCCTGCAGCGAAAAGTTCGCGCTGGCGATGAGCGAGGCAATGTAGCGGTTGCGGCCCTGCATGTAGTCCACCGTGGCGCCGATGTGGTTGCCCGTGGCCAGCGGCACCTCGCTCTTGCCATCGACGTAGTCCTCGATGAGCTCCAGTACGTCCTCGTCCATCTTAAAACCGTCGCTATTGACGAGCTTAATGCCGTTATCGCAAAACGGGTTGTGGCTCGCGCTGATCATGATGCCGCAATCGAAGCAGCCTTCCACGGTCTGATGCGCTACACCCGGCGTGGGGATCACGTGCAGCATATAGGCGTCCGCACCGCTCGCGACCAGGCCACTCACCAGCGCCGCCTCGAACATATAACTCGAGCGACGCGTGTCCTTACCCACGATGACGCGCGCCTTAGCACTGCGGTTGGCGCCGTAATACCAGCCCACAAAACGGCCAATCTTATAAGCGTGCTCTACCGTCAGCCCAACGTTAGCCTCACCGCGAAAGCCGTCGGTGCCAAAGTACTTCATGCGCTCTCCTTACAAAATAGGGGCGAACAGATTGCCTGTCCGCCCCAAAATGGTACTCGATTATCTGCGCTACCAGAAAAACCCTACGCCGACGCGCTGTCGCGAGCCGCCTGGCATGTAGGAGTCTGACGCAGCGTAAGCGGCTTGTCCCCCGCCTCGGCTGACGTGGTCAGCGTATATGTGATCGTCGTCGTCTCGCCAGCATGCAGGTCAACGGTGCCCGAATAGAAGGGGATTCCATGCCACGTTGCGGCGCCAAGACCAAACTGGGTGCCCTCGACGGTCAGATCAGTAATGTTGCCGCCCGTCGGGGCAAACAACGAGACATTCAGACGCTCGTCGTCGCGCGCGGCATCGGGCGCGCTCGCCGCGACGTAGTCGGGCAGCTTGCCGGCCTCCTCCTGCGTCATGATGTTCGTCAGGGTAACGGTGATGCGATACGAGCATGTGCCGTCACCGTTCTTGATGCCCTGGCCAATCTGCGTATCGGCATTCAGGTACCAGTCGAGCTTGGAGAAGCTCAGGTTGTTAAAGTAGACACCAGCAACGGGATCTTCACTCGGGTCATCCGGATCGGGCAGCGAGGCGTCGATGTTCATCTCCTTGATAGCGTTCTGCTCGTCATCGTTTTTCATCCACGCGATCAGGCGGCCCTCTTCGGCACCGCGCTCAACGGCGCTGACAAGCTTCGTAACATCGACATCGCCGATACCGCCAAGGATCTTGTCGAAGGCAGCGCTGGCGACGGATGCAAAGATGCCGTCCGACTCCTCGACCGGATAGTTCCAGTACACATCGTGCATGAGGACCTTTGCGGCGTTGGTGCCGTCGACAACCGTTCCGTCGGGCAGCGACACGTTACCGACCAGGCCCAGCAGATACTGCAGGAACACCGGGTCGATACCCACGACGCCGTCAACGTCCTGGCCATATTGAGATTTCCACAGGGCTGCGACACGCTGCGAGTTGCGGGGCCAATCAGGCGAATAGGTATTGCCCGAGTTGTACAGGTTACTGTGGTTGCCGAACAGCGCCTCATCCTCTTCGTCGACGCTCTCGACTGCCTCATCCTCGCTGAGTCCAATGCGGGGAACAAACTCGCCAATCGACATCTGGCCGTCGGTGACCGAAATCAGGCCCTGCGAACCGCCAAAGCCGCCGCAGGCACGAATCTCGACGTTGTTCATGGCGTACACAAGGTAGTTGCGCGTCTGGCCGTTGGCGCCGAGCATCTGGGGAAGGACGGGGGCGACCTTCTCCGCCGCGTCAACCGCGCCGTTGAGGGTGGCAAAGCCGTCCTTGGCCTTATCGACCAGCTCGGTCACCTGGGAAATATGAGTATCGCCAATGCCCTGGATCTTCTCGTTGGCGCTCTTGAACACCTTCGAGCTGCTGGAAAGCGAATCGGCGACCGCCTGCAGCGCGGACACGTTAATCATGCCGTCCTGAAACAGCTTGCCGGGCGTGGCCTGCGAAAGGTTATCGGCCATGGGAACCAGCGCATTGCTCGAGACATCGGACAGGGCGTCGATCATGGTGCGGGCCGCATTGATGTCGCTGCCATACACCGGGATAAACGAAGCCGCCGTCCACAGCGGGCTCGAGGTCTCCGCCTTCATGCTGTCGCAAAGCTCATCAATCTTCTTCGCGTCGTCAGGCAGCGTCGAAAAATCGCCCGACGTGACCTTGTCCTTAAGGCCACCGACAATCTCGACGGCCTCCTTCGCTTCACTCTTTACGGTCTTTGCCGAGTTAAGCAGCATAAAGCCGCTTGCGCCAAGCGCAACGAGAAGCACCGCGACTACAGAGGCAATAATGGCGCCGGTGTGACGCTTTTTGCGCTCGCCCTTGCGATGGCGATGACGGACCAGACCGTCAGAGGTCGAACTCGACGAAGCGTCGCTACCGTAGTTCAAGCCAAAATCGTAATAATCTTCCTTGGAACCCGAGCCCGCAAACTCGGCACCGCTATCATCCAGGCGGGCGAACGTGCCAGTCTCGGAGGCGCCGGTGTAGATCGTGCCAAGGTTACCCGTAAGTCCCGCACCACCGGCAGAGGGAGTATTGTTGGCAGCCTTGCCGGCATTAACGTTGCCGGCGGCATTCGCGGTGTTGGCAGCACCTGCGTTGTTCGCGGGTACCGAAGGAGCCCCGCTCGGCTGCGACGTGGAGGTTGCACCGCCCGCAAAGACATTCCCTCTTGCGCGGCCGGTCTTTTTTGCCTTTTGTGACTGCTCGTACAGAGCGGTAAACATCGCCGTCTCGCCCGGGGACACGCGCTTACCGGAACCGCCCTGTCCAGCGCCGCCCGGCGTGCCGGCCTTACCAGCCCCGTTCGGACGCGGCGGAACTGCAGGGCGGCCGCTATCGCTGCCCTTAAAGTGATTACCAGCCATAAAGAAATCCTCGCAATTGAGTCGCAATGAAAAAGTCCATAACGTTACTAGTTTATGGCATTTTGGGCATCGACAGCTAAACTCCAGACACGGACATCAATTGGCGAAAATGCGGCACAACACCTTTTCCGTCTTGGCGGCGGCGCCAGCTACACCGTGAGGAACATCATCACGATGATCATGGCAAAGCCGATAAGGTCGGTCGGCAAAAACACCGTGCCCAGCATAACGGCGCTGGTGATGGTCGCCGAAACCGGCTCCACAGTTCCGATGAGACTCGCACGCACCGAGCCGATGTCCTTAACGCCCTGCATATAGAGCATGTAAGCAAAAAACGAGCCGATAACCACGAACACCGCGAGCGCCTCGACGCCGGCAGCGTCGAGCGCCGGTATATGCGCCCAGGGCTGCACGAAGACACACGAGACCACGCCCGCCGTGAGCATTGCCGAGCCCGTGACGATGGGGCTGCCGTATTCGGGCAGGATCTTGGCGGGAATCACCGCCATACACGTGGCGCTGACCGCACACATAAGACCTGCTGCCAGGCCAAGCGGCGAGATATTCAGGCTGGTGGGGTCGCCGCCGGTGGCGATTAAAAAGGTTCCACCCAGAGCCAGGCCAATGCCGATGACTTCGCGAGTACGCGGCATGCGGCGATCGGTCACGCAGGTGTAGCCCATGATGATAACGAGCTGCAGGCACTGGAGCACCGTCGCGGTTCCGGCGTTCGTCAGGCGCACGGCTGATAGATAGCAAAACTGGTTGAACAGCAGGCCAAAGGCGGTAAAGAGCAGCAGCTGCTTGCGATCGGGGGGTGTGGTCCAGAGCTTAACCAGGCGCTCGCGGTCGCGCGTAACAACCACGGCCATAAAGAGTAGACCGGCGAGAATCTGACGCACGCTCATAAGCCACAAGGTGTCGACGTGGTAGGTATCGAACAGAAAGCTCGCGCTGGTGCCCGAGAAGCCCCAAAACGAACCGCCCACCAACGTAGCCAAGACGCCCGTGATCATCTTGCGCGTCGAAGCGCTGTTCAGGCGCTCGCGCCAAGCGCGGCGGGTGCTACGGCTGAGCTCATCGGTGCCCTCGGGCACATCAATGTTCGATATATCGGTCATCGGCACCGAAGCCCCTGCGCCTTCGACCTGCTCGACACGCTCTTTGCTCATTCCATTCCCTCGAAGCAGCCTGGAAACAATTCGGCTTACCTTACCACGGCGAAGGCACCAGCCGAAGGCTTGTCCGCTTATCGGTAGGACAATTCCGCAGACGTCTTTCCATAGCTCGATACCGCAATGGCCTTGCATTATGCGACAGTCAAATCGCAGCAGCAGGCTCTTTTGAAATGGATATGACAAAGCCCCCGAATTCCACAATGTAAGCGATTTTTAAAAATGTTCTTGCCACCGAGTTAAGGCTCCGTTATATTATCCCTTGCGCGCTTGCGCACCCTTGATCGGGCGTTTAGCTCAGGGGGAGAGCGCTTCCCTGACACGGAAGAGGTCAGAAGTTCAAATCTTCTAACGCCCACCAAATGTTCGCAGCTCAGAGGCTATGTCCTCTGGGCTGTTTTGTTTTATGTCGCTAAATCCGCTGGCAGTTCCAACCGTCATCGCAACGTAACATCAATTCACCTGACGAATGGCAGCCAAATATATTCAATACCCCAACATCAACAATAGCCAGGCACAAAACTGCGCCGCAAGCTGCTCCAACCGCCCAACTGGTCAAAAGCCGACCATCTACTTGCCAATTTATCTAACGGCGTAACCAAGCAGTCCGCGCCGCAACTTCTCAACAAAACGCCGCGATGTCTGCGCCCTGCGGTATCCTTGAGCCACTTGCACCCGCAGCACCAAGGAGCCGCCATGCGCACCGAGCTCGATGTCCCCTTTTCGCACAAAGAAGAAGCCAAAGCGCTGGGCGCCAAATGGGACCGGACCAAGAAGATCTGGTATGTACCCAGCGGCGTCAACCCCGAGCCCTTTGCCGAGTGGCTGCCCGGTGTTGACCGATCCGACCCCTCAGCGCCGTATATATATCTAGTACTGGGCAAGCGCGAGTGCTGGAAGTGTCACAAAGAGACCTCGGTCGCGGCCTTCGGCATTCCCTATCGAACCGATAACGACGAGAGCATCGCCATCGCGCACGCGCCCAACGAAGCCGGGCACATTGCCATCGACACGGCCAACGCCAACGCACTCGCCATCGTGCCCGCTCTTGGCTGCGTGCCGGGCGAGATCCGCGACTACCTTCATAAGCGCTGCGGCTACAAGCCCGTAGGCGCGCGAGCCTCCAAAGCCCCGTCGCTCGGCAACACGTGCACCAGTTGCGACGCGCTGCAAGGCAGCCGCTATCTGTTCGAGGAGCCCTCGTCCCCGTTTGCCCTCACTGCCATCAACAAACTGCCGGCACTGGAGTTTGTGCGCGTCGAAGTTGCCGGCGTCTTCGGCGTCCCGGCCACACGCACCGACTTTGACCAGGCGCTCTTTACCTGGGCACGCGACCATCACGCCAAGTTCCACAAGCAGCTCGGTGAGGGGATTTATTTATAGGGACAGAGATGCCTTCACAGCCAGCTCCTCCGCATCACCTATCCCTCGTCGCCGGCGTCGTACACGATATCGAGGCCACAAACAGGGCATTTCTCCTGATACACCGGCATATGAACGCCTGTCCGTTTTCTCACTTCGTCGCTAAGTCTGTCGCACGCATCGATGAACCGAATGTCGAGGCACGGTATTTGCGAGCCGCAGCAAGGACAGGCGACGACAAACGACCCGCAATCAACTTCTACGCTCGGAAACATTTTGTTGTCTATAAGGGCGCACGGCAGTTTTCCGTACTTCCCCATCGCAATATCGCCTCGCCAGCTCACGTTCGCTCCCCTCTCGCTATACAAATCAGGAAGAGCATGCACCGGCAGGCGTGTGCGAGATTGCATCGCCACGCGATCCGATCAAACAGCACGATCGTAAAAGACCGCCAAAGCCAAATTTCATCGTCGGTCGCACCCTGTCCGGCAAACTCAATATCGACGGGCATGTGCTTCAGATAACTCATATCGGACGCAAAACGAGGGTCCGGTCCGCCTTTATGAACAGGACCGTGCAGAACAAACCATCCGTTTTCGGGCTCGAACCGCTCAACAAACGCAAGGCCGAGCACCTTATAGCCCACCTCGGTTGCAAATATGACTCCGACTGGGACGTCATATTCCATGCAGTTGAGCATTTTACGGTTGTAATTCTGGTCTCGAAAACCAACGGTACCCGGCGCTTGAACCGAGTACTTAATGACCCACGTACCATCGTCAAAATAGAGCGGAGGCACATCGTTGATGCTCTCGGCTTGCCGCTGGCGTGCTTGTGCCCCGCTACCCCACTCCCCTGTATACTGATGTAGCACGTGTTTCATCCGGGCTTGTTGGGCCGGATTGTTCATGGGAGGGTCTTATGGCTGCTTCGAATCCGCCTAAGGGGAGCGTTTCTTCTTCGTCCATCAAGCCGGTTACGCGCAAGGCTGTGCGTTGCCAGCGCGAGGTCGCTTGGCTTGTCACGCAGGCGACGGGCAGGCTTGTGGCGACCACTCAGGACGTCAACGCGCCTACGCCGAGCTTTGTGTTAGCGGCAGCGCTGGATTTTGTGCGCCAACTGGAGCGTGCCGCACAGGATGCCGGCGGCCACCTCGACTACCAGAATGTTATGGCGCCCGACCTGCAAACGTTCTGCCGCATGGCCAAGTTGCCCACCGCACCCAATGCGCTTTCGGACGCAGGCTACATGTTTACGCTTTCGGGCGCGGACCTTATCCGCGACATCTATGCATACTGCGGCGAGCTCGCCGAGCGCCACGTTTTTGACGCGGCAGAAGTCAAACCGGGATATGTCATCAAGCTGGTTCTTAGGCTGTTCTTGATGGACGGGTTCGGGGCCATGCCGGCGTAAGCCGAGTCTTTAGCATCACCGTCGACTGGGCAACAACCGCTTTACCTTAGTGGGCGCCAATCGAGGGTCGATTATTGGGTCGCCTCGTCCGCCTCGTCCACTAACGCATTTATTCCACGCGCTCTGACAGTCGATATTTGCGGTTGCGGCTTGTCGACGGCGCCGTCGGCTCAAGCTCACCCTGCTCAATAAGCGCATTGACGCGTGCCCTAACCTGGGAAACCGTGAGTCTCGTGCGCTCCGCCAGTTCGCGCGTCCCCAATTCGCCGTAGCGCTTGAGTGCCGTCATAATCAAGTCCCCGCCATGATCGACCGGCTCGATCTTTGAACGGTAAAGTACGACCTTGAACCGATCGAACCCCAGGCAGAACAGGGGCTCGGCCAGACCATGCGCATGCATGGCATCGATCATCATCGGGATGCCCGAGCCATTGCCCTCAGCCGGCGAACCTGCGCCATCCGGCAGCGGGACAATCGACATGAGTTTCACGAGCGTCGCGTTACGGCATCGGGAGCTGCCGTCAAACAAGTTCTCGCGAGTCTTCCCTCCATAAAGGCCGCCGGGATTCGTCACCTCGATACGGTCGTCAAAAACGTCGACGGTGATCGATTGCCCACAGAACCGATCCCCGTATTCCCTGTGGATAACCGCGTTGGCGACTGCCTCGCGCAGGACCTCCTCGGGAATCTCCAGCGAGTCGATACGCGAGATGCCTTGGACGGTCGAGGTGCGGCGCAGGTTTTTGGCGACAGCCGCGACAGTATCCGAAATCATCTCGCCCAGGGTGCCCTCGCAGACTGTGCGGTCCATAAATCTTAGCGGTCCCGCAGCGCCCTTTTGAGTTCCCGCATGGACAGCCACATCAATGAAGAGCTTGGGATAGAACTGCTGAGGGTAAACGCCCGCGGCAAGGAGGCCGGCCTTGGTAACATTGCCCTGGAAGTCGAGGAGATTCAGGCGTTCCATCTTTGTCTTCTTGTCCGTCGCACCACGCATCGCTCGAGGCGTCAACGAATAGGCGCGTTCTATCGTGCGGTCGACCAGCGACTCGTCGAGATCGCCCACACTCGTGCCGGGCACCGCATCGCGATCGCTAGGACTCGTCCGTTCGTATGACGACAGTGCCAAAACCTCGGTCGACGAAAGGGGCACGTCTTTGTCATCGACGCGCTTGTAGCTGCCGCCCTGGGCGCCCCGCTCTATTACATAGCAAGGCTTGCTCGACGGGTCGAGCTCCTCAATCGTGATAACGAGAACAACGGTACCCCGAAGCCCCACGCGCTCAATGGTGTATTTGGGCGGATTGGCCAGCTTTCCGCGACCGCCGGCATCGCCCATGCCCGCCACGAATTGGTTGAGTACCTTCTCGGTCTCAAAGTTTGCAACTGGGACAAAACCCGCGCGCTCGCTTACTCCGAGTACGATGATGCCGCCGGCGGTGTTTGCGAAAGCGCTGACTGTTTCCCATACGTCGCGGGAAAGCGTCATGGCGCTCTCTTTTACTTCGACGCTAAGGTCATCCGAACCCATTCGCTTTAAAGACTCGAGCAAACCGGCCAGCTCGTTTTCGTTCATCTGCACGTCCCTTCGCTCGGTCCTGCGGAGAATGCCGCGGACGGATTTCCCTCGTCTCTCAGTTATCTCTCGTAATTATCTCTCATCTTTCTGTTATCTCTCGTATTAGATATGAGTGAAAGATGAGAGATAAGATATCTCTACCTGCTTCATTAAATCATGTTTTTGCTGTTGGAACAATCGATATTGAGACAATACCATGGTTGCTTGTCTCTTTGCTGCTGAGCTATCTCTCGTAATTATCTCTCGTCTTTAATCTATCTCTCGTGTTAGTGACGAATGAGAGACGAGAGATGCGTGAGTGATGCATGAGCGTGGATTATTGGACGGTCGGAAAATCCCTCAAACAAAAAACGGGGTCGGCCTTACGCCGAGCCCCGTTTTCAAACGGTCAGTTAGTTATCCAACGCGCGAGCATAGCAGTCAACATTACGCCGCCGCGAACACTCCCAAGCCCGTTCCGATGATGCAGATTGCGAAGATGCCCAAGATGATCCAAATGGTCTTGACGCCCTTTTTATAGAGGGCAACGCAAGCGAACGTTGCCAGCAAGGGCAGCAGACCGGGGAAGATCGAATCGAACAGATCCTGCAGGACAATCTCCGAACCACCCACGTCAAAGGTCAAAGCCGTAGACAGCGAGACCTGTGCCGCAATCATGGCGCCGATAACGGTCATTCCGAGGACACCGGCAGCATGCGTCATGCGAGACATAAGGTTGCTCTCTTCGGACTGCTGCAAAAACTTGGTTCCCAAGTCGTAACCCAGATGGGCGGCGACGATACGCGTTGCAAAGTTAATCACGGAGTAGACGAGCGCGTACACGATGGGGCCGAGCGGGTTGCCCGTCGAAGCGATACCGATACCAATGCCGGCGGCGACCACGCGGAACGTACCCCAGTAGAACGAATCGCCGATGCCGGAAAGCGGCCCCATGAGACCAACCTTCATGGCGTTGATCGAGGACGTGTCAAAGTTCTTATCGGCAGCCGCCTGCTCTTCCATCGAAACCGTTAGGCCGGCTACAAACGGAAGCACATGAGGCGTGATGTTAAAGAACTCGGTATGGCGATCGAGCGCCGCATAGTAATCGTCGTCGTTAGGATAGATCTTTCGCAGGGGCTTCTGAATGGTGTACATGAAGCCCATTGCCATCATCTTGTCGTACGACTGCGAGCACTGGCTCGTAAACTGGCGAAGGAACATGCTCCGATACATATCGGGAGTCATAATCGCATCCTTCTTGGCCTCTTTGAGGTCGGTGTTCTGGGTAGCCATTAGAAGTCCTCCTCTTCATCTGCAGCAACCGCCTGCGGACCGGACGAACCCTCGCGGAAGGCCAGGAGCAGCGCGACACAAATGGCAGCTGCGGCGACGCCGACAACGTCCATCTTGAGGTAGATGACCATAATGAATCCCAGGAACAGCCAGGGAAGAAGCTTGTTATCGCCCATGGTCCTGATAAGAAGTGCGAAGCCGATGCAGACCATGACGCCGGATGCAACGTTGAGGCCGTCCATCACAAACTGCGGAATCGCATTGAGCGCATTGTTGATGAGGTCGGCACCAAAGAACAGCGAGCCAAACACCAGCAGTGCAGACGGAATGCCAATCGACAGCGGCACGATGGTCAGATGGTACAGATTCGCCTTGGCAAGATCGCGATTTGCCAGAGCGGTCTCAATCTTCTTGCAGGCAAAGGCACCCGGAACGGCGTAGCAGAAGTTGCGCCACACCTGAAGGAAGACGGAGACGGGAAGGGCGAGCGCGACGGCAGTTGCCGTGCCCGTACCCGTAATGACGGCAAACGCGCAGCCAAGCACACCGGAGGCATAGACCTCTGGAGGAACCGCCGCGCCGACCATGATGGCGCCCATGAACATGGACTCCAAAGCAGCGCCGACGATAACGCCCTGCTGGACATCGCCAAGGATCAAGCCGACAAACAGGCTCGTAAACAGCGGACGACCAAGCATCGTAATGCCAAATAATTGCTCGTCCATGGACGCAATAAATGCGACCGATGCAACTAGAAGATACTGGACAACCATTTCGATCAACCCCAGAAATAGGTCTGCAAGCGAGGCGTTCTGCGCAGCTCGCCTGCAGACAATCGCAGCAATTTGAGAGGATTAGTAGTTCATCTGGTGATAGTAACGACGCGTGGTGAGCGGGTGGTTACGGACGTGCTCGAGATGGCAGCTCAGACGCTCGGTGATGGTGTAGGTGACCATCGGGGAGACGATCTTGCGGAACTCGGGGTCGCTGAACGGCAGCTCAACCTCGGCGGTGTCAAACTTGTTCACGCGGACGTTGACGCCCTTCTCGTCGGCGAGCATGTGAGTGAAGTTGTCCACGCGGTCCATGAGCTTACGGGTGTCGTCCTCGCCGTAGAGCATGATGAGGCTCGTGCCCTCCTCGCACAGCTCGATGGTGCCGTGGAAGAACTCGGCGGCGTGGATGGACTTGGTCTTGATCCACTGCATCTCCTCGAGGATGCACATGGCGTAGTCGTAGGCCTCACCCCAGAGCATGCCGGAGCCGATTACCATGTGGTAGTCGGTGTCCTTGAAGTCCTCGGCCATGGCGGCGCAGCGCTCGTCCTGAGCGTCCTTGGCCTTGATGAGGTACGGAGCGATGTTGCCGAACTCTTCCATGAAGGTGTCGTACTTGGGGAAGGCGCCGGCGTTCTTGAGGAAGCGGGCGACCAGCGTGATCTGGTAGGTGTAGATGGCCTCGCACAGAACGTCGTCCTCGGCGAAGCTGAAGAACTTGTAATCGGCGTACTCGGTGGCCGGGGTGTTGTCGTTGGAGACATACATCAGCGTGCGGGCGCCCTGCTCCTGGCAGAACTTGGCAGCCTCAATGATCTCGGGGGTGGTGCCAGTACGGGTGGAGAAGACGCAGACAGAATCCTTGTTGAAGGTCTTGGGCGGGCAGGCGAGGAACTCTGCGGCGATCTCGCAGTGGACATCGACGTCGGCCGTGGTGGTCTCGACCCAATACTTCATCGGGAGCGTGTGGGCCCAGGTGCCGCCGCAGCCGATGAAGAAGATGTTGGAATAACCCTGCTCGCAGACCTCGTCCACGGCAGCCTCAATCTGAGGACGGAGAGCGAGGGCATCGCTCACAACCTTCTCGTAACGAGGCTCATCGAAATTGAACATCCCTTACTCCTAACTCACTTGGATGAACCCTTCATTCATCCCATGACGTTATAATACTTTATATAACTAACTATGCAAGAACTATTTCAGATTTTTTTGATTTTTCTTTAATAAAAAGCCCGCCGATCAAATGATCGACGGGCTTAGACATAGAGTATCGGTTCAATAAATACCGAGCACCAGCATGTTTTCGGCTAAAAAACGTCCTTGGCAAACACCTTAGCGTCATTGGGAACCTGACGGATTTCGATGGCCACGCCATCGCCCAGGAGTTCTTGGATATGCTCGGCATCTTTCTCGGTCGCGAAGATTGCAGGGGTCGGATGAAGCGTGGTCTCGGGGGTCTTTCGGGTTCCACCCAGATTGATCTCTTTGATGTCTTTGCAACCCTTAGCGAGACGATAGACATCTTCAATCGTCTCAGCGATGATAAACAGCGAATACTTGTCGGTAACGCCGCTGTTGAGCGCCTCGATAGCAGCGTCAACATCCTTGATGACGAGTTTAACGCCGTTGGGGCGGGCGAGTCTCAAGGCCGCCTTCCTCATGTCGTCTTTTGCCACAGCATCGCTGGCGAGCAGGATGCAATCTACATCCAAAGCGTGAGTCCAGGACATGGCAACTTGGCCGTGAATCAGTCGGTAATCAACTCTCGTAAGCTTAATCATCGTTATCATCTCCGCACGTGATAAAGGGAATGACAGGTGTGACCCTTAGCTAGGGCTCGAACCAGAACTAACTAGAAATCTTCTTCCTCGGCGCCGGCAAGCATGTCCGCCGCCTCGCAAAGCTGAATAAACGAACGCGATCCCTCGACCGCGGCTTTGGCCTTGCCCGCATCCAGGGAGTCCAGCTGTGTAACCATTTCCACCAGCAGCGGCAAGTTCATTCCGGCGATCAACGTAAACGATTCGGCAGTCTGCCTCTGAATGAATTCGTTGTTTACAGAGCCGCCAAAGATGTCAGTCACGACAAACCAAGAGTCGGCAGGGTCCCTCGTCTCCATCCATGCATCAATCAACGCCGCGACGTCCCTTGAATCGTCATCGACATAGGCGCACAGGCACTCGATTCGGTCGTTGGTGCCCATCAGAATCTCCAGAGAGCTTTTCATGCCTTGGGCGAGATAACCATGACTCGCTAGCAATATCTTATTCATAGTTCTCCAATACCAATAGGACGTACTATATTGTCATAACAAAGTATATTAGCAATCTACCCTATGCGGCGTGTCTATTTTCCAAATCCGCGAACGGTAACAATTAGTCGGTAAATCGACCAATCTATCTCTAATTTACAAGTAGAACTTCAGTCGCTCGGTGCAGTACACCTGACGGGAGATGAAGAGCGGCTCGCCGCTTGGGGCATAGCGCCTATCGACAAACAGAAGCAGCGAAGAGTCCAGCTCCACGTTAAGGTATGCCGCCTCGAGCTCGCTCGCATAGCAGACCTCGAGCGTACGCGTGTTGGGGCCCATCTTGATCCCCTGGCGATCGAGTACCGCCATCAGCGAATCATCGAGGGACTCATGCTCCAAAAAAGAAAGCGCAGCGGAATAGCTATTGGTTTCCAGCATCGTGGGCTTGCCATCCACAAGGCGTAGACGACGACTACGCAATACCTTTTGGGTATCGTCTACGCCCAGGAACTTCGCGTCTCGCAGGCTTGGGAAGTCCCAGCCCATTTCGAGAACCCTGGTAGACGCCTGTTTGCCCGCAAGCTGGCACGAATGGGTAAAGCTCTCACGGTCGTCCGCGGCATACATCTGCGTGTCCGACGAAACAAACGTGCCCTTGCCACGGGCCCTCTCAACAAGCCCGGCATCTTCCATTTCTTTAATTGCGGAGCGAACCGTTATTCGGCTCACGCCAAATTGCTCGATAAGCTCCGCCTCGGTCGGGAGCTTATCTCCCGGGCGGTACGTGCCGTTGGCGATCGAATCAGAAAGCGCACGAGCAATCTGTTTGTACAGGGGGATAACGCTATTTGCTTCAACCATATCAACCATACCTTTACAAGAAATCAGCAGCTTATAGATAAATGGCTTATATTGTATTAGAACTTTTTAGCACTCCACGCCATTTCCTATAATGTTTTAGCAAACGAGGGGTTATTTTGCGTAAGCGGTGTAGAGTCCATCCATTTCCGCATACAACTTCAATCTGATGGCGGTATATGCATCCGATAAGCCGATTGATTTTTATCTTCTACCTGTCTCACATTCATCCCTCGTCGTAGAGATGAATGTGAGGTGCGAGATACGTAGTTGACACACGAGCGTGGTTATTTGGACGGTTTCTAGGCTTTTGACGGTCGATTTCGTCCGAAAATCCACTGTCATTCGGCAGGCGTCCGAATTTCCACGCTCGTGTGTCCGAAAATCCACGCTCATCCGGCAGATTGGTCGAGGGCCCCATATGGGTATACTCTCGAGGATTCGACTCGATTCGCCCCCGCTGGGGCGTCAAAGGAGACTGCATATGCTCACCACCTCAACCGACCCGCGCGCCGCTGCCGCCGCACTGCTGGTGCCCGGCACCACCTGCCACGGCTTTGCCGTCGAGCGCTGCGAGACCGTGCCCGAGCTCGACTCGGACGCCTACGTGCTGCGCCACGCCGCATCGGGCGCGCGCCTGCTGTACCTGGCGTGCGACGACGAGAACAAGGCTTTTGCCATTGGCTTTAAGACGCCGCCGGCCGATTCTACCGGCGTGTTCCATATTCTTGAGCACTCGGTGTTGTGCGGATCGGCTAAGTTCCCCGTCAAGGAGCCGTTTGTCGACCTGATCAAGAGCTCCATGCAGACGTTTCTCAACGCCATGACCTACCCCGACAAAACCATCTACCCTGTCGCCACCACCAACGAGCAGGATCTGTACAACCTGATGGACGTGTATCTGGACGCGGTGTTCAACCCGGCCATCTATACCAAGCCCACCATTTTTGAGCAGGAGGGCTGGCACTACGAGCTGGACCTGCCGGAGAGCGTCGAGATCGAGGGCAGCGACAGCTCCGCGAACCTGCGCGAGGGCACGCTGCGCTACAACGGCGTGGTGTTCAACGAAATGAAGGGCGCGCTGTCCGACCCCATGAGCGTGCTGGACGATGCCGTTAACGCCGCGCTCTATCCCGACACCGCCTATGCGCACGAGAGCGGCGGCGACCCGCGCGCGATTCCCGCGCTCACCTACGAGCAGTTCCTGGACACGCACGCGCGCCATTACAATCCTTCCAACTCCTACATCACGCTCTACGGCGACCTGGACGTGGACCGCGCGCTGGCCTTTTTGGACGAGCGTTATCTGTCGCAGTCAAGCGCCGCGAGCCGCCGCATGGACGCAGCCGTCGCCGCCGGCGAGGACCCGTCCGCGCTGGCGCCCAATCCGCTGGGCGTGCAGGCACCCGTGACCTGCGAGTACAAGCGTGTCAAGATGGCCACCACGCCCGAGAACGCCCTGGTGGGCCTGGGCCTGGTGCTGGGCAGCGCGCTCGACCGCAAGCGCACGATCGCCGCGGACATCCTATTCGAGGCGCTGCTGGGCTCCAACGAGGCGCCGGTTAAGAAGGCCATCCTAGCCGCCGGCCTGGGCGGCAACGTGGTGAGCTACACCGCGGCCGAGTGCCTGCAGCCCTACGAGCTCATCATGCTGCAGAACGCGCAGCCCGGCGTGGCGCGCGAGCTGCGCCGCGTGTTCCAGGACGCCTGCCGCGACCTGTGCGAGCACGGCGTTCCGCGCGAGCGCCTGGAAGCCATCATCAGCAGCAACGAATACGACCTGCGCCAGCGCGACTACGGCATCGCCGACGGCGTGGCCATTGCGTGCGACGCGCTGAGCACGTGGCTCTACGATGACGACGCCGTGACGCTGGCACTCAAGTACGGCCCGGTGTACGAGGAGCTGCGCGGCGAGCTGGACGGCAGCTATTTTGAAGACCTGCTGCGCGAGCTGGTGCTGCAGAACGATCACATGGCGCTCGTCGAGCTGGTTCCGGTGGACGCCGCTGAGGGTTCGGAGGGCGCCGAGGCCGCCGAGCTGGCAGCCAAGCGCGATGCCATGACCGATGCCGAGCTGGCCGACGTGGTCGAGCGCACGGCCGCGCTGCGTGCCGCGCAGGAGGCGGAGGACACGCCCGAGGACAAGGCCACGCTGCCGCGTCTGCGCGTGTCCGACATTGGCGCGGCGCGCCCCGAGCCGCCGCTCGTTGTGGACACGACCGCGCCCATCCCCTGCCTGCGCCACGGCATCCCCACCAACCGCTTGGCCTACGCCATGCAGTATTTCGACCTGAGCTGCGTCACGTTTGAGGACCTGCCCTATGTGACGTTGCTCTGCCGCCTGCTTAAGCAGCTGCCCACGCGCGAGCATTCGGCCGAGGAACTCGACAACCTGCTCGCCGGCAAGCTGGGCTTTTTGAGCTTTACGACCGAGGTCATGACGCAGCCCGACGTGGACGGCGTGCGCCCCTACCTGCTGGTGAGCGCCGGTGCCCTGTCCGAGAAGATCGATGCGCTGGCGGGCCTGCCGCGCGAGGTGTGGTCGAGCACGCTGTTGGCAGACGCCGACGCCGACCGCGTGCGCGACGTGCTCACGCAGATTCGCATTGGGCTTGAGCAGGGCTTTATCAACAACGGTCACTCGGCGGCGCTGGGTCGCGCGATGAGTTACAGCTCGCCTTCGGCCGTAGTGCGCGAGCAGCTTTCGGGCGTAGACTTCTACCTGTTCCTGCGCGATCTGCTCGAGCACTTTGACGAGCGCCTGGACGACCTGCGCGCCAAGCTTGCCGAGCTGGCGGATCGTATCTTTGTAGCCGATGGCTGCATGGCGAGCTTTACCGGCAGCGACGAGGACTTTGACGCGTACTGGGATGCCGCGGGTAACCTGGGGCTGGACGCTGGCGACGACGTCGATGCCGGCCGCGACGCACTCGTGGTGCCGACGCCGCGCGACCGTCACGAGGCCTTTGTCATTCCCAGCGACATTTGCTTTGCGGCAAGCGCGTGCGACCCGCGTCGTCTGGGCATTGACGTGACGGGAGCCTGGGCCGTGGCTGCCAACGCGCTCTCCTACGACTACCTGTGGAACGAGATCCGCGTGAAGGGCGGGGCGTACGGCTGCGGATTCCGCGCGGCAGGTGAGCGTCAGGCGGCGTTCTACACCTACCGCGACCCGGCGATCGATCCTTCGATTGAGCGCGTGGAGCGCGCGGGTGCATGGCTTGGCAGCTTTGAGCCCGACGAAGCCGCCTTTGAGGGCTTTATCGTGAGCTGCGTGAGCGGCATGGACGCGCCGGTGAAGCCGTACGCGCTCACCAAGCGCCGCAACACGACCTACCTGGCCGGGCTCGATCCGCATGCGCGCGAGGAGCGTCGCGCCCAGATGCTCGCCGCCACGCCCGGTGAGCTGCGCTCGCTCGGCGCCGACGTGACGCGCATCGCAGCCGAGTCGCCCACCTGCGTCTTTGGCGGCCGAGACGTCATCGCCAAGAGCAACGCCAACTTCAACGTAGTCGACCTGATGGGCTAACCACAGCAAGCAAAACCACTACAAAGGGGACAGCCCCCTTTGTAGTGGTTCGAACACTTGTTCTATACGTACACATGTTCTATAGTATGGGTGATTGCATCGGATTTAAATTGCAACTAGAATATAGTTGCAGAATGTGAGGCGGGATGACTCGAGCCGATAAACTCATCGCCCAACTGTTTAGCTGCCCTTCGACGTATCGGTATGCCGATTTTTTAAAAGTCATGGCCTCATATGGCTTTGAAATGGACAGCAAAGGCAAGACATCCGGATCGCGCGTTCGCTTCTACAGGCCCTCAGATGGCAGGATGTTCGTGATGCACGCGCCTCATCCATCTGACGAATTGACAGCGGGGACAATTCGAAACATCGTTCGATTTCTGCAGGATGTCGGAGGCAGTCATGAGTAACGTTTTGGCATACAAGGGCTATTTCGCCCCAGTCGAGTTCGATGCCGAGCAGCGTGTACTAACAGGTATGGTCGCCGGCATTAGAGACGCAATCGTATTTGAAGGCTCCACGGCTGAAGAAGTGGAGCAATGCTTCCACGACGCCGTCGACGATTACCTTGAGTTTTGCGCCGAGAAGGGCAAAGAGCCCGAGCGGGCTTTTAAGGGCTCGTTCAACGTAAGAACGGGCTCTGAGCTCCACAAACAGGCGGCGCTGGCAGCGGCAAAGAAGGGCGAGTCACTCAATAAGTTTGTAACTGAAGCGATCGCTGCGGCGCTATAGCGTTAACGCATGGGCCAAAACCACCACAAAGGGGACAGGCACCTTTGTGGTGGTTTCGACATTTGCCCAGATAAAACCTGCCAAAATAAACCTGTCCCTTTTTGGCAGGTTTGCTAGAGGAGGTTGGGATGGGCAAGGCTGAAGTGCGGCGGGCGATGATTGCTCGGCGCGATGCTCTTGATTTGGATGTTCGGGCGGCGAAGTCTGCTGTCATTTGCGCGCGGCTTGTTGAGTTGCTGGGCAGCTCGGGTGCCGCGGCGCCGCACACCGTTGCCGTCTATGCCGCGATGGGTTCCGAAGTCGATCCTGCCGCGTTTGCCGCAGCGGCCGCCAAACACGGCTGGCGCGTGGCCTATCCGTGCATGCTCTCGGCAACAGACGCCGAAGCTTGTGGCCAGCGCATGTGCATGCGGGCAGTTGCTGTCGACGATGCGTCCACAGCTCCGTTTGTCGACCACCCCACGCGAGCCTTCGCGGCCATGGACATCGACAGCAGCCGCTTCCCTATCGTGCCTGCCGAAGCTCTCGACATGGTCGTCGTGCCACTCGTAGCCTTCGACCGCGCCGGCGCACGCCTGGGCTACGGCGGCGGCTGCTATGACCGCTACCTGCCCATGCTCTCGCCCGCATGCCAAATCATCGGCATCGCCTTTGACGAGCAGCGTGTCGACCACGTTCCCACCGACGCCCACGACCTGCCGCTACCCCACATCATCAGCGCCTAACGGCTGGCACGCTGCACCCCACAAAAATGAGCGTGGAAAATCTCCCGCTTTGAGTCCCTTTATGAGCCAAAAACGGGAGATTATCCACGCTCATGTTGCAAACGTCCGTTTTTCCACGCTCATCCGTCCGGATTTCCACGCTCATTTCTCAAGCGTCCGAAAATCCACGCTCGCGTGTCTGAAAATCCACGCTCAATCAATGCGCGTCCAGATTTCCGCGCTCGTGTGTCCGATTATCCACGCTCGTGCAGCTTAACGCCCCGCAACCGCCTCAACATGCACGCGGCACGCCGGCAACTTTGAGCTTGCGATCGAGCTTTGCCGGATCCCTCAGATCATCCCAGCACAAGCGCACGATCCTGCAGTTATCAAGCAGCGAAAGCCTCGACTCGCGCTGGCGCTCATCAAACTGCGCCTTTGCGAGCTTGCCCTCCTCCGCTGCCTTCTCGCTTTTAACGAATCCGTCAAATTCCCCGATGATCAGCCGATCTTCCACGCGCCACAAGTAGTCGACGCGATACGGCCGTCCCGGCTCAACCGGGTCAAACAGCTCAATTTGCAGCTCCGGCGTCTGCCAGCCGCGCTCGATCATCAGGGCGCGCGCCTTGGACTCGCCACCGCTTTCCGACAGGCCATCGGCATACCGCGCAACCCTGCGCGCCGTCACAACACCGCGACGATTTAAGCCAAGCTTGTCGACTGCCTCAACGAGATGCTTCTTCGACAACAGCTGCTCATGGAGCGCCGAGTCCGCAATGATCAGCCCCTCGACAAACGACGCATCGACCAGGCAATCCGCAATCGTTTGATCGATATCGGTCACGGCAATATCCATCTCGCTGACCCGTGTCCGATAAGCATACCGATGGCGAATGACCTGAGAGCCCGGCGTCGTCGATTGCGCCGGCATCACGGCGATATGGATGTGCGTCAAATTGGCATGCGAAACCGAAAGACCATAGACAACGGCCGCCGTATAGGAGCAAAACGTCCAGTCGGGATGCTTTTGCGCAAGGGCCCGCACCCGATGCAGATAACGCTGTCGAAACTTGAGTTCGGACCAATATTCCGGACGCGCATACAGCCCTGGCATGACCGCCTCTAGACTTCCCGCCGCCACCCGTCGCTCAATCTGCTTTGCCTCCGCCGCAGTTCGCGCGTACACGCAGCTCATCTGCTGTTCGCATGCCTTAATGTGACCTGCAAGTCTTTGATTCGCCGGCATGTTTGCCATGTCGCCTCCAAACTCTTGGAACGGCGCCAACGTACCAGGCGGTTTCATGCGAAGTCTGACCAAATGCTGTCCAGCAGCTGACCAAATGCTTGACGGTTTTGGATGTTTTAGGCCAATGCTCCATATCTGCAGGTAGAGCGGTTGTCCAGAGGTCCCTGTCTCCACATTTTGAGCCTCAAAAGCCACCGATTTCATTAAAAGAAAATATGCTGTGGCTCGAAACTACCTAGTTTGCGATGTAGCCCGCATGTACTCAACGTGTGATGATGCCGACGGTACGGCAGCTGCAAAAAAATGAGCGTGGAAAATCTCCCGCTTTGAGACCCCTTGTGAGCCAAAAACGGGAGATTATCCACGCTCACGTTACAAACGTCCGATTATCCACGCTCGTGTGTCCGGATTTCCACGCTCATCACGCAGCAGACACGGCAGCGGTCACGGCAACAGATACGGCAACCGCCACAGCCATAGCAGCTGCCACCGCCACAGCGGCAGCCACGGCCGCGGCCTAGTGCTCCTCGCCGGCGCGGGCCAGGTCGTAGGGTGTGGTCTGGTAGACGTAGTAGTTGAGCCAGTTGGTGTAGAACAGCTGAGCCTGGCTGCGCCAGACGTTGCGCGGCTCGGCGGTGGGGTCGTCGTTTGGGAAGTAATGCGCCGGCACCTGAGGGTTGAGCCCGCGCTTCACGTCGCGCTCGTACTCCAAGCGCAGCGTGTCGGTATCGTACTCGGGATGGCCAAAGACAAAGAAGCGACGGCTGTCGGTCGACTTGACAATGTACAGGCCTACCTCGTCGGACACGGCCACGACTTCAAGCTGCGGCTCGGCCTCCACGTCCTCGCGGCGCACATCGGTGTTGCGCGAATGCACGGCATAGAAGCGGTCGTCAAAGCCGCGGACCAGCGGGCTTTGCGGCTTCACCAGATAATGCTCGAACACGCCGCTCGCCTTTGCCGGCAGGTCGTGCTTCTGGATACCGTAGTGGTGGTACAGGCCGGCCTGCGCACCCCAACAAATGTGCAGCGTAGAGTGCACGTGTGTGGTGGACCAATCCATAATCTGGCAGAGTTCGGGCCAGTAGTCGACCTTCTCGAACGGCATCTGTTCCACCGGCGCGCCCGTAATGATCAGGCCGTCGTAGTGGATGTCGCGGATGTCGTCGAACGTGCGGTAGAACGTCTCCAGGTGGCCGGCACTCACGTGCGTGGCCTCGTGCGTTTTGGTGCGCAGCAGGTCCACCTCCACCTGCAGCGGCGTGTTGGAGAGTTTGCGCATGATCTGCGTCTCGGTGGCGATCTTGGTGGGCATGAGGTTGAGGATGAGCACACGCAGCGGACGGATGTCCTGGTGCAGCGCGCGGTACTCGGTCATGACAAAGATGTTCTCGCTCTCGAGCTGCGCGGCGGCAGGGAGGGCGTCGGGAATGCGAATGGGCATGGGAGCTCCTTACGAGTCAGTTGCAGCTATGGTACAACGAGCAGCCCCATCCGCGCGAGCGTATCGCCCAGCGATGCCGTCAGCGGCCCAAATCACTCCAAAAGTAGAGATTAAGGCATGTCCCAAAATCTACGGCGCTTTAGCCTAGCAAAGTGACGGCAGGACGCTACAATAGTTCGACGCGAAAACTCGGCCGAAAGGATACAGATATGTACCAGACGCGTAAGATCGGTGTGGTCGGCCAGGGCCACGTAGGAGCACATGTCGCCAACAGCCTGCTCATGCAGGGCATTGCCGATGAGCTGTACCTGTGCGATATCAACGAGGCCAAGGTGACGTCCGAGGTCCAGGACCTGCGCGACTCCCTTTCGTTTGTCCCGTACAACACCAAGATCGTCAACTGCTACGACCACTACGAGGAGCTGGCCTGCTGCGACGTCATCGTCAACGCCGCTGGCAAGGTTGCGCTGGCCGCCGGCAACCGTGACGGTGAGCTGTTCTTTACCACCGACGCCGCCCGTACCTTTGCCAAGCGCATCGTCGACGCCGGCTTTGACGGCATCTTCGTGAGCATCTCCAACCCCTGCGACGTCGTGTGCACTGAGCTGTGGCACCTGACCGGCTACAATCCCAAGAAGATCATCGGCTCGGGCTGCGGCCTGGACTCCGCCCGCCTGCGCACCGAGATCTCCAAGAAGGTCGGCGTAAGCCCCAAGTCCATCGACGCCTACATGATCGGCGAGCACGGCTTTAGCCAGCTGGCCGCCTTTAAGGCCGCAACCATCGCCGGTAAGAGCCTCAACGAACTTCAGGCCGAGAACCCCGACAAGTATGCCTTCGACCACATGGAGGTCGAGGAGCTCGCACGCAAGGGCGGCTATGTGACCTACCAGGGCAAGCAGTGCACCGAGTACGCTGTTGCCAACTCCGCCGCGCGCGTCTGCGCCGCCGTGCTGCACAACGAGCACGCCGTGCTTTCGGCCTCTACGCTTATGACCGGCCAGTATGGCGAGGAGGGCATCTTCACATCCCTGCCGTGCGTGATCGGCGCCGAGGGCGTCGAGGAGGTCTACACGCTCGACCTGTCCGAGCACGAGCTCGAGGGCTTCCACAAGAGCTGCCAGCACATCCGCGACAACATCGCCCAGCTCGACTGGTGGGGCGCCGAGGCCTTCGACGCAAAGTAAGCGTCGGTTGCCACAACACCTCGCGAATCTATGCGCGATACTAAGCGGGCCGTGCCGGAAATCCCCGACGCGGCCCGCTTTTTTGACTCACGCAGTGCCCTTGCGAATCGAAGGTGAATGCTTTTCCCGGTACCTAGTACTGCTCGACGCCCATGTAGCGACGAACCTCGGGGCTGTGGTCGAACACCTTGCCGCGGGCGGCGCGCAGCTCGCAGCTCATGTTGTAGAAGAAGATCGGCTCCAGGTACGAACGCACGCTGGCAGGCACGTCGCCCACGCCGTACTCGAGTGCGTCGAGCACCATGACCGTATCGGTGTGCGTGTTGAGGAACGCCAGCGCGCGCTCCTCCATGGGGCGGCACTCGCCCGATCCGAGCTGCACAAAGTAGAACACGCCGGGCTCGGTGGCTTCGAACGGGCCGTGGAAGTACTCGCCGGAGTGGATGTAGCAGCAGTGCTGCCACTGCATCTCCATGAGCGAGCAGATGGCCATGGCGTAGGTCTGGCTAAAGTTGGGGCCGGAGCCCAGGATATAGAAGAACTTGTGCTGCTGGCAGAGCTCGGCAAAGCGATCGCCCAGCTCGGCGTTGACCTTCTCGCGGGCGGCGGGCAGCAGCGCGTCCATCTGCTTAAGGCCGGCATACATGTCGGCGAGCGCCTCGTAACCCTCCTGCTGGTCGAGCAGCTCGGCAGCCATCAGGACGCCGATGCCTTGCGGAACCTCGGCCTGCGGCACGCCTTCGCCCCACGGATAGACCCAGGTGGTCCACTTGCCGTTATCAATCTTGGAGCCCTCGCAGTCGGTCATGGCCACGACCTCGGCGCCGGCGGCCAGCGCCATCTCGCAGCCGTCGACGACCTCCTGCGTGTTGCCGCTGTGGCTGCAGGCAATAACGAGCGACTTCGGCCCTAGGCTCTTGGGGACCATCAGGCAAAACTCGCGTGCCGTGTAGACCGTCGAGGTAAACGTGGTGGCCTCGCGCTTGAGCAGCTCGTTGGCCGGCATCAGGTCGATCATCGAACCGCCACAAGCGATCCAAAAGACGTTCTCGATCTTGCCCTTGCGCTCGATAATTTCCTGAACCAGATCATGTGCGTTCATCCTGATGTTCCTCCTTGTGGGGCGGCTTTGAGCGACGGCAGCTCGTACCTGCTATCGTTCTATGTTGTCCTATTTATAACACGTGCAACAACGCCCGTGAAGTCATCTCGGCAAATTTATTCTATGTTGTTCTATCTGTGGACGTTAGATGTCGAAGACGTAGCGCGAGCCCACGATCTTTTGGCGTCCGAGCAGCAAGGGCCGCTCGTCCTCATCGGTAAAGTAAGCCTCCATATAGAAGAGCGGCTCACCAACCGGCACCTCCAGCAGCGGGGCCACCTGAGCATCGGCAAGCGCAATCTCCACGGTGCAGGGGTCGGACTTGAGCGGCGCGCGACCCGAATGCTCGGCAACGAGCGCAAAGATGGAATTGTCCGTGAGGTCCTTGTCGGCAAGCGTCTGCAGGTAGGGATGGTCGGCGAGCACAAAGGCGTTGTTCTCAAGCATGACAGGGATGCCGTCGGCTGTGCGCACGCGTTCGACCACGATAAGCTCGCAGCCGGGCTCCACGCCAAAGAACGCCGCATCCTCGTGCGTCGCCGCGACCACCGTGCGCGACACCAGACGCGCACCCGGCACCATGTCGTTGGCAGCACAGCCCTCAGTAAAGCTCTGGACGTCACCCTTCTGGCGAATCTTGCGCTTGAGCTTGGGAGCGCACACAAAGGTGCCCCTCCCCTGCTGGCGGTTGAGATACCCCGCGCGCGACAGCTCCTCGATGGCGCGACGCACGGTGATGCGTCCCACGCCGTAGGACTTCGCGAGCTCCATCTCGGAAGGAATGCGCGAGCCGGATGCGTACACGCCGCGCGCGATCTCGCCCTTTAGGTCGTCCATAACCTGCTGGTACAGCGGCACGGCGGACACGCCAGCGCGGCCGGTTTTATCGTCGGATGCCATCGTTATGCTCCATTCCGTGCATGCTCGGACTCAAACTCTTCAATCGCCGCCATAAACTGCTCGCCAAAGGCGTCGGCCTTTTTCTCGCCAATGCCGTTGACCTGGACAAGCTCGTCGCGCGTCTGCGGGCGTAGGCGGCACAGGCCGCGCAGGGCCTTGTCGGAAAAGACCATGTACGGCGCCATCTCCAGTTCGGTCGAAATCTCCTTGCGCAGGGTGCGCAGGCGTTCGAACAGCTCGGCATCGTCGCCCACGCGCGGGCGCTGATCCAGCTCGGCCTCCTCGCGCAGCAGATCAACCGCACGGCGAGCACGGGCCGAGGCCTTGCGTTTGGACGCGCGACGCTTAACGGTAAAGGCGAACGCCTCGTCCTCGACCTCGCCGGCGCGCGGGCCCAGCCCCACGACCGGGTATTGCCCCTGCGAGGTAGCCAGATAACCGCGGCCGCACAGCTGGCCGATGATGTCCTTGATGCGCCCGACCGATTCGCTCGACAGCTCACCGTAGCCGCGGTCCTCGTCCAGATGCATCTGGCGAATGCGCTCGGTGTTGCCGCCGTGAAGCACGTCGGCGATGAGTGACTTGCCAAAGCGCATGGGTCGCGTGGCCACATAGCGCACGGCAGCGCGGGCCATATCGGTGACGTCCTCGACCTCGAACTGCGTGAGGCAGTTGCTGCAGTTGCCGCAGCCCTCGACCTCGTCCGTGGCGGTGGCGCCCGCACCGGCCGCGGCAGCATGCTCGGCCGCGGCCTCGTCGCCAAAGTAGCGCAGCATGTATTCGCGCAGGCAGCCGGTGGTATTGCAGTAACCCTCCATCTGGCTGAGCAGGCGATATCGATTCTGGAGCGCCCACGCGCGCTGCTCGTCGTCGTGCGCCTCATCGGCGGCATCGCCGCGATCGATCAGAAAGCGGCGCATGCGAAAATCGTTGCCGTTCCACAGCAGGTGGCAGCTAGCCGGGTCGCCATCGCGGCCGGCGCGGCCCGCCTCCTGGTAGTAGGCCTCGATGCTCTCGGGCACGTTGTTATGGATCACGTAGCGCACGTTGGGCTTGTCGATGCCCATGCCAAAGGCGTTGGTGGCAACCATCACCTGGATATCGTCGTCGATAAAGGCGCGTTGGCTTTGGCGGCGGGCGTCGTTGCCCATGCCGGCATGGTAGCGGCCAACGCGAATGCCGCTGGGGCCCAGCGCCTCGGCAAGCTCACCTGCCAACGCATCGACCGTCTTGCGGGTCGAGCAATACACGATGCCGCTCTCGCCCGAATGCGCAATCACATAGTCGCGCACCCACGCTGCCTTGGCCTTGTCGCCCATCTCCTCGCAGCCAAAGTAGAGGTTCTTGCGATCGAAGCCCGTCACCACCGTCGCGGGATTTTGCAGGCCGAGCATCTGCTGAATGTCCGCGCGCACACGCTCAGTCGCCGTAGCGGTAAAGGCCGCCACGATGGGGCGCTGCGGCAGGGAATCGATGAACTCACGAATCTGCAGGTAGGCGGGACGGAAATCCTGGCCCCATTGGCTCACGCAGTGGGCCTCGTCAATGGCCACGAGCGGCACGCCAATGCCGCCGTCCGCCGCGGCCTCCTGCGCAAAGGCCAAAAAGCGTGGCTCGAGCAAGCGCTCGGGCGCCACGTACATAAGCTGGTAACGGCCCTCGCGCGCCCGCTTGAGCACGGTGTTTTGCTGGGCCGGAGTAAGGCTGGAGTTGAGATAACTGGGGCGCGCACCCGCCGCGAGCAGCGCGCGGGTCTGGTCCTCCATAATCGACAGCAGCGGACTCACCACAAAGGTAATGCCGGGCAGCATGAGCGCGGGCACCTGGTAGCAAATGGACTTGCCGGCGCCTGTGGGCATAACGCCCAGCGCGTCGCGGCCGGCAAGGATCGCATCGACCAGGCGGTCCTGCCCCGGGCGAAACGAGGTGTAGCCAAAATAGGCGCCGAGCGTGTCGAGCGCCATCTGCTGCATGCTATCGGTCATGGTTTCCTAACGTCCAAGTCATCTGCCGCCGATTATACGCCGCCACACGGACCGACGTCGCCCGGCTGTCGACCACGGGCGATGCAATCCGAAGGGAACGAGCGTGGATTTTTGGACACTTTCCGGATGAGCGTGGATAATCTCCCACTTTGAACCCGTCACCAAGCCAAAAACGGGAGATTATCCACGCTCATTCTGCAGATTGCCGCTTAGGGGCGTTTGCAGCGTCGACCGGTCCGCCGTTCGTCAGAACGGCGGAACCAACCCTACATGACCATGACGTAGCGCGATCCCACGTAGTACTGCTTACCCATCAGGACCGGCTCGCCATTGGGACCGATAAAGCCGGCACGCAGGTTGAGCAGCGGATCGTGCGGAGCAATGCCCAACTCGGCCGCCTGCTCGGTATTGGCACGAACGGCCTCGACCGTGCGGTAGCCAACCGAGACAATCGGGGTTCCGCCAACACGCTCGACCTCGGCAAAAATCGACTTGTCCTCAAGATCGGCCGTCAACAGTTCACGGTAGGCGTCAAACGGCACAAAGATGTTCTCCTCAAAGATGGGTTCGCCGTCGGCCGTACGCACGCGCTTAATATGCAGCAGCAGCGCATCCTTCTGCAGGCCAAAGAACTCCATCTCGTTTTGGCGCGCCGGAACGATCTGGCGATCGACCACATGTGCACCGGCCTTCATGCCGTTGCTGGCACACAGTGCGGTAAACGTCTGCAGCGTCGAGGCGTGGAACTGGCGATTGATGTGCGGCGTGGAAACAAAGGTACCGCGGCCCTGCTGCTTAACCAGGTAGCCATCGGAGCATAGCTCTTCGACGGCGCGGCGCACCGTAATACGGCTCACCTCGTACTGCACGGCAAGCTCAAGCTCGGACGGAATACGCTCCTTGGGTGCATAAACACCTTTCTCGATCGCGTCCTTGATTTCGTCGTAAATCTGCTGGTAAAGCGGTGCATTTTTGGGTGCAGGCATATCTAATCACTCTTATCGAAATATCGAAATAACTAATACGTATATAACGTCTAGTTTCATGTTACCTCATAATGATAAAACGATACACCCTCCCTACCAAAAAGCGACAGCTTCATTTTGGTAGGTTTTATCTGGGCAAACGAAGGCCTCCCGAAAGCAGCGAGGCTTTCGGGAGGCTCAAGTGGACAGGATTGCGCCGTGCCGGCAAAATGCCAATACCCTACCTGCCGTCGTCCTGCTGCAGGCTGTCCTGCTCGCTGAGGCGCGCCTGCCTGCTGGCCATGCGCGCGGGCTTGTCGGGATCGGGTACGGCCGTGGGCATGGGCTCGTCGACATGACCGCCCCACCAGCCGCCCACAAAGTTGAGCGTGTGGAACACGTTGATCACGGCGCCGGGATCAATGTCGCACACCAGCTTGATAATGTCCTGACTCTCGTAGGTCGAGACAACGGCGTGCAGCAGGTACATCTTTTCGCGGCTGTATCCGCCGATGACCTCAGCACAGCTAATGCCGTGCTGAAAATGGTCGATATAGGCGGTCATGACCTCGTCCGCCTTGCGCGTCGTGATCTGCAGCGTCACGCGGTCGTAGCGACGATAGAAACTGTCGATGGTCTTGGTCGAAATAAACTGGAACACGATGGAGTACGCCGCGTTGTCCCAGCCAAACATAAAGCCAAAGATCGCCAGGATAAAGCAGTTGAAACCAAAGATGGCACCCCAGATAGTCTTGCCCGTGTGGTTGGAAACCCATAGCGCGATAAAATCGGTGCCGCCGGTGGATGCGCCGGACTTTAGTGCGATGGCAGCGCCCAGACCCGAGACCACGCCGCCAAAAATGATGAGCATGATTTTGTCGCCCAAAAACGGGGCGAAATGAAAGATGTTGAGGAACAGCGACGAGAGCACAACTTGCATCATTGAGAAGATGACGAAACGCTTGCTAATGCCGCTCCAGCATAGGAGCGCCACGGGGATGTTGAGCGCGAGCATGCCGAGCGAGATGTCGATATGAACGCCGCCAAGCGAGGTAACGCGATCGAGCAGGACCGCGACGCCGGTGAGACCGCTCGGAAGCAGATCGGCGGGCTGAATGAACGCCTGGATCAGAAATGTCTGGAGAACGGCAGAAATGGTGACCGCCACAGCGGTAATAGCGCGGCGGACGATGGTAAGGCGGCCGAGCACGAGCATGCGGTCCGTGAGCTGATCGATGGCGTTCGCCACGTAGGCTCCTTTCGAAGGCAGATGTAGTTGTGGGGCGTGGCCGCGATTGTAGCATGGAGCATGCGGGGGCGCTTCAATTCACCCTCTCTCGACAACCATCAGGGGGACCGTGAGGCCGCTCAAAAGAAAAACGCCGTGAAGAGAGCAATCCCTTCACGGCGAATTCGGCGTTTGCCCAGATAAAACCTGCCAAAATAAACCTGTCCCTAAATGGCAGGTAAGATGTCGGTCAGGCTGTCGATGACGACGTCGGCGGCGGACTGGTCAAGGTTGACGCCCTCGTGCGGACGCAGCGCCAGGACGCGGGCACCGGAGCGCTTGCCGGCCTCGATGCCCAAAGGCGAGTCCTCGATGACCAGGCACTCGGTCGGCTCCACGCTCAGCGCCTCCATAGCGCGCAGGTAAATCTCGGGATCGGGCTTAAACGCACTGCACTCGTGACCGCTGATGGTGTAGTCCAGCACGTCGGCGATACCGGCGATATCCACCAGCTCGTCAATCAGCTCACGATAGGACGAGCTCGCGATGGCACACTTCACGCCGCGCTTGTGCAGCTCACGCATCACCGGCTCCGTCTGCTCGTTGAGCAGCTCGGCATACGGAACGGGATGAGCGGGGCAATATCTTTTTTTATATTCCGTGAGCAATTCCTCACGTAACGTTGGATTGCCAGGAACCAGAGCTTCCCAGATTGCCGGTTCATTAGACCCCGAAAGGTCTGGAATTCTATCGTACGTAATGCCATGCTCTTCCATATACGCCACGCGACGACGGTTGTAGAACCACTCGGTATCGGCTAGCACACCGTCCATGTCAAACAGCACTGCCTTGATCATACGCATCTCCTCCCACCTGCCAAGATATTTTGGTAGGTTTTATCTGGGGTTTTATGGCGCGACAGACACGCCCTCCCCAAAGCGAAAAGGGGACGGGGCGCAAACCCCATCCCCTCTCAATCAACCCGTAAGGTTTACTTACTTGTGATTAGTAGGAAAGCTTCCACATGTAGCGACGCATGGTCAGCGGGTGCTGACGGGCCTCGGCGATCTGGTTGCCGTACTCGCGCATAACGGCGAGGTGCAGCAGCGGGTTGAAGTAGGTGACGACGCTCGCGGGCACGGCGTCGGCCAGGCCGTAGTCCTTGGAGTCGATCAGAGCGACCTTGGCGCCCATGCGCTCAAGGAAGGTGAGGGCGCGGGCGTCCATCGGACGGGTAGCGCCATCGGACATGAAGAAGACGTAGGGCTTACCCTCGGTGGAAACCTCGAACGGGCCGTGGAAGTACTCGCCGGTGTTGTAGGCGGCGGCGTCGATCCACTGCATCTCGGTGAACAGGAAGGCGGCGTGAGAATAAGCCATCTTCTCGGAGGCACCGGAAGCCATGAAGTAGATCATCTTGTCGTCCTTGAAGTCCTCGGCGAACTTCTTGGCGAGCTTCTTGCAGTGCTGAGCGGCATTCTCGCAGAGATCGAAGACGTTGGTGAGACCGGTGATCATGTCCTCGTAGTGGTCATAGCCCTCGGTCTGCTGAAGGATCTCGAGAGCAAGGGCGATGGCGTAGCCAGGCTTCTCGCACTTGGCAGCGTAGTTGGCGTGGAAGCCGTGAACGATGACGTGGTCGGCGTCAACGGTCAGAGCGGAGCCAGCCTTGTTGGTGAGGGAGACGACCGGGCAGTTGTGCTTCTTGGCGGTCTTGTTGGCCTCGACGGTCTCGGGCGTGGAGCCACCCAGGGAGCAGGTGATCACGAAGGTGTGCTCGTTGACCCAGGAAGGCGTGTCGTAGTTGAACTCGTTAGCGGTGAAGATCTGAACGTTCAGCTTGTCCGTGTTGTTGGCCAGGAAGTACTTGGCGGGGTAAAGGTCGGACATGGAAGCACCGCAGCCGACGAAAGCGACGCTGTGGATCTCGTGGTTGGACAGGACGTCAGCGACGATCTGCTTAGGGAGGTTAAGGTCGATCTCGTACATCTGACACATTCCTTTCGATTTGTTGCGGCGTCACATTGCCGGACGCTCGCAGGGTTACCGTAGTTAGGACCGAGTCGCCGGCCCGTTGAGGATGTGACAAAGGGACTATCCCTTTGTCACATGTTAGGGATGGAAGCCTGCCTGGGGTATGGGATGCCAGGCAGGCCCCCGGGGGAAGCGGTTAGACGCTTGGTCGCGACTAGGCCAGGATGCCGGCCGCGGAGAGGGCGATGCCGCCCACGATGGCGATCACGAGAAGCCAACCGGTGTTGACGTTCTTCTTGATGAGCCAGTACATAAGGCCGGTGAGGCCAAGGGAGATCATCTGGGGCATCATGCCGTCCAGGATGTCCTGGATCACGACGGTGCCGTCAGCGAACTGCAGCGGGGTGGTGGCGCCGATCAGCATGGCGATCATGCCGCCCACGGACATAAGACCCACGATGCCGCAGACATACATGAGCTTCTCCATGAGGTCGCCGCCCTGAAGCTTGCTCAGGTACTCGTGGCCGCCCTGATAGCCCATCTTGGCTGCGAACCAAGTGATCAGCACAGAGGGGACGATGGAGATGAGCATGGCCAGGATCGGGCCCATGATGGAACCCTGCTGAGCCAGCTGAACGCCCAGACCAAAGGCGATAACGCGGATGGTGCCCTGGAATAAGGAGTCACCGATGCCGGAAAGCGGACCCATGAGGGAGGTCTTGACCGCGTTGATCGAATCGGGATCGAAGTTCTCGGGATCCTTGGCGTACTCCTCCTCCATGGAGGCGGAGAGGCCCAGGATGAAAGCGCTCGTCTGCGGGGTGCAGTTGTAGAACGCCATGTGACGGTGGTAAGCCTCTTTCTTAGCAGCGAGCTGCTTGGGGTCGGACTCGTCCGGATAGAGGCGATCGAGCGTGGGAACCATGCCGTAGAGGAAGCCCATGTTCATCTGACGCTCGTAGTTCCAAGAGGCCTGGATGGCCCAGGAGCGCCAGAAGAACTGGCTGACCTTCTTGTTCAGGGACACGTCCTTGGTTGCGGTTGCCATAGTGTGTTCCTCCTTAGTCTTCGTCGTCTTCGAGCGGATCGTAGTCGGAATCGACACCGGCGGCTGCATGGGAACCGTTGAACTTGAAGCCCATGAAGACGACAGCCAGGCACACACCGATCAGAGCGACCGCGATGACGGACAGGTTGAGGTAAGCGGCGAGCAGGAAACCGATGAACAGGAACGGAGTCATACCCTTCTTGATCATCATGGTGAGTAGCAGGGCCAGACCGTAGGCGGTCATGATCTTGGTCGAGACGTTCAGACCAACGGACAGCCACTCGGGAACCATGTTGACGATGGCTTGGACCAGGTCGGCACCGGCAAAGACGGCCAGGAAGATCGGCAGGAAGTACATGATGGCGTACAGACCGGAGCCGGCGCAGATGTGCATGCGATAGGCGGTCTTGAACTTGCCGTTATCAATCGCGCTATCGGCCACATGGGTGAGGGCGGCGATGATGGAACGGAACACGATGCCGAGCAGCTGACCCAGGACGGCGACCGGGATGGCGATCGTCATGGCGGTCTCGGCGGAAGCATCGGTCAGGCACGCGAAGGCAGCGGCCACGATGCCGCCCAGGACCATATCGGGCGGAACGGCGGCGCCGACCTGCACCAGGCCCATGGACACGAGCTCGACGGCGGCACCGACGGCAAGGCCGGTGGGCACATCGCCCAGCAGCAGACCGACGAGCGTAGCGCCAACGAGGGGCTGCTCGAAGTTAAGACGACCGAGCAGGCGGGAGTCCCACATGCAGAACACGCCGACGAGGCCGACGAGCACCGCACTGATGAACGTATTCATACCCTTCTCCTTTCAGTCAGGCAAAAGCCTGGTTGATTACAGCTTGGCGTCGATGTCGACGCTCTGATACGTGGGGGTCTGCTGGACGTAGAGCTTGATGCCCATGTCGAGCAGCTGGTTGACGTCGGCCTTCTGGGTGGCGTCGAAGAAGACGGAGCTGTCCTTGCCGCCGACCTGATCGGCACCGTCGTGGTTGGCGGTGGCGCCCAGGTTGATGGCGTCGAGCTTGTAACCCTGGCAGAACTGCAGCATCTCGGCCGTGTTGCCAAAGACGAACATGACGCGCTCGCCGAGGGTGTTGAGCTTGTCCATCTTGGCGAGGGCACGCTCGACGGTGAAGACGTTCAGGCGCACGCCCTGGGGCTTGGCCAGCTTAAGAGCGCCCTTCTTGATGTCATCGTTGGCGGCAGCGTTGTCGACGACGATGATGCGCTCGGCCTGAACCTTGGTGGTCCAGGTAAAGACGACCTGACCGTGCAGCAGACGGTAGTCAAGACGTGCGAGGACGATCTTGGCGGGACCAGAGCTGTGACGGGGCGCCTTAGCCTTCTTGGCGGGAGCCGCGGCAGCCTCGACCGGTGCGTTGGGGTTGGTCAGACCGGTGCGGGCCTCGTTGATGAGGGCCGCGAGCTCGGCACCCTTGACGGGGGCGGGGCTCATAGCGAGCGTCAGTGCCAGCGGAATGTTGAAACCGCTGATCACCGTGAATGCCGCACCGTTGCGGGAAAGCTCGACCATGCTGTTGTTGACCGAGCTGCCGAGCATATCGGTCAGCACATAGACGGTGTCGTCCGCGTTGAACGTGGCGATCATGGCGTCCACCTTGTTGGTGATGGGCTCCTTGTCGTCACGAGCAAGCGACACGACGTGGACGTTCGACACGTCGCCGAGAACCATCTCGAGCGTGTCTTTGGCGCCTGCGGCCAGGCCGCCATGAGATGCGAGAATGATCTGATTCATCTTGCCTCCTCCTTTTCGTTATGGTCATTATAACGTCTTATACGTTGCGGGTATTGCTAATTAGTATAAAGACCGTTCGCGGGTGAAAATCGACCGTTGACGGGTTTAACGTACTTGAAACGTTGGGGCTGGACAGGCCGGCACTGGCGGGATAACCCCAAGTCGGACCCTGCGTGCAATCCTCTATCGCACGAAGTACCAGGGGCTTTCCTGCACGGTGGGCTCCAGCGTAATGCCCGTGCGCTCGCGGAACAGATCCATGTCCTGCGATTTCTCCGTCCACCACGCGTTGGGCTTAAAGGTCATGCTCTCAATGACATGGCCGACAAACACACTGTTGCGCATCTTGGAAAAGTCGGTGTTCATGATCACGATGGACGCGAGCACCAAAACGATGCCCAGAACCTTGATCGCACCGGCGGGCTCGGCGTAGACACCAATGCCCAGCAGCACGGTGACGACCGTCTCGAATGACATTACGACGGGAACTTTCGACGTCTCGAGCCCCATGGACAGACCCTGCATATATAAGACATAGGCCACGGCTGTGGGGATGAGTCCAAAGCCAAGGAACAGCAGAAGCAGCTGTGGCGACATTGCCGCGGCGACATCTGGCCACGGAGCCGCGATAGCCGCCATAACCGCACCGCCAAAAACAAGGCCCCAAAACGTGACAGCCAGCGGGTGGACCGTCTTGGTTGCTATCCGGCTAAACACCGCGAGCGACGCGCCACAAAAGCCCGCAATCACGCCCGACGTGACGCCCCAAACCGAAAAATGAAAACCGGAAAGGTCGCCATCGGTCACTGCAAGTACACAGCCACCGATGTTAAAAGCGATGGCAACGAGCTTGTTGGGAGTCACGTCCTCGCGATAAAGTACGCGGCCGAGCATGACGCCAAACACCGGCGAGGTGTAGAGCAGCACCGAGGCCGTGGACATGCCCACCTCACCCATGCACTCGTAATAAAGCGTGTTAGCGGTGGCGAGGCCGATAATGCCAAGAAGCGCACAAGGAACAAGCTCTTTAGGACTTGCCTTGAACAGTGCCAGGGGACCCGATGCCTTTCCCTCACGAGCACCTCCCTGGCAACCCATGAATGCCAAGACCGGAGCCATTAAGACGGCACCCGACAACAAGCGAAAGGCAGCCATACTCTGGGACGTAACGCCCATGGCCGAGATGCCGTTTACAAAGATTCCGATGCTGCCCCACATAAGCGCGGCGATCAGCACCAGCACATAGCCCAGATTGCTTTTCTTCAACGCAGCCTCCTCGGTATTGTTTCCAATATGTTTCACACTACGTTATAGTCGTTATATACATTTTTCAAGGCACAAATCGGCGAATGGAAAATCTCTCACACAAGGAGTGTCCCCAAGTGCCGGCCAAAACACGAGAGTGGATAATCTCCCACTTTGAGCCCCCAAACAGGCCAAAATCGGGAGATTATCCACTCTCACTCTGCGGGCACTCATTTAAGTCTGTCCCCAATGAGTAGGCAACAACGGCAACACCGATATCTTGGCAACATCAGCGAAAACCCGCCAGAGCGAGCAAGGTGCCTTGAAGCGAGGCGGCATTGACCTTCTGGTCATGCCGCCGAAGCTGAAAGGCAGATTGCCGCTCTGGCGGGTTTGCAGCGTCGAGCCGTTCCGCGGTTTGGTAAAACCGCGGAACTAATAATCAAGTTTCCACATGTAACGGCGCGTCATATAGTCCTTGTGGGTGACGGCAGAGAGAGCGCGCATGTACACGTTGTTGAGGATCGGGGCAAAGATCAGGTGGTTGAAGTACTCGCTCACGCTGTCCTTGATGTCGTTGAGGCCGAGCTCCTTGGCATCGAGCTGATAGACGCGCTCGCCACCGTACTGGTTGACGAAGCGGATGCCGCGCTCGTCATTGCAGCGGCTGCGGCCGACGCTGATGAGCTGGAACAGCGAGGTGCGCTTGTCCAGAATCTCGAAGGGGCCGTGGAAGAAGTCGCAGGTGTTGATGGTGCAGGAGTCGATCTGCAGCATCTCCTGCACGTTGCAGATGCTAAAGACGTAGGCGGCACCAAAGAGCGGGCCCTGGGCCATGACGTTGATGCAGGGCTTGTCGGCGTTCTGCTCGGCCCACTTAGCAGCGAGCGGACGGGTGTACTCGACGGCCTTGCGATAGATGGGGTCGACCAAGTCGAACGCGGCCATAGCGGTCTCGTACTCGGCATAGCCCTCGGTCTGCTGCGTGAGCTCCATGGCGATCATGGTCACGACGGCGGAGTTGGTGCGGCCCATGCAAGACTCGTCAACGGCCAAGCTGTCGTACTGGATCTTGTAGTCGCAGACCTCGGTGAGGCCGGACTCGTCAACATAGATGGCGATGGTGCTGGCGCCGTGGTCCTTGGCGACCTGGGCGGCGACGATGGTCTCCTTGGTGCCGCGCATGGACACGACGACGGCCAGGGTGTTCTCGTTGACGTAGGCAGGGGTTGCGTGCACGAACTCGTTGCTGGTGTAGCTGGAGCTCACGACCTGCGTAGCCTCGTGCTCCATAAAGTACTGAGCAGGATAGTTACCACCGTTAGATCCGCCGGCGCCGATCCACACAATGCGCTTGATGCCGCCCTTGTCTGCCTTGTCAGCCAAAACCTGGGAGATGACATCCTTAACCTGTTCCTGAGTAGTCATCGTGCATCAGCCTTTCTTCTCGTTTGATGCTCTCGATGGCATACAAGTTATATACATGTTTTGGCTATGTCGACTAGTTGTATACTATATTTGTCTTAGAAATTTTGCTGGTAAAGTTTTCGGCAATCCATTATCAGCGGTTTTGTTGTCATGTTGGATACATGCTTGGTTCAGTAAGCATACAGGTTAGATACAGGTTGTTCGCATGAGCACTTCGTCAAAAAAGAACTTGGCCCAATACGAGCGTCTGGCGGGTACGCTGCGTGACCGCATCGCCGCCGGCATCTACGCGCGCGGAGACAAGCTGCCGTCCGAGATGGAGCTCATGGACGAATCGGGGCTGTCGCGCAGTACCGTGCGCCACGCGCTTAAGGTGCTTGTTGACGAGGGCTTGATTCGAACCGAGCGCGGGCGCGGCGCCTTTGTGGCCGACACGCCGGCGCTCCACGAGAACAACTTGGTGTTTTCGAGCTATACGGCGCAGATCCAGGGACAGGGTATGAAGCCCACCACGCGCACGGTGGACTCGGGCTTTGCCAAAGCAATGGGCAGCGTGGCCAAGTTCTTTGACGCTAGCGTGGGCAGCAAGCTTGTCAAACTTGTCCGCCTGCGTTACCTGGACGATGCGCCGCTGTGCCTGGAGACCACCTATTTGCCGCCAAGCTTTGGGTCGCTCATCGATCGCGATATCAACGGTTCGCTCTACGCCACGCTGCGCCAGGAATTCCATCGCGCGCCGGCACAGGGGCACAAGACCTTTGAGGTGTGCTACGCCTCGCAAAACGAGGCATTTTTGCTCAACGTTGAGCGCGGGCAGGCACTGATCCTTATCACTGACTACGTCTACGACACCGACGGCCGCCCGCTGCACATCTCCAAGCGCATCCAACGCACCGACCGCGCCAAATACACCGAGCCCATCGGCTAACCACCACGAAAGTGCCTGTCCCCATTGTGGTGGTTTAACCTGTCCCTAAATGGTAGGTTTGGGGAGGTCGGGGAACCAGGTTGGTTTGGGTTGGTTAGGGACGCGCTCGGCTAGGACCAACTCCATCCAACACATGTCGTACCAGCGACCGAACTTCTGAGCGCAGCGGTCGAAGGCACCCACCAGGCGATATCCCATATGGGCATGGAAGTCCTGGCTGTTGTGCGTCAGGTACTCGTCGTCCTTGTCGTGCGGCACGGCGATGAGGGCACACATGTTGGTGATGCCCATCGCGATCAGGCATTGCTTGAGCGCATCGTGCAGCTTGCGGCCCAGCCCGCCGTGGCGCACATCGCGCGCCAGGTAGATCGATGTCTCGACCGACCAGTCGTATGCCTCGCGGCTGTTAAGCGGACTCACATAGGCATAGCCTACCGGACGCCCGTCCAATTCCATCACCAAATACGGATATCGCTTGAGCGTACGCTCGATACGCCCGGCGAACTCCTCAACGCTCGGCACCTCGTATTCGCAGGTAATCGCCGTCTGGCGCACATACGGCTCATAGATGGCAAGCAACGCCGGCGCATCATCGGGCGTCGCCAGGCGAATCGTCGGCTCGGACATCTCGGGCATACAGCCCCTCCCCCTCAAAAACAAAGGCCGCCTTGCGCCAAACCCAGCGCAAGGCGGCCTCTCGTCATTACATCAGGCTACAGGACAGCCGCCAGCGCGTCGATATCCTCCTGCGTCGTGGCCCAGCTGGTGCAAAAGCGCACCACCGTGTGGGTCTCGTCGTACTTTTCCCAGTACTCGATCGAGGCATGCTCACGAATGCGGGCCATGTCCTCGTTGGGCAGGATCACGAACTGTTGGTTCGTAGGCGTCTCCAAGAAGAACTCGTAGCCGCGCTCATGCAGCACGCGGCGCAGCGCCTGAGCCGTCTCAATCGCCTGGCGACCGATCTCAAAATACAGGCCATTGGTAAAGAGCGCCTCAAACTGCACGCCCGTCAGGCGGCCCTTGGCCAACAGCGCGCCGTGCTGCTTAATACGCGGAATGGGATGCGCCGGGGCGTGCATGCCGCAGAACACCACAGCCTCGCCGCAGAGCGCGCCGCACTTGGTGCCGCCGATGTAGAACACGTCGCACAGCTGTGCCAGCTCGGGCAGGGTGATGTCGCACTCGTCGGCTGCCAGCGCATAGGCCAGTCGGGCGCCATCCACAAACAGCGGAATCTCGCGCTTCTGGCACACCGCATGAATTGCCGCGAGCTCGGCCTTGGAGTACAGCGTGCCGTACTCGGTCGATAGGCTCACGTACACGGCGCCCGGGAACACCGTGTGCTCGTAGCTCTCGTTTTCGTAGAACACCTGGATATAGTTCTCGAGGTCCTCGGCGTGCATCTTGCCCTCGTAGCCGGGGATGGTGAGCACCTTGTGGCCGCCAAACTCGATGGCGCCCGCCTCGTGGCAGGCGACGTGACCAGTCTCAGCAGCAACGACGCCCTCGTAGGGCGCAAGCAGCATGTCGATCACCGTCGCGTTGGCCTGCGTGCCGCCCACCAGAAAAAACACGTCGGCATCGGGGGCCTGACAGGCCTCGCGAATAAGGTGCTTGGCACGCTCGGTGTGCGCATCGGTGCCGTAGCCGGGCTGCGGCTCCATATTGGTGTCGACGAGCGCCTGCAGCACCGCCGGATGGGCGCCGTGGGAATAGTCGTTGTTAAACGCGAGCATGGCAATCCTCTCTTACCGGGTATCGGCCAGATGATTCAAACGGGGCTATTGTACGCCGTTGGGATAGGCAATGCGCGCGGCAAGACACTCAAGTGCCAGCACCAGGGCAAAGCCGCAGCTCACGTCACTCAAAAAGTGTGCACCGATCACGATACGGCCAAAGGCGACGAGCGCCGCGACCACAGCCGCCGCCCAAAAGATCACGCGGCGACGCGACGGCTTTTCCGCAAAGGCTGCCGCGGGAAGCCCGGCGAGCATAAGGCCGATCGCCGCGTGCGCGGTGTGCCCGCTCGCGAACGACTTAAAGCCGTCCTTGATCACGCCGGCGGCAATATAGGTCCACTTGTCGGGATTGCCGATCACCCACCACGGCTGAAAATTGAGCCCCGGCGTGACCTCGATCACGCGCATGCGTGGGCGCGACCACAGCGGCTTGACGATCACGTTGAGGATAATGGCCTGAGCGACCCACACGGCAAGCACCATCAACGCCCAGCGCGTGAGCTCGTCGGGATCGGTGTCGCGTGTGAGGCGGTAGGCGATAAGGTTGGCAGCGATGACCAGCACAAACGTCAGCACCAGCTGAAACGCGATGAGTTTGCCGCCGACACGCTGCGATCCGACAATCTCGTAGCCGAGCAGGCCCACGTTGATGAGAATGCCCAGCGCGGCGAGCCACTTGCTTGCCTTGGAATCGGGGCGCACCGCTCGCACGAGCATAACGCCCGCGACGCTCGCCGTCAGCTCAAACGGTAGCTCGCCGGCCGCCTCGACAAAGCGACCGTACATGCTGCCGATGTTGAACAGCGCGCTCGAAATCTGATAATCGAAGAAACTGCCCACGCCCAGGCAGAGGGCAAGGATAACCGCGATAGCAGCGGCGTCTTTCTTATAGATGTACCCGAACATGCTTTCCTTTCGATGGAACCAGATTGCCCAAATGGGGCGTTTGCAGCGTCGACCTGTTAGTCATCATCACTAGCACCCAGCTGCTGCAGCAGCATGAGCGCCGCCGCCACGGGGCCGGTGCCGTCGTTGGCGTCGAGGCCGCGACCCAGGCCGCTGCCCGCACCGGCGCCCGCCTTGTAGGGCACCGACAGCTTGCGGCTCTTGGGAAAGCTCACCGCACCATAGCGGGTCTTAAACTCAAAGGCCACCTTCTTGGGCACGTCGACGCCCAGGAAGGTAATGCGCCCGCCGCTGAGCGTAACGCTCTCGAGCCCCAGGCGCTCGCCGCGAATACGGATGCGCGCGCGGTTGAACAGGTTGAGCCCCGCCAACGGCAGCTCGCCATGCGCGGCCTCGGTCTCTTCCTGCACCTCGTCGATGCTCTCCAGGTCCTCGGCCGCCGCGAGCTTACGGTACACGAGCACGCGCTGATCAACCGCCGGTAGGTACTCCTCGGACAAGAAGTAATCGGCCGGCAGGTTAATGCCCACGCTCGCCGCCTCCACGCCGGCATCGTCGTCACCGCGCGCCTCGGCCACGGCCTGGCCCAGCATCTGCGTAAACAGGTCAAAGCCCACGCTCGACAGGTTACCGTGCTGCTCGGCGCCCATAAGCGAGCCGGCGCCACGAATCTCCAGATCGCGCATGGCGATGCGCATGCCGCTGCCCAGGTCCTGGAACTCGGAAAGTGCGGTCAGGCGCGCCGTGGCCTCCTCGGTGAGCGGCAGCTCGCCCGGGAACATAAAGTATGCGTAGGCCTGCGTAGCCGAGCGGCCCACACGGCCCTTGAGCTGGTAGAGCTGTGCCAGGCCCAGGCGCTGCGAGTCCTCGATGATAAGCGTGTTGGCGCACGCGTTGTCGATACCGCTTTCCACGATGGTCGTGGCAATGAGCACATCGATCTTTTTGGTCGCAAACTCGATCATCACGTCCTCGACCTCGCGCGGGCTCATCTTGCCGTGCGCCACGCCCACGCGCGCCTCGGGCGCGGCCTCGTGCACGCGCGCCACGGCGTCGTCGATGGTCTTGACGCGGTTGGATACGTAGTACACCTGGCCGCCGCGACCCACCTCCAGGCGAATCGCCGCGCTCACCACGTCGGGGTCGTACTCCCCCACGTGCACGATCACGGGGCGGCGCCCGGTCGGCGGCGTGGTGATCAGGCTCATGTCGCGCACGCCGCTCGTGGCCATCTGCATGGTTCGCGGAATGGGCGTTGCCGAGAGCGTGAGCACGTCAATCTGCTCGCGCAGGTTCTTGAGCTGCTCCTTGTGCTGCACGCCAAAGCGCTGCTCCTCGTCGATGATCACCAGGCCCAGGTTCTTGGGATTCACATCGGCCGAAAGCAGGCGGTGCGTGCCGATCAACACATCGATCGTGCCCTCGGCAAACGCCTTGAGCGCGCGCTTTTGCTGCGCCGGGGTGCGGAAGCGGCTGAGCACCTCGACCTCAAGGCCAAACGGGGCAAAGCGCTCAAAGAACGTCTCGTAGTGCTGCTGGGCCAGAATGGTCGTGGGGCAGAGCACCATGACCTGGCGGCCGGAGTCCACGCACTTAAACGCCGCGCGCAGGGCGACCTCGGTCTTGCCAAAGCCCACATCGCCGCACAGCAGGCGGTCCATGGGCTTGGGCGCCTCCATGTCTGCCTTAATGTCGGCGATGGCCTCCAGCTGGTCGCGCGTCTCGTCGTAGGGAAAGCTCTCCTCCATCTCGATCTGCTCGGGCGTGTCGGGTGGGCAGGCGATACCGGTAATCGAGGAGCGGCGCGTATACAGGTCGACCAGGTCAAACGCCAGCTTTTTGGCATTCTTGCGCGCCTTGTTGGTGGCACGCGTCCAGTCGGCGGTATTGAGCCTGGTCAGGCGTGGCTTGTCGCCGTCGGGGCCAACATAGCGTGTGATGCGGTCGACCTGCTCGAGCGGCACATAGAGCTTGTCGCCGTCGGCATACTCCAGCAAAAAGTAGTCGCGTTCCTTGCCGCCCACTTCCTGGCGCGCGATCTCGCTAAAGAGCGCGATGCCATGCGTTGCGTGCACCACGTAGTCACCCGGCTTAAACGGGAAGGTGATCTGCGTAATGTCAACCTTGCGGCGGCTGCGGGCGCGATTGGCATCCATGCGGGCGTTGAGGTCGGCGATCGAGAACACGGCCAAATTGGCATCGGGCACCACCACGCCCTGCGGCAGGGCGGCGTCCACAAAGGTCACGCGCCCGCGCGAGATGGTGGGCACGGCGGCACCGACGGCAGCCTGCGCCGCGCCCGCCTCGAGCGAGCGGGCGTTGAGCGCGTCGGCATGGCGCTCGCGAATCGAGGCATGGGCCTCCTGACGGGCAGCACGGTCGGCAGAATCCGCCGCCGCCACGCGCACGCGGTCGCCGATAACGCCGGCGTTTTCGGGGGCGGCCGTCAACGACTCCTCAAAGGTAATGCCCTCGTCGCCAAAGGTAAGCTCCATCGACTCGCGCGCACCGCGGTCGGGAATGGCAAACACGCAGGCGTAGCGCTTGCCCACAACCTCCTGAATGCGCGTCATAAATCGATTGTCCGAGCCCGCAATGGCCGGCTGCTCAATCTTGAGCTCGGCCGTAACCGCGCCGCCGGCACGAATCAGGCTCACGTAGTTCAGACGCTGCTGAGCACCAAAGTCGAGCTGTTGGGCGCGCACGTACAGACCGTCCAGACGGTCAATCCCCGCCTCGCCGGCACGGGCCTCGATATCCTCGTAGGCGCGCAGGCAGTCATCGAACAGCGACCGCGGCTCGGACAGGACCACAAGCGCTTTGCCGCTCACATGCGCCAACGGGCTCACGGTCTGGCCGTACATCACCGGCAAAAAGCGGTCGAGCTCGGGCGTGACGATGCGCGCGTCCACCATCTCGAGCAGCGCCGCCAGCTTGCTATCGCTCTGGCTGGCGCGATAGAGCGCAACATGCATGTTGTGGACGGCCTCGTCAGTGAGTGCCAACTCGCGGCACGGGAAGATCTCGATGCTGTCCTCGTTGCCGATGGTCTGCCCCGTAGAGCTCACCATGCGACGGATGCGATCGATCTCGTCGCCAAAAAACTCAATGCGTACGGGTGCCTTCTCCTGCGCGGGGAACACCTCGACGGTATCGCCGTGCACGCGGAACAGGCCGGGCGCGTCGGCGGCACCGGCATTGGTGTAGCCCATGCCCACCAGGCGCTGCGGCACCTCGTCAAAGGGAATCTCCTCGCCCACCGCAAAGGTGGTGGACTCCCAGTAGCGGCTCTCGACCGGCGGCACGCAACGCAGCAGCGCGCGGGCCGAGGCGACCATAATGCAGTTGTCGCCGCGCACGATGCGCCCCAGAGCCTCGCAGCGCTGGGCCACCACGGCGTCGTCGGGCGCCTGCTCGCGCCAAGGGTAGTCCTTGCGCTCGGGAAAGCGGCACACGTGCGCCAGGCCCACATAGGCGGCCAGACTGCGTGCGGCGCGGTCGGCGGCGTCCTCGCCACTCACGATGTAGACCGTGGGGCGCGGACGACGCGCAAACTGGGCGGCGGCCATAAGCGTGCGACCCGACTGAGACACGGCCAGCGTCACGTCCTCGCCAGAATCGAGCCCGGCCTCGACGGTCTGCAGCGCCTCGGCAGTGTAGAGCTGCGCGGCTATACGGTGAATGAGCATGCTGTTCCTCCGGCATCGCAACGCCAAAAGCCCGCCGGGGCAAGCTCGGCGGGTCGTACGTCAAATACATTGTCTGTCATGGTAGCGCATGGAGAGAACTCCGGCTCAAGGGCAAACCCGGCCCCGCAAAAAACGCCAGACGAAGATGCGTTCCGCCCTACCCCGTCACGCGCACGCTGGGGCACAAATCTGCCAGCGGACACTCGCCGCACTTGGGTTTGCGGGCGTCGCAGATCTCGCGACCGAAGGTAATCCACTGATGGTTGACCGACTCCCAATACTCGTGCGGCAGAATCTTGAGCAGATCCTGCTCGGTCTTGAGCGGCTCCTTGGCATGCGTCTTGGGACTCAACATCAGGCGGTGCGCAATGCGGTTGACGTGCGTGTCCACCGCAATGCCCTCCACGATGCCATACCCCACGTTGAGCACGATGTTCGCCGTCTTGCGTCCCACGCCCGGCAGCTTTACAAGCTCCTTCATGTCGGCCGGCACCTCGCCGCCATAGTCGGCGACGATCATCTGCGCGGCCTCGACGGCATGCTTGGCTTTGCTCTTGTAGAAGCCAAGTGACTTGATGGTGTCTGCCACGTCAGCCACGCTCGCCCCGGCCATGGCCTCGGGCGTGGGCCACTGGGCAAACAGCCGCGGCGTCACCTTGTTGACCTGCGCGTCGGTCGTTTGCGCCGAGAGTAGCACCGCGATCAGCAGGCGGAAGGGATTCTCGTGGTCCAAAAAGCACTCGACCGGGCCATAGCGACGGTTGAGGCGCTCGCACACCTCGATGGCGCGCTCGCGCTTGGCGGCATTGGTCTCGCGTGGCATAACGACTCCTCAGCTCAACGGCACAATAAACTTAAGGGCACAATTGTCCCACGTCCGAGACGCTTACGCCTCCAAGAATGCGCCGGTCTGACGGCTCCACAGGCTCGCGTACTCGCCACCCGCCTCGACGAGCTGCGCATGCGTGCCGTCCTCGACAATCTCACCATCGGCCAGCACCACAATGCGGTCGAGCGCCGCCACGGTGGACAGGCGGTGCGCCACCACAATGGAGGTACGTTCACGCATCAGGTTTTCGAGCGCCTCCTGCACCAGCGCCTCGGACTCGCTGTCCAGGGCAGAGGTCGCCTCGTCGAGCACTAGAATCGGCGCGTCGGTTAGGATGGCGCGGGCGATAGCCACGCGCTGACGCTGGCCGCCCGAGAGCTTGACGCCGCGCTCACCCACCATGGTGTCAAAGCCACGGGGCAATCGGTCGATAAACTCCAGGGCATTGGCCAGGCGCGCGGCCTCGCGGATCTGCTCGTCAGTGGCGCCCGCGCGGCCGTAGGCGATATTCTCGCGAATGGAGCGGTGGAACAGCAGCGCCTCCTGCGGCACGTAGGCAACCTGGCGGCGCAGGCTTTGCTGCGTGCAGCGCGAGACATCCTGACCGTCCACGAGCACGCGGCCGCCCTGAACATCGTCCAGGCGCAGCAGCAGCTTGGTGAGCGTCGTCTTACCCGAGCCCGATTTGCCCACCAGGCCCACGCGCTGGCCCGCCGCCACATGAAGTGTCAGGTCATCGAACACGTTCTCGCCCGCCGCAGCGTCACGGTATGCAAAGCTCAAGTGCTCAAAATCGATCGCACCCTCGGCCACCTTAAGCTCGGGAGCATGCTCGTCGTCCGCCACCAGGCGCGGCTCGTCCAGCACGCGCGTCATCTCGGCGGCGTCACCCAGCGCGCGGTTAATGCGCTGCATCATGGAACTCACGTAGTTCAGGCGCATGGTGAGGTTATAGGTGTAGGTAAAGATCATGACGAGCGAGCCGGCCGAGATGCCAAACCACGCGTTGCCGCCCGCCACGAACACACTCACCACGGCCATGGTGATGACGATAAGACCCGAGGTCGTAAAGTTGCGCTGCATCATGGCGTGCATCGAGACCGTCTCGGCATCGCGCGCAGCGCGGTCGGCGGTATCGAACAGGTCGCGCTCAAAGTCCTCGCGCCCACAGGTCTTGACGGCCAGGATATTCGTGACCGCGTCGGACAGCACGCCCGACAATTTGTTCTGCGCGGCGGACGTCGCGGCCGAAAGCGGCATGATGCGCTTGTACATAAGCCAGACAAACGCGATGTAGACGACCATAATGCCCACCAGGATCACGGTAAACGTCGGCACCACCGGAGCGAGCGCCGCCACCGTGCAGACAACCGAGGTGATGGTGGGAATGAGCGAATACACCGTCACGTCGACCAGCCCCGTATAGCCGCTCATAAAACGGCTTGTCTGGCTTACAAGCGATCCGCCAAAGCGGCTGGTATGGAATGTCATGGATTGGTTGGAGAGCGTGTCGAAGCATAGGCGCGCCAGGTGATAGTTGCCTGCGATCTCGAGCTTGTAGACGGTGTAGTCCTGTAGCTTGGAGAGGATCTGACCCACCAGGTTAACGAGTACGAGCGCCAGGATATAGGGGCCGAAGACCTCAAACACCTGGTCACCCGCCACGGGACCGGCTTGAACGCGGTCGACAATGAGGGCCATCACATAGGTATTGGCAAACGTCAGCAAAAAGATGTAGCCCGCCGACGAGAACACCGAGAGAAAGACAATCAGCGGCTGCGTGCGCGTGACGTCCCAAAAACGCTGTAGCGTGCGGCGCACGGTGGAGCGTTTCAGCGGACTGGTGCTTCTCTGAGACATGGGCTTCCTTTCGCGTCTGATAGGGCGAAACGCCATTGTTGCACATTGGAGCACGCTTCAGACAAGTGCGATACGAAAAGCGGTGGGGCGCCCGCGTTTGCGCCGGTGCCCCACCGTCTTGTTGCAATTAGTCCTCGTCTTCTTGGTCTGTGGGAAGGCCCGCGGGCGTGAGTCCCAAGATCTCATCGGCTTGGTCGGCGTCTTCCAGCGCGTCGATGTCCTTGAGCTTGCGCTCCATGACGTTGGTGCGCGTGGTGATGATACCCTCGACCGTTTTGCCCGCGGTCTCGATCTGCTGCTGGGCGCGGCGCAGCGCCTTTTGATAGCGCGGCAGCTCGGCCTTGACGGCGGAGAGCACGCGCAGCACGTCGTCGGTACGTTTTTGCAACTTAAACGTCTGATAGCTCATCTGCAGACTGTTGAGGATGGCCGCCATGGTGCTGGGACCGGCAACGTTGACGTGATAGTCGCGACCCAGGGTCTCGATAAGCCCAGGGCGACTGACGACCTCGGCGTACAGGCCCTCAAAAGGCACGAACAGAATGCCAAAGTTGGTCGTCGCGGGCACGCTCAGGTACTTTTCGCAGATGTCCTTTGCCTCGCGCTTCACCATAGTGTCAAGCGTCTTGCGCGCGGCGGCGACGGCATCCGCGTCGCCCGACTCCTGGGCATCGAGCAGATGCTCGTACGCGTCGCCCGGGAATTTGGAGTCAATCGGCAGCAGTACGGGGTCGCCCTCGTCTACCGGCAGCTTGACGGCAAACTCAACGCGCTCCGAGGCGCCGGGCTTGGTGGCGACGTTTTCCAGATACTGGTCGGGCGTGAGAATGTCCGCCAGGATCGCGCCCAGCTGCACCTCGCCCAAAATGCCGCGCGCCTTGACGTTACCCAGCACGCGCTTAAGGTCGCCCACGCCAGTGGCGATAGATTGCATGTCGCCCAGGCCCTTGTACACGGCCTCGAGCTGGTCGCTCACCTGCTTAAACGATGCAGACAGACGGTCGTTGAGCGTGCGAGAGAGCTTCTCGTCCACCGTCGCGCGCATCTGATCGAGCTGCACGTTGTTGTCTTTGCGGATGGCGCCCAGCTGAGCATCGACCGTCTCGCGCACCTTGTCCAGGCGATGCTCGATGCCCTCGCGATTGGCGCCGAGCTGTTGGGCCGTCTCACGGCGCAGGTCATCCATCCGGTCACCAGCTTGCGAGAACTCGCGTGCGATGGCCAGGTAACGTTGCTGCTCCACGGCCGCATCGGTCGTCTGCTGCTGCGCGATGGCATTGGCCGTGCGGCGTGTTTCGGCCAGCGCGACGTTCAGGGCATCGAGCGCGTTGTTGGCCTGCTCGAGTGCTGCCAGCGTTTCCGCGCTACTGTCGCCACGCTCCCGCAACTCGGCACGAAGGCCCTTGAGCTGCAGGGCGCAAGCCACAGCACCCCCCACCGCCACCAAGGCGATCACAACAAGCACAATATCAATAGCAGACATAAACTCCGCCCAACAAACCCAATCGAGCACCAATCAAAACCGCGATCAATCTTACCCCGCCACACGCACCGGGCGCCCGGCCCCTTCTTGGGTGCTTCTCTCCTCCGCATATTCCATAATGCGACGCGCTGTCTTCCTGCTCACCTTCGAGTCATCACCGGCTAAGTATGCGTACACGTTTCCCTTATTCAGATTCAAATCGCGGCAGAGACCGTAGCGCGTTACACCCGATTCCTCCAATGCTTTAAGTGTTCTCTTTCTCATCAGGGCGTTCACCCTTCTGTCGGCCGCTGGCTTTTCTTTCACCCCTCTATACGCACGCCAAACGTTGGCGTAACGATTGGGGAGCTCATCCTCGGAGCATAGAGATGCCAGGCTACTCGCTTGGCCATACAGAGACAAAACACCTCGATAGCCCTCTTCCATCCACGAGCCCTCGGATAAACCCAGAACGTATTCGGCCTTACCCTGCGCCAAAGCGAGCAAAAACAGAGGCTCCGCCACACGCGGCTCAACCGTTGTTGCCTGCTTTACAAGCTTCCTAAAACTCAGCGACTGCTGTCCGGACAGCTCTCGGCAATAGCCTTTCAAAAATCCCTCAAAAGTCAGATTCAACCGAGCACCTCCTTTTTGTATTGCCTGTATGCACAGACCATCTCTTGATAACTCCGCTCTGAAGGCGACGAGGCCAACGCCTCTCCTTCATCGAATATAAGCCGCTCGAGCAGATCCCAATCAAGTCGGTCGATAAATGTTCGACTATGGAGGTCGACGATGTCGTTCGGACGATAGGCATAAAGCTTCATCACCGCCAGATCCTCCAAAGATGGCGTAAAGTACCTGATAAAATGCGCCCCGATCTCCAATGGGATCAGTCGATCTTCGTAATTGAATGGCATCTGGTTGCAATATGCCACTACCATGCCATTCACCTCGGGGTATCGAGCTATGATCTCGCGGAGGCACCTGTCTGCCTCAAACACATCAATGTCATGTGTAACCGACCGATTCGTCACATCGTTTAGCATGAAGGCGCTTCCTCCCACCAATACAACGCTCGGCCTATCGTCTCTTGGACCTATTTCCAGCTCCGCCTCTTCGTCAATATCCAAAAGAGTCTGCTCTAAATCCTGCTTATACATAGCAAATCCTATTATTATTCATCTTCAATAATACTATTCAGTCGCACGACAGGACCCACAGGATGCAAGAATCCTACTCGTGGCGAGAATCCCTACACCCTAGAAGTCCTAATGTGACAAACGCTAACTCTCCCAGCCGGCGCGGATGGTTGTTATGACGTCACCTAAGCGCTGGCCTAGGGCCGCTAGATGCTGGAGCACCTCGTTGGCCGATGCGCCGTTGAGGATGCACGTGAGGGCATACGACGCCAGAAAGATGGCCGCAAGCCCCAGCGGGATGAGCACGATCATCGCCAAGGTGCGCAGGCGCTGGCCCACGCGGCGACGACGCGCACGACGCTTGTCGAACGCGAGCTCCTGCGCATATGAATCTTGCTGTACGGAATAGGCCTCTGGTGCCGATTCACACCCGGGCACAGCTGCAGGTACAGCAGCGGGCACGACATTTTGCGCAAAGGGCTGGACTGCCGCCCCTTGCATTTGCATCTCCATGAGTCGTTGCTGCTGACGCAGCATGCGCTCAGCTTGTTGCTGCGGAGTCTCAAGAAACAAATCCATGCTGGCCTCCAAAATCGGAGCATTCGACGCTTACGCCCAGCATCCCGCACCGCCATGACCGCGACAACGCAATCCGTAGCAATAGCCGCAAAGTTTCTTGTTGACAAAAGCTGTCGAAAACCTCAACAACTCCCCTACCAGCACTTTCTCTGAGCTTTTTTATCGAATGGTCTTTTGCCCTTCCGCCAACCCGCCAACTAACCAAAATCTAACCAAAAGCTTGACGAAAATTGTGGAGACCGAGACCCCACACAAAACGTGCCGCCCCAAAAAGGGGCGGCACACAATCTTTAATATCAGCTTTTCAGTAACGAGCACGCGACGACCCGAAGCCGGAGCGCAGGGCGGGGGAAACACCTTTGCCTCGCGCGACCCTGCGGAGCCGTGAGCGAGAGGGAAAGGTGTTTCCCCCGCCCTGCGCTCCGCAACAGCCAGCGCCACGCGCTAGTAGTTCACCACCTGCTCCTCAAAGTACGCCTTCGGGTGGTTGCACACCGGGCACACCTCGGGCGCCTCGGCACCAACGTGCAGGTGCCCGCAGTTCAGGCACTTCCACACCTTTACGCCCTCACGCTCAAACACCTCGCCCGACTCGATGCGCTCGACGAGCTTGTTGTAGCGCTCCTCGTGGGCCTTCTCGACGGCGGCGACACCACGGAACTTTGCGGCAATCTCGGCAAAGCCCTCTTCCTCGGCGGTCTTGGCAAACTCGTCGTACATCGTGGTCCACTCGTAGTTCTCGCCCGCGGCGGCGTCGCGCAGGTTGTCCAGAGTGCCCGGAACGGCGCCGTCGTGCAGATACTTAAACCACAGTTTGGCGTGCTCGGACTCGTTGCCTGCGGTCTCGGCAAAGATGTTCGAGATCTGAACGTAGCCGTCCTTCTTGGCCTTGGATGCATAGTAGCGATACTTGGTGTGTGCCTGGGACTCACCGGCAAAAGCGGTCTCGAGGTTCTTCTTGGTTTGGGAGTTCTCAAAATCCATAGGTGTACTTCCCTTCAACGCATGCCGCCCGTAGGCTTCAAGCGGCCTCGCCTTTAGGATGCCCTCAAGCCGAGAATTTAAACCTTACAATCCCGTTCTTCAGATTTGAGCGGGCTACACACTCAACCAACGATCGTCCTCGGCTCGGCAAAAGCCCTCGCGCTCCAAGTCGGCTAGAATGCCCGCGATCAAGTCGCACTCGACCGGCCCGCGACCGGCTGCCGTCTCCATCTCGTTAACGCCTGTAACAGCTTCATCAACCGTAATGCCCGCAGGCTGCCCATCGCGCGCCGCCAGCAGCATGCGCACGATGTGGGCGCGCTTTTGGCGACGCGAGCCCTCAAACTTGGACTGACGGCTATAGCCCGCCGACCGCCTGGACGGATTGGGCAACGTCTTTTTTAGATATGCGCCGTAATCTAGCAACGCGTAATACCACGCGCGCGGCGTGTCGGCATCATCGAGCGGCACGGCAAAGGGAGCGATCTCGTCCGCCGACGCACCGGGGGCCGCCGGACAGGCCGCCTGAATCAGCGGCACCAGCTCGCGATCGGGAACAGCCGGCACGTCGGGAAAGAAATGATGCAGAAAGACCGTGCGCACGTTGGTCTCCAGATACACGCCCGGAAGATCAAACGCAAACGCACGGATGCCCTGCGCCGTCGCCGGGCCAATACCAGGAAGAGCGACCAAGTCACGCGTCTCACGCGGAAACTCCCCGTCCCAGTCCTCTACAACGCGCTGAGCGGCCTTGTGGAGCGCCAGAGCGCGTCGGTTGTAGCCCATCCCCTGCCAAGCGTCCAAAACATCGGAAGGAGCGGCCTGAGCGAGCGCCAGAACGGTCGGAAAGCGATCGAGCCACGCCGGCATGCGCGTCTCCACGCGCGGCACCTGCGTCTGTTGCAGCATGACCTCGGAAAGCCAGATGATATACGGGTCGCGCGTGCGGCGCCACGGAAGGTCGCGATAACGCAGGACCCCTTCCGAACGAATCATCGAACGAAAGGGGTCCTGAATCATGGCAATGCTCCTTATGCTGCGCTATTCCTCCCGGCAAGCGCACGCGCAGGTGGCGTACTCGGGAAACGCATCGCGGTCGGCGAACTTGGGATCGACGGCCGGGAACTGGCGATGGGCGACAATATCGCCGAGCGAAACGGAATCGAGGTAGTCGCGCATCAACGCCTGAGCTCCGGCCCACAGGGGATGATAGCAGCACGCGCCCATGCGCGCACAGTCACCATCAGGCGCGGTGCAATCGTTCATAACCATAGGACCCTGAACGGCCTCGACGACCTGGCGGATAGTGACGTCGTCCGGACTGACCTTGAGACGCATGCCACCGTGGACGCCACGCAAGCTCTCCACAATACCGGCCTGGACCAAACCGTGCTGAATCGAGCGGGCAAAAGAATACGGGACATTGACCTCTTCGGCAGCGGTGCGAACAGAAAGCAAACACTCCGGATCCTCGGCAAGCATCGCCAGCATACGAAGGGCGTAATCAGTCTTCCTCGATATGTCCATTTTTCCCCTTTCAAGGAATACGAACAGCTCGAACGAGCTCCGGGGCCGAGCTTGTGTCGAGACGCTAAATGACCGCCAGGACATCCAAATGGTAAATCGGATATCCACTGAGTGCCGCGCTTGGAGCGAAATGCATCAGATGCGGCGCACAGTGCAATTTAGTATAACCTAACCCCCTGTCTCGTTGAACAGGTGTTGCGCAACAAAGCTGTTGTTTAGACAGATATACTTATTGGATTTTACTTGCGTTCCCGAAGGCGCGGGGATTCTGGGCAAAGATGCATCAGGGCGATGGTTCTATCGAAACAAAGTGCATCAAACGCAAAAAGCCACGTCCGAAGACGTGGCTTTAATTGCGTTGGCGGGAAGTACGGGGCTCGAACCCGCGACCTCCGACGTGACAGGCCGGCGCTCTAACCAAACTGAGCTAACTCCCCAAGCAGACGTTCGCGTTTGTTTCCGCTCGCGTGCGCTGCGGGGATTAGTATACACAGAAGTCTGTCCGCCGCGCAACAACTTTTTTGAAAAAATTTTTTGGCTGTCCGGGAGGGTCTCCGGGGCTGAGGGCGGGGGTTAAGTTTGCTGCTCTACAGTCCTGCGCAAGACGGAAAGCACATTAAGTGCTTTCCTTTGCGTGCGGAACTCGCGACAAACTTAACCCCCGCCCTCAGCCCCGGAGACCCTCCCTGCCGTCACTTTGTTCGAGTCGTTGTTGTTCCTCGCCGCTTCGCGGCTCGGCGGCCCCGTTCTCCGCGGCGGGGTTTGTCTAAGGATCTTGCTGAAGCTCTGCCTTTGGCTCAAATGGAAACGGGGGACGCATCTGCATCCCCCGTTTTTGTTGCGGTTAGTCCAAGTCAATAAACTTGGTGCTTAGGATCTTGCCGTCTTTGACGAGCATTCTGGCCATGGTGGGGCCTCGGGTGCCTCTGGGGTAGCTGGCGCTACCCGGGTTGAGGACTAAGCAGCGGCCCACTTGGGCTTCTTTGGTTACGTGGGTGTGACCGTTGATGGCTACGTCTACGGATCCCACCGGAAGGTCTTCGCGGTAGTGGGCTACGGCGAATTTGAGGCCTTCGTAGGTAAAGAGCGCAAGACGGTCTACATCGGGGCCGTAGTCGCGGTAGTAATCGTTGTTGCCCAGTACGGCCCGCACGGGGGCGATGGTGCATAGGTGCTCGTAGTCCATCTCTGACGTGAGGTCGCCGGCGTGGATAATCAGGTCTGCGCCCTCAAGCTCGTCCAGGAGCGCAGGCGATAAATAGCCGTGGGTGTCCGAGATGATGTCGATGCGCTTGGCGCTTGCACTGTTCATGGGATCCCTTCCGCAAAAAACGATTCGGCAGGTACATACAAAAAAGGCCCCACGGCTCCGCAGACGATGGGTCTACAGGGCTGCGGGGCCAGTGTGCTAGAGACTCAGGGCCTTCTTGAGCGGCACGACGCGGCGGCGCGAAACCGGCACGCGTTCGTCGACGCCCGTAATGCCCAGCTGGATGGCGCCCGAGGGCACCGTCTCGACGTCCGTAACGCACGCCAAGTTGACGATATAGCGGCGGTGAACACGGAAGAAGCCAAAGTCGCAGAGCTTGGCCTCAAACTGCGCCAGCGAGGTCGTCGACAAAAAACGATCATCGACAGTATAGATGCAGGAGTAATCGTCCTTGGCCATGATAAAGCGAATGTCGTCCACGGGAATGAGCACCTTGCGGCCGCCCTTTTCCACCGGGATACGCTCGATGGTCACCTTGCTGTCCGTAACCGGCTTGGCGCGTTGCATGACCTTCTCGATCGCGCGATCCAACCGAGCTTCCTCAACCGGCTTCATCAGATAATCGACGGCATCCACGTCGAATGCCTCGACCGCATGGTCACTATACGCAGTCACAAACACGATCGCCGGCGGATTTTTGAGCTTATGCAGCGCCTCGGCAAGTTGCAGGCCCGAGGCACCGGGCATCGAGATATCGAGAAACACGACATCCACGCGGCTTTCCATAAGCATCTCGATGGCGGAGCGGACGCTCGACGCCTCCGTGATCGTGCCGATCTTGCCCGTTTGCTCGAGCAGGAAGCGAAGCTCCGAGCGAGCCGGCGCCTCATCATCCACAATCATCGCACGCAGCATAGGGATAAAACCTTTCGTCAACTAACTACGCCGGGCATCCGTCGCATGACGTTGAGCCCGTAGCCTTTTATTTTACTCTTGAATGTCAAAGATGCTCTCTGACAAATCAAGATGAAGGAGCACTTTGGTGCCCTTGCCCGGCGCCGATTCGACACGCGTATAGGAGTGCGGCCCATAAAAGCGATGGATGCGCTCCGAAATATTGTGCATGGCCACACCGGCGCCGCCACCCTGGGGAGAGCTGGCGTCGGGACGGGCAGAGCGCTCGTCAAACAGTCTGGCGGCGGTACCCTCATCCATGCCCACGCCATTATCGGCCACGGCAATCAAGATTGCATCCTCGCCGTCTTGGTGAACGGTCACGTCGATCCTCAGGGCGTCGTCATCGCCCATACCATGACGTACGGCGTTCTCGACAATCGGCTGGATCACGAACGCCGGCACCAGCGTATCTTCCACGTCCTCGGACACATCGAACGTCGCAAGCACGCGGTCCTCGCCAAAGCGGGCCTTCTCAAAGGTAAGGTAGCGCTTGGTCTGTGCGACCTCGCGCGAGACCGGAATAAGCGATCCCGAGTTGTCGAGCGTGGCACGATAGAACGATGAGAACTCACGAAGCAGTTCGCGGGCCCGCAGCGGGTCGGTGCGCGTAAACGATGCAATGGTGTTCAGCGTGTTGAACAGGAAGTGCGGGTTAATCTGCGCCTGCAGCGCACGCACCTCGGCGCGCGCCGTGAGCTCCTTTTGCACCTCGAGCTCGTGGATGGCGAGCTGTGTGGACAAGATCTCGGCAAAGCCCGAGGCAAGCGCGTACTGGGTACGGTCAACGGCGCGCGGGGTCTTGTAGTAGAACTTGAGCGTGCCGACGGTACGATCGCCCACCTTGATGGGGGCGATAATGCCGGCGGGGACTTGGTTGTGCGAACCGTCCGAGCCCACGACATCCACCATCCGGTTGAACGACTGCACGATGCCATGTTCGATAACGTAGCGTGTGGCAAGCGTGTGGATGGGAGAATCTGGCAGTAGTTTTTCTTCAAACTCGCCCGCGCAGGCAAGCACGTTGCCCTCGTCGGTGATGGCCACCGTCATGGCGCGCGTCTCGGGCAAAATGCGCCGGCACACCAAACGCGCCGACTCCTGCGTCAGACCGCCCTTAATGTCCTCGAGCATGGCCGAGGCCACCGAGAGCGTCTCCTCGGTGTACTGGGAGCGCACCGAATCGGGATTGAGCGTCAAAAAGATAAAGATGCACAGAAAGATGCACAGCAGCGCGCAGGCAATCACCGTGGCGATCGGCTCGATACCGGTCACCAAGGCAAAAATAAAGTACACCAGCACGCAAATGGCGCAGGCAACGGCAATGATGCGAAAGATTGATATTGAACTATCGCGCTGGGCGCGGTGGTCGATCATTCGGCCCCCTCCAGGATACTGATCAGTCGTGCGTCACGCCAAAGCCCGTCCATGATCTTGGGCCAAAAGCTCTGGAAACGCAGGTAGCTTGCGGCGTTTTGGCGCGCGTAGGTCTTTGCCTCGTCAATACCATGGCGCCAAATGCGCAGGTAGCCCTCATGCTCGCGGGTAAACACACTGCGGACCATAGCGGTCTTGCGCACGCGGTCGTCGAGCTCGCGCGAAATCCACGGGCCCGGGTAGGGCATGAGCGATGCCGCCGTAACGGGAATGAGCTCCTTTTGATGCGCGGCGAACGTCAACTTGGCCCGTTCGTAGTACCAACGGTATACATCCTGCATAAAGCGCGGTGAGCGCTTCTCGGACTCGGGCGGCAGGTGACGAACGGCCCACTCGTTGTCAAACCACACGTCATAGCCAAACATGCGCATGTTAAAGAGGTAATCCAGATCCTCGCCACGGGTGATAAACGGATCAAAGGCCACACGCGTAAAGGCGCGGGCGTGCAGGGCCATCAGGCCGCCGCACACGTAGTTGGAGCGCGAGATGCGGGTGCCCGAGAGCGCCTTTTTCATCCAACGGTTGAACTCGATGCGCTTGGTCCACCAACGATGGCAGATGCCCACCTTGTCCGTGGGCGCCAGCGGGGATCCGTCGCGATCGTAAAAGTAACCGCTCTTGACCAAGATCGGCAGGCCCTGACGCGTCTGCTGACCCAGCGCGTAGGTCGCGCGCTTCATAAAGTCGGCATCGATGACAGTTTCATCGTCATCCAAAAAGATAACCGCGTCATGCCCCAGCACAGCGGCACAAGCTAGCCCCATGTTGCGGATGGCACCGTAGCCTCGCAGGCTCACGCACTTGCCCGAACCCTTAGGCGCGATCTGAGCAACCCGGTCTGCGATGCGCGAGGCCTGGGTGTTGGTGACAACGGTGACCTTGAGCGTGGGATGCGCGTCGACAATCTCGTGCACGCGCAGCGACACATCGGCTTTGGCAGAAACGGGACAGACCACCAAAAGGATGATGCGCGGGATGTCACGTACCTGCTCAAGCGAGGCCAGGCAGCGGTCGAGTTCGGGATTGTCGGCGTTGAGTCGCGTCGAATGGTCATAGGTGCCAGGGGCGTTTGCGCAAGCGTCATCGCCCGCCCAATACGTTGGAATCACGACCGTGGCGTTCATGCCTTACCCTCCCTGCAACACAAAAACGGGACGCCGCCAAACACAGGCGACGCCCCGCGACCTAGCTGATTCCATCATACCCACTTGGGCAAATCATTGCTCGCAAGTCGCAATGTTTATTGCGGATAACCCCAAAAGAGTACCGTGGACAGGCACAATAGCCGCTCGCTCCTATGCGGCATGCTCTGCCGCCCGAGCCATGCGGGACAGGCGGACCAGCAGCATAAAGCCAACGACCAGCAGCACACCAATGGAAAGGACGCCCAGCGACGGGTTGCCGGTCAGCGAGGTGACGACCGACACCAGGAAGGTGCCCATAACGCTTGCATAACGACCAAAGATGTCAAAGAAGCCGTAGTACTCGTTGGACTTTTCCTTGGGAATAATGCGGCCAAAGTAGCTACGGCTGAGCGCCTGCACGCCGCCCTGGAACAGGCCGACCAAAATGGCAAGCACCCAGAATTCAAAGGCGGTCTTGAGGAAGAACGCGGCAAAGAGCACGATGCCCATATAGGCGGCGACTGCCACCAAGATCATGTTGAGCGTGCCCACGCGGCCGGCGAGCTTGCCGTAGATGATGGCGGACGGAAAAGCAACAAACTGCGTGACGAGCAGCGCCAGGACCAGCTGCGTCGAATCGATGCCCAAGGCCGATCCGTAACTGGTGGCCATAGAAATGACCGTGTGCACACCGTCGATATAGAAGAAGAACGCGATCATGTAGACCAGCACGGTCTTGTTGTGGGCGATCTCGCGCATGGTGTGTCCGACCTCGGAGAACACACCGCCCACGATGTGGCCGATGGTGTCCTCGGGACCGCGCTCGCGACCGTACTTTTGCTTATAGGTGCGAATGAGCGGCAGGGTAAAGATGAGCCACCAGGCACCAGTGATGATAAACGACAGACGCGTTGCCAGCATGGTGGGGACGCCAAGAGCGGGGCCACCCATGATAAGCGCCAAGCAGATGATGAACGGCACGGTGGAACCGATGTAGCCCCAGGCATAACCCGAGCTGGACACGGCGTCCATGCGCTCGTCGGTGGTAATGTCGGGCAGCATGGCGTCGTAGAACGTCATAGAAGAGTTAAGGCCGATGGTGCACAGCACGTACACGGTCAAAAATGCCATGGCGGACATTGGGATAGCCTGCGCCAGGCAAAGAACCAGGCCCGTGAGGAAGAAGCCCAAGAAGAACTTGATCTTGTTGCCGGCGTAATCGGCAAGCGCGCCCAGAATGGGCATGAGCATGGCAATGACCAGCGAGGCAATCGTCTGAGCGTTGCCCCAAGCGACCACCAGGTCTGCCGAGGAAGCACCGGTATTGATGGCGTTAAAGTAGATGGGCACCACCGAGGTATTGAGCAGCACGAGGGCCGAGTTTCCCACATCGTACATGACCCAGTTACGCTCGAGCTTGGTGTATTTCATGGACAGGGACCCTTCGTATTCGCCCGATATGCAGTTAGTTCATCGTACCCCAATTGTCCAGAAGCGCCGGTAAGGATTCGGCAAAGGGGCACGCACGAGCCCTACTCCTCGCGGTCGAACTCTTCGTCGGCGCCGAGCACGCGACCGCTGTAATTGACGTGGTTGGTCACGGCTTCCATATCGCCGGTCTCGATAAAGCGGGCAACCGTGCACTCGTAATCGAGCAGCGCGCGGTCAAAGACCTCAGGGAAGCTCTCGGTCGAGACTTCATCGGTAAAGGGGTTCTTCCATGCCAAGTGGCCCAGGTTACCGGTGCGCTCGGGCAGCTCCGTCGTCACGCGATGGGCAAGGCCGTCGAGCAGCGAGTAGTCGTGCACCAAGCCCTCAACCAGCGAGATCGCGCGCGTCTTTGCGGAGCCGGCCGGCTCAATCGCGCGGTAAAGTCGCTGCATATTGGCAACGGCAGCACCGTACTCCCCCGCCGGAATGTCAATGCCGTACACGCGTCCGGCAACATAGCTCATCAGCACGCCGGCCACGCGATTGATGCGATCGGTGGTGACGATCTCGCCCGCCGGCGGGTAATCGTCAACCGTAGCGCCATCGCGTTTAAGCTGCAGCATCAGTACATCCAGGTCGCTCTCGATCACGGCATGGACCTGACTGCTCGAATCCTCAAGCTCTGAATCGGACTCCACGATGCCAAACTGCTGCTCATAGACAAAGGGGTGGGCGTTGCGGTCGAGCACGTAATGAGACAGCAGGCCCAGCGCAAAGGCACGACCCAAGCTGGCGTCGCGCGGCAGCAGATGCGACACGCCGTCGCGCAGGCACGCGAACTGGCGAGACATGCGCGACCGATGCATGACCTGCGCCAGCAGCGTGCAGTCGGAAACACGCGGTGTCAGAATGTGAAAGAAAAACGGGTCGGGGCCTTGGTTGCCCAAGATAAAGGCAATGCGCTCTTCATCGGACGTTATGACGCCCTGCGGAAGACGGTCGATGCTTTCCTCGCCAAACAGATGATGGGTGATAAGCGCGGGCATAATGATCCTTTCGATTTCATTCGATGCCACCCATTATGCCCACCGCGCGCCCATGCCAAACCTGCGATGGTAAACGACAGCACGCAGACCGTCTACGCAAGCCCCAAGTGTGCTTTAACCTCGGCAGCGCGACGGCGGGACACGGGCACCGTCGAGCTCACGCGGTCGAGCCTGAGCTCCATCAGCCCCGTGGAGCCAATCTCAACATTGTGCACGTCTTCCAAATTGACCAGGTAGCTGCGATGAACGCGAATAAAGCCCTCGGAGTCCAAGCGACGCTCGAGCGAAGAGATCGACTCATTGATCAGGTACGTTCCCTCGGCGCAGATGGCGTTGCAAAAATCGGCGCGCGCCTCAAAGTAGCAGACGTCTGCGACGGGAATGAACACCTTTTTGCCCCCGCGGTCCACCGTCAGACGCAAAGGCTGGCGCGGAGCGTGGATAACACGACGGACACCCAAGGCCGCCTCGATCTTGTCGAGTGCCTTTGACAGGCGTGCGTCCTCAACCGGCTTGACGACATAATCGACGGCATCGAGGTTATAGGCATCAGCTGCATACTCGGCAAATGCCGTCACAAACACCACGACCGGCGGCGTCTTTAGGTTCTGCAGCGTCTCGGCAAGCTCAATTCCCGAGCGACCGGGCATGGTAATGTCTAAAAACAACACGTCGGGCTTGTTCGACAGAATCGACTCCACGGCTTCGGTGACATTGCCCGCCTCGGCAATCTGACCCACACGCGTATCCTTTTCCAACAGATAGCGTAGCTCAGCCCTAATAGGAGGCTCGTCATCAACCACCAAGATGTTCCAGCCTTCGGACATATGTGCTTCCCCTCTTTTTCTCTCAATCCAACCGCGTGCTACGCCGTCAACGGCGCCGGCTCATGCGGCTCGCCGTTCAGCTCGACGATGACCTGCGTTCCCACGCCCTCCTGGGACTTCACGCGCATGCCGGAATCTTCTCCGTAAAAGAAATGGATGCGCTGAAGCACGTTGAAGAGCGCCAGGCCGCAACCTCGCTTGACGGAGCCGTCGGCGGTAATGCTCTCGGGCTCCTCTCGGCGATGTTGCTCAAACAGATGCGCGCAGACCTCTTCGCTCATACCGATGCCGTCGTCCTCGACGATGATCTCCAAACCGTCATCGGTCTCGAAAGCCCTAACATGAATAGAAAGCGGCTCGGTCTCGCGCTGCGCGTGCTTGATACAGTTTTCGAGCAACGGCTGCAAGATAAACGGCGGCACCATGCAATCGCGCACCTCAAAGTCGATATCGACCGAGACGCGCAGACGGCCGTCGCCATAACGAGCCTGCATAAGGTTGATGTAACGAGTGCCCTGTTCCACCTCGTGCTCGAGCGTTGTGAGGGTATCGGAATCAGAAAGCGTCTGACGGTAGTAATTGGAAAAGTCGATGAGCAGCGACCTGGCCTTGTCCGGCTCGGTACGTACGAGCGACACAATGGTGCTGATGGTATTGAATAGAAAATGAGGATCGACCTGCGATTGCAAGGCGCGCAGCTCCACGCGGGCCGTAAGCTCGTCTTGGCGCTCGAGCTCAAAGCTTGCAAGCTGCGTGGAAATGAGGTCGGCAAAGCCCGAGGCGAGCGCCGTCTGGCGCATATCGATGCTGCTCAGACGGGGATAATACAGCTCGAGCGTGCCCACGCAATGCCCGCGCACGGTAAGCGGTGCGACAATACCGGCGCGCAGGCGCGGAAAGTAGCCACCCGTCTCGGTCGAGGCATCGCGCGAGAACACGCTTTGCTCACCGCTGTTGATCACGTTGAGCGTGGTCTCGAGCACAACCGGGGTGCCGGCAGGGCACCTTGCCGAGTCCTCGCCCCAGCTTGCCAACACCTGCTTGCCGTCGGTAAAGCAGATGGCAGAGGCGATGGTCTCGGACAGGATGATTTTGGAAGCGCCCAGGGCCGCCTCGGACGAAAGGCCGCGCGACGTGTAGGCGAATATTTTTGATGCAATGGCGAGCGTACGGTCGGTTGCGCTCGACGTGAGGTCATCGGGAACCACAAAGACATACGAGAAGAAGAAGCACAGCATGACCAAGCCGGCAATGACGACAACGGCCGGAACGGGATTGGGATTATCGGTTAGATCCCAGATGAGCAGCAGGATAAGCAGCGGAACGACAAAACCGAGCAAGATGGCCTGAACCACATGCTGAGCGGTACGAAAGACCTTGGTAGAGTTGTAGCTCTTGCCCAGAATCAGCCTATTGAGATCCACCGTCATCCCCTTCTTACTAACGCACCCCATAGCAATAAAGAGGGCCGCAAGCGACCCTCTCCATTGCATTATGCAATCAAATACTGTGTTTTACATCAAGCCATCGATGAACGGTAGCTTAGGCGCTGTACTTGTTTGCCTCGCCGAAGGTGCCGGCCTCGACAATCCAGCCGTCCTTCATGATGACGTCCATGTTGTCGGTGTTGAGCACGTGGATGTCGGCGGCGACGTCACCGTTGACGACCAGCAGGTCGGCGCACTTGCCGGCCTCGATGGAACCGGTCTCGTCCTCGATGTGGCACATCTTGGCACCGTTAAGGGTGGCACAGGTGATGGTCTCGACCGGGGTGAAGCCGATCTTGTCGACGAACTCGTACATCT
>DXZQ01000019.1 GCA_019419585.1 Collinsella sp. | reverse complement strand
CGGAGATGTGTATAAGAGACAGCTGTATGGAGATGACGATGGCTGGAGCGGGGTAGGGAGTTGTGGTGCGGATTGGGGATGCTGGGTGGCTGGCCGATTGCGTGCAACGGCCTAACGCGTTGTTTGCGGTGCACGGCCAATAGATCTCTGTAGGGGGCCTACCCAACGTAAGGCGTCTGAAGGCATTTCCCTGGAAGCTCGGGCTTCCTGGATATCTTGGCGATTAAGATTCGCCCCATGCTCAGCCGGCATATAGAATGGACTGTGGACGTGACGATTGCCTGCTGCTGACATGTTGGTTAATCGACGATGATGGCAGCGACGGAGATTGATTGGGGCAGTCGGCATGTTCGCGAGCGAAAAGGCGGCCCTGCTCGGCGATGTGCCGACTTTTATTGTAGCGAAGGCGTTGGTGACGCCGAGAGGCGGCAAGGCCGACAAAACTATTGCGAAGGCAAGGGATCAACATGGCATTTGAAGCACGTCAGAGTACGGTTGGAAAGCTGCTTAATGACTCAATCTATAGAATCCCTCGCAATCAGCGCGCTTACGTGTGGGATGAGCATAACTGGAAAGATCTATTCGAAGACATCAAGCTTGTGACAGAGGAAGTTGCTACGTCGCATTTCATCGGTTCGATAGTGCTGATGGAGGAAGAAGAAGAAGACAGCCTCGGGGTTTTTACAATAATTGATGGTCAACAAAGAGTTATTACCCTAACGCTCTTGCTGTCTAGCCTCATGTTCGCTTTCAAGAAAAGGAATATGATTAACCACGCTAATGGCACAAAAAAATATCTAGTGGCGATAGATACTAAGGATGTTGAGCACGCGATCGTCGCTCCGGAGAATCATTTATCATTAACGAGGATCGTCGAAGGAGTAATTGCTATCTCTCCTGAAGATGCGGCTGCCATGTCTGCTGTGGCTTTCTCGAAGAGCAAACGCGCGTCCGGATCAAAAGACGAACTGATCGTTAAAGCCTTCCAATATTTCAGTGCAAGTTTCGCCAAGATGAAGGATGAGGAGTTGCTGGCCTTCAGGGATGCGGTCATTTCTGTCGCATATGTAAACATCAAATCATCGTCTGAGGAAGATTCGTACACAATATTCGAAATATTGAATGCGCGAGGTATCGAGCTTGAGGACCATGAGCTTCTGAAGAACTATATTATGCGCTATATCCATCCTATAGAAAAGCGCGATGATGCAAAACAGGTATGGTCGGAAATTGAAGCAACAGTCGGCTCGAACATGAAAGCTTTTTTGCGTCACTACGCAATTCAAAAATATCGCCTAGGTCAAGGCGACAAGGATGGAGCATATAAGAAAATAAGGGATTTTACGGATCCAAAGAAGGCTGCTGATCTTCTCTATGATTTAAGGCTAAAAGCCGGATATTATGCAGAGATTGTCGAGCCAACCAGCGATGACAGAAATGCGGAAATCTTGAGTTTCTTAAGAACACACAATGTCCGCGTCTTCAGGCCGCTTCTTATGAGTTTAATGCACGCTCGCGAAATAGAGCAGCTAACGAGCGAGCAGTATGATGATGCGATTGGATTTATTTACCGGTTCTATATTTGCTATAAGATAATCGGGGGAATGGAGTCGAACCACCTATCGGATTCGATCGTGAAACACTCATACGCAATCGAGTTGAACTGCACCCAGCAAGTGTTAGATGAGTGGAAAAATAGTTTTAACGAAAAACTGCCTTCAGAAGAAACATTTCGAATTAATCTCCTTTCGCTTGGATGGTCTCATTCGTGGCCGTTGTATAGCGAAACAAAGTTGAAGGATCGCTGCAAGTTGGTCCTTGCCTTGCTCGAGGAGCTTAAGTCTGGTGTTAGGGTTTCTGAGGCATTCACAATAGAGCACATTCTTCCGGATTCGCAGGCTCAGGAAAACTCGATTATTGGGAACTTGCTCATGCTAGAAGAGCGACTTAACGCGAAATGTAAAGACAAATCGCTTAAGGAAAAGCTGCCCATATACGCTGAATCGCGTTATGCCACTACAAGAGCTTTTGCTAAACGCTATGCGAATGGTTGTTTTGACGTTAAGAAGCGCGTTGATTTTATCGCGAAAGATTTGTTTGAAATGGTCATCCACTAGCTTGCACCGCGCGGCCGCGGCGCTTGAGCTCGTCAAGAAGTGCATCGACCCGGCGATAAGGCGGCAGGCCGAAGGGTTCGAATGGGATCCGAAAGCGCTGGAGTAGGCTCTCGCGTGGCCATAGGAAAGGTAAGGGTGGAAACCGATGGCGGACAAGGAGCGACCAAGGTGAACGAGGATGACATCATCGGCGTCGTGAGGGAGTACCTCGAGGACAAGGAGAACTCGTACGCCCTCATGCTTACCGGGGAATGGGGATGCGGGAAAACCTACTTTGTCGAGCACGCACTGACCGAGAAGCTGGAGGAGGATGAGAGCCGGCATCCCGTCGTGGTGGCGTCCGCCTACGGCGCCAAGGACTTAGCGGAGCTCTGCGGGGCGATTGAGTCTGGTTTCATCTCGAAATACGCCATAGGGTGCGCGGCCGGCGGGGAGAGGGGCAGGTGGGATTCACTCGTCGGGTTCGCCAAGGACACGGGAATATCGTTCCTCGGGAAAAAGATCAGGGAGCTGGAGAAGAAGGCGGGCGTCGATCTCAAGATGGCGCCGCTGAATGCCGTGAACCTCATCATCGGCCCCGAGACCCTCCTCGTCATAGACGACGTGGAGAGGTGCGACATGGGCATTCGCGAGCTGCTCGGGGCGGTCGACCACCTCGTCGTCGGCTGCAGGAAGAAGGTCCTCCTCGTCTGCAACGAGGATGAGTGGAGGAAAGGGCTAGGACCGAAGGGGGAGAAGGGGACGACCAGGGAGTACGAGAGCCTCATCGAGAAGACCGTCTGGCGGAAGTGCCGGTTCAGGCCCTCGGTCGGCTCGGTTGTGGAACGCGTTCTGGGAGGCGTGCTGGGCGGCATCTACCCAGGCGCGCTCGAGGACGCCGTTTCGGCGATTGAAGGAAGCGAATCGCCGAACTTGCGATCCCTCAGCAAGATGCGCCCCGTGCTGGTCGGGATGAAGGAATCCGGGTTCTTCGCTGAACCCACCGACCCGGAGTCTGCCAGGGCAGTTTTCAAAGAGGCTTTCGGCTTTGCAGCGGGGGCGGCGAAGGGGATGCGCATCGGGCCTCCGTCAAGCCGGGAGGATTCCATCCTTAGGGGTGGCATTTTCGAGTCGCGCCGGCTCAAATACGCCGCTCTGGACTTCATCCCCCGCTTTTTCGAGAGGTGTGAGGGGGTCGATTCCAAGCATGTTCGTTCCTGCCTGGAAGATTACCTTGCGACCTTTCATCCCGACGGGCCGGCCGCGCGGAAAGCTATTGAATGTATCGACGGCATCAGACACGCCACTTTCCGCGATGCCGATGTCCCTGGCATGGTGGAGACTATAGTCGCCGGGATTGTCCCCGGGGACGGGAGCCGCGGCTTGTCGTTCGACGTCTATCCCGACGTCCTGCGTGCCGTCAAAGGCATTGCGGGGGAATTTGCTGACGCCTTTCCCGAAGGGGTCGCGCCGCTCGTCAAGGCGATGGAATCCTCCATTGGACGGGATCCCGAGTCTGCAGTGAGGTCAATCGGAAAGAATCGAGTCGAATGGCAGGAGATCCCTTTCGACTCGAGCGAAGCGCATGAGATTCCGGCTTTGGAGGAGGTCGACAGGCTGAGGGAGCTCGCCTTGACGACGCTACGCGAACGGGAGTCGGAGTCTCTTGGCAACGTCCTGAAAAACGCCCCCGACCAATTCGCGACGAAGCTCTATCTGGCTTTCTCGAAATCAGATGACTGGTCGGAACCCATCCTGTCGCTCATTTCCCTCGACACTTCCCTCCTCGCGAGGGCGATGGAGAAGATGCCTCCCGAAGATATTCGGCTTGTGCACAGTGTCCTTTTTCCGGGCGACCACATGAGGTCGTGCACGGCCTCGCTCGAGGGCGAGGACAGGAAGGCCCTCGTAGCTTGGGCCAAGAGGCTCGGATCGGAGATCGGCAAGGTCGAGACCATGGAGTATTACCAAAGGATCTATTTCGACGCCATATCCAAGAGTCTCGAATGTCTTGCCGATATCTAGGATCCGCAGCTTTTGCCAAGTTGAAACGTGGCTTAGGATTTGCAGAAGATCTTCTAATGGCAGTCTTACGACAAGGACGAGGATGCCCTAATGCCTTGCCCAGGCTCCATCCAGCTCCGCCGCGCAGCTCTCGAACACGCACCTAACGGCGGCCATTTCCGACGGGGTCACGCGCCCTCCGCTCGCCTTATCCGAGGGCCTATGCGGCGGGGCTTGACTTCGAGGACGTCGTCGACTCGTCCCTCGAGCTTGTAAGGCTTGCTTAGGTAGGCGGACTAGAGTAAGAAAAGAGAAATCAAAAGGCGAATTTATCGCGAGGAGCAAAATGTCCCAAATAAATCAGATCCAAGAAGAGCTAAGGCAGATCGAAGGCGGGCGTTTTCAAACACTAGCAAATCAGTATCTATATAGGAGATATTCGCTTAACAACATCATTGAATTAGGATCCCAATGCGGCACGGATAAAACCACGACCGGAGTGCCAGACATGTACTCCGTAGGAGAGAATGGACACTACCTCTTCGCGGCATACACAACCTCTAATTCCGACATCCGCAATAAGCTGCTAAATGATGCTAAAGACTGCCTCGACAGGAGCAAAACCGGAATCAATCCGCAACTCATAGATCGAATCATCCTGTGCCACACATACTTTCGCCTTTCACCTCTGGTACTCGAGGAGGTCCGTGCCATCGATCCACGGATAGAAATAATCGGGCCAGAGACAATTGCGAGCGACCTTGATGGAAAATACCCTGCGCTAGCGCATACGGTATTGGGCGTTCCACTCGGAAAGGGATCATTCATCGCCCCAGACCGCTTCATCGAGCGAAGCCTGAACGACCGTTTCTCAACCGACCTGTCGAAGCTCCTCATGCACAGGGATTCCGAGTTTTCAGTCATCGTCGAATCGATAGAGCAAAACAAGGCAGTGGTGATTCAGGGGCAGTCTGGATCGGGGAAAACCAAGATCGCCCTCGACGCATGCCTCTCATTCAGCAAACGGCATCACTGGGATCTTCTTATCTTGGACTCTAGGTATTCATCGCATCTCGACGATGATATCGAGCTGATTTTGTCGGAGTCGGAAAACATTATCCTTCTAGTCGATGATGCAAACGGCAACCTGTCACTTGAGCACTTGCTGGGAATCTGTTTGGAAAACAAAAAGCTAAAGATTGTCCTCACCTGCAGGAAGATGCACCGAAGCGAGTTGACCGCAAAAATCGGCAGTTATCTAAATTTCAGAGAAATAGAGCTGGAGCCTCTAACCGCGGAAAATATAGAAGCGATACTCGAGACCGAATACAACATAAAAAACATAGCACTGAGGGAGAGAGTATCGGCAATCGCAAACGGAAACCTGCGCTTGGCTATCATGGCAGCAAGCCCCATAGCAGACGGCAATTTCGAAGCCATCCAAGAGCCATACGATCTTCTGAACATCTATATGAATTCCGCCTTAGCTGGGTACTCCAGCAGAGAGCAACGTCTCGCAGAGATCCTTGCAATCTACGACTGCTGCGATCTTATTGAAGGAGACCCTTGTTATGAGGATCTCTTGGGCTTGGGGTACGACGACGCCGAGATTCGGGATTTTGCATCCAGATTGAACGACCAGGAAATCGTCACGATCCTTACCTCAGCCGGTGGCGTGCTAGCCATAAGGATGGAAGAGCAGAATCTTCGCGACTTCTTGATATGCCGCCACTTCGCAAAAGAAGGGAACGGCAGTTTTGCAGATTTCATTCTGCATACCGCAGAAATGCCGAACGCGCCGTATCTCAAAGCCGCCAAGTCAATGGCTGAAGTATGCGGAAGTGCGAGCGTGTACGACTATCTTCGAAGGGAATGCGAGAAAGCTTGGGATGAAATAAAGAATCGGGATGAGCGAATTGCCGATCAGTTCATAATCACATTCAATCAACTCCTCCCCGTACAGGCGCTCGCCTTTGCCTCAAACCGCATCGAAAGTGCTGCTTGCGCTGACGTATCGGAAGAAATTCTCGGCATGAATTCGACATCGGACGGATCTATGCCCCTGCATATTTCCGTATCCCTGATGAACTCGAGCGAGTATTCGCAAACAGCCTCCGAGTTGTTCGTGAAGTGTGTAGAAAGAGGCACAGAGCGGGCGGCCGAGTACAACTGGGCATGCGGGCAAGACGGCGCTTTCGCTTACGATTTCGATCGTACGGGATTCGATTTGGAAAACAGCAAACTCGATGCCCTCGCTCAAAAATATCAACAATCGCATTCCCGCAATGTTGCAGCATGTCTGATCGTCTTGACGAGTTCATACCTCTCTTCAAGGGTCCAGCGCGTTCGGCAAAACGGCATAACGTACACATACAACACCCTGATCTTTAATTTCACATCAGAGCTGGCCGAGCTCCACGCCCATTGCTTCCGGGCGCTCTCCGTTCTAGTCGAAACCGAATTCAGCAGGCAAGTTAGATCCACCTTTCGGCAGCACTTCTCGTTCTATGGCAAAGAACCTGAAGCGGAGCATGCAGAAAACATGCATTCGGTGCTCTCGATGATCGAAGATCTATTCCCCAAATATATAAGCGAAGACTCGACAATCGATCTCTCATGCAGCTTAAGCATCAACCAGATTTACGAAACATGCGCGCAGAATCCCCCTCTGAGCCTCGATGGGTTCCGCCAGAGCGCATTCGACGCACTTGGCCTGGAGAACTCCGAGTCTCTCGTAGAGAAAGAACCGAGGATATCCGCGGAAGAGTTACCGCTAGAACGACTGACCGAAGCCCTGGGAAAGCTAGCCGAAGATTATGAGATTTCCGATAAAGAGTGGGAGTCGGGCAGGGCTATCGGAAAAGTCCTTCTGGAAATCGCCAAAAGGACCCCAGATACTGCCTCAAGCATAATCGCACGCAATATCGCTTCGTCGCCCTCGACGATCCCCGTCTCGTACGAAGCACTTGACCATCTTGCTGAAACCATCGGCAGGAAGGTCCTTAGAAACGAGCTGGGCGCGGTGATCGACGTGAGTGACCATCCGGCCCTGTTTGACTATCTTGATTTGCTAGCAATAAAGAACGGGCCCGACAAGGAGGAGCTCGACGAGATCCTCGCAAGACTCGATGACGGCAGAACGCATCTCTGCTTGGAAGATTTGGAGATAGTCGAGCCAAAGCATCCTGGCTATATCCTCAAATATGCTTCTAGGTTTTCCGAACGCACTCACAATGATGGGGTTTGGCGGTTTTTCGGCAACTGCGGAGACGAAAAGCGCGTCTCCGCTCTAGATTCGTACTTCGGATCCAATCCCTTACCGGCTATCAACCTGTATTTTCTCGCACTTGAAGGACGCCCTTCTTTCGACTATAACCTCGCTTTCCTACGCTGCCTTTTACGCCTTGACAGTTCAATGATTGACCGTTTTTTGGAATACGCTGCCAGCCTCGACTACCGACAAAGGCACGATCTCCTGCGAAGAATCAGCTCGTTTTGGACCGTCCAGGACAATCGTGCTTGGAATCTGCTGAAAGCATTGATCGATGAAGTGCTGAGCGAACCACTCGGTAGGTTTGAAATAGCCGCTTTGTTTCCCGTTCGTGACGCAAATGCGCTCTCGAGCGATATTTTTTGGGAGCGCCTGGAATATATCATCCGCGAAAGGATCGCCGACGCAAATAGTCTCGATAGAATTAGCTGGGCCTTGTCCGATTGCAATGACGAGGCGAGGGTCAGGGCTATCACCCTCATTCTGTCGCTCGATAAAGACGGGATATCGATCAACGATTTGGATCTCCGTCGATCTTCAATGAGCGGGTCTCCAGAAAAAGGCTTTATTCCAGCAAAGCTCAAGGAGATTGAGGCGATTGAATCGATTGCTGCTCAGCTGCCCGCAGGTGTTGAATATTTAAAACACAGAGAATGGCTGTTAAAAGTGAGGTCTTCAATTGAAAGAGACATCGAAGACGAAAAGTGGAGGCTATTCCACGGCAGGCAGTAATCGACTTTAACACCTAGAATTAGGAAAAGCCTCGGGGGCTCCTGGCTAGCCCTTCGACCTGCACTGCGTGCAGAAGACAGTCGAGGACGAACCGTGGTGCAGCTCCATGAGCTCGAGCTGCATCGCCCTGATCAGGTCGTCGAGCTTGTTCAGCAGCCACTCGTCGATGTTTGTGTCAACGGCCAGCTGAATACTGTTCAGTTTTACGCTACCACTGACAGCGAGGCCGAAGTGGCTCGTTGCCATTTCGAAGCCGCGCGCGCGGCGCGGAAGGGCGGCGTGGACCCCGAGTCCACTGCCTGCAAGCTCGACAAGATGATTTGGTTGCTCTGCACAGGCGACTTCTACCGCGAAGGGGGTCTAAAGCTCTTTTCAACCAATGCACTTGTTGAATCGAACCTGAGCGCCTATTCGGGGGATGGCATTTAAATTGGAGCCACTTTCAGAAAAGCGGCGCTGCAAACGCATGCCAAAACTGGCAAATTATTATGAAAGGTAATCTTATGGTAAACGCAGAGGAATCAACTAAGGCCGGTCTATCGCGCTTGCAAGACGACGCAAGGCCGACTATTTGCAGCGACTCTCTCGAACTTATTTCGAATATCGCAGAGGTTGGCCTGGACGAAATTCTCCAAAACGAGTTCTTGAAGGACATCCCCGTCATCTCAAGCCTAGTGAGCATCTACAAAATCGGAAACAATATCCACAATGCGCATCTGCTGAAGAAGTATGCGTGTTTCCTCGATGAGTTCAACCGCGACTCTTTTGAAAATGGCTCATGGAACAAGTACAAGCAATACTTTGAAGAGTCAAATAGGAAGCGCGATATTGAGTACCTGCTTATCCTGCTCGAAAGATACATTGAGGAGGACAAAGCGCGGCGACTAGCAAAGATTTATGAGGCCTACCTAGATAAAGAAATTAGCTGGGACGATCTTCGTTTGTTTGCAGAGACTTTGGACAGATTTCTACCTGGAGACTACGAAATGCTTCGAGAAAAGGAAACTTTTCAGACGCTCAGAGGCAGAGATGCAGAAGTTCTTCTTCGATTAACCGGGCTGGGATTGCTGATTGAGGATATCCATCGGCAGCAGTGGGACGTAGTAGATACGACGCTCATCTTCGACGATCCCGACGAAATTGAGAAAGAAGAAAGGGTTTATCGTAGGACCGAATTTGGAAACAGGATGGTATCTATACTTGGCTAGCTACTGCAGACAACAATCTGAGCGCGCTCTTGTCGTCTTGGTTAAACTGCTCGGATCTACCAGTGATTTTTACTGCATTAGGCATTCGGAAAGGGAATCGGTTCTTCACGATTCGCATCCTTTCTAGTGCTGCCTTTATTTAATGATCGAGATATGCTCGGCGACTGCGGTGTTCTGCCCCTTAGGTTACAGACGGTTGTTTCTATTGAGCTTCCAGAGGAAATACATGGGGTTCTCTTTTGCCTTGGCTTCTCGCAAGAAATCTGCGGATTGAGATGCAACGGCCCCTATGCCGGCAGCCCCGAGGAAGGCCATGGCATCAGAAGGTGATGCGATTCCGTATTGCCCCAATGTAAAGCTCGCAATTCCGATAGCGGCTTCAATGCCTGCGGAGGTGACTAATCGGGATCGCTCGTTTTTCATCACTAAAGATATCTTGTGAAGCTCGGGCTCTATTAGGTCGTTCTTCAGGTCAGCTAATGTCGAGGTGTCGATGGGCCTTTCGCTCAGGCCTTTGGACAAGGTATCCCTAAACACAAGAAACGACTCTTCGTTTCTAATGCGGCAATCAAGGATGCTACGCAACGTTGCATTTTCAGCAATGGGGAGGGGGCAAGATAACCGGCGAATGGGTATGGTCTGATCTTTTCGAGGATAAAGGGTGGAAGTTGCGGACTCGAGGAACTCAATCTGAGCTGGACGAGTGGTTAAATACGAGCTATTCGAAAAATAGGGATTGACGAGGGCTTGAAAGCAATCGTCCAACAAAGGCAGTAGGATAGTCGAGATGCCGCCTTTCTCCAGCATGTCTCTATCCAATCGCGTTTCGCCTTGGCTTGCATAGAGCGATTCGTATTCAGACGGGATTACCAGGAAATCGACATCCATCTCATCATGGGACCCATATGCATCCATTCCCTCAATCGCTACACACAGATTCCCATCTGGTGCTTGTTTTAAAGTGCACGAGGTAGAGGAACAGAATTGTCGTACGAGTTCATCCCAATAACTCGATATCAATCCTTTTGCTTTTGATTCTCTTTCGATTTGTCGCGCTAGGCAATCTTTGCAAAGAGGAATGTAATTGCTCGAAAATCCGAGTATTCCAGCTTTGACTATGTCTTCGACTCGCATGGTCAAATAGATCCCGAATGCAAGTTCATCGACTGAGGCATAATCATCGTGCCCCATTTCGAATGCCGATTCTATAGGGCAATGAATCAGTGTTTTATCTGCATACAATGCTGAGAACTTTGCCAAATGGTAAATGTTTTGCTCTCGACAGGCATAGTCAGTGCAGGGGAATTTGCCTCCTTCAAGGGTGGAGTCAACAGAAAAATTGAACAGGGATTGATTTTCGATTTTTTCGATTGGGATAAGGGGTGCAAGGCCCCTAATAAAGGCGTCGAACCTCCTTTGCCCCAGTTCTTCTAGGTACGCAATTATTTCGGCAAGAGAGCTGTTCTTGAATGCGGCTAGATAAGAATAAAGGTCATCGTATGCATGAGTCGCCATTTCGCTCACCTACACTTTCGGAAAGAGTTTTGCGTCGTTATTTCCGAGGCGTCGTTGGGCTCGCAATCGACTCTAGTGTGCAGCTGCTTCTCGACGTACTCCCTCATGTTCTGCCTCCACATGTAACTAATTGATTTGCTATGTGCCATTATGAATGGTATATAGCAAATCAATTAGTTACATTTAATGGAGCATTGCGAGCGTGGCGCGCGCAAAGAAGAGTCGTTGTATGGAGGCTTCCGGCAACGGCCTTTTGTACGTCCGTGACTGTTGGGTGCTATCGCGGATGACGTCATTGTTGCCTGTACTCTCGATCCAAGGATGTAATTACGGAAGTGCGGGGAAAATCGAGAACCTTCGAGCACAACGCGATTTTTAGCACCAAAACCGCAGTTCGCGGAAGCGAAAACTGGGGCCTGGTTAGCATTTCTTCGATTTTCCCCGCACCTCCGAATTTGACCCCTTGCCGCACCTTGATCACGTCTTCAAGTGGCTGGTTCATCGCTAATGGAGTTTTCTGCGGTGCTTGAATTGCGGTGTTGTGATTAGGGCAAAAGGCTCTTGGCTCCGGGGAGGCTCATCGCACGAAAATTCAAGTTGCTGCTGAAGTAGGGCTTGCTTCGGCAGCGCTAACAATAAGGGCGGCTCTGCTAGTCTCGGGAGACCGCGGCATTCGGCGGGCCTGCCGAATGCCGCGGTCAGTAGCGGTCAGTAGCGGTCAGTATATTCTTCGGAGCCGTTTCTCTGGGCTTCGGCGGACTTGCCAACTCGCGCTTGGGCACTACTCAGTAGATTACTCAGCAGTGCCCAGTAGATTACTCAGCAGTGCCCAGTAGATTACTCAGTAGTGCCCAGCAGGGGGAGGGCAGCAAACGCAATGGGCCTGTTTCCCGGCTAGGACCTGCAGCCTCAAACTTCGCTTGGCATCCTGTAGAACTGGTGCGGGTCTTTCGGGCTTTTCCCTACCCATTCCAACAGGCCTCGACCGGCAAGGTCTTTCAGAGTCTTCGAGGCCGTTTTCCTACCGACATTGGACTCCCGCGCGAGGTCGGAGGTCGTGATTTTCCCCTGAGCGGCGGCAATTGCCATCGCTGCTCGTTCGCGCTCGCTGAGGAGCGGTCGGTTGTCGGCCGCGGTTCTCCTGAAGGCCGCTTTCTGCAACCCAGGACGCTCGAAGACGACGACGGTGCTGTTGACGGTCTGCTCGAAGCGGAACCTCACGCCGGCTGCCTCGCAGGCCTCCTTGATGCGCGGTATGCCCGTGCCGTACTGCTCGATGACGCCGGCGCGGAACAGGGTGCGCGCGATCGCGGGGTTTCGGAGGCCGAACTCGCTCGCGGTACCGTCTAGGTGCTCTTGCGGCGAGTCGCCCTCGGGGAACAGGCCCGGGCTCACGATCTGGACGGTGTCCATGAACACGTTGACCTCGACGGCGGTGCCGGTGGTGTAGTCGCGGTGGCACAGCGCGTTGGCAACCGCCTCGCGGATGGCCTCGGCCGGGATCTCGGGGATCTCCTTGCGGTACATGCCCGTCTCGCCGATGACGAACTCGCGCCTGATGTTCGACGTCACGAAGTACTCGGCGAAGTCGAGCAGCTTGAGCATGGTGCCGCTCTCGCGGCGCAGGTCGAGGATCTTGGCCTTGGTGTTGCCGCCCAGAAGCCCCAGCTTCATCCTGGGGTAGGTGTCGGATCCCTCGCAGAACAGCTCCACCGCGGCGTTTCTTAGGCTGCCGTCGGGCGCGACGAGGTCGAGCCTTGCCAAGGTGTCCTCCACGCCGGCGAACCCGCCGCCCACGCGTCCGGCCCTGCCGCCGCGCGCGACGAAGTCACGCACCGCCTGCTCGTCGGCGTCGGAGACGGGCCTGCCGGACGGCAGCGAGTCCCACGGGCTACGGGCGCGCTCACGCTTGACGACCATGGCGCTCAGCTCCGAGGCCGACAGCGCTTTGTTCGAAGTCCCCACGCGGGTGAAGTAGCGTCCGTCGGCGGAGTAGGGGGCGTCGGCACCTGAGAAGGCAATTTTGATGTATCGCAGCCCATCATCGGCGTCGAGGCACTCGACCGTCGGGAACACCGCGGGCTCGATCTTGTCGGACACCCACGACGTCACCTGGCGCAGCGTTGCGTCGCTGACATCCTGGCCGATGACATCGCCGTTGTCCTTCACGCCGAAGTAGAGCTCGCCGCGGCCGTGCTTGTTCAGCATGGCGCTGATGGCTTGCAGTGCTTCTTTATGCTCGCCAGTGGACTTCTTGAACTCGACGGTCTCGCTCTCGCTGCCCAGGTTCATCCGCGCTGCCTTTCCCGTTCGTTGCTTGTCTCGTTGGATTATACCGTGGTCACCATGGGCGAAAACGTGGAAGCGCGCTTGCTTGCCTCTACCATGTTCTCATGCGCCTTAATGCCCTTTGTGAAGAATCATCCCATTGGGAAACGGGTCCCTATGGAACGATTTTGGTATCAGGCATAGGGGGCGCTATCGTGGATGTCGTCACCATTGCCTGCGCCCTCGATCCAGAGATGTAATTACAGAAGTGCGGGGAAAAATCGAAAACCTTCGAGCACAACGCGGTTTTTTTGTATCAAAACCGCAGGTCGCGGAAGCCTAAAACGGGGGTCTGGTCAGCATTCCTTTGGTTTTCCCCGCACTTCCGAATTTGGCCTCTCGCCACATCCCGATTACGTCTTAAAGTGGCGCAAAAAGCCGTGTGCTCTGCTTGATTTTGCTCAGGAATTATGCCTGAGGGGTAGTGGATTCGCCTTTCTCCGCCGTGCAGCGGCACGTGTAGGGCTCTCTGGCTCAGGCGCGAGTCGCTTCCCGTCTGAAAAAGTTCTTAAAACAGCTTTAAAGTTGCCTTTGGCCTACATTGACAGCGTACAATATGCATGTTTACCATGGCAAAAGCTAAATTTGGGGAGGGGGAGCGCACGGTGGAAGTGCTGGTTGTTGGCAATACCGTGTATGTCGATGACGACTTTTGTGCCAAGGCGTTTCCCGGTGACCATGTTCAGGTCGTGGCGGCCAACGAGGCGCGCCGCGACGGGTCGTCGCTCCATGCGTCTTGGAAAGAGCTGCTGCAGCACCTGGACCAGGCTTACGAATTCGACCGTGTGGTCTACCTCTCTACCTATCTCACGCCGCATACCGAGGCCGTTGGCGACATCGAGCTGCTGCGCTCCGTCTTTCGAGCTTGCATGGGTCGCCAGATTCAGCTGCTGTTTGTGACTGGTCCCATGGGAGCGGACGGTGCGGTGGACGCTGCGGGGCAAAACGGCAAGGGCATCGTTGCCCGTGCGGCCAACGACCTGTGCCGCTACTATGCGGTCCGCGACGGCATTCAGGCCAAGATCTTGCGCGTGCCGTATCTGTACACCGCCTCGCCCACGCTGGAAGACCCGATTTTGACCCCGCTGTTCGAGGCGTGCTCGCAAGGCTCTGCTGTCATGAGGGCTGGGGCGGACTCACCGCTCGGTGCCCTCTGCGCCGAGGAGCTGGCCGTTCTGGTGCGTCGCATCTTCGACAGCTGGGATGCCACATTCGAGGAACTCGAGGTTCCGGATAGCTTTGCCCACACCGTGGGAGACCTGGGCGAGGCGCTCAAGGGCTTGTTCCCGGGGCTCGACATTACCTACGACGGGGACGCCGTCGTCTCCATTGCTCCGAGCGATACCGTCCGCACGCGCTACGGGTGGTTCCAGCGCTATGACGTGCTGCGCGATCTTTCGACCATACACGCCCGCTGGGAGCAGACCCTCGCGGGCAAGCGCCATCCGCTGCGTGCCGCCATCGACCGCATGCGCGGGCGGACACTGCCCATCAAATGCCTGGAGACCGCGCTGGCCTGGGTGCTCTTTGAGGGCCTGGAGCTGGTGTTTTCGCAGTCTGCTCAGCTTAACGTGCTCGACTACCGCCTGCTGTACGTGGTACTGATCGGCACGCTGTATGGGCTCGATTTTGGCCTGGTTGCGGCGCTGCTGGCGTCGGTGGGTTTGGCCGCGAGCTACTTTACCCAGTATGGCTATACCTTCCAGGGTCTCTTTTACGAGCCGTCTAACTGGCTGCCGTTTATTGCGTACTTTGTTGTGGGTGCCGTGTGCGGCTATGTGCAGCTGCGCAACAGCGAAGCCATTAGGGCGGAGCGCGATCAAAACGAGCTCGTGCGCAACCGCAATACGTTCCTTACGCAGCTCTACCACGACGCGATCGAGGACAAGCGCGCGTACAGGCGCCAGATCGTGGGTCGCCACGACAGCTTTGGCAAGATCTTTGCCGTGACGCAGGAGCTCGACGTATTCAACCCACGCGACATCTATCGCAAGTGCTGCGAGCTTTTGGGCGAGATCCTCGAGAACGATTCGGTGGCGATCTACCATGTTTCGGGCGGGGCATTTGCACGCCTGGTGGCAGCAAGTCCCGCGATTGCCGAAGATGCCGCGCGCTCGCTCACGCTTGAGCAGCTTGCACCTCTTTTGGGCGACGGGGGTCGTTCGAACCTGTGGGTGAACCGCGAGCTGACGCCGGGGCTTCCCATGTTTGGATACACGATCGAGCGCGACGGGGCACCCGCTGTGTTGATCTTTGTGCGTAGTGCGGCCGAAAACCAAATGACCCTCTATTATCAAAACCTGTTCCGCATCTTGTGCGGGTTGGTCTAAAGCGCGCTGGGCCGTGCCTTTGACTATGAGGCGGTGGCGCAGGATAAACGCTGCGTTGACGGCACTTGCGTGCTCAAGCAGGCTGCCTTTGGCCAAGAGCTCGCGGCGGAGCAGGCGCTGGCAGATAGCAAGATGGGGAGTTTTTTGCTCCTGCGCGTGGTACCGGGCATGGAGCCTGTCGGCGAGCTGGTGGGCGCAATTGGGTCGGCAATCCGCGAGAGCGACGCGGCGGGCTTGGTCGACGGCGACGTGCTCTACCTGCTTATGCGCCAGGCAAAGGCATGCGATCTGCCCATTATCCGCGAGCGCCTGAGCGCAAAGCAGATTGCGGTGGAGCCCGTCGACGGCGAGGACATCGTGGAGCTGCTGCAGCACATCTCTTACACCGGTGACGGTGAGGGGGGTGCCGCTTGATCTCGCTTGTCGTTGCTGCCGTCTTGCTGCTGATTCATGCGCTGGTTTGCCTGATGCTGTGGACGCTCATGAAACTGGGCCTGCTGCCGGTGCGCGGGCACATGCTGGCTGTGATAGTGCTGGTGCCGCTGTGGGGCCCGTTGCTGGTGGTTTTGCTATCGGTGTGCAGCGCGGTGTTTGGCGAGGGGCTGAAAGGGTCTGCGCTGGAGTCGCTGCGCTTCAACGATGACCCGCATCGCAGTATGTCGGTACCGAGTGGTGAGGACGATTCAGGCGTAGTGCCGCTCGAGGAGGCACTCATCGTCAACGACCCGGCATACCGGCGCCGCCTAATGCTCTCCATGCTCACCGAGGAGCCCGACGCGTACCTGGCGCAGCTGCAGGCGGCTAAGCTTAACGACGACGTTGAGGTGGCGCACTATGCCGCGACGGCGGTGGCGCAGATCTCCAAGGAGTCCGACCTTAAACTGCAGCAGCTGGAGCGTGCCTTTAAGACGGACCCGAGCGCTCAAAACCTCAACGAATACTGCGATTTTCTTGGTGAATACTTGTGCTCGGGCTTGGCTGAGGGGCGCGTGGCTCAGATTCAGCGCCAACAGTACGCGCGCCTGCTTGCGCGTCGCTGCGAGCGCGAGGATACCCTTGAGCTGCGCATTCGATACGCGACGGCGCTGGCCGATGTCGGACAGATCGACGAGGCGCAGGCCGTGACCGACCAGCTGGTGATAGACGTGCCCGAGGAGCAGGAGGTTTGGATGCTTTGCCTGCGCCTGGCCGTGATGCGCCGCGACGGTGACGAGGTCCACCGTGTGATCGATGCGATTGACAAGCAACATGTGTATTTGAGCGCCGACAACCGCGAAAAGTTGGCGTTTTGGCGCGACGGGGAGGAGGCCAGATGAGCGTGGCGCAACATATCCGCGACCGTGCAGGGCGCTTTCGTTGGATGGGACTCCTCGTGGTGTGGGCGGTCTTTATTGTCATGGCCGCTGTGCTGCTGGTGGAGCGTGCCGGCGTGCAGTACAGTGCGGGCCAGCATAAGCTGGGGATGCTGGCCGCCAACGATGCGGTGCCGGCCTCCTCGGCAATCTTTGGCCAAAAGCCCACGTGCCTGGTCATTACCGATTCCGATCAAGCTGGCGTCGAGGACGTAAAGGAACAGTTCGACCAGATCCTGCTCGACATGAAGATCGCCCATCGCGATGTTGATATTGCCACCGACGGTGCGGACGCGATCCCATCGCTCACGTCGTTTGATCGCGTGATTGTGCTTATGCCCTCGCTTGACGGACTGGGTACGCATCTGACCGATCTGATGAGTTGGGTGAGTGTGGGCGGCTCACTCATGCTGGGCATGACGCCAGATAACTCGAACTGCCTGCAGGCTATTGCTTCCAAGCTTGGGATCGAATCGGCCGGATATGACTATGCGAAAGCCGAAAGCATTGTGCCGAGCGATGACTTTATGTTGGGCGGAGGAGAGCGCTACGAGTTCTCGGATCCCTTCGATTCTTCGCTTTCGGTTTCATTGCGCGAAACGGCGCACGTATGGGCAAAGACCGGTGACGCGGGCACGCCGCTCATTTGGTCTAACGATTGCGGCAGTGGTCACACCGTGGTGTGCAACATTGGTATCTACGACAAGGTCATGCGTGGGTTCTATGCTTCGGCCATAAGCTTGCTGGGTGATGCCTCGGCCTATCCGGTCATCAACAGCGCCGTGTTCTATTTGGACGACTTTCCTAGCCCCGTGCCCTCGGGCGATGGTACTTATATCAAGCGTGACTACGGCCTTTCCATTGCGGATTTTTACACCAAGGTCTGGTGGCCCGATCTGCAAAAGCTTGCGCAAAAATACGGCATTCGCTATACCGGCGTGATGATCGAAAACTACGAGGACGCGGTCAACCAGACCGAGCCCGCGCGCCAGGCCGATACCACGCAGTTCCGCTATTTTGGCGGCATGCTGCTGCAGATGGGCGGAGAGCTGGGCTTTCACGGCTACAACCATCAGCCTCTGGCGCTCTGGGATACCGACTATGGCACGCTGTATGACTACAAGACCTGGAAGAACAAGGAAACGCTCGTCGCTTCGCTCAACGAGCTTATAGCCTTCCAGGACGAGGTGCTGCCCAACGCGCACGGCTCGGTCTACGTGCCACCGTCGAATATCCTTTCGGCCCGCGCGCGCCAGCTTATCGGCACCGATGTTCCGCGCATTAAGACTATTGCCAGTACGTATTTTGAGGACGGTACCGACCTGCCGTACGTGCAGGAGTTTGGCGTGGCGAGCGATGGTATTGTGGAGCAGCCGCGTATTGTCTCGGGCGGCATGGTCGACGATTCCTATATGCGCCTGGCTGCCGTGTCCGAGCTCAACATGCACTACGTGAGTACGCACTTTATGCACCCGGACGACCTGCTCGATCCCGATCGCGGCGCCAAGGAGGGCTGGGAAGTCTACAAGGGCGGCCTGACCGACTACCTGGACTGGCTTACCAAGTCTGCGCCCGACCTGCGCCGCCAGACGGCGTCGGAGTGCTCCGGTGCCATTCAGCGCTTTTCGTCGGTTACGGTGAGCGTGGATACCGGTGCGGATGCCTGGACGCTCAGCCTGGGCAATTTCCACGACGAGGCGTGGCTCATGTTCCGCGCCAATAATGGCGAGCCGGGTGCGGTGACGGGTGGCGAACTGACGCACCTTACGGGCGATCTGTATCTGCTCAAGGCAAATGATAATACCCTGACGATCGAGCGCAAGGAGGGTGGCGACAGATGAGAATCTGCTTGGTACTCGAGGGTTGCTACCCTTATGTGCACGGCGGCGTATCTACCTGGATGCATGGCTATATCCAGGCCATGCCCGAGCACGAGTTCGTGCTGTGGGTGATTGGCGCGCATGCTGCCGACCGCGGCAAATTTGTCTACGAGCTGCCCAGCAACGTGGTCGAGGTGCACGAGGTGTTCCTGGACGATGCCCTGCGGCTTTCGGGCGAGCAACATGAAGCCAGTTTTAACGACCGCGAGCGCGAGGCGCTACGCCGCCTGGTGTCGCTCTCCAATCCGGACTGGGACGTGCTGTTCGATATCTTCCAGCGCCGTCGCGTGCATCCGCTCTCGTTTTTGCAGAGCCGCACGTTTATGGATATCTTCCGCGACGTGTGCCTTGCCGAGTACCCCTACACGCCCTTCGCCGACGCATTCCACACCATGCGCTCTATGCTGTTGCCGGTGCTCTACCTGCTGGGCAGCGAGGTGCCGGTTGCCGATGTGTACCACGCTATCTCGACCGGCTACGGCGGCCTGCTCGCCTGCCTGGGCTCAAGCGTTCACCATGCGCCGGTGCTGCTCACCGAGCACGGCATCTATACCCGCGAGCGCGAGGAAGAGATCATTCGCGCCGACTGGGTGGTGCCGTCGTTTAAGGACCGCTGGATTCGCTTTTTCTACCTGCTTTCGGAGGAGATCTACCGCCGCGCCTTCCGCGTGACGAGTTTGTTCCATAACGCCCGCAAGACGCAGATCGATATGGGTTGCGATGCAGACAAATGTCTGGTCATCCCCAACGGCATCCAGTTCGACTGCTTTAAGGACATTCCCTTAAAGCCCGATGACGGCTGGGTGGACATTGGCGCGGTGGTGCGCCTGGCGCCCATCAAGGACGTCAAGACTATGATCTATGCCTTTTTTGAGCTGCACGAGCGCCTGCCCAAGGTGCGCCTGCACATCATGGGCGGCGTGGACGACGAAGAGTACGGCGCCGAGTGCCACGCGCTGGTCGAAACCCTGGGCGTGCGCGACCTGATCTTTACCGGCCGCGTCAACGTGGTCGAGTACATGGAAAAGCTCGACTTTACCATTTTGACGAGCATCTCCGAGGGCCAGCCGCTCAGCGTGCTGGAGTCGCTTGCCGCGTGTCGTCCCTGCGTGACGACCGAGGTGGGCTGCTGCCGTGAGTTGCTCGAAGGCGCTCCGGGCGATGACTTTGGCGTGGCAGGTTTTGTGACGCCGCCTATGTATCGCAAGGGCTTGGCCGATGCCATGGAACGCATATGCACAAGCCGCGCCCGTCGCATTGAGATGGGGGAGCGAGGCAAGCGTCGCGTTGCCACGTACTTTTTGCACGAGCAGATGCTCGCCAACTATCGCGCGCTGTACGACGTGACGGCGCAAGCGTTTGACCTGCCCAGAGAGGGGGAGTAGCCGGTGGCCGGAATCGGTTTTGAGCTCAAGCGCCTGTTTAGGCGCAAGGGCCTGTTTGCCACGATGCGCGCCTATGGCTACGCCGGCATTGTGTGCACGGGCCCGATGCTGCTGGGCGTGCTGCTCCAGGTGGGTATCTTGGTGCTGTGCGGTCTGTGGGGCGTGGGACGCGCCAACCAAGACCTGCTGGTGTGCATGGTGACCTATACGCTGCTGGCGTCGCTCACGCTCGCGAGCTTTTTCTCCATGCCGGTCACGCGCTTTTTGGCTGATATGTTGTTTGCCGAGCGCGAGGACGAGATTCTGCCCTCGTTTTGGGGCTCCAATGCTGTCATGCTCGTTGCGGGCACGGTGCTCTACGGCGTCTTCCTGCTGTTCTCGGGCGCCACGCTGCTGCAGGGGCTGCTGTGCCTGTGGCTGTTCAACATTATGATCGTCAACTGGAACGGCATGAGTTACCTCACGGCCATCAAGGATTACCGCGGTATCCTATGCAGCTTTGCGGCTGCCATTGGCGCGGCGTGCCTGTGCGCCCTGGCCGCGCTGGCGCTGGGACTGCCGCCGGTCGAGGGCCTGTTGGCGTCAATTGCTCTGGGCTACGGCGTCATGCTCGCCTGGGACGTGGTGCTGCTGTACCGTTATTTTCCTCAGAGCGACCGCAGCCCCTGGCTCTTTTTGCAGTGGCTCGATCAGTTTATGCCGCTGGCGCTCACGGGCTTGTTTACCAACCTGGGTCTCTTTGCGCACTTGGTGATAATTTGGGCCGGTCCCATTGGCGTGCAGGTCAAGGGCTTGTTTTATGGTGCGCCCTACCACGATGTGCCGGCGCTCATCGCGTTTTTGACGATCCTGGTCACGTCCGTCAACTTTGTGGTCTCGGTCGAGGTCAACTTTTATCCGCGCTATCGCGACTACTACAGCCTGTTCAACGACGGTGGCGTGGTGGGCGACATTGTGGTGGCCGAGGAGGAAATGCTTGCCACGCTCAATCGAGAACTGCGCTTTTGTGCGCTCAAGCAGCTGTTTGTGACTGCTGCGGTCATTTCGCTCGAGACCACGGTGCTGTCGGCCCTGCCGTTGGGCTTTAACAACCTGATGCACGGTTATTTTCGTACGCTGTGCGTGGGCTATGGCCTGTATGCCGTGGGCAATACGGTGATGCTTATCTTGCTGTACTTTACCGACTATAAGGGGGCCGTGCTGGCTTCGGGTCTGTTTGCCGGTGTGGCTGGGCTGGCGACTGCGGTGTCGTTGCTTTTGCCGCAGCAGTTTTACGGCTTTGGCTTTTTGTTGGGTGCGGCGGTGTTTTTTATCGTGGCGCTGCTGCGACTCGATACCTATACCGCCAACTTGCCGTATCGTATCCTGAGCCAGCAGCCCATTGTGGCGACCGACAAAACGGGTCGCTTTACACAGCTGGGCCGCTTGCTCGACCGTGCCGAGCAGCGCTATGAGGAACGCCGTCAGCAGGGCGAGCCGCATGGCGCGTTTGAGCGCGCGGTGGTTCGCTTGTACCAAAAGCATTGGGGAGGTCCTGATGACCGATAGAATGATGTCTCGCCGCCGTCTGTTTGAGGCGGCTGCCGGTGTGCTGTTGCTTTCGGGCTGCTCGGTGCAGGAAGACTCCTCGACCAAAAAAGTCAAAAAGCAGGACGAGATCAAAAAGGCCGAGGCCTCGGACGGGACTAAGCACCTGCGCGATAAGGACGAGCTGTACGAGGTCTACGACGACTCGGGTATTGTGACCATGTACCTGACGGTCTCGCGCGGCAACAGCTCCGAGAACACCGACCACAGCTGGGCCGAGATCAACACGTACTCGGTGTATGACTATGCCGGCATGGGCGTGACGCGCTATCAGGTTATGGGCCTGCTGCGGCCGGGCGACGAAGACGGCCCGGTGGCCGGCGAGGTCGGCTATGGCGAGGAAGCGCCCAATGCCACCGTGCAGGTGCGCGGCCAGACGTCGAGCGGCTACGCGCAGAAGAATTATAAGGTTGAGCTCAAGAAGGGTAAGGGCACCTGGCGTCAGCAGCGCGCGATTGCGCTCAATAAGCATATGGGCGAGGGCATGCGCTTTCGCAACAAGATGGCCTACGACCTGATTTGTGGGATTCCCCAGATGATGGGCCTTCGCACGCAGTTTGTGCACCTGTGGGTGTGCGACCAGACCGAAAAATCTAACGACACCTTTGAGGACTACGGACTGTTTACGCAGGTAGAGCAGCTCAACAAGACGGCGCTTAAGGCACATGGCCTGGATAAGAGCGGGCACCTGTATAAGGTGAACAGCTTTGATTTCCATCGCTTCGAAGATACCATTAAGCTGGCGGATGACCCCGACTATAACCAGACGGCGTTTGAGGGCATGCTCGAGATCAAGGGCGATTCGGACCATACCAAGTTAATCGAGATGCTCGATGCGCTCAACGACGATACGCAAAAGATCGACGATGTGCTCGACACCTACTTCGATACCGAGAACCTGGTCTATTGGATGGCGTTTCAGATCTTGACGGGAAATTGCGATACGCAGAACCGTAACTGCTATCTGTACAGCCCGCTTAACTCAAATACCTGGTACTTTTTAGATTGGGATAACGACGGCATGCTGCGTAAGCTGGAGCTTTCTCTTACCGGGTTTTCGGACTACGCGAGCTGGGAGCGCGGCGCAAGCAACTACTGGGGTAACGTGCTGTTTAACCGCGCGTTGCGCAGCAAGTCGTTCCGCAGCGAACTCGACCGTGCCGTCAAGGACTTGCGCTCGTATTTGACCGAGACTCGCCTGACCAAGATGATCAAGCACTACCGCGAGGTGACTGAATCCCTGGTCTTTGCTTCGCCCGATATCGACAATCTGCCTGTCACCAAGGACCAATACGAGCAGATCGCCGCGGCGATTCCCTCCGAGATCGAGGAGAACTACAAGAGCTTTCGCGAGAGTTTTAAAAAGCCCATGCCGTTCTACATCGGCGTGCCGCAGATCGATAACGGTAAGCTGCGCATTAACTGGGATGCGTCCTACGACTTTAAGGCGCGCGACATTCGCTACACTGTAGAGCTAGCGCGCGACTATGCCATAAGCGACGTTGTCTTTAAGGCCGAGGACGTGCTGCTTCCCGAGGTGACCTGCGATGCGCCCGATGCCGGCCAGTATTTTGTGCGCGTGCGTGCCACCAACTCCGACGGTTTTACGCAAGATGCGTTTGACTACTATGTGACTGACGACGGCAAGCACTACGGCATGAAGTGTTTTTACGTGCAAGACGGCGGTAAGGTCGTGGAGGACACGTATGAGGAGGGCTAGCGCGCTGCTTGAGCGCTTGGCGGCTCCGCCTGTGCGTACCACGCAGGAGCGTTACCGCCACGAGCTCAAATATCTCATTAACGAGGGCGAGCACGCCGCGCTTGCCTGTCGCATGGCGCCGGTATTTAAACTGGACAAGCATGCGCGGGCGGGCGGTTACACCATTCGCAGCCTGTACTTTGACGACTACTGCAACTCGGCCTACGAGGAAAAAGACGCCGGCATTCTCATGCGCAAAAAGTTTCGCGTTCGCATCTATAACGGCAGCGACAAGGTGATTAAGCTCGAGCGCAAAAAGAAGTACGGTAGCTGGATCTATAAGGAGGACGCGCCGCTCACACGTGGCGAGTTTGAGCAGATTCTGGCTGGCGACTACGGCTTTTTGCTGAGGAGCCCCTATCCGATCTGTCGCGAGTTCTACATCGAGTGCATCTGCAACATGATGCGCCCGCGGACCATCGTGGACTACGAGCGCGAGCCGTGGGTGATGGATGAGGGCACCGTGCGCATTACGTTTGACATGAACGTGCGTGCCGCGGTGGGAAGCTTCGATATCTTTGACGCGACGCTGCCCGCGCTGCCGGTCCTGGAGCCCGGCAAGCTGGTGATGGAGGTCAAGTTTACGGAGTTTTGCCCGCAGCTCGTGCGCGATATGGTGCCGCCGGGCGCGGCCGAGCTTACGGCGGTCTCCAAGTACTGCCTGTGTTACGAAAAGACCGCCTACCTGCGCGGTTTTAACTACTGGGAATCGGATTTTGAGAACCGAGGGGATATTTAGACCATGAGCACCAGGGACTTTTTTAAGAACTCCGTCTTGGAGGCGTTTGGCCAGGTCGATCCTGCCAAGATCGGCCTTTCGCTGCTCGTGGCGCTCGCCATGGGCATCCTGATCTATTACGTGTACAAGCGCTTTTTTACCGGCGTGGTGTATTCGCGTAGCTTTGCCGTGACGCTCGTGGGCATGTGCGTGCTTACCTGCATGGTCACGCTCGCGATCTCGACGAACGTGGTCATCTCGCTCGGTATGGTCGGTGCTCTGTCCATCGTCCGCTACCGTACGGCGGTCAAGGACCCGCTCGACCTGCTGTATCTGTTTTGGGCCATTACCACGGGCATTACGGCCGGCGCCGGCATGTATGCGCTCGTGGGGCTCACGGCGGTGGTGATCGTGGTGATGATCGCCGGCTTTGCGAGCCACCAGGACAAGTCGCGCGTGTACATGATGGTCATTCACTACACGGGCCAGACCACCGGCGACGATATCGTGCGTGCATTTGGGCGCACCAAGTTCACCGTTAAGTCCAAGACTATGCGCGGCGACAAAGTCGAGATGGCCGTGGAGGTATTCTCGGACGGCGTGGACATGCCCTATGCCGACGCGATTCGCACGCTCGATGGCGTTGAGGACCTGACCCTCATCCAGTACAACGGCGAGTATCATGGATAACTATGTTCCGGTGTTCTAACGAACGCCGGACCGCTCGACGCTGCGCGGGCATCTGCCGGGCGATCTGCCGCTCAAACCGTCGCTCGCGTACATGAAGTACGCTTCGCTCCTCTTTCGCGGCACCTCGCCACGGCAGCTGCCCGCTCGCTGACGTTTGCTCGACCTGGGTGATATTGATTTATCCGAAGCGCCGTCACGGGTATCATGGTGAAAGCGATTTCAATGACAGGGGTGCTCGTGGTAAAGATGAAAGATGTGGCCGAGTTGGCTGGCGTTTCGAGCGCCGCGGTCTCGCGCTACCTCAACGGTGGATATATCTCGGCGGACAAGGCCGAGCGCATTAAGCAGGCGATTGAGCTGACCGGATACGTGCGATCTAGTCAGGCTCGCGCGCTGCGCACCGGTTCCACCAAGCTCATCGGCGTCATCGTGCCTAAGATTAACTCGGAATCCGTGAGCCGCATTACCGCCGGTATTGGCCAGGTGCTCGGTCGCCGTGGCTACCAGATGCTGCTCGCGAATACTGATAACGTGGCCGAGCGTGAGCTCGAGTATCTCGACCTGTTCCAGAACCACCCGGTCGATGGCATCGTGCTCGTGGCGACCATGATCACCGACGAACATCGTGCGGCCATTGCGTCTTGCCGTGTGCCCATTGTGCTGATCGGTCAAAACGTCGAGGGCGCGGCTTGCGTCTACCATGACGATTACGAGGCCGCCTTTGAGCTGGGCCAGGCGCTCGCGAAGCATGTTGAGGGCAAGATTGCCTATATCGGTGTTACCGAGGAAGACCGTGCCGCCGGTTACGACCGTCGTCGTGGTTTTGAAGCGGGCTTACGCGCCGCGGGTGTTGCGCTCGATCCCGAGCTGATTCGCCGCGGGTCCTTTACCCTCGATTCCGGCTATCGTGCGTCGCGCGAGCTGCTGGGCGAAGTGCCCGATGTTTCGTTTATCGCCTGCGCGACCGACACCATGGCGGCGGGCGCCTTGCGCGCGCTTGACGAGGTGCGCGGTATGGGCGAGGGCGTGCACCGCGTGAGCGGTTTTGGCGACAACGCATTTTTGAGCGCGCTGACGGGCGGCATTCCCACCGTGCATTACGGCTACCTGACCAGCGGCGTCGAGGCGACCAATATGCTGCTCGACGCACTCGATGGCGAGGAGGGGGAGAGCGGTCTCAAGACGCTCAAACTTGGGCATCAGCTCATGAATGTCTAGGCCTTGGACGCGTCTGCCTGCCTTTGAGCCCCTGTTTTTTGTCCTAAAACTACCATTCGCCGGCTTATTTCTACCGTTCACCCTACTGTGAAAACGATTACAGACATATGAGACTGAAAACGATTACAGTGTAAGTGTCAAAGATGGCCGGGTGCAGATGCGCCCGTTGGAGGAAAGGGAAGTCATGGACTACCGCAAATCAGCCCAAGAGGTGCTCGACAACATCGGTGGCGCCGGCAACGTTGTTTCGGCCGCACACTGCGCCACGCGTCTGCGCCTTGTGATTGCCGATAACGCCAAGGTCGACAAGGAGGCCCTCGAGAATATCGACGGCGCCAAGGGCGTCTTTGAGGCCCAGGGCCAGCTCCAGATTATTTTTGGCACTGGCACCGTCAACAAGGTCTACGACGAGTTCATTGCGCTCAGCGGCGTCGAGGCTGCCACCAAGGCCGAGGTCAAGGAGGCGGCGGCGCAGCAGCAGAACATCTTTATGCGTGCCATTAAGGTGCTCGGCGACGTCTTTGTCCCCATCATCCCCGCCATCGTGGCTTCGGGCCTGCTGCTGGGCATTATGAGCGCCCTCAACTTTATGGCCTCCAACGGCTTTATCGCGCTCGACACCAATAACTTTATTTATAAGATTGCCGACCTGGTCTCGGGCACGTCCTTTGGCATTCTGCAGATCCTGATCGGTTACTCCGCGGCTAAGGCCTTTGGCGCCAACCCGTACCTGGGCGCCGTCGTCGGTGGTGCATTCATCAACTCCTCGCTGCAGAGCGCCTATACGTTTTCCTCCGAGGGCGTGCAGACCATGGTCAACGTCATCCCCGGCGTGTACAGCTTTGAGTGGGTCGGCTATCAGGGTCATGTGATCCCCATCGTCATCGCCTGTGCCATTCTCGCCTTCCTCGAGAAGCGCCTGCACAAGATCGTTCCCGAGATGTTCGATCTCTTTGTGACTCCGCTTGTCTCGGTGTTCGTGACCGTGCTCGTGACTCTTGTTGCCGTCGGCCCCATCTTTGTCTGGGCCGAGAACGCCATCCTCGGTCTGATCCAGACCCTGCTGACCCTGCCCTTCGGCATCGGTTCCTTTATCGTCGGCCTGTTCTATGCCCCCACGGTCGTTACCGGTATCCACCAGATGTACACCGCCATCGACCTGGGCCAGCTCGCCCAGTACGGCGTGACCTATTGGCTGCCCATCGCCAGCGCTGCCAATATCGCCCAGGGTGGCGCCGCACTTGCCGTTGCCTTTAAGACCCGCGATGCCAAGATCAAGGGCCTGGCGCTTCCTTCCGCTCTGTCCGCCTTCATGGGCATTACCGAGCCGGCCATCTTTGGTGTGAACCTGCGCTTCTTTAAGCCTTTCATCGCCGGCTGCATCGGCGGCGGTTGCGGGCCCTGGTCTGCGCTCTCACCTCGCTTGCCGCTTCCGGCACCGGCGTTACCGGCATCTTCGGTATCCTGCTGTGCCTGGCACAGCCCGTGCAGTACGCGATCATGTTTGCGGTCGCCGCGGTCGTGTCCTTTGCCATCTCGTTTGTCCTGTACAAGGATGAGCCCAAGGCTTCCGAGCAGGCCTAAGAGTTTTTGATTGAGGGGTGCCCGCGGGTTGTATGCTCGCGGGCGTTTCCCGTATCTGGTGCCGATCTCTGGCGCCTTGTAACTTTCGATCCGTTAGGACTTTGATATGTCTAATGCACTTGGCCGCGACCTTGCAAAGTTGGTTGCCGCTGTTGACGCCGCCGCCTCTGAGTGCGGTCATGGCGTGTATGGCCAGCGCTTCCATATTATGCCGCCGGCTGGCTGGCTCAACGACCCCAACGGTCTTTGCCAGGCGGGCGGCGTGTTCCATGCCTATTTTCAGTATGCGCCGTTTGATGTCGAGGGTGGCGTTAAGGCTTGGGGTCATGCGACGAGTCGCGACCTTATGACGTGGGACTACGTTGGCGCTCCACTGCTGCCCGACGAGCCGTTCGATTGCCATGGCGTGTATTCGGGCTCCGCGCTTGCCGAAGACGGTCGCATTCGCGTACTGTACACGGGCAACGTGAAGCTTTCCGATGCGGACGGCACGTACGACTACGTCAATACCGGCCGCCGCGCCGATACTGTTTATGTCGAGAGCGTTGATGGTCTTGCCGGTCGGGAGTTCAGCCAAAAGCGCGTGGTGTTGGCGTCCGAGGATTATCCCGAGGATTTGACCTGCCACGTGCGTGACCCCAAGGTGTGGCGCGATGATGATGGGCGTAATCACATGGTGCTGGGCGCGCGTCGTCGCGTGGACGGGCCGCATGTCGAGAGCCGTTTTTGTGCGATGCACGGCGAGGGTGCCGGGCGCGATGTGGGCGAGATCCTGGTGTATGGCTCGCCCGATATGCTGAGCTGGGAGCTCGAGAGCCGTGTTTCTACGTCCGAGCGCTTTGGCTTTATGTGGGAGTGCCCGGGGTATCTGGAGCTTGAGGCGGATGGTGGTGTGCCGGCGAAGTGGCTGTCCTTCTCTCCCCAGGGGCTTGAGGGCGGCCGTTGGGACCGCGGCAACGTATACGCTGCTGGCTACATGCCTGTAACGGGCGACATTACCGGTGGCAATGACGCTTATGAGCTGGGCGAGTTCCGCCTGTGGGACGCCGGTTTTGACTTCTATGCTCCGCAGGAGTTTACGTCCGAGGATGGTCGCCACATTTTGATCGGCTGGATGGGCATGCCCGATGAGCCGACCTATGACAATGCGCCCACCGTGGCGTGCGGCTGGCAGCACTGCATGACAGTGCCGCGCGAGCTTACGGCCGGTGACGGCGGCGTGGTGCTGCAGCAGCCGGCGCGCGAGATCGAGCTCCATTATGCCTCGGTGCGTGTGGGGGAGGGCTCTTTGGAGGTTGCCGGCGATACCTGCTTTGACGTTGTTGTTGACGGTGTCGACGGCGCGTTTACCGCGACCGTTGATGGCGAGCTAAAGCTGGCGCTTGTGCCCGCTGGGGACGAACTGCCCTCGCGCTTTGAGATGCGATTTACCGATGAGGGTCGCGCTTCTGCCGGCTGCGGTCGTACCATGCGCTGGGAGCCCATCGACGAGGTTCGTAATGTGCGCATTGTTGGTGATGTCTCGTCGGTCGAGGTGTTTGTGAACGATGGCGCGCTCGTGTTTTCGACGCGCATCTATCCCGAGGCCTATGGCGTGACCGTTGACGCTCCGGGTGCGAGCGTGAACTATCACACGCTCAATATCTAGGCGTTTCGTCGCATATCGGCGCTATACTGCAGCCGTTGCCCACGATGAGGGGAACACCCGCATCGTGGGTTTTTGCTTATGAAGGGGCGATGCCTTGTGGATGTACAGCAGCTAGAAGAGGCCTGGGCTGTAAGGACCGGCGCGCGTGAGGCGCGTCTTGTTGCGGCCCCGCATGTGCCGGCGGCTCTGTCGCTGCTGGGTATTGTGCGTCCCGGTGACCGCCTGGTGGCCTTTGCGGACGACTTTGTCGATGCGTTTGCGCGCGGCTTTGATGGCTGCGATGTCGCGCTGGTGGGCTCGGGGTCCGCCGATGCGTTTGCTGCCGCGTCCGAGGGCTTTGATGCTTCGTTTGATGCCGAGGGGTCGCACCTGTGGTGGTTTGTTAACTCAATCGGTGGCTTTGGTCTGCGTGTGCCCGATCTGCGCGCTCTGGGCCGCGCTGCTCGTGAGGCCCACGCGCTGCTGGTTGTGGACAACATCGTGGCGTCGGCTTTTGGCTGCGATCCGCTGCGGCTGGGTGCTGCGCTGTCGCTTGAGGCGCTCGATCGCGTGTGCGCCGGCAAGGCTCCGTGCAAACTCGTTGCCGCTTCGGTGGCGCGCTCGCAGCTCAAACGCCATCATGTGGATGCTGCTGCCGAGTGCGCGCATGCCCTGCTTGAGGGCTGTGGCTTGGCCAAGCTTGATTTGCCTGCTGACGAGGCCGCTGTGCTGGAGCGCGGGTTCGACTCGCTCGACGCTCGCATGCAGGCTCACTTTGACCGCGCACGTGCGCTGGCCGAGTATCTGGCCGCCAACGAGATGGTGCGCAACGTGCGCTATCCCGGGCTGAGCTCTCATCCCGACCATGCGGTTGCAACGGGAATCCTCGAGCATGGTTTTGGCCCGGCAGTTGAATTTGACCTTATCGAGCGTAGCGCGGGAGAGCTGTTCGACGCTTTGCCGGGGGAGTTTCGCACATCGCCTGCCGGCGGCGCAACGACGCGCCTCTCGGCCACGCGCGGCAAGCAGGGGAGCACCATCCGCCTCTTCGCCGGCACCGACAACCCCCTGGTCGTAGCGTCCGTCCTAGATAACGCCCTCCGCAACTAGCTAAATCATCCTCGACTCCATAAGTTGCGGTGAAATAGGGATTGATTTACGGCTTTAACCGCATAAACAGTCCCTACTTCACCGCAACTTATGAGAAGGGGTTGGGTAGCTAAAAGCCCCGTCCCAAATTGGCTACTCTTTGATGCTGGCGATGAGGTCGTTTGCTTTGGTGGCAATGACGTTGTTGATGTCGGTCTGCAGCTCCTCGTAGGCCGCTATGGCTCGCTCTCCGGCGGGCGTGAGCGTGGATCCGCGGGCGCCGTCGCGCTCGATGAGCTTGCAGCCCAGCTGACCTTCTGCCTCGTTTACAATGCGCCAGGCCTTGGAATACGCCATGCCCATGCTCTTGGCGGCGCGGTTGAGCGAGTGCTCGCGGGCGATACCCTGCAGCAGCAAGACACAGCCGTGTCCAAACACGCCCGGCAGATCTTTGTCGCACGCTTGAATGACCAACTTTGCCGTCGTCTTGTACTCCATACGCTCCACGTCTCCCCGCTAAAGTGTTTGCTGGGCAAACGCAAAGCCTGCGTCAAACCCTCGTGTGCTCTTCTTAAATCATGCATTGTAGCAGTCAAAGTGCGTTAAGATACTTCCCCAGTATTGGGCGCCCAAGGTTGGGCTGGGTCCTACGAGGCCTGCAGCCGACCGGTCGCATGGAAAAAGGAGAAACATGGCTACGTTCTTTCCCGGTGAGTCCCACACGTTTTCGGAGTATCTGCTGGTCCCTGGTTACTCGTCCTCGCAGTGCATTCCCAACAACGTCTCTCTTAAGACGCCGCTAACCCGCTTTAAGCGCGGTGAGAAGCCGGCAATCACCCTGAACATCCCCATGGTTTCCGCCATCATGCAGTCCGTCTCGGGCGTCGACATGGGTGTCGCGCTCGCTACCGAGGGTGGCCTGTCCTTCATTTACGGTTCCCAGAGCGCCGAGTCCGAGGCCGCCATGGTCAAGGCCGTCAAGGATCACAAGGCCGGCTTCGTTCAGTCCGATTCCACGCTGACCCCCGACATGACCATGGAGCAGGTCATCGAGCTCAAGGAGAAGACCGGTCACTCCACCATGCCGGTTACCGACGACGGCACTCCCAAGGGTAAGCTCCTGGGCATCGTCACCAGCCGTGACTATCGTCCCAGTCGCGATGACCACCAGACGAAGGTCTCCGAGTTCATGACCCCGCGTGAGCAGCTCATCGTGGGCGACAAGAACATCAGCCTCAAGGTCGCTAACGACGTCATCTGGGACAACAAGCTCAACGCCCTGCCCATCGTCGACGATAACGATCACCTCATGGGCATCGTCTTCCGCAAGGACTACGATAGCCACAAGACCAACCCCAACGAGCTGCTCGATAACGACAAGCGCTACATGGTCGGCGCCGGTATCAACACCCGCGACTATGCCGAGCGCGTGCCGCTGCTCATCGAGGCCGGTGCCGACGTTCTGTGCATCGACTCCTCCGAGGGCTTCAGCGAGTGGCAGAAGCGCACTATCGAGTGGATCCGCGCCAACTACGGCGAGGACGTCAAGGTTGGTGCCGGTAACGTCGTCGACGCCGAGGGCTTCCGCTTCCTGGCCGACTGTGGTGCCGACTTCATCAAGGTCGGTATCGGCGGCGGCTCCATCTGCATCACCCGTGAGACCAAGGGTATCGGCCGTGGCCAGGCCACCGCGCTGATCGATGTCTGCCGTGCTCGCGACGAGTACTACGAGGAGACCGGCGTCTACGTGCCCGTGTGCTCCGACGGCGGCATCGTCTACGACTACCACATGACGCTCGCCCTTGCCATGGGCGCCGACTTTATGATGCTGGGCCGCTACTTCGCCCGCTTTGATGAGAGCCCGACTGAGCGCGTCAACGTGAACGGTCAGTACATGAAGGAGTACTGGGGCGAGGGCTCTGCGCGTGCCCGCAACTGGCAGCGCTACGACCTGGGCGGCGCCGCGAAGCTCAGCTTCGTCGAGGGCGTCGACTCCTATGTTCCCTATGCCGGCTCCCTCAAAGACGGCGTGGGCGGCACGCTCTACAAGGTCAAGTCCACGATGTGCAACTGCGGTGCCCTCTCGATCCCCGAGCTTCAGGAAAAGGCACGCCTGACCCTGGTGAGCTCGACCTCGATCGTCGAAGGCGGCGCCCACGATGTAGTCGTGAAAGACTCCCAGCAGTCTGTGTCTTATCGATAAGCGGCTTTCCCAGGCACCGCACCTTGCCGTTCAAACCGTCGCTTGCGTACTTAAGTACGCGGCGCTCCTCTTTCACGGCAATCTGCGGCACCTGGAAAACCCGTTCGTGCTAGAACGAGTTTCAGACAAAGGTTGATTCCCAACCACGTTATTTAGATAAAGCGAGATGCCCGCAAGTCGCAGGCATCTCGCTTGTCGTATTTGCTATCATCAGTCAAGTTAACCTTAGGGTCGGGCGGCTTGGCTTTGTTCGCTACAAGTTCCGCACGCAAAGAAGAGCACTTAATGTGCTCTTCGTCTTGCGCAGGACTGTCCGCAGTAGCGAATAAAGCCAAGCCGCCCGACCCCAGCTAAGATTAAAGGAGCTGATATGTGCGATTGCACAGATCATAAGGACGAGATCCCTGCCTACGACGCGCAGGCCATTGAGTCCAAGTGGATGAAGGCCTGGGAGGACTCCAACCTCTTTGCCGTCGACACCGACGAGAGCAAGCCCAAGAAGTATGTGCTCGAGATGTTCCCGTATCCGTCGGGCGACCTGCACATGGGCCACGCGCGCAACTATACCATCGGCGATGCCATGGCCCGTCAGGCCCGCATGCGCGGCTACGACGTGCTGCACCCCATCGGCTTTGACGCCTTTGGCCTGCCTGCCGAGAACGCCGCCATCAAGCACAACACGCAGGCTGCCGCCTGGACGTATAAGAACATGGACCAGGCGCTCGCCACGATGAAGCGCATGGGCTTCTCCTACGATCTGGATCGCATGGTCAAGACTTGCAGCCCCGACTACTACCGCTGGGGTCAGTGGATCTTTGAGAAGATGTGGGAAAAGGGCCTGGTCTATCGCAAGAAGAACCCGGTCAACTGGTGCCCCACTTGTAAGACCGTTCTGGCCAACGAGCAGGTTACCGAGGGCAAGTGCTGGCGCTGCGGCACCGAGCCCGAGAAGCGCGACCTTGAGCAGTGGTACTACAAGATTACCGAGTACTCTCAGGAGCTGCTCGACGACTTGGAGAAGCTCCCCGGCTGGCCCGAGCGCGTCAAGCAGATGCAGGCCAACTGGATCGGTCGCTCCGAGGGCGCCGAGGTCGACTTTACCCTGTGCGACCAGGATGGCGAGCCCATCGAGGGCGACGAGGGTAAGATCACCGTCTTCACCACGCGTGCCGACACGCTCTTCGGTGTCTCCTTCTTTGTCCTGGCTCCCGAGTACGCGCGCCTGCACGAGCTCGTCGAGGGCACGGAGTACGAGGAGGCCGTCACCAAGATCGTCGAGGACTCCAAGCATATCTCTGCGGTCGAGCGTGCCCAGGGCACCCTCGAGAAGCACGGTGCCTTTACCGGTCGCTACGTGGTGAACCCCGTCAACGGCGAGAAGGTCCCCGTGTGGGTTGCCGATTATGTCGTTGCCGACTACGGCACCGGCGCCGTCATGGCCGTTCCCTGCGGCGACCAGCGCGACTTTGAGTTTGCCCGTAAGTACGACCTGCCCATCGTGCCGATCATCCTGGACGATGACGACCGCGCTGCCGTCGAGGCCAGCGGTGAGACCATCGATACCTTCCATGCCGAGACCGTCGACTGGGATTGCGCCCACGCTGCTGAGGGCACACTCGTCCAGTCCGGCAAGTACACCGGCATGCGCGGCGGCAAGCACTCCGAGGGCGAGGCTGCCATCGTGGCCGACCTCGAGGCCATGGGCTGCGGCCGTCGCAAGGTCGAGTTCCGTCTGCGCGACTGGCTCATCAGCCGCCAGCGTTATTGGGGCAACCCCATCCCGGCCATTCACTGCGAGCACTGCGGCATCGTGCCCGTGCCCGAGGATCAGCTGCCGGTGACGCTGCCCGAGAACCTGGACTTGGGCGCCGGCGAGACCCTCGCCGAGTGCAAGGAGTTCTACGAGACCACCTGCCCGGTCTGCGGTCGCCCAGCCAAGCGCGAGACCGATACCATGGACACCTTTACCTGCTCCAGCTGGTATTACCTGCGCTATACCGATCCGCACAACACCGAGCTGCCCTTCTCCCGCGAGGCCGCCGATCGCTGGATGCCCGTCGATAACTACATCGGCGGCATCGAGCACGCCATTTTGCACCTGCTCTACAGTCGCTTCTTTACCAAGGCACTGCGCGACCTGGGCCTGCTGAGCGTTGACGAGCCCTTCACCAACCTGCTGTGCCAGGGCATGGTCAAGGACGAAAACGGCGACACCATGTCCAAGTCCAAGGGCAACGTCGTGCCCCCGAGCTCGGTCATCGAGCCCTACGGCGCCGACACCATGCGTCTGGCGATCCTGTTTATCGCCCCGCCCGAGAAGGACTTCGACTGGGATCCCAAGGCCGTTGAGGGCGCCAACCGCTTCATTAAACGCGCCTGGCGTATCGTGTGGCAGCTCGTCCAGTCGGGTGACGCCAACGTGGCCTTCGACAGGTCCGCGCTCGACGAGACCGCGATGAAGCTCTACCGCGAGCGTCACCGCACTATCGCCAAGTGCACCGAGGACTTCGATCGCGGCCAGTTCAACACCGCGATCTCGGCCGTCATGGAGCTCGTCAACGCGGCGAGCGCCTACCTCAACGCTACCGAGGGTACCGCCCGCGACAAGGCACTGTGCTACGGCGTGGCCAAGGATATCGTGAGCGTCCTCGCCCCCATCTGCCCGTTCTGGGCCGACGAGCTGTGGCACGAGGCACTCGGCTGCGAGGGCAACGCCTACACCGCCGCCTGGCCCGAGTTCGACCTGGCCGAGTCCATCGAGGACACGGTGCAGATCGTCGTGCAGGTGCTCGGCAAGGTCCGCGGCCGCGTCGACGTCGCCCGTGATGCCTCCAATGAGGATATGCAGGCTGCCGCCGAGGAAGCCGTCGCCAAGTGGCTTGAGGGCAAGACGGTCGTCAAGGCCATCTGCGTGCCCGGCAAGCTGGTCAACCTGGTGGTCAAGTAAGCATTGCGCGCTTAACTGACGCATAAAAGACGAGGGGCGATCCGGTTGGGTCGTCCCTCGTTTTTCATGTACCTGCCCTGATGTCTGCGGTCAATTGTCCTATTCTTGTGGAGAAGCTGTGCGCACGCTGACCTGCAGATTCGTACTGTGCTTGCACGTTTCCGCAGCTATTGTTATAGTTTGCTTGCAAATGAAGTTGTAATTGAAAGAAGTGGGGTTTCGGCCCCGCTTCTTTTTTGTATGGATGGAGGTGCCGCAATGGTCAAGACCAAGACCGAGCAGGCGATCATCGACGCGCTCGAGGCCGTCGCCCCCCAGCACGATGTCGACATCGTCGACGTCGAGCTCGTGGGTGCCACCAAGGCCCCCTGCGTGCGCGTGCGTATCGAGGGTGCCGAGGGTCAGAGCCTGTCGCTCAACGACGTCACGGCCAACACCAAGTGGGTCGGCGATGTAATTGAGGAGCTCGACCCCATCTCTTCGAGCTATACGCTCGAGGTGTCGAGCCCGGGTATGGCGCGCCCGCTGCGCCGCCCGAGTGACTTTGCCCGCTTTGTGGGCGAAAACTGTGAGCTCACCTCCACCGCCACCGAGGGCCGTCGCAAGTACGCCGGCAAGATTGCCGCCGCCACCGAGACGAACGTGACCCTTGAGCTCGAGGGCGGCGAGTCCGTTACCCTCGATTTCTCTGATGTTAAAAAGTGCAAGTTGAAGCCCACCTACGACTTCAAGCCCGCGAAGGAAGGAAAGTAAGATGGCAGCATCCGACATGATGTCCGCCCTGATGGAGCTTTGCCAGGAGAAGCACATCGACCAGCTCTACCTGATCGACCGCCTGGAGCAGTCGCTCGCCAAGAGCTATGCCGAGATCCTGCATCTTGAGTGGGGCGCCAAGGTGACCATCGACCGCACCACCGGCAAGATCTACGTCTACCGCCTGGAGCCGATCGACGATTCCATGGACGAGGAGGGCAACTTCACCGAGTTCGAGGAGATCGACGTCACCCCCAAGAACACGAGCCGCATCGCCGCCCAGCACGCCAAGGCCGAGATCAACGCCATCGTGCGCAACTCCGCCCGCGAGCAGATCTACGAGGAGTTCTCCGGCCGCATCGGTGACCTCATCAGCGGCACCGTGCTGCAGTCCACGCCCGACTTCACGATCGTCAAGATCCGCGAGGGCGTCGAGGCCGAGCTGCCGCACTTCGACCAGCGCCGTTACGAGAACGAGCGCAACGAGCGCCCGATGGGCGAGCGCTACCTGCACAACCAGCACATCAAGGCCGTGATCATCGACGTACGCGACCCCAACTCCAACCTGCAACCGGTTCGCGGCGAGCACAGCCGTCCGCCGATTGTCATCTCCCGCACCCACCCCGAGCTCATGCGTCGTCTGTTTGAGCAGGAGGTGCCCGAGATCTATGAGGGCACCGTCCAGATCAAGTCGATCGCCCGCGAGCCCGGCCAGCGTTCCAAGGTAGCCGTCCACTCGCTCGACGACCGTCTGGATCCCGTGGGCGCCTGCGTCGGCCCCAAGGGCAGCCGTGTTCGCGCTGTCGTGGGCGAGCTCCGTGGCGAGCGCGTCGACGTCATCCTGTGGGATGCCGATCCTGCCGTCTACGTCGCCAACGCCCTGTCGCCTGCCAAGGTCACCCGCGTCCTCATCGACGAGGAGAAGGCCTACGCCGGCGTCATCGTGCCCGACGACCAGCTGTCCCTCGCCATCGGCAAGGAGGGCCAGAACGCCCGCCTCGCCGCGCGCCTGACCGGCTGGCACATCGACATCAAGTCCGAGACGCTTGCCGCCGACATCCTCAAGAACGTTCCCGTTCACGAGGAGCCCGCCGCCGACCTGATCGGTGACGAGGAGGACGAGGACGTCCGTCGCTGCGAGTACGTGTCCGAGGACGGCGTCCAGTGCCGCAACCAGGCTCGTCCCGGCTCCCGTTTCTGCGGTGTCCACGACACCGACGCCTTCGATGATGCGGAGGACCTGATCTAGCGCGCGGTCGCGCCGGGCAGGTCCCGGCGCGTCTCTCACGCTCGTTCAGTCTCTAGGCACCCAAGGTGCCAGAAAGGGTAGGTGAAGTCATATGGCAAAAGTCCGTGTGTCCACCCTGGCCAAAGAGTTCGGCATGACCTCCAAGGAACTGATGGGTCATCTCGCCGATATGAAGATTCCCGCTAAGTCCGCTTCCTCCACTCTGGAGGACGCCTATGTCGCCATGGTCCGCAAACAACTCGCCTCGGTGATCGAGGCCCGCGCTCAGGAAGTCGAGGCCGCCAAGAAGGCCGAGGAGCAGGCAGCTGCCGCCGAGGAGGCCGCACGCGCCGCCGAGGCCGAGCGCGAGCGCATCGCTGCCGAGAAGGCACGCGAGGAGGAGCGCCGCCAGTTTGCCGCAGCTCAGGCTGCCGAGGAGGCCGCCCGTGCCGAGGCTGAGGCCAAGAAGAAGGCCGAGCAGGAGCGCCTTGCCCGCGAGAAGGAGGAGGCTGCCCGCGAGGCCCAGCGCCGCGCCGTTCCCGCTTCCGACTCCGGTTCGCGCTTCCGTTCGCTGCTCGACCAGATCGCCGCACAGGAGACCGTGCTCAAGGAGAAGAAGGACGCCGAGGACAAGGCCAAGGCCGAGCGCGCCGCTGAGCGCGGTAACCGTCGTGGCGGCAACAACGACCGCCGCGGTGGCCGTCGTAACGATCGCAACGCCTCCGACAACAACTCCGAGCGCAACGCCTCCGAGAGCCGTCCGCACAGCCATCGCACCAACGCCAGCAACAACGTCGCTGCCGGCATGGACTTCCCCAACCCCGATAAGCAGGGCAAGGGCAAGAAGCGCAAGGGCGGTCACAACAACGAAGAGGACCACTATAGCCGCATGGCTCGCGAGGCCGAGGAGTATAGCCGCGAGAAGGTACTCGAGGAGGCTCGTGCTGCCGTCGAGGAGGCCTCTCGCGAGTCCACCGGTCGCCGCAAGAAGCGCAAGGAGAAGCGCGAGCGCGAGGCTGCCAAGGCTCAGGAGGAGCGCAAGATAGAGGAGGCGCTGGCCCAGGGCGTGAACCCCGAGGAGCTCGACGCCATCAAGGTCTCCCAGGGCGTTACCGTCCAGGAGCTCGCCGAGGCGCTCGACGTTCCGGCCAACGACATCATCAAGCGCCTGTTCCTGCTGGGCACGCCGCTCACCATGACGCAGTCCATGTCCGACGACCTCGTCGAGCTCGTTGCCGACGACCTGGGCCGACAGATCAAGATCATCACCCCCGAGGAGGAGAACACCTTCTCGTTCTACGACGATCCCGCCGACCTTAAGCCGCGCGCCCCGGTCGTCACCGTCATGGGCCACGTCGACCACGGCAAGACGTCGCTGCTCGACGCTATCCGTCACACCGGCGTCGCTGCCGGCGAGGCGGGCGGCATCACGCAGGCCATCGGCGCTTCGCAGGTCATGATCAACGACCGCAAGATCACCTTCATCGATACCCCGGGCCACGCCACCTTTACGGCCATGCGTGCCCGTGGTGCCAAGGTGACCGACATCGTCATTCTGATCGTGGCCGCCGACGACGGCGTCATGCCCCAGACCGTCGAGTCGATCAACCATGCCAAGGCCGCCGGCGTACCCATCGTCGTCGCCGTCAACAAGATCGATAAGCCGGGTGCCAACCCCGACCGCGTGCGCCAGGAGCTCACCGAGTACGGTGTCATCCCCGAGGAGTGGGGCGGACAGAACATGTTCGTCAACATTTCGGCCAAGCAGAAGATCGGTATCGACGATCTGCTCGAGACCGTGCTGCTCCAGGCCGACGTGCTCGAGCTCAAGGCCAACCCGGACACCTTTGCCTCCGGCAACGTCCTCGAGGCCAAGCTCGACAAGGGCCGCGGCTCGGTCGCTACCGTGCTCGTGACCCGCGGTACCCTGCACGTGGGCGATACGCTGGTCGCCGGCCTCACCTACGGCCGCGTCCGCGCCATGCTCGACCCCAAGGGCCGCGCCGTCACCGAGGCCGGTCCCTCCGACGCCGTCGAGATCCTGGGTCTGCAGTCCGTACCCAACGCCGGTGACGAGTTCCGCGTGTTCGAGGACGAGCGCGAGGCTCGTGCCCTTGCGGACGAGCGTTCGCTCAAGGCCCGTATCGAGGAGCAGAGCCGCGTCAAGCACGTCACGCTCGAGAACCTCTTCGAGACCATTGCCGACGCCGAGGTCAAGGAGCTCAACCTGATCATCAAGGCCGACGTCCAGGGTTCCATCGAGGCCCTTCAGGACTCGCTCGACAAGATGGATCAGTCCGAGGTTCGCATCAACACGATCCACTCCGCCGTTGGTGCCATCAACGAGACCGACGTCGTCCTGGCCGACGCCTCCAACGCCATCATCATCGGCTTTGGTGTCCGCCCCGACGGTAAGGCGCGTTCCGCCGCCGAGCGCGAGGGCGTCGAGATCCGTTGCTACGACGTCATCTACAAGTGCCTCGAGGAGCTCGACGCTGCCCGTATCGGCATGCTCAAGCCCACCGAGGTCGAGGTCTCCACGGGTACCGCGACCGTCCTGGACACCTTCAAGGTGCCTAAAGTCGGTATCGCCGCCGGTGTCCGCGTCGAAGAGGGCGAGATCGCCGCGACCGATTCCGTGCGTCTGGTGCGCGACGGCATCGTGGTCTTCAACGGCAAGATCGCCTCGATGCGTCACTACAAGGACGAGGCCAAGAGCCTCAAGAGCGGTTCCGAGGGCGGCATTGGCCTGGAGAACTTCCAGGACATCAAGCCCGGCGACCAGATCGAGGGTTATCGTATCGACCAGGTTGCCCGTACCGAGTAGGGGGTAGCGCTATGAAGCAAACGCAGGCAACCCGCCGTCTGGGCGAGCAGCTTCGCGAGAAGCTCGGTTATATCCTGCTCTTTGAGGTTTCCGATCCGCGTCTCGACCTGGTTACTTTGACCGCGGTCGAGGTCGCGGTGGACCGTTCGTTCGCGCGCGTGTACGTGTCGTGCGATGCGAGCCGCTACGACGAGGTCATGGAGGCGCTCGCAAGCGCTAAGGGCCGTATTCGCAGCCTGTTGGCTCGCTCGCTCGATTGGCGTGTTACGCCCGAGCTCGATTTTCGCATCGATCGCTCGACCGATGAGGCCGAGCGCATCACGCGTGCGCTGGAAAACGTTCCCGCCACGCTTGCGATCGAAAAGGACGAGGACGGCTATCCGATAGCGGATGCCGCCCAGGAGGCAGCTTTAGATGACTAATTCCGCCGACCTCGCCTCGTGCGAGTCTGCAGATATTCAGCGACGCATCCTCGAGCTCATCGAGGGTGCGTCCTCCATTGCGATTTCGGGACATACTTCTCCCGATGGCGATGCCTTGGGCTCCGTTTTGGGTCTGGGCCTTTCGCTCATGAAGTTTTTCCCCAACAAGGACATTGCGCTGCTGCTGGCAGATGATGACCCAGTTCCGCGCATTTACCGCTTTATGGAAGGCTCCGATCGCCTGGTGCCGGCATCTGCGTACACCGGCAATCCGGACCTGTTCATCTCGGTGGACGTGCCGGTCGTCGAGCGTCTCAATAATTCCGCCGAGGTGCTTCGTCGCTCCAAGCATGTGGTGTGCTTCGATCACCATCCGGCGCGCGAGGAGTTTGCCGAGCTCAGCCTGAGGCGCGTCGAAGCTGCAGCCTGCGCCATGATCATCGACCGCTTCTTGGACAATTGCGGCATTGTCGCACGTGATGGCGTTGCGACCTGCCTGCTGTGTGGCTTGGTTACCGATACCGGCCGTTTTCAGTACCAAAACGCCGATGCCGCCGCCTTCCATGCGGCCTCGCGTCTGGTTGCCCACGGTGCCGATCCAGCGCGCGTTGCACTCGAGGTCTACCAGAGCATGCGCGTAGAGTTTTTGCACCTCAAGTCCATCGTTATGGGTCGTATCAAGACGGTGGCCCACGGACGCGTCGCGTATAGCTACGCGTACCAGAGTGACCTTGAGGCTTGCGGTGTCACCTCGGATGAGTGCGACGGCCTGGTCGATGTGGTTCGCTCGGTGATGGGCGTGGAGGTCTGCCTGTTCCTGAAGGGCATTGAGGGCGATACTAAGGTGCGCGGCAACCTGCGCTCCAAGGGCGACCTCAACGTATCCGAGATCGCTGCTGCTTTTGGCGGAGGCGGACATCCCGCTGCCGCCGGTTTCTCCAACAACGGAACGATTCTCGAGACGCTCACCGTGGCACTTCCCATGCTGGCCGAGCTGGTGGGGGAGGATCCCGCTTCGGTGACCGTCGAGCTTTAACTTTTTGGATGGTACATGGCTCGTCGTACGCCTTCTCAATTGAATATGCTGCTCGCTGTCGATAAGCCGGTGGGCTGCACGTCCCACGATGTGGTCTCGCAATGCCGGCGCGCCCTCCATGAGCGGCGCGTCGGTCATGCCGGCACGCTCGACCCCATGGCATCGGGTGTCATGGTGGTGGGTGTGGGCCAGGCCACCCGTCTGCTGGGCATGCTCACGCTCGATACCAAAAGCTACGTCGCCGATATCTCGTTTGGCGCCGAGACCAATACCGATGATGCGGAGGGCGAGGCGGTCCGCACGGTGGCTGTTGCCAACGAGCTCCGCGATCCTGCCTATGCCCGTGAGCGCTTGGCCGCCATGATGGGTCCGCAGATGCAGGTGCCGCCGGCGTTTTCGGCTATCTCGGTCAATGGCGTTCGCGCTTACAAGTCTGCTCGTGAGGGCAATGCGGTGGACCTACCTCCGCGCCCCGTCGAGGTCTATGCCGCCGACCTGATCGCCGTGGGCGGCGAAGGTGATACGTGTGTGTGGACCGTGGCGTTCTCGGTGAGCAAGGGTACCTATATCCGTGCGCTCGCTCGCGACTTGGGCCGCGCCTGCGAGAGCGCCGCGCACATTTCCGCGCTGCGCCGCACGGCCTCCGGTGTTGTTTCCATTGGCGCTTGTCATGCGGTCGAGGAGCTTTCTCCCGAGTCCGCGGCTGGCTTTGCCCTGGACCCCATTGCGGCTCTGGGCGCCACGCGTGTTGACTTGCCGGGCAATCTTGCCGACGACCTGCTCTGCGGCCGACGCATTCCCGTTGAGCGTGCGCTTGCCGATTTTGATGCATCGAAGGCGCCGTTTGCGCTGGTGCTCGATGGGGGACTCAAGGCGCTCGCCCGCATTGAGAGAGGCCGCTTTGTCATGGAGCACGTGTTTCCGCAGGCAATCGGCGGTGTTCGATGATGTTGTCCGCTAGCGAGCTCGCGCGTATCTTTTTCGCGGGCGAGTCGGACGAGGCTCGCATCGTTGCTGCCGGTGCGTTTGATGAGTGCGAGCACTTGGGTGCTGCCTCCATCGCCATCGGCGTGTTCGATGGTGTGCACCGTGGACACCAGGAGCTTATTGCGGCGCTCGTCCGTGATGCCCGCGCCCATGGCTGCAAGGCGGTCGTAGTTACCTTCGATCCCGACCCGGACGTTGTCGTGAGCCCTTCACCCGCTCAAAAATTGATGACGACGGCCGACCGTCTGCATGCCCTGGCTCAAACCGGGGTCGATGCAGTGGTGGCCGTTCCCTTTACGCCAGAGGTTGCGGCACTCGACCATGTTGGTTTTCTCGCACTGTTGTCGCGCGTGGTCGACATTCGTTCGATTCGCGTTGGCAGTGACTTTAGACTAGGTCGTGGCGGTGCTTCTGGTGTTGCCGAGATGCGCGCCTGGGGTGCCGAGCGCGGCGTTGACGTATACGGGCACGACTTGCTTTGCGAGGGCGGTGAGGCCATTTGCGCCACCCGCATTCGTCTTGAGCTGGGACAGGGCCATGTGGAGCTTGCTGCTGAGTTACTCGGCCGCCCGTATATGGTGCGTGGCGGTGTTATTCGCGGCCGTCACGAGGGTTCTGGCATGGGCTTTCCCACGGCAAACCTTCTGGTTCCCGGCGGCATTCAGGTGCCTGCCGATGGCGTTTATGAGGGTCTGGTGCTGGTCGATGACACCGTGTGGCCCGCTGCTGTCAACGTCGGCCTGCCGCCAACGTATGCCGACGATGCGGCATCTGCGCATCTCGAAGCCAACTTAATTGGGTATACAGGCGACCTGTACGGCGCTTCTGTTTCGCTGGCGTTTACGCGCTGGCTGCGTCCGTCACGCGTGTTCGATTCCCTGGACGAGTTGATCGCGACCGTCGAGGGTAATATCGATGATATCCGTCATAACTTGGGTGAGCAGGGGGTGAGCATCCGTGATTAGCGATGAGGAAAAAGACCAGGTCCGCGCTGCGTCCGACCTAGTTGCCATCGTGCAGGAAACGGTTGAGCTCAAGCCCCGCGGCCATGAGTTTTGGGGTTGCTGCCCTTTTCATGGCGAAAAGACGCCGTCCTTCCACATTATTCCCGCCACGCAGGTGTGGCATTGCTTTGGCTGCGGCGAGGGTGGCGACGTCTTCACCTATATCATGAAGCGCGAGAACCTGAGCTTTCCCGAGTCAATCCGTTTTTTGGCCGATCGCGCGGGTATTGAGCTGCACGACACCGGAGACCGCCGCGAGCGCGGTACCAAGCGTGCCCGCATCTACGATCTGTGCGCTGAGACCGCCCAGTTCTATCACACCATGCTTATGCGCGGTAAGGACGGCCGTCCGCGCGAGTACTTTGCCAGCCGCGGCATGGGTGGCGACGTCTGCCGCCGCTACTGCCTGGGCTTTGCGCCTGGCCGCAACGCGCTGGTGTCGCACCTGTCCCAGGCGGGTTTTACCCCGCAGGAGATGATCGATGCCAACGTTGCCGTGAGCCGCGGGCGCGGGCAGCTTGCCGACCGCTTCTACGACCGCGTGATGTTCCCCATCTTTGACGAGCAGGGTCACAACATTGCCTTTGGCGGTCGCATCATGGGTGACGGCCAACCCAAGTACCTCAATACCGCCGAGACGAGCGTGTTTCATAAAAAGCGAAACCTCTACGGCTTTAATTGGGCCAAGGAGTTTATCGTCGCGCAAGATACCGCCATCGTGGTTGAGGGCTATACCGACTGCATCGCCTGTTGGGAGGCGGGGATTAAAAACGTTGTCGCCACGCTGGGCACCGCGCTCACGGAGCATCACGTCAAGACGCTCACCCGCTTTGCCAAGCGTATCGTGTATATGTTCGATGGCGATGCCGCGGGCCAGAAGGCCGCCCGTCGCGCGATTCAATTTATCGAGCAGGATTCTATGGACCTGCGCTGCGTGGTGCTGCCCGACGGCAACGACCCCATGGAGTTCATCACGGCGCACGGCGGAGGGGAGCTGCAGAAACGCATTGACGCCGCCGAGCCGCTCATGGACTTCGTGTACCGTTCGCTGCAGGAGTCGAGCGACATCTCCACGCCGGGCGGTCGCGCCAAGGCGCTGGAGGATGCGCTGACGCTTATCTATCCGCTGCGCGACAGCTATATGATCGACACGTACTTTATTCAAATTGCCGACCTGTTGGGTTTGGATCTGGAGACAGTGCGTGCGAGCTCGGGCCGTGTGTTTCGCGATGTCGCCAAGCGCGAGGATGCGGAACGACGTCGTGAGCAGAACTATGAGCGCCAGCGGGCACAGGCTGAGCGCTCTGGTAGCGCGGGCGGTCGGACGTCTGGTTCGCAGGGGGCATCTCGCGGTGCTTGGGCATCGGGCGCGACGCCGCCGGTGTCCGCGCCGGTCGAAGAAGAGCCGTATGACTACGTCCCGCTCGATGCCTACGGCGCCGCGCCCGTGGAGGTCGTCGACGACCTGCCGCCGATCGACGCGCCTGATGGTATGGGTGCTGTACCTGTGACTGATGGTTCGGGTGCTCCGGCTGCGGCGGCGCCGATGGTTCTTACTGATCTTGAGCGTAAGTCCTTGGCAGGGGAGCGTGAGCTGCTGACCATGCTCACGAGCTACCCCGACCTGTTCCGCACGTATGCCGACCGCATCTGCTCTATCGAGTGGGTTGACCCACGTCACGAGTCCATCGCATGGGCCGTTCTGGCAACGCCGCCGGGAACCGATCCTGCAGCCTGCATGGATGCGGCGCGCTCGGTGTGTCCCGAGGCGGCAACGCTTGTGAGTGCCGGGCACATCTCGGCGACGAGCAAGCACCCCACCGAGACGAACATCGTGTTTATGCTCGATACGCTCGAGCTCTACACCATCAAGCGCCGCATGCGTGCCGCACAGGCCAAGCTGCGCCAGGACCGTTCGCTCGATGATGAAGCCCGTCGCGCGCTGACCGTGCAGGCCGCGCAGGATTCGCAGCGTCAACGCGAACTGCAAAAGTCGATCGGCGGCGTGGCGGACCCGTTCCGTTTGATCGGTCTGGAGGCCGCAGACGCCGAATAGGCCTAGATGTTGTGGTCAACCAGCGTATTCTCGCTTATATCCTGTCCTCTTTTTGGGTATAGACGTCGATGTGTGTGCTAAAGTATTGAGTCCTGTGGACTATGAAGGGAGAATCTGTGCCAAAAAAGACTGAGAGCACGGGTACTGGGCTGGAATCCTACGTTGCAAAGCTCATGGGCAACGGCTCAAACAGGACTTCGGTAACCGAGGACGAGATTCAGGTCGCCCTGAAGGATATCGATGTTTCTGACGAGCAGCTCACCGCGGTGTATTCCGCGCTGCGCAACAGCGGCATCCAGATTATCTCCGCGAGCGGTAACGACGACGCCCCCATGGACGTCGACGATGACGATAACGATACCGATACCGACGATTTCGATGACGACGACGAGCACGATTCCGGCTCGCTCGACGATCACGAGCTCAAGATGGCCCGTCAGGCCGATGCCGAGATGGGTTCTTCCAAGAGCAAGAAGAAGCGCACCGTGCGCACGTCCCGTTCACGCTCCCGCGTGCGTGGCATCGATGCCTCCACGGTGATGCTGACCGGCGATCCGGTTCGTATGTACCTCAAGGAGATCGGCAAGGTCGACCTGCTGACCGCCTCCGAAGAGGTCGATCTGGCCATGAAGATCGAGGCCGGTCTTGAGGCCACCGAGAAGCTCGAGGCTGCCGATGCCGGTGAGCTCGAGCTCACGCGTGCCGAGATGCGTCGTCTTACGCGCATTGAGAACGTTGGCCTCGAAGCCAAGCAGGCGCTCATCAGCGCAAACCTGCGTCTGGTCGTCTCCATCGCCAAGCGCTATGTCGGCCGCGGCATGCTGTTCCTTGACCTGATCCAGGAGGGCAACCTCGGTCTGATTCGCGCCGTCGAGAAGTTCGACTACCAGAAGGGCTTCAAGTTCTCCACGTACGCCACGTGGTGGATCCGTCAGGCCATTACGCGCGCTATCGCCGATCAGGCCCGTACCATCCGTATTCCCGTGCATATGGTCGAGACTATCAACAAGCTCGTCCGCGTGCAGCGCCAGCTCCTTCAGGATCTGGGTCGCGACCCGACCCCCGAGGAGATCGGTGCCGAGATGGACATGAGCGCCGACCGCGTCCGCGAGATCCAGAAGATCTCGCAGGAGCCCGTGTCGCTCGAGACCCCCATCGGCGAGGAAGAGGATTCCCAGCTGGGCGACTTCATCGAGGACTCCCAGGCTATCGTTCCGCCCGATGCTGCCAGCTTCTCCATGCTGCAGGAGCAGCTCACCCAGGTGCTCGACTCGCTTGCCGATCGTGAGCGCAAGGTTATCGAGCTGCGCTTTGGCCTTGTCGACGGGCATCCCCGCACGCTCGAGGAGGTCGGTCGCGAGTTTGGCGTCACGCGCGAGCGTATCCGCCAGATCGAGTCCAAGACTTTGGCCAAGCTCCGCCACCCCAGCCGCAGCAGCAAGCTCAAAGACTATATCGAGTCTTAGGGTTACGGCGTTCTACCGAACGCCGTAACTGGCCGACGCTGCAATCCCGCCAGAGCGGCAATCTGCCTTTCAGCTTCGGCGGCATGATCAGAAGGTCAATGCCGCCTTGTTTCAAGGCACCTTGCTCGCTCTGGCGGGTTTTCGCTGTCCGTCCTCTATCTGCGGCGTTGCTATGGCTGTCAGTTGTGCGACAGTTTGGGGGTGGTTATTGGGGACAGACTTAAATGAGTAGTCGTTGGGGACGTTCTTGAATGACTAGTCGTTTAAGAACGTCACCAATGACTAGGCGGAGAAAAATTCTTAAAAAAGTTCTTGCCCTGAGCTGATTCGTCCGTATAATAAACTTCGTTGCTTGAGAGCACGCACCTATTCCTCGGTAGCTCAATGGTAGAGCACGCGGCTGTTAACCGCGCTGTTGTAGGT
>DXZQ01000018.1 GCA_019419585.1 Collinsella sp. | reverse complement strand
TGAACTTCTCCTCGATGCGGTTCCAAGCACGCTCGTACTCGGCACGCTTCTTGGACAGGACCAGACGACCGTCCTTGTCCTCCTTCTGGAGAACCAGGGCCTCGATGGGATCACCGAGTGCAACGATGTCTGCAGGGTTAGCGTCCTTGCGGATGGACAGCTCGCGGACCGGGATAACGCCCTCGGACTTGAATCCGATGTCAACGAGCACCTCGTCATGCTCGATCTTAACGACAGTGCCGTTAACGAGATCGCCCTCATCAAAGTCGGTAATCGTACCGTCGATGAGGTTGTTCATCTCCTCCTCGTTGACATCGTCAAGAGAGAAAATGGACGAGTTCTGAATCTCACTCAAAGGTGGACCCCTTTCGAACTACGGGGCCCCGATTGCTAGGACCTACAGAAGGGTGCGACAAGCACACAACGTTTAGGAACACTCGGGAGCCGACAGATACTAATGTGACGCTTATGCAATCACGTTCGTATAGGTTACGGGGAAATGAGTTCGATTTCAAGCGTGAACTGCGATTTTTTACTCGTGTGGAGACTTTTTCGTAATCTTATGAACACACGTCTTCGCAACTTGACGATAACCAGCCAGGCATTCGGCTTTGGGGTAAAGTATCCAGAGCCAACGATTCTAGATCGATTTTTCGAGAAAGGTGCCCGCGTGCTCAAAGCAGTCGTTTTCGATATGGACGAAACGCTTCTTAGCATCAACCTCAACGCGTTCATCCTTCGCTATTTTAAGGGTGTCTCTTCGATGCTCGCGGATATCGGGCGCCGCAGCCGCGGTGGCACGATGGCACGCCTCGGCACCATCCTGGTCGACCTCAACGCCAATCGCCGCAGCGGCACGGACAATCGCACCAATCTTGAGTTCTACCAAGAAGAGGTTGAGCGCCGGTGCGGCATTTGCCTCTCGGACCCACTTATCTACGAGGCGTTTACCTACTACGACCGCGAAGTTCTTCCGTACAAGAATGACGAACTCATCAACGCCCATGCCATGCCGGGCGCACACGCCGCGCTTCAGGCCGTACAGGACGCAGGGCTGCGCTGCGCGCTCTTTACCAACCCCAGCTTTCCGCAGGGGGCCATCGAGTGCCGCATGGGTTGGGGCGACCTGGCCGACGCCCCCTTTGAGCTCGTCACGCACATGGGAAACGCCACCCGCTGCAAGCCTGATGCCACCTACTATCTAGAGCAGCTTCAGGTGATGGGGCTCGAACCGCACGAGGTCCTTATGGTGGGCAACGATCCCAAACGCGACTTCCCTAAACCCGCCTGCGGCATTCAGACTGCCTATGTAGGCCAGGGCAAGCCCAACCGAGTCACCTGGCGCGGAACCATGGAAGGCTTCGCCCGCGACTTTAACGCCGTAGTAGAAGCCTTCTACGAACACCAAGTAGCCGACGAACTGTCCTAGCACACTTGGGTTTTGCCGATCATGATGTTGAGGATCTCGACGTCGGTGTCCTTCATACCCACACGGCCCACGTAGCCCATGCTGGCAATCGTCTGCTCGACGGTATCCTGGATCAAACCCTCGCCGGCACGGAAGCCACGCCCCTGCATGGCCATGTCATGTCCCAGAATCGCCGCATCGACGGCAGCCGAAATCTTGGCGGCACAACTCGCCTTGGCGCCGTCGCACACGATGCCGCCCACGTTACCGAGCGTATTCGAGACCGTCGCGCCAATCTGCTCGCGCGTGCCACCGCACAGCCAGGTAATCGCAGCGCCGGCGCCGCACGCGGCGCAAATAGCGCCGCAAAACGCCGAAAGCGCACCAATATAGCTCTTGATATGCACGGCGATAAGATCGGACAGCATCACGGCGCGCACCAGACGCTCGTGGTCGCAACGCAGGTACTCGGCATACTCCATGACGGGCAATGCGCAGGTAATGCCTTGATTGCCCGAGCCGCACACAATGGCGACCGGCAGCGCGCAACCGTTCATGCGGGCGTCGGACCCGGCGGCCGCACGGGCACGGGCACGGCAGGCGACGTCATCGGCACGAGCACCCAGCAGCGTACGACCCACCTCGGCGCCCCAAGCGTGCGCAAGGCCCTCGGCACTGATTGCGCCATTCAGCTCAATCTGACGCTCAACGGCAGCGCGGGCGCCCTCAATGTCACCGTCCTCGATAAAGTCGATGATGGAATCAATGGACATGGGCGTATCGGCGTTATCTGCCGCACGCTCGGCCACCACGCGCTCGGCGCAGGCGGCGCACTCCCCCGCCGACTTGCCGCATACCGGAATACCATCGAGCGTATGGCACGTGACATTAGTGTGGTGATCGGTAATCTCGACGGCCGCGGTATGGCCCCCGGCCGTCGCAGTCACCTTGATGTAGAGGTTGGGCACACCCTCGACAAGCGACACATCGCAGTAGCCGGCGTCGGCGAGGAGCTCGGCCACACGAGCGCGGTCTTCATCGTTAACGCTCTCGAGCACCTCAAGCGCGCTCTTGGCGTCACCGCCCACGGCACCCAGCACGGCTGCAGCTTCAATACCGTGCATACCGCCCGAGTTGGGCACGGTCACGCTCTTAACGTTCTTGATGATGTTGCCCGAGCAGGCAACGTCCATATGATCGGGTTCGCAACCGAGCGTCTGGCTCGCCAACGCCGCTGCATAGGCAACGGCAATAGGCTCGGTGCAGCCGAGCGCACAGACAAGCTCGCGGTTCAAAACATCGCAAAACGCGGCATCACGAAGGGAATCGGTAGGCATAGGTATCTCCTGCTTGCATAACGGGCTGGTCTCTCAAAAATAATTAGCTCTTCTATTTGATAACAATGCATCAAAAACCGCAACCATGGTTCCGGCGGACGGCGCTCGAGCACAAACTGGCGGCATTCATTCATGAAAAGCGGGTCTTGTTGCCTGCTAAAGCGTTTGATCAAAAAACGCCCGAGCGTTTACACAAAAGTCGCGCTATCATGCAGTCGAACGCGGTAAACACCTTTAGCATTTGCGCCGCACAGACCAGAGAGGAACCATCTATGAAGATCGGTATCGGTAACGACCACGCCGCCGTCGAGCTCAAGAACATCATTTCCGAGCACCTGAAGGAGCGCGGCTGCGAGGTCGTGAACTTTGGCACCGACACCTCCGAGAGCTTTGACTACCCCATCGCCGGCTACAAGGTGGGTAAGGCCGTTGCCAACGGCGACGTCGACCTGGGCATCCTGATCTGCGGTACCGGCGTCGGGATCAGCCTGGCTGCCAACAAGGTCGAGGGCGTACGCGCCGTCGTGTGCTCCGAGCCCTTCAGCGCCAAGCTCTCCCGCATGCACAACAACACCAACGTGCTCGCCTTTGGCGCCCGCGTCGTTGGCTCCGAGCTCGCTAAGATGATCGTCGACGAGTGGCTCGACGCCGAGTTCGAGGGCGGCCGCCACGAGCGTCGCGTCAACCTCCTCAACGAGATCGACCAGACCCGCGGTCTCAAGGTCGTCGACGAGGCCTAAAGACTTACAACGCCATACGCTAGCGACAGCCCCCGCCTGGAATGCACGCACATTCCAGGCGGGGGCTCTTTAGTGGATTTCTAGGCATGTCCCAAAAATCTACTGGAATATAAAAGGGCGCCGCGGATGGAGCTCCGCGGCGCCCAAGCCACACGCTAACAGCTTTAAGGAGTCAAAGCTGGTTTAGCCAAAGAAGCGCTTGATCTCGATCTCGGCGTTCTCCAGGCAGTCGGAGCCGTGAATCACGTTGGCGTTGACATCGACGGCGAAGTCGCCGCGGATGGTGCCAGGAGCAGCATCAAGCGGGTTGGTAGTGCCCATAAGGGTGCGCATCTTGGAGACAGCGGAGAGACCGGAAACGACCATCTTGACGACCGGACCGCTCGTCATAAAGTCGCAGAGACCGCCAAAGAAGGGCTTGTCGGCCAGATGGGCGTAGTGCTCCTCGACGGTAGCGCGCTCGAGCGTGGTCATCTCCATGCGCTCGATGACAAGGCCGCTACGCTCAATACGAGCAACGATCTCGCCGATCTTGCGATCGCGCACGGCGTCGGGCTTAATCATGATGAAGGTCTTCTCGATAGCCATAAGGTAGCCTTTCAAGTAGGTTCGCGCGTGCCCAAGTCCCATTCCGGCACCCGCCTGGACTGCATCGTAACAGAGTTTTAGCTGCAGTTAAACAAAAAGCTGTTTATTGAAACGCTGCAATTTATTAAAGCGCTCCATATGTGTCACTTCTGTTTCGAAGCCCGATTAGAGTACCATCCGACCGCTCATCAACCACATCGAACAGAGCGGGCGGTCGGTTGCCACCCGCGAACGTACCCCCTTCACAACCTGCCCAAAGGTCCTACAGAAGTTCTCGACAAGCCCCTCCCCCATAGCAGCAAAATAGGGGCGCCCGCATCAGCAGACGCCCGTAAAGCAAAAACGCTTTATCAATAAATGGACAATACGTCTTCAGCCAAACCTTTACTTTGCCCCGTGACCCATCTCGACAACCTTGGTTAGCGATCCAAACACGCCTTCGTCGGCCACGAGCTGCGCCTCGGCACGCTGCAGCTGCACGGCAACGGCGGCAGGGGCGGTACCGCCCTCGGTCGTGCGTGCGGCGACAATCGACGGGATGTCGAGCGCCTCGGTAATGTCGCGCTCAAAGAGCGGGCTTGCCTCCTGGAACACCTCAAACGGCAGGTCCTCAAGATTGCAGCCGTGCTTCTCACACATCAGGACCAGATGGCCCACCACGGCATGTGCCTCACGGAACGGCAGACCACGCTTAGCCAGGTAATCGGCAACATCGGTGGCGGCAAGATGCCCCACGCCGCACTCGCGCGCCATGGCATCCTCGTTGACGGTCCAGGTCGAAATCATTCCGGCCATAACGGACAGGCACTGCATGAGCGTGTGAGCGGTATCGAGCGCGCCCTCCTTGTCCTCCTGCAAGTCCTTGTTATAAGCGAGCGGCAGGCCCTTCATGGTTACCAGCAGCTGCACCAGGTTGCCGTACACGCGACCGCTCTTACCGCGGATAAGCTCGGCAAAGTCGGGATTCTTCTTCTGCGGCATGATAGACGAGCCGGTGGAGTAGGAGTCTGAAAGCGTGATAAAGCCAAATTCGGAGCTCGACCACAGCACGATCTCCTCGGAAAGACGCGACAGGTGCATAGCCATAACGGAGCCGGCGTAATGCAGATCGAGCAGGAAATCGCGATCGGAAACAGCGTCGAGCGAATTAGGGATCACACCCGCAAAGCCAAGTTCGGCAGCCGTCAACTGGCGATCGAGCGGATAGCTCGTGCCGGCAAGCGCGGCAGCACCCAACGGGCAGTTGTCGGCGGCATCAAAGGCGGCCTTCAGGCGCGTAAAGTCGCGCGCGAACATCCAGGAATACGCCAGCAGATGATGCGACAGCAGTACGGGCTGAGCATGCTGCATGTGCGTGTAGCCCGGCAGAATCACCTTGTCGTACTTCTTGGCCGCATCCACCAGCACATGGCGCAGCTCAAGATTGGCCTCCATGAGCTCCTTGGCCAGCGCCTTGACGCCCAGGCGTGTGTCGGTCGCCACCTGGTCGTTGCGCGAACGTCCGGTATGCAAGCGCTTACCGGCCTCGCCGATGCGACGCGTCAGCTCGCTCTCGATGGACATATGAATGTCTTCGTCGTTGATGTCGAAGGTGAAGTTGCCGGCATCGATATCCTGTTCGATTCCGGTCAGGCCCTTGGCAATCGCCTGCTCGTCCTCGGCACTGATGATGCCCTGGGCCGCCAGCATTTTGGCATGCGCCTTAGAGCCGGCGATATCCTGCTTATAGAGATGTTTGTCGACCGGCAGCGACGCGCCAAACTCCTGCGTGACCTCGGCCACGCCCGCCTCAAAACGACCGCCCCAAAGAGCCATGGAACCGTCCCCTTTCATCAAATATCAAAACATCGGCGCACGAAGCGTTACGCCATGTCGCTAAAGCGATTATTCAACCGCTAGTTTTACACATTCCCCACCGTGTGCGGAGCCATGTAGCTAATTTGCAAAGAAGTGACGCGCCATGCACTTGGCGCCCAACGTCTCCCTCCGGATGTTGCCCTGCGAACCATCGATCCAGGCCTTCAGGCTCATAGGGACGTCCTCGACCCTTGCAGCATCGAACTCGGGCGCGAGGGCAAGCAAAGCATGCGCGATAGCATTGAACATAATGAATACTCCTCATATATAGGCACAGAGCCGCCAAATTGATAGAAGGAGCCCCGCCGGACAACCCCGGCGGGGCTCGGACTCAGCCGCAGACGCGGCATCATATATGCGGGCGGAACGTAGGGGCCACCGATGTTAAGAAGTGTCAGCAAGCATAACGAAAGGTAGGGACCCCGTGAGCCCGTTATGTATCACGCGGATGGGCCGCGCGGATACCAAGGAAGAGAAGCCTTAGGCCTGGGCTGCAGCGGAGCTGGGACCCTGGACCTTAGCCCACGTCTTGAGCGACAGCGTATCGATCTCGATAAAGCCGGCGCTGGCCTTCTCATCAAACGTGGTGTCGCGGTCGTAGGTGGCCAGGCCGTAATCGTAGAGGCTGAAGGGGCTCTTGCGGCCGACGACATGGCAGTTGCCCTTAAAGAACTTCAGACGGACGGTGCCGGTCACGAACTTCTGGGTGTCGGCCATAAAGGCATCGAGCGCGTTTTTGAGCGGGCTGTACCACTGGCCGTTATACACGGCGGTGGCCCAATCCTGCTCAAGCTTAATCTTCTCCTTGAGCAGGTCGCCCTCGACGCAAATGTCCTCGAGCGCCTTGTGGGCGGTGATAAGCGTCAGGGCGCCGGGGACCTCATAGCACTCGCGGCTCTTGAGGCCCACCAGACGATCCTCGACCAGGTCCAGGCGACCAAAGCCATTGTCGCCGGAAATCTTGTTAAGGACGATGACGATCTCGGAGAGCTTCATCTTCTTGCCGTCGACGGCGACGGGCTTGCCCGCCTCAAACTCAATCTCGGTGTAGGTCGGGGCGTCGGGCGTATCCTCGGGGTTCTTGGTCATAACCCAGGCGTCGTCGAGCGGCTCGTTCCAGGGATCCTCCAGGTGACCGCACTCAATGGCGCGACCCCACAGGTTGTCGTCGATGGAATAGGGGTTGTCGTTGGCACCTTCGGGAACCGGCACGTTGTGGGCGTGGGCGTAGGCGACCTCGTCCGGACGGCACTTCAGATCCCACTCGCGAACCGGGGCGATAACCTTAAGCTCGGGGTCGAGGGCCTTGACGGCAGCCTCAAAACGAACCTGGTCGTTACCCTTGCCGGTGCAGCCGTGGGCGACGTAGGTCGCGCCAAACTCGTGAGCGACCTCGACAAGCTTCTTGGCGAGCAGCGGGCGAGACAGCGCGGAGAGCAGCGGGTACTTGTTCTCGTACATGGAGTTTGCGGCGATGGCCTTAGTCAGGAACTCATCGGAGAACTCGTCGCGCAGGTCGAGCACCTGGCAATCGAGAACGCCCAGGTCAAGCGCCTTCTGCTTCTTGGCATCCAAGCCGGTCTCCTCCTGGCCCACGTTGCCGCAGACGCAAACGACATCGAGATTCTTCTCGTCCTGGAGCCACTTGACACATACGGATGTATCAAGACCACCGGAATATGCGAGAACGACTTTTTCCTTGCTCATGGCTGTTTCCTTTCGCCCTTGGTAGCTAGTTAGAACATCGGTCAGTTGCAAGTCATTTCGAGGTCAAAAAACCGTGCAATATCAGGTTAAATAGCAAAAAGCAGCACAGCATGCCCTAGAAACATGCGTTTATATCGTGCTAAAACCCAACGACCTCAAAATGACTCTGTTGAGGCAATTCGCCCCATGCGGACAGAGACGATTGTTATCGTCGTCGGGAAATTGCGCGCTGGCGTCGGATGGCATTATCTGCAGTGGTGATGATCTTTACGAACTGCATCTGCCTCTCCTTTCACCTATCGCCGGGCGCAATTCTAATATCGTAAACGGTACCTTTTCTTCGGTAAGCGGTTGTATTTCCGTCTCCGTTTTCGATGGTCGCTATATTACGCTAAAGTGCCCGCAGCACAAGCGACAAATTCAAATTTCTGAAAAGTTTTTTCATTACTTTGTGAAGCGTGGTGCAAATACGCTCCGTTCCTGCGACAATACGCTCAGTTACTGGTTGATGGTTATAACGTCTGAAACAATTTCGAAACGAAAGGCGCGCTTTTATGCAAACTTACGAATCGGACACCAATATCGGAAGCATTAAGATTCTCGCCGTCGACATGGACAAGACGCTGCTCACCGACAAGCGCGTGTTGCCGCAGGGTCTTGATGAGCGCCTGGACAAGCTCGCCGACGCAGGCATTGTATTCTGCCCCGCCAGCGGACGCCCCGCCCCCAAACTCGAGGAAATGTTCGAGAGCATTAAGAACCGCCTTGCTTTTTGTCCCGACAACGGAGCCTGCGTCATCTATCGCGGCAGCTATATCTATAAGAGCAACATCGATGTGGCGCTGTATCAGCAGGTGCTCGCCCGTGCCTCGGAGGACCCGCGTGCCGTTCCCGTCTTGTGCTGCTACGACGAGTTCTATGTTCTCGCCCGCGACCATCAGTACCACGACGAGATCAGCGTGTACTACAACACGATCAACTACGTCGATAGCTTTGAGGGCCTTGATATCGAGTCCAACAAGATTTCGATCTTCTTCCCCGCCTACGATGCCGAGCCAGCGTTTCGCGAGGACTACAGCCCCGAGTTCTCGGACAAGCTCTACGTCACGAACGCCGGGCGCGAGTGGATCGACTTCATGAACCTGGGCGTCGACAAGGGGTCGGGCGTAGCACATCTCTGCGAGCGCCTGGGCATCGATATCGCCGACGCCGCTGCCGTGGGCGATACGTACAACGACATCCCCATACTGGAGCGCGTCGGGCATAGCTTTATCGTGGACAATGCCGAGGAGCACATGAACGCGCATGCCAAATGGCGCATTCCGAGCAACAACGACGGGGGCGTACTGACGCTCATCGACGCCATCTTGGCGGCTCGTTAACGGGGCTCGTCGGACCTGGCCGGGCGAGGCGGGTAAGTTTTTCGTTCGGTCAGGTCCTGCGCAAGACGAAAGCCACATTAAGTGGCTTTCTTTGCGTGCGGAATCTACGAAAAGTTAACCCGTGCCGCCCGGCCAGGCCCTAGGTTTACTTACTTGCCGCCAGGATGGCGTCTTGAGTGTCTAGATACTTAGCTGAAATGATTTGAGCAGAGGGGAGCTCCTTGTTGGAAGGGGCTCCCCTCTGTTTTGGTTACTGTGGGACAAATTAATCAGTAGTGTTTGTCCCAAATCTTAAGTATGTGGGGGCTTGCGTCTTGGGCGAGCCTGCCTTACCGAGTGCTTTCCTATTTCGCGTCGGCCCAGGTTATGCCGGTGCTGGCTTCGGCGATCAACGGTACGCGGAGGTCTACTACGTGTTCCATGACGTCGCGGACCATGGCGGTGAGGCGCTCGACTTCGTCGACGGGGCACTCAAAGTCCAGTTCGTCGTGCACTTGCAGGATCATGTGAGCGGCAAAGCCCTCTTCTTCCAGGCGACGGCTTACGCGGGCCATCGCGATCTTGATGATGTCGGCGGCGGTGCCCTGCATAGGGTGGTTCATGGCCGTGCGCTCGCCAAAGCCACGCAGCTGCGGATTTTTGGCCTTGAGCTCCGGAATATGGCGACGGCGGCCGTACATGGTCTCGGCATAGCCCGTCTGTTTGGCACGTGCCACCACGTTGTCGAGGAACGTGCGCACGCCCGGGTAGGCCTCGTAGTAGCGGTCGATCATGTCACGTGCCTCGGCCATCGAGATATGCAGCGACTGCGACAGACCGTAGGCCTGCTGACCGTACACGATGCCAAAGTTCACGGCCTTGGCGCGGCTGCGCAAGTCGGGCGTCACCTCGGACACCGGCACGCCAAACACGCGCGCGGCAGTCTCGGCGTGGAAGTCCTCGCCCTCGTTAAAGGCGCGCACCAGATGCTCGTCACCCGAAAGATGCGCGAGCAGGCGCAGCTCGATCTGCGAGTAGTCCACCGCCAAAAAGATGCTTCCCTCGCCTGCCGAGAACGCCGTCTTGACGGTACGCCCCAGCTCAGAGCGCGTCGGAATGTTCTGCAGGTTGGGATCGCTCGAGGACAGACGCCCCGTTGCGGTAATAGTTTGGTTGTACGTGGTGTGCACGCGGCCGTCACCGCGGCGCAGCGGACCCAGCGTGTCCAGATAGGTGGACTTGATCTTAGACTTCTCACGCCAGTCCAAAATCAGGCGCACAATCTCGTGGTCGCGAGCAAGATCGCTCAACACCTTGGCGTTAGTCGAATAATAGCCGCGCTTAGTCTTCTTGAGGCCCTTGGTTGGAAGCCCCATCACATCAAAGAGCACGTGCGACAGCTGCATGGGACTGCCAATATTAAAGGTCTCGTCACCCGCCAGGTCGCGAATACTGCGCTCAACCTCGGCAATCTGGGTCGCCAGGCCCTCGGACAGATTACGCAGGCGGTCGGGGTCCACGAGCATGCCCGCGCGCTCCATCTTGGCAAGCACCGGCACGAGCGGCATCTCAATACCATCAAACACGTTGGCGGCGTTCTCGCGGGCCATGCGGTCGCGCAGCGGTGCGACCAGCGCCAGCGTCAAGGCCGCCGTGCGAGCGGCGGGCGCAGGAGCGTCCTCACCGGCACCCTCTGCACCGCGCGCCGCAGGCAGCGCCATCTGCAGATACGTATCGGCCAGATATGCCTCGTCAAACTCGGAGCGGTCGGAATCCAACAGGTAAGCGGCGACCACGGTGTCGAAGATGCACGTGGAATCGACTGCCAGCGGATCCATAAGCTCGGGCTCGGAAGAATCGATGGGCGAAAGCTCATGCAGCAGCGCTTTCATATCCGGGCTCGCCACACGGCCCTCCACAAACAGGCGCGCAAGCACGCCGGCAATCACGCCGTGGGCGAAGTTGAAGCCATCGACTACGGCAGTGGTACCGCCGTCGTCCTCCTCGAGCGCGAACAGGCCCTTGGACGTCGCCAACCACAGCGTGCGCGTCAGTCCAAAGAGCGCGCCCTCTTCCTTGTCGTCGTCCACCACGGCGGCGACCCACTCGCCGGCATCAATCGCGCGGGAGACCTCAGCCGCAACGGCACCAAGCGCGTCAGCATCGCCGGCGGCTGCGCGAACCATCGCAGGTATCTCAAACACACTGGAGGCAGCAGCAGCCCCGCCCTCGCCGCCGATCAGCGCCAAGAAACGGTTCTGCATGGCGGTGATACCAAGCGTGCCCAGCGCCGCGGAAACCTCATCGGCAGAAAACGCCGGGAAGGACGTCGCCTCAAAGTCGAGCTCGACAGGCGCATCGGTGCGAATGGTCGCAACCTTGCGGCTCAGCAGTGCGTCGTCGATATGCGCACGCAAGTTCTCGCCCATCTTGCCCTTGACCTCGTCGGCATGCGCGATAACCTCGTCCAGGCTGCCGTACTGCGCGATGAGCGCGCTCGCCTTTTTGGGGCCGATGCCCGGCACGCCGGGAATGTTGTCGGACGTATCGCCCTTCAGGCCGTAAAAATCGGGCACGAGCGCCGGTGTAATGCCGTGATACAGATCGTCCACGCTCTCGGGCGTCATGATCGCCACGTCGGACAGGCCCTTACGAGTCGAGACCACGTTGACGTGCTCAGTCACGAGCTGATACATATCGCGATCACCGGTCACCAGCAGCATGTCGCAGCCGGCCTCCTCACCCAAGCGCGCCATGGTTCCCAGGATATCGTCGCCTTCCCAGCCCTCGGACTGCAGAATCGGCACATTGAGCGCACCGAGCAGCTCCTTGATCATCGGAAACTGCGCGTGCAGATCGGGGTCCATGGGTGGGCGCTGCGCCTTGTACTGCGGCAGCATCTCCATACGCACGCGCGGCTTGCCCTTGTCAAACGCCACAACGACTCCATCGGGGTTAAAGGCGTCGATCATCTTGAGAAACATATTCAAAAAGCCAAAGATCGCGTTGGTGGGGCGACCGTCCGGCGCGTTCATGGTGGGCGGCACGGCGTGGAAGGCGCGGTGCATGAGCGAGTTGCCGTCGATAACGGCAAAGGTACGGCGCTTGTCAGACATATTGAATACCTCGCTTTGGGCTGGGCACGGTTTGCTCACACCAGTTTACACGCTCCCCGCCCCACGGCCACCGCACATCAGGCTTCCCTGCCGCCGCGGGCCCGCGCGTGATACGATGGCTCACGGTACATCAACCAGCACGATCGATCCGAAAGGAGCCTGCGTCATGGAGCGTCCCTGCGCATGGAAAAAGTACACGCCACAGCAGATCGAGGAGCTCGAGGAGCTTTGCCGCGGCTACAAGCAGTTTTTGAGTGAGAACAAGACCGAGCGCCTGTGCGTCAAGACCGGTATCAAGATGGCCGAGGAGGCGGGCTACGTCAATCTGGAGACCGTGATCTCCGAGGGCCGCGCGCTCAAGGCCGGCGACAAGGTGTACGCCGCCAATCACGGCAAGGACCTTATGCTCGTCAACCTGGGCACCGCCCCGCTCGAGCAGGGCTTTAACATCCTGGGCGCTCACGTGGACTCGCCGCGCCTGGACCTCAAGCAGAACCCCGCCTTCGAGGCCGGCGACATGGCCTACCTCGACACGCACTACTATGGCGGCGTCAAGAGCTACCACTGGGTCGCTTCCCCGCTCGCACTCGTAGGCGTAATCTGCAAAAAGGACGGCACCACCGTCGACATCAACATCGGTGACAAGGCTGACGACCCGGTCTTTACCATCTCCGACCTGCTGATCCACCTCTCGAGCGAGCAGATGGCCAAGCCCGCCAAGGACGCCGTCGACGCCGAGATCCTCGACGTGATTGTGGGCGGCCGCCCCGTCAAGTTTGACGAGGACGACAAGGACGCTCCCAAGGAGCCCGTCAAGCAGATGTTCCTGGACATCCTCAAGGAGCAGTACGACGTCGAGGAGGAGGACTTCCTCTCCGCCGAGATCGAGGTCGTGCCCGCCGGCCCGGCCCGCGACATGGGCCTCGACCGCTCCATGATCTTGGGCTATGGCCACGACGACCGCGTCTGCGCCTACCTCTCCATGCTCGCCCAGATCAACGTCGCCAAAGTGGAGCGCACGAGCATCACGCTCATCGTCGACAAGGAGGAAATCGGTTCCGTGGGCGCCACCGGCATGACGAGCCGCTTCTTCGAGAACACCGTCGCCGAGATCATGACGCTCGCCGGCGAGGACAGCCCGCTGGCCCTGCGCCGCGCACTCGCCCGCAGCCGCATGCTCTCCTCCGACGTGTCCGCCGGCTTCGACCCGGGCTACGCCGGCAAGTTCGAGACCAAGAACGCCGCCTTCATGGGTCGCGGCCTGTGCTTTAACAAGTACACGGGCAGCCGCGGCAAGGGCGGCTCCAACGACGCCGACGCCGAGTACGTGGCCCTCATCCGCGACATCATGGACGAGGCCGGCGTGGACTTCCAGACCTGCGAGCTCGGTCGCGTCAACGCGGGCGGCGGCGGCACCATCGCCTACATCATGGCCAAGTACGGCATGAACGTCATCGACTCTGGCGTTGCCGTCCTGTCCATGCACGCCCTGTGGGAGGTCGCCAACAAGGCCGATATCTACGAGGCCTACCGCGGCTACAAGGCCTTCCTCGAGCGCGCCTAACCAACCCTTCATCAGTTGCGGTGAAATACGGACTAAACTGGCCCATAAACGGCAAAAACAGACCGTATTCCACCGCAACTTCCTTTTTGGCAGAGGAGAGTCCATGCTGCAGGTCATCGTTTCACCCGCCAAGCAAATGCGCGCGGCCAGGGATGCTTTTGAAGTCCAGGGCATTCCACCCTTTGCGCGCGAGACGGCTCGCCTCCAACGCGCGCTGCTAGATATCGAGCGGAATGAAGGCAGCGGCGGCCTGCAGGCGCTGTGGAACGTGAGCGACAAACTGCTGGGACCTTGTCTCAACACCCTGCATGAGTTCGGGTCCATCCTGAAAAACGGCGATCTCGACAATCCCGCACTCGCCTGTCACCTCTCCCCTGCCGTCATGTCCTATCACGGCATCCAATACCAGAGCATGGCGCCCGAGGTGATGGATTCCGCGCAGCTCGCATGGCTGCAAGACCATCTGTGGATCCTCTCGGGCCTTTACGGATGCTTACGCCCCTTTCATGCCGTCGAACCGTATCGGCTGGAAATGGGCGCGAAGCTCGCCGTTGACGATGCCCGAGACCTCTACGCGTTTTAGAGCGACAAGCTCGCGCGGGTCATCGCTCCGGCGGGCTCCAACGCTACGATCGTCAACCTCGCCAGCGCGGAATACGCCAAAGCCGTTCTGCCCCGCCTCACCACCGATGCCGCGGTCGTCACATGTCTCTTTGGCGAAGGCATCCGCAACGGCAAGCCCATCCAGCGCTCGACCGCCAGCAAAAAGGCGCGCGGCTCCATGGTGCGCTGGATGGCAGCAAGCGGACTCGAGGACGCCGGCCGTCTCACCGAGTTCAACATCGGCTATCGCCACGCCCCCGAGATCTCATACCCAGGCACCCTCGTGTTCATCAACGAACAGATGCTCTAGACCCGCCACCCAAAACTGACCCGCTCAGCCTTCTCTATATAACTTGCGGTGGAATAGTTCCTATTTGAGCCTTTTATCGCACAATCAGGAACTATTCCACCGCAACTTTTATGAATTGGCTGGCTAGGCTCGACACCTATTCTGCTAGACCGTCGGCCTTTGCAATCCCATTTGTCGAACCGTCCTGATAGACAATCTTGACGTGCTCAACCTCGGAAACCGCAACACCCGTCGGAGGCTCCAGACGCCATTCCGTCAGGGCGATATCCATGGTCGTGGGCACATCTCCTTGATCTTTGAGCTTCACCGTCAGCGTTTTGAGCGCCGCGTCAAACGTCACGCGTTCGATTTCTTCACCTGGAATGGACCCACCACTCAGCTGCAACTGCACAAACTCATCGCGCGGGTACCAATAATCGCCCGGAATGGCGAGCGTATTGGCATTACCGCCGGTACTCCTCACCGTCATAATCGGTAGGCCATCATCAGCCTCGAACTCCCATACAGCGCCGCCACGACCACCAAACGTCCAGATACAACAGGCAATCACCATCACGACAAGGATCGCAAAACCGATTGCGACCAGCCCATGATGGGCACGGTCCTCCTCGGCCGACACGTCCCACTGTGTCTCTCGATATAGATGCTTGTCTTCCATGTTCGCCTCCCCATGGGCATGCTCATCGCGTCAATCGTACCCATTCAGGCTATACTTGAGCCCATGACATAACGGGGAGCTTGCAGGACAAGACGGCAGGCTGAGACTGGGCGCGCCCGCCCTGACCCGCAAACCTGATATGGGTAATGCCAACGAAGGGAGCCGTGCCAATGAGCACACAGACCGAGCCCAAGCTCGTCACGCAAATCGACTTCGCCCGCGCCGGACAGATCACACCGCAGATGAAGGAGGTCGCCGAGCGCGAGCATCGCGACCCCGAGTACATCCGCGAGCGCGTGGCCGACGGCCGCATCGCTATCCCCGCCAACATCGTGCATATCAAAAAGGGCATGCGCGCCTTTGGTGTCGGCGAGGGCCTGTCCACCAAGGTCAATGTGAACCTGGGCATCTCGGGCGACAAGGCCGATGCCGCCGAGGAATGGAAGAAGGTCAAGATTGCCGAGGACTTTGGCGCCGACGCCATCATGGACCTCTCCAACTCGGGCAAGACGCGCCAGTTCCGCCAGCAGCTCATCGACGAGACCCCGCTCATGGTGGGCACCGTCCCCATGTACGACGCCATCGGCTACATGGAAAAGCCGCTGGTCAAGCTCACCAAGGACGACCTGTTCGAGGTCGTGCGCGCGCACGCCGAGGACGGCGTGGACTTCATGACCATCCACTGCGGCATCAACAAGTCGGTCACCAAGACCTTTAAGGAGACCGGCCGTCTCATGAACATCGTCAGCCGCGGCGGCTCGCTGCTGTTTGGCTGGATGGAGGTCACCGGCAACGAAAACCCCTTCTACGAGTACTTTGACGAGCTGCTCGAAATCTGCCACGAGTACGACGTGACGATTTCGCTCGGCGACTCCTGCCGTCCGGGCTGCCTCTACGACTCCAACGACGCCACCGAGACCGCCGAGATGATCGAGCTGGGCAAGCTGTGCAAGCGCGCCTGGGCAGCCGGCGTCCAGGTCATGGTCGAGGGCCCGGGTCACATGGCACTCGACGAGATCGCCGCCAACATGAAACTGCAGAAGCGCCTGTGCCACAACGCCCCGTTCTATGTGCTCGGGCCGCTGGTGACCGATATCGGCGTGGGTTACGACCACATCACCGCTGCCATCGGCGGCGCCATATCCGCCAGCTCCGGCGCCGACTTCCTGTGCTACGTAACGCCGGCCGAGCACCTGTGCCTGCCCAACGCCCAGGATGTGCTCGATGGCCTCATGGCCACCAAGATCGCCGCACACTCCGCCGATATTGCCAAGAAGGTGCCCCACGCCCGCGACATGGACGACAAGATGGGCCAGGCACGCCGCAAGCTCGACTGGGACGCCATGTGGAAGTGCGCGCTCGACCCGGTCACCGGCAAGAAGCGCTACGAGGAATCCCCCGCCGCAATCGAGGGCACTTGCACCATGTGTGGCAAGATGTGCGCCGTCCGCACCGTTAACAAGGTGTTCGAAGGCACGACGATCGACCTCGGCATGGAGGATTAACGCGTCTCCGGAGCCACAATCGGTCACAAGGTGCTCATCAATTGTTGACATGTGAACATTTTCTTACATTTACGTAAAGATTGCACCGCTCGCCCGGGATCGGCATACAGCCGGCCCGGGCAACTTTATAATGCAGGCAGAAGACCCATTTGAATCCGACCGAACAAGGGAGCGAACATGGATCGCAGCAAGGTACCCGCCGTCCTGTCCATCGCAGGATCAGATTCCAGCGGTGGTGCCGGCATTCAGGCCGACATCAAGACCATCACGGCGCACCGCCTGTATGCCGAGACGGCCATCACCGCTATCACCGCACAGAACACCCTGGGCGTCACCGCCGTACAGAACATCTCCCCGGATATTGTCGCCGCGCAAATCGATGCCGTTTTTGACGATATCCGACCCAGCGCCGTCAAGATCGGCATGGTTTCCTCTGCCGAGATTATCGAGGTTATCGCCGACCGCCTGAGCGCTTGGGACGCACATAATATCGTCGTCGACCCCGTCATGGTCGCGACCTCGGGCGCTCGCCTGATCGCAGAGGACGCCGCCGAAGCGCTTACACGCCGCCTGTTCCCGCTGGCGACCGTCATCACGCCCAATATTCCCGAGGCTATGGCGCTGCTCGACTACGAGGTCGATTCCGAGCGCACGCAGCAAAATGCCGCCATGCTCCTCACCCGCCGCTTTGGATGCGCGTCCCTCGTTAAGGGTGGGCATTTTGTCAATGAGGCCAACGATGTGCTGGCAGAGCCCGCACCGCTCGATGACGAGGGCAACCATCTGGGCGATCCGCTCACCACGTGGTTCCGCCACAAGCGCATCGAGACCGGCAACACACATGGCACCGGCTGTACGCTTTCGTCCGCCATCGCCTGCGCGCTGGCCCAGGGCATGGATCTTGCCGATGCCGTCAACGCCGGCAAAGCCTACCTAACGGGCGCTCTGGCCGCCGGCTTTGACATGGGCAAAGGCTCCGGCCCCGTCAATCACATGTGGCAGTACTAAGCCCCGTCCCAAGCCACCACAAAGGGGACAGGCACCATTTGTGGTGGTTCCCCACAAACATCTCGATCCCTAACAGTTAGAGTCCATTTTTCGGCCCACCTGTTACAGATTGAGACATTCAAATTCCGCTGAGAAGATAATCTCGATCTGTAACAGTAACTCGGCAAAATCGATCCTAGATGTTACAGATCGAGACAAACGACCGATATCGATCTAAATAATCTCGATCTGTAACATCTAGCCCGTTTTCGGCCTTACAACTGTTACAGATCAAGACAAACTAACGAAACAAGCCGCCGCAAGGGGAACTTTTGTACCGCTTTGGGTCGCGCTATTCTCCGAGCATCTCTTGGAGCTTGGCCGCCACGGCGTGGCCCAAGCTCTCGTGGCTTTCGGGCATCATATGCAGATAGTCGATATCGCCCGGCTCGGCAAACTCGGCGGCATTCAAAAAGTCGCAGCCAAACTGCTCGGCCACGTGCGCATAGTACTCGCCAAAATGTTCAGATGCCTCGACGGAACGCTCGTCAAAATCGGTCATATATACATCGGCGATTTGCGGCTTGATCTTGATAGGTGCCATCAGCAGAATACGCGGGCAGGGTGCGGCATTGGTCCAGGGAAATGCACGCACCGCACGAATCAGCGCCATGGCGCCACGGGCGATATCGGAAGCTGTCACGTTAAAGACCGTCTTGCAGTCGTTGGTGCCCAGCATGATCACGATCGCATCCAGCGGCTTATGGGCCTCGAGCAGCATCGGAAGCGCGCGAATGCCGTTGAGGTTGGTGTCCAGATGGCACATATCGTCGCGCACCGTCGTACGACCATTTAGACCTTCCTCAATCACATGCCAGCCCTCACCCAGGTCACGCTGTACCACACCGCACCAGCGCACATCCTGCGCATAGCGCACTGCGGTGCCGTCGCGCATACCCGCCGGATCATAGCCATAGGTGTTGCTGTCACCAAAGCACAGAACGTTTTTCATCTTGAGCTCCTCATTCAGTAAAAAGCCGACGGGGGCAACCCCTCCCGTCGGCTTGGCATATCACATCGCGCGCACCGCTTATAGGTACTTGCGCCAGTCGTCCTCGTCCTCATCGTCCTCGGCGGCGGCCTGAGCCTGCTCGGCGGCACGGGCGGCCGCAGCGCGGGCGGCAACCTGGGCATAGGACTCCTCGTTGCGCTCGGGGAAGCTTGCCAACACATGCTCGAACTTGGCGAAGTCCTCATCCCAGCGCGTAGAGGGCACAGCAAAGAAGACCCGCTTGACCTTGAAGTCGCCCGATGCGAGCTCCTTGCGGAAAATCTCGGCCACGGCCTCGGCATCAAAACCGTTGTTGTCGCAGCCCCAAGCGCCCAGTACGAGCTTCTCGCGATCCAGCTCGTCGCAGATGGCGAGCACAAAGCGGATACGGTCGCGCAGCGCGTCCAGCAGCGCATCGTCGCTCACGCGGTACTCCTGGCGTGCGCGCTTGGCATTGGGCGCGGCGGCCACGATCACGTCGGCGTATGCATGCACGTGGTTGCGGTCAAAACGCACCGCAGGCACTACCAGCGCACGGTTGCGGTAGAGCTCGCAGTTGATATTGCGGCGACGGTTCTCGCCATACCACTTGCGCTGCTTGTCGAGCACGTTGTACAGATACGAATCGGCGCAGAGCGTAGCCTCCTGGCCCAGATAGCCCTGGATGTAGCCGCCACCCGGGTTGGTGAACGAGGCAAAGGCGAGCACTGCCATGTCGCAGAACTGCGCATAGCCACGGCCGTTGTCCAGAATGGCCTGCGTGGCGGAGGCATCAAGCACGGTGACCTCGGGCAGGGTCGGAGCGGGCTCCTCGGCAGGCGCGGACTCGGTCTCTGCGGGTTCCTCGGCAGGCGCAGACTCGTCCGTGACCTCGGTCTCGACGGACGCAACCTCAGCGGCCTCGACCTCGGCGGACTCAGACTCCTCGGCAACCGGCTCCTCGGCAGCCGCAGCCGCTTGGGCCTTGGCCTTCATCGCCGCGACAAAGCCGGCAGGCATACCGTCGAATTCGCGAACGCCGGCAAGCGAGCGCTCGATATCCTTGGCACACGCCTCGGACACAGCCGCCACGTGGCGCTCGGCGGCCTTTGCGCGAGCCTCACGCTTGGGGTTGGGCTGTCCCGCGCGGTTGGGCCTGCGGTTACGGTTCCTGTTGTCGACATCTGCCATGAGTGGTCACCTTTCCTGTCGCTGCCGCTTTCGGTTTTTCCCATCCATGATACCCCGCCATGTACAAAAAAGACGGCCCCGAAGGACCGCCTTTCGCATTGATTTACGCACGCGGCAAGCACCGCTACAACTCGCCGCTAGTCGCGACGACCAAGGATATTCAGGATACGCAGGAACACGTTGATGATATCCACGAACAGGTTGGACGCCATGAGCACGGCGTTGGGCAGCGTGGGCGGCACCGTCGTGGCCACATAGGTGTCGTAGCCAATAAAACCGGCGAACACCACGATCACGATCAGGTCGGTAATAGACTGCGAAACACCCATAAACATCAGCACGATCTCGACCAGGATCGTGGCAAGCAGAACGCCAAAACCGATGCCATACACGCGCTGGAAGAACTTGGGGAAGGTCACGCCCAGCGCGCCAAAGACAAAGGTGATGGCGGCGGTGGCGATAAAGGCGGTGTTGATGGTGGGCAGGTCGTAGTTGGCAAGGCCAAACGACGCGGTCAGGCCAAAGGTGCTCGCAAAGATCACGTAACCCGTGAGCGACAGGCCCACAGACTGCTTGCCCGCGGCAGCCGACATCATGACAATGCCGACGATGGTCAAAATAAACGAGCCAAAGACCAGCGGCAAAGCGGCGCCGCTCATCATCATGCGGGCAAACGCCATGGTGCTCGTAAAGTAGGCGCCGGCGCCCATGGCGCAAAAGCCCAAAAAAATCAGGGCGGACATGGCGAGATTGTACGCGCGCGGCGACATCTCCTTGGCACGGCTTGCGCCGGTCTCGATGGGGCCGTTCTGATAGCCCTGGATATCGTTCATAGTTTCGTCCTTTCAAAAAGCGCCGCGAATGACGGCGCAGCAGATGACAAGATTCCTACCATTGTACCCGAACGCCGTGCGTCCCTACTTACGGCGCTCGCCCTCGAGGGTGCGGTCAAACGCCCAGACCCACCAACGCATCACGTGGGCCTGCGAGCCGTCCGGCCGTCCGCACGCCTGGTCCTCCAGATACAACTCGGTCGCATGCCCGCCAAAACGAACCTTATACGTTGCCGTACGAACACCGTGAACCGTTAAGCCAAAGCCCGTGGACGAGACAATCTCGTCAATTGTAAAGCAGCGACCGTCGACCCAGCAGACGGTGACCGGCACGACTTGTCCGCCCGCGAGGATGCGAGCCACGACGTCCACATACTGCTTGTGCACGCGCCGAGTTTTGCCATCTGTCTGTCGATATTCCATGTCTCCTATTATCGAACGCATGTTTGCATATTGTAAAGCGAACAGACTGTGGTTTTGGAGTGTCGTAGCAATCGCACGTGTCCGCATGGCGTGATAGCAAAAAGAACACCCGCGGTCAACAGGGCTAATATTCAATTTTAGTGCCAAAAAATTACTTCTCCCATCAGAACTCGGCAAAGAAACCCGCAGGAGGTGATACGATTTATCATGTTTTTGTAACGTGCCTGCAAACTTCGAGAAAGCCCATATATGGACGTAACGTTCTCAACCTTCCTCGGCCAAATTGTGTCGAACCCAGTCCTTGCCGTCACCGTGATCCTCGCGTTGGGCGCCATCTTCGTCAACGGATGGACCGACGCGCCCAACGCCATCGCGACCTGCGTCACTACGCGTTGCATGCCCGCCCGCGCCGCCATTCTCATGAGCGCCGCATTCAACTTCCTCGGCGTGCTCATCATGACGCACTTTAACGCGAGCGTCGCCAATACCATCTCGCATATCGTTGACTTTGGCGGAAACAGCACCATGGCGCTCGCCTGCCTGTGCGCGGCCCTGTTCTCCATCGTCGTCTACGGCGCCACAGCATCGCGTTTCGGCATCCCCACCTCGCAAAGCCACAGCCTTATCGCCGGCCTGACCGGTGCCGCTATCGCCCTCGGCGGCGCGAGCAGCGTCAACGTCCACGAGTGGATGAAGGTCATCTACGGCCTGGCACTCTCCATCGGCCTGGGCTTTGTCATGGGCTGGGTCCTGTGCAAACTCGTCTCGATTCTTTTCGCCGCCGCCAACAGGCGACGTGCCAATGTCTTCTTTAAATACGCTCAGATCGCGAGTGCCGCGGCCATGAGCTTTATGCACGGCGCGCAGGATGGACAGAAGTTCATCGGCGTGCTCTTTTTAGGCGTGGCCTTCGCCAACGGGCAGACCAGCGTCGGCGACGCGGGAATCCCCATCTGGATTATGCTGCTGTGCTCGGCCACCATGGGTATCGGCACCAGCGTGGGCGGCGAGCGCATCATCAAGTCCGTCGGCCAGAGCATGGTCAAGCTCGAAAAGTACCAGGGCTTCTCCGCCGACCTCGCGGGCGCCGCGAACCTGCTGCTCGCCACGCTCACCGGCATCCCCGTGTCCTCCACCCACATCAAGACCTGCGCCATCATGGGCGTCGGCGCCGTCAAGCGCCTCTCAGCCATCAACTTCGGCGTCGTCAAGGACATGATGTTCACCTGGTTCTTCACCTTCCCCGCTTGCGGACTCATCAGCTTTGTCATGGCCAAGCTGTTCATGATGTTCCTCTAGTCAAACCGAGCGTCCATCCGGACCGCAATACCTCGTCCACCCGTCTTTACCTCGAAAGGACCACCCATGGCAAAGAAACCCGATTCGTTCTACTTTGACAACTACGTCGCTTGCGCCGACCTCGCCGTCCAGGCCGCCGAGCTGCTTACCCAGATTTTTGAGAACTTCGATCCCGCGAAGATTCACGATATGCTCGAGAAGATGCATGCGATTGAGCACGCGGCGGACAAGAAGCACCATGAGCTCGAGGACGCCCTGCTCACCGCCTTTATCACCCCGCTCGAGCGCGAGGATCTGAACCTGATGAGCTGTTCGCTCGATACCGTGCTCGACCGTATCGAGGGCGTCGTGCAGCGCGTCTACTTCACCAACATTCAGAGCATCCATCCCGACGCCACCGTCATCGCCCACAAGGTAACCGATGCCTGTCGCGCCATGAAGGACCTGATGATCGAGCTGCCCAACTACCGCAAGTCCAAGACCCTGCGCGAGCTCGTCATCCAGATCAACACCATCGAGTCCGAGGCCGACGAGCTCTATATCAACGCCATGCGCAACCTGCACGTTAACGGCAAGGACCCGCTCGAGGTCATCGCTTGGCGTGACGTGTACGCCTTCCTGGAGTACTGCGCCGACTGCTGCGAGAATGTGGCCGATGTCGTGGATTCGATTGTCATGAAGAACAGTTAATTGGGGGTACGTGTCCCGGCGGCGAAGGGCCGGCCACGGTTTGCTTTCTCACTCCGGCTGCTTTGCAGAGTCGTTCGAAAGTAAACCGTGGCCGGCCCTTCGCCTTACGTACCACCATTGGGAACTTTGGCTGATAGATTTAGCGCGACGGGGGTTTGGCTGAAGGGACCTTTGGTATCCGTTCGGACACTTTGGCCCTTGATGAGCGTTTGGCTGATTGCTGCTTTGGGTACTCTTTGGGTTACTTTTGGTTTGTTTGATTTTTAATTTTAGGAGGGCTTGTATGTCTTATTTGGATCTGGCTCGTAGTCGGTATTCTTGTCGTTCTTTTGAGGACCGTTCTGTTGAGCAGGCTGTGGTGGATGCCATTGTTGAGGCTGGGCGTATTGCTCCTTCTGCTTGTAATAATCATCCAGCCCGTGTGATGGTGCTGGATACGCCTGAGCTGTTGGAGAAGGCTGCTGCTTGTCAGCCTCGGTTTGCTCGTGATGGGTCTATCTTTGGAGCTCCGCTTGTCTTCCTTATTTGCAGCGCTACCGATGATGCTTGGGTGCGCCCGTATGACCAGATGAATTCCAGTGAAATCGATACGTCCATCGTGTGCGACCAGATGATGATGGAGGCCACCGAGCGGGGCCTGGGAACGTGCTGGGTATGCCATTTTAAGCCTGAGGTGGCACAGGAGCAGTTCAATCTGCCCAAGGGCGTCTATCCCTATCACATGCTCGTCTGCGGATATCCTGCCGACCACATCGCCGATCCCGAGCATCGCGAGGCCCGTACCATTCCCCTCCCCGACTTCCTCCTCAAGTAGATTTTTGGGACATGCCTTAAAACCTACCTTTGACTGCTCGCCCGTTCGCCGAGTTCTGCACCATTATGTGCAGGGCTCGGTTTTTTATGTTACGCACCCCGGCACAGTCATAAAAAAGGACCCGCAAGCTGCAGGTCCTTTCTAGGCACTAAATTGTAGGCCGAATGTTAGTCCAGGTCGTCGGCAGCAAAAATGTCGATCGGGGCGAAGGGATCGGCCACGGGGACAACCGGATCAGCGACGGGCAGCGGCTCGGCGGGAACAGTCACCGCAGGAGAAGCGGCAGAACCGACCGGCGTGGAGGCCATGAGATCGGCCGGGAAGGAGTTCTGGGCATCGTCCATGAAGTGCTGGATGAGCTTGAGATACTCGGCCTTGAACTCCTCACGAGAAGCCTTGAGACGATCGATCTCCTCGAGCTCGGCCTGCTTTTCGGTCAGAGCCTGGCGGATAACCTCGCGGGCCTTGGCGTCAGCCTCGTTGCGGATACGCTCAGCATTCTCGTTGGCATCGTTGACGATGGTCTCAGCGGTCTGCTGGGCAGCGATCAGGGCAGCGGAAATCTGGCGCTCCTGAGCGGAGAAGTCAGGGGCGGGAGCAGCCACGGGGGCGGCAGGAACGGCTTGGGCGGTGGCATCCTGAGCCTGGGCAAGCTGAGCCTGCGCATCGGCAAGCTGCTGCTCGGTAGCAGTCAGACGACCCTTAAGGTCGACGATCTTAGCGAGCATAGCGTCAACCTCGGAGGACAGTGTCTCCAAGAAGACGTCGACCTCGGCAGGATCGTAGCCACGCTTGGCCTCAGAGAAAGTCTGAGCCTGGATGTCTGCAGGGGTAATAGCCATAACAAGTCTCCTTTTCATCGCCTCGGCGCTACACGCCCGACGTAAGTTACTAAGTCAGTTCTACACGAGTATACCTATAAGAAGCTGCAGAACCAGCCTCTGCACCAACTGTAACGCAATAATCGCAACGACCGGCGAAAAATCGATACCGCCCATCGGCGGGATGAAACGACGGAACAGGTTGAGCCACGGACCGCACACGCTATCAAGCACCGCGGCAATATCCTGAAGCAAACCACCCTGCTTCATGGGAATCCACGTCATAAAGCAGTAGACGACAATGAGCGTGGAATAGAAGTTGAACAGCGTGTTGACCAGCTGGACGATAGTGTAGATGTTGATGGGAATCTCCTCGTCTTGTCTTTACTTAAGGTAGCCGTCGGCACGAAGCTTCTTGAGATCGGAATCTTTGACCTCGCAACCGGCGGGCAGCACCATGAACACGCGGTCGCCTACCTCCTTGACCGTGGCGCCCAGACCGCAGGCAAAGCCGTAAGAGAAGTCCAAGACGCGCTTGGCAACTTCGGTGCGTACGCCCACAAAAATCAGTGCGACAGGCTGCTTGGTGCGAACGCGGCGTACCACGGTCTCTACGTCGTCATAGCTCTCGGGGCGCAGAACATAGGCCGGCAGCTGCGGCGTGGCGTTGATGATATTGCTCGCATAGGCCGAGGCATCGCTCGGCGCAGGCGCGGGCGCAGCGGCGGCACGGGCGCGGGTGTTCTCGGCGTAGCTCGACGGCGTGTCATAGGCACCAGGACGATAACCGCTCGCAACGCTGTCCTGCGAGCGCGAAGGCGGGTTATACGTCGTGGCATGGCGGGAGTCATCGCCGACCAGCTGACCGGAGCGCGTATACACGGCAACCGACTCAGCTTCACCACGGCGCGTCTGACCAAGCAGGCCGTTGCTCGGCTCGTCTTGGGTGTAGAAGCCCTCGCCCGAAGCACCGCTGTAGCCGTTGCCCTGATAACCATCGTCATAGCCGTCATCGTAGCCGTAGTCGTCGTCCTGGCCATAACCCTGGTCGTAACCCTGCTGGCCGCCCAGGTGCATCTTATTTTTAATCTCGTCAAGGAAGCCCATGGTTGTGTCCTCTCGCGGTTTAGTGCAGGCGCCCCGATAATCAGTGCGCACTTCAGAGCCTTATTTTACTGCAAACTCCGGGCTAAATACTACCCTGCCCAGGCGAACGAGCGTAGAGCCCTCCTCAAGGGCAGGCTCAAAGTCCTCGCTCATGCCGCAGGAAAGCTCAGGCAGGTTCAAATCGGGATGCGCCGCCTCCAGCTCATCCCTCAGCTCACGAAGCCCCGCAAAGGTGCGGCGTGCCACATCCTTATTCCCCCGGGGCGCCATAGTCATAAGCCCCTGCACGCAAATTCCCTCAAGCTCCGCAAGCTCACCCGCGGCGGCGCGAATCTCATCGGGCGAAAAGCCTCCCTTCGACTCCTCACCACTCACATTGACCTCAATGAGCACACGCTGGAGGACGGCGAGCTCGCCTGCCTCAATCTTGCGGACAGCACGGCTCGAGATCGCCTGTGCCAGATGCAGCGAACCCACCGAGTGAATCAGCTCGGCTGAGCCCAGCACCGCATTGATCTTATTGGTCTGCAGGTTGCCGATCATATCGAAGCGCACCTCGGGCAGCTCCGGATGCTCCGCCAGACCCGTGAGCTTGCGAACCAGCTCCTGCGGGCGGTTCTCGGCAAAATGGCGATACCCCGCCTGGATGGCGGCAACGGTCTCATCGACACCAACGGTCTTGGACACGGCAATGAGGCGCGCGGCGTCGTGGGGGCGGCCCGCGCGATCGAGCGCCGCATAAAAACGTTCCAGAATCTGCTCGCGGCGAGCGCGCATCAAGTCCAAATAGTTATCCATTGCTAATCGCCTCCGCTGACAGCCAAACAAGTAGTCCCATGCTAACGCAAGAGCGCGGTCCCGCATGTGCAAGGCCGCGCTCACTTAGGTATTTACAATCTTTCGACGAACGGGGTCACTTACTCCTCGTCGTCCTCGCCATCGTCCTCGTCCTCAAGATGATCGAGCAGGTAGCGAAGACCCTCGCTGACCTCGTTGGCGGGCACCTTGGCAACGTAGCGCGCGTCGACGGCGGGCCTCATGATAACACCCTCGCCCGAAGGCACGCGCATGCTCTCGAGCTCATCCTCGTCCACACGGGCGATATCGCCGGCAGTCATGCGCTGTCCGGTCAAAAGGAAGGTCAGACGGCAGGCGGCATCGATAGAGATCGAGGCAATGCGATCCAAGTAGCGCGAAACCATGATGGCGCGGCGCAGGTCGTCGTAGTTGCTGTCATCGTCCATAAAGTCGCCCGTATCCATACGGTTAAAGGCGCGGAAGAACTTCTCGTATGCCGCATGCACCGGCTCGTCCTCGACGGCCAGGTTGCAAATGATGGACATGTCGTTGGTGACGAGCGCAGAAAGCGACGAGCCTAGCACCTGGTACACGGCCTCAGCCTCGGCCTCGACCGTGCCGACAAGCTCCTGGGGCAGCGAGATGTCGGCCTTGATCATATGACGCGTGGCACGGCAGATCTGACGGACCTTATCGGTCATGCGCTGCAGGTTAAAGTCGACGTAGATGATCGTCTGAAGCAGGCGGAAGTCGGAAGCAACCGGTGACTGCGTGGCGATCAGGTTGTAGCAGACGGCCTCCAGGTTGGCGCAGCGCGCGTCAATCGAAAGCGTGCGCTTCTTGGTCTTGGTGGCGAGCTTGCGGTCGTCGGTCACATAGGCCTTCACGGCATCGTGGAGGGCCAGATCGACGGCCTCATAGATGCTCAGCATCTCGTGACGGGCCTCGACGAGCTGACGGGAAAACAGTTTGCGCATGGTTCACTCCAATCAGTTGGGTGCGGTCATGCCGCCCGCACAGTGAATACGCACCGGACTAGGTCCGATCGGCTTGGGACTAGTCGCACCGATCAGCCAAAGCGGCCGGTGATATAGTCTTCCGTCCGCGAGTCCACCGGGCTGGTGAAGATCGCGTCGGTTTGACCATACTCGATGAGCGTGGCGGGCTCGCCGGCAACTTCCTGCAAGAAGAATGCGGTGTAGTCGCTGATACGAGCTGCCTGCTGCATTGAATGCGTGACGATGATGATCGTCATCTCGGGCGCCAGCTCGGCCATCAGATCCTCGACCTTAGAGACGGACGTGGGGTCGATGGCGGAGCAGGGCTCGTCCATCAGGAGAACATCGGGTTGCACCGCAAGCACGCGCGCGATGCACAGACGCTGCTGCTGACCGCCCGAGAGCGCCAAACCATCCTTGTTGAGCTGATTGGATACCTCTTTCCAGAGGTTGGCGCGCTTGAGCGATTCTTCCACGATGTCATCGAGGTCGCTTTTGCTAGTCACGCCCTGTAGACGAGGGCCAAAGGCGACATTCTCGTAGATGGATTTGGGAAACGGGTTGGGCTGCTGAAAGATCATGCCCACGCGACGACGGAGGTCGACCGGGTCGACGCCCTCGGCATAGATATCATTGCCGTCGAGCGTCATGGTGCCCTCGACGCGCGTACCCTCGATCAGATCATTCATGCGGTTGATGCAGCGCAAAAACGTCGACTTGCCGCAGCCCGAAGGGCCAATGAAGGCGGTGATGGCGTTTTTGGCGATGTTGAGGTCAAGCCCCGTCAGCGCATGAAAGTCACCGTACCAAAAGTTGAAATCCTTGGCCGTAATGGCCGCTTGCTCCAGCGTGGGAGCGGACTGATAAACGGACATGGGACTCCTTAACTAGCGACGCTTGCGCGACAGGAAGCGCGCAAACAGGTTGAAGGCCAGAATGATCACCATCAGCAAGAGCGCGGTGCCGTAGGCTGCGTTCATGTTGATGCCGTCGTTGGCAAGCAGGTACAGGTGAACCGTCATGGGGCGGCCGGAATCGAGCGGCGAAATAGGTAGATTGATGGCCTGACCCATGGTGTAGAGCACCACCGCGGTCTCGCCAATGGCGCGGCCGATGGCGAGGACGATGCCCGTGGCAATACGGCCAAAGGCAGAAGGAAGCACGATCTTGGAGACCACCTGCCACTTGGTGGCTCCCAGGCCGTACGCACCCCAACGGATATAGCGCGGAACGGCGCGAATGGCCTCTTCGGTGGTGCGCATGACGATGGGAAGCATCAAGAGCGCGAGTGCCAGAGCGGCAGAGACCATCGAAAGACCCAGGCCCATGGCCTCGACAAACAAGGCGTAGCCAAACAGGCCCATAACGATGGAGGGCACCGAGGCCAAAGCGTCAGCAGCGTAGCGAATGAGCTCGACGACCTTGCCCTGCTTGGCGTACTCGGCAAGATAGACGGCTGCCAGCACAGCGATCGGCGTGCAGATAAGCATGGCGAGCGCCGTCACATAGACGGTCGAGACGATCGTGGGCCAAATTCCACCCTCGGCGTTGACGCCCTGGGGCCAACCGAAGATAAAGTCGAGCGAGATATGCGGCAGGCCGTTAATGACCACGTAGGCGATAATAGCGACCAGCACCAGCGTGGTGATGTATGCCGCGGCACGGAACACGCCGAGCATGATCTTGTTGGACAGGTCTTTGTTAATGCGACCCTTCTTGCCGTGGGAAAGGGCACGCTTGATGCGCTCGCGCGACGAGGTCGTATCGACCGTCGTGTCAACGGAATCGGACATAGCCTACCCCCTCTTCTTCTTGGAAAGCAGACGGACAGTACCCACCAGTGCGGCGGAGATGATAAACAGGACCACTCCCATGCCAAACAGCGCCGAACGATGCAGGCCCGAGGAGTAGCTCATGTCGAGCGCGATCTGACTCGTAAGCGTCGAAATGGGGCTCGAGATGCTGTCCGGGATGACCGGAGCGTTACCCACGACCATGAGCACGGCCATGGTCTCACCGATGGCACGGCCCATACCCAGCACGATGGCATCAACGATACCCAGCTTGGCGGCAGGTAGCACGACCTTATAGATGGTCTGCCACTTGGTGGCGCCCATGGCATACGATGCCTCGCGAATGCCCATGGGAATGGAATTGAGGGCATCGATAGTAAGCGTGGTGATGGTGGGAACGATCATGATGGCGAGCACGAACCACGCCGTCAGTGCGCCAAAGCCAAGACCACCGGTCAGCTGCGCGATAAACGGACGGATGATGATCATGCCAAAGAAGCCATAGATGATAGAAGGGATGCCCGCCAGCAGGTCGACGGCAGGGCTGATGAGCTTGCGCACACGCTTGCCGGCGATCTCGACCAGATACACGGCCGTGCCCACGCCCAGGGGCACACCCATGGCGAGCGCACCGACGGTCACGAGACCTGAGCCGGCCAGCAGCGACATGATGCCGTAGTGGCCCTCAGAGGGCGCCCACGTAAAGCTAAAGAAGTCCGCCAGGCCAATGTCGGTAAAGACGGGCAGCGCCGAGTACGTGGTAAAGACAAAAATCAGGGTGACGGTAACGACCGCCAAGAACGCGCAGGCAAAGAAGATCCACTGCAGCGCCTTCTCCTTGATATAGGTACTGCGCGATACAAGCGCCAGTTCGCGCTTCTTGGGCGTCTGAACATTCTGCTCAGTCTGGGAGTTTTCCTGTGCTTCCATGCTACTCACTCCCCCTCTCGTCGTTGGTGACGGGGATAAAGCCCGCCTCGCGAATCTGCTTGTCCATCTTTTCGGACGTGACGTAGTCGATGTAATCCTGTGCCTGCTGCGAAGGCGCACCCTTCACAAAGAAGTAAAGGTCGCGCGAGATGGGATAGCCGCCACTCGCGACCGTCTTCTCGGACGCCTCAACATGATTGACCGAGACGGCCTTGACCGAGGTCTTGGCGTTGAGGCTATCGACGAAGCCCAGCGAAATGTAGCCAATGGCACCGCGCGAACGAGATACCACGTCGCGAACTTGGCCCGTGCCCGAAAGAACGGCCGAGCGACGATCGAACGGGGTGCCGTCCATCACGATGGTGCGAAAAGCCTCACGCGTGCCGGACGCCTCATCTCGGTTGATGACCTGGATCTTCAGGTCCTCTCCGCCGACTTCCTTCCAGTTGGTGATCTTGCCGGCGTAAATATCGCGGAGCTGCTCGGTCGAGAGGTTATCGACCGGGTTATCGTCGTTCACGATGACCGCAATACCGTCGTGGGCAATGACGATGGGAGTCAGGCCCAGATCTTGTTCGTCGGGATTGAGTCCACGGGAGGAGCTGGCGATATCGGCCGTGCCGGCGCTGACGGCCTCGATGCCAGCGGAAGAACCCAAACCGGAAACGAGCACGTCGATGCCGGTCTCCTCCTTAAAGCCCTCGGCCGCAATCTCGGCGATAGGAAGGCAGGTCGTGGAGCCGGCGACGGTAATGGAAGAGGTAGAAGATCCCGAAGAACAGGCGCACAGCGTAAGCGTAAGCACAGCGGCGCTCAGGACCGATACGATCTTTCTCATAGCATCACGCCGATCGCAGCATGGCGCCCACAGGTGCCGTTCTCGTTACGGTAGGAATAAAAGCGGTCGTTCTGACGCACGGTCGAAAGCTGGGTATCCACGATATTATCCGCGTCGACACCGACATCTACCAGCGCCTCGCGAATGGCAGCGGAAAGATCGAGCAAGCGGCAAGCGCTCGCATCGATGCAGGAAAACTCGGCGGCAAAGCGATCCATGAGCTCTTGAGAGACCTCGTATTCGTCGCCCAGGATATGGGGCCCGATATAGGCCGAGACGTCGCCCGGCTTGCAGCCACCCGCCTCGCAGAGCGCCTGGCACGCCTTGGCGGAAATGCGCGCAATCGTGCCCTTCCAGCCGGAATGCACCACGGCAAAACCGCCGGGAGCCACCAACACCACGGGAACGCAGTCGGCGAAGCAGAGCATCACGGGCACCTCATGTGCCGTGCAGACGATGGCATCGCAGCCCTCGGCAATCTGCTCGCGAACGTCCTCAAGGTCATCGGCGCCGTTCGAGGTCACCGCAACGATATGGTCACCATGGACCTGATTGGGAACGAGCAGATTATGCTCGCACTCAGTGGCGCCCATAGCTTCGAGCGCTCGACGACGATTTTCTTGAACAGCAAAGGGGTCATCGCCAACATGCGAGCCCAGGTTGAGCGAGGAGTACGCATCTTCAGAAACGCCACCGGTGCGCTCGGTGAAGGCAAAGCGAACATCGGATGTCGCGCCCTCCACCAACGTAACTCCATCATGGTCGACACGCGAAACTTTGTCCGCACGTGCTGCCATACTAAAGCCTCCTAATAACACAAGTACCGCGGCATCGCCGCTACAGCCCGCGTTTATACGGCTGTCATACTTCTCTAAAAGGATACCTGCTGCGCTGGAGGCAATCGTAAAGGGAACGTAAAGAGATTGGAGGCTTTCGTTTACAAAAGAGAAACAAAACGGGGTGCATCCAAATGAACACACCCCGTGCAGGTCGTCGAGAAAAACGAACTAGAAGCTACCGCGCTTCAGGAAGTCAGGAAGCTCGAACTGATCGTTGCCGAAGTTAGGAAGCTCGGTGCCACCGACGTTGCGGGTCGGAGCGACCTGAGCCGGGCTGGCGGCAGGAGCGGTGCGCTGCGGCTCGGCGGAGGCAGCGGCCTTGCTCTGAGACTGCTGAGCAGCAAAGAGCTCGTCCTGACGGTTGACGTTGGAGTCGGAGAAGCCCGTAGCGATGACGGTGATACGCACCTGATCGCCCAGGGACTCGTCGACAACGGTACCGAAGATGATGTTGGCCTCGGGGTCGACGGCGTTGGCGACAACGTCGGCGGCGTCGCTGATCTCCTGGATGCCCAGGTCCTTGGAACCGGCGATGGAGAGCAGCACGCGCGTGGCACCATCGATGGAGCTCTCGAGCAGCGGGCTGGAGATGGCCTGCTGGGCAGCGTCGACGGCACGGGTATCCCCAGAAGAGGTACCGATACCCATCATGGCGGTACCGGCCTGCTTCATGATGGTCTTAACATCGGCGAAGTCCAGGTTGATGATACCGGGGACGGTGATAAGGTCCGTGATGCCCTGGGTGCCCTGGGAAAGGACGCCATCGGCAATCGCGAAGGCCTCGAGCATGGTGGTCTTCTTCTCGGCGATGTCGAGCAGCTTATCGTTAGGGATGACGATCATGGTGTCGACGCAATCGGAGAGGGTCTTGATGCCCTCCTCGGCGCTCTTCTTGCGCTTGCGGCCCTCGAAGGTGAAGGGCTTGGTCACGACGGCGACGGTCAGCGCACCGACCTCGTTCATCGCGATATCGGCAACGATGGGAGCGGCACCGGTGCCGGTGCCACCGCCCTCGCCACAGGTGATGAACACCATGTCGGCGCCAGCGAGCGCCTCGGCAATGTCGTCGCGGGACTCATCGGCAGCCTTGCGGCCAACCTCGGGGTTGGCGCCGGCGCCCAGGCCGCGGGTAAGGTCGGTGCCGATGTGCACCTTGATATCGGCATCAGAGATCGCGAGTGCCTGAGCATCGGTGTTGATGGCAACAAACTCGACGCCGCGGATGCCCTCTTCGATCATTCGATTAACCGCGTTGGTACCGCCGCCGCCGACGCCGACCACCTTAATGACGGCAAGGTAGTTGTTGATCTCTGTCTCGTGCATGTCGGTCCTCCGAACAAAGGTTATAGCCATAGCATGGGTCGACCCCTGCGCACATTAACCTTCAGGTTGAAAGTAAATGCAAAGGTAAACCGTATTATGTTTGCACATTATGAACGTATCAGTCAAATAATTGACCGTGAAAACCAAACAAACCAGATAAACGGCGTGGTATGGCCCCTCAACAAAGCATCAACCAGCGCTACGAGGTCGGAGCATTCCTAAATGTGTAGTTGCCCGGAGAGCGCACATTGATATACGTTACGCCCTCTACCTGCGAAAGCAACTTGGTGACTACGCGTTCCTTCTTGGCGATATCGTTCGAATCGCCCAGCGACACCTCAATGCCGTTATTGAGGTTTGCCGAGATGGCTTCGACCGAAGGCGTGGAAATATCCTTGACTTGTCCCAAGAACTCGCTCGAAAAACCACGCACATAATCCAAGCCAGCCTTAACAGCCTTGGAGCTCACCGCCTGGCCGGAAACTGGAGCGACATCCGCCGAGACATCAGTCAACAGCACCGCGCCATAATGCTTAGCGAGCGCCAGCGCGGCATCGATTCCGGTCAAGGTATTTGAACCCTGCCCTGTCGTGATGACGTTGCCCTGGTCGTCCACTTCGACCGACGTCGACAGCGGGGCGATCCAGGTGTCATCATCCTCGATGGCCCAGGCAAGGTCATCGGAGCTGATATAGGCAATTGCGATGACCTTGCGCTCCATCGGCGTAATGATGAGCGTATGCGGAAACTGACGCTGGACATCCACGCCCGAGACCCACGGGTTCTGCTTGAGGTCCTCGGTAATCTGGTCGGGATCGACGTTAAAAAGCGACGTTCCCTCGGGCAAATCGATCAGCTGGATAGCATCGTGCTTCGTCACATGCTCGCTGCCTTGAATCTGAATATCAGTGGCGGTAAACAATCCAGAGTTGATCACCACGATGGCAACGACGACGAGCACGACCAAGACGGCCAGAACGCCGCCCACGATTTTGCCTTTGCCCGCAACGACAGAAGCGGCGTCTGATGTTTTATTTGCCATCGCCCCAAGTGAAGACAACGGGTTGACGCCTTTTTTACCCGAAGGCTTCTTGGCGGTAGCCGGCACCGATGTCAGCGAGCGCGGTTTCGATGCGCCCAGCGTGCGACCCGGACGCGCCGCTTTAGTTCCCGTCGAGGGCTTAGGAGTTGCCATGGGACGGGCAGGCTTGGCGCCCATAACAGGCTTTGACGATACCGAGGGACGCGAGGACTTTTTTGCGGCCGGACGATTACCGAGCTGAGAGCCGACGACCGGACGACTGGCCTGTCGAGCATGCCCGACAGACTTAGAGCGCGCAACGGTATTGCGTTGAGGTTTGGCAGGCGCGCCGGAACGCCCTCCGGCGCGGCGGAAGGTGGGTTTCGATGCTCTAGAAGCCGAGGAATTTAACTTCCGGTCTGAGCTCGATGCCATACGCCTCCCTCACCTTTCCGTGCACATGTCTGATAACCGCGGCAACGTCATCGGCCGAGGCAGTTCCGTTATTAACGATAAAATTAGCGTGAACGGGCGAAACTTCCGCGCCGCCAATCGAAAAACCCTTTAATCCACAATCCTCGATAAGCTTGCCCACACTCGCATCGGGCGGGTTGCGAAAGACCGACCCGCAGGATGCGCGACCCATGGGCTGCGTACGCTTGCGCCTCGTCAGGTACCGTTCCATGCGCTCGCGAATGTCGGCCTTGGGCGCCGATTTAAGCTTTAGCACGCACTCGAGGATGATCTCATTGCGGGGAAGGCTACATTCGCGGTAGCCCCAAGTGATCTCGGACCCCGCATAATGCTTGATACCGGATGCCGGGTCAAACGTTACGACATCCTCAACCAGCGAGCCAATCCACTCGGTCCGTGTGCCGGCATTCATAGATATCGCACCGCCAACCGAGCCAGGGATGCCAACGGCAAACTCAAGGCCCGAGAGGCTACGCGACAGGGCATCGTTGACCAGGCGCGCAAACATCACGCCCGCACCGACCGTCAGCGTACAACCGTCATCGGCAACAACCGTGCGCTGAAACTCACGTCCGAGCGAAATGACGGCGCCGCGATAACCGCCATCGGCAACCAGCAGATTGGAGCCCTTGCCAATGATGACCCACGGCACCTGCTCGCGATCGAGCACCGCCACGGCGCGGCGGAGGGCATGATAGCTATGGCACGTCACAAAGAGGTCGGCCTTGCCGCCGATACGATAGCTCGTATGACGTGCAAGGCGTTCGTCCTCGATCACATCCGTGTCGATCATGCCCGAGAGCGCCATGACGGCGTTAAACAGACCCATTAGACTTAAGCGTCTTTCTTGGCAGTCAGATACTCGATGAACTCGGGACCGACGGTCGTAACGTCTCCGGCACCCATAGTGAGCAGCAGGTCGCCCTCGCCCACCATCTGCTCGAGCTCCTGATTGAGCTCAAGACGGCTGGAGCAGTACACGACCTCCTTGCCAGGATGCTTGGCGCGCACGGTATCGGCGAGCATCTTAGAGGTGACACCCGGAATGGGCATCTCGCCAGCCGAGAACACATCGATCAGCAGCAGTTTATCGGCATTGGCAAATGCATCGGCAAAGTCGTCGCACAGGGCCTGCAGGCGCGAATAGCGGTGCGGCTGGAACACGACGTCGACGTGCTTGTAACCCAGCGACGAAGCGGCAGCAAGCGTCGCCTTGATCTCGGTGGGATGATGGCCGTAATCATCGACTACGGTAATGCCATCGATATCGCCCACATGGGTAAAGCGACGGCGGACGCCCTCAAAGCTCGAAAGCGCCTTGGCGGCGGCGTCGATGTCAAGGCCCAGGACATGGGCGACGGTGAGCACCGCCGTAGCGTTGAGCATGTTGTGGCGACCGGGATTGCTCTTGATCTCCACAGCGTGCTCAGTGCCGTCCTCAAAGCGAACGATAAAGTCACTCTGGATGCCCTTGACATCCGGGTGCACACAGACGATGTCGTTGCTCTCGGCAAAGCCGTAGGAAAGCACGTGACGGCCCGTCGACTTGGCGAGCTCGACCAGATGCGGGTCCTCGCCGCAGACGATGACGGTGCCGTCCTCGCCCACCAGGCTCATGAATTTGGCGAAAGTCGCCTCGATCTCCTCGATACCCGAGTAGTGATCGAGGTGGTCGGCCTCGACGTTGGTCACAATGACCACGTTGGGGTTCAGGAATAGGAAGGAGCTGTCGGACTCGTCGGCCTCGGCGACAAAGTAGTCGCCCGAGCCGTTCTTGCCGTTCGTGTCATAGCCCTCGACGATGCCGCCGATCAAGAAGCTCGGATCCAGACCCATGCGGTCGAGCATGGTGGCGCACATCGAAGACGTGGTGGTCTTGCCATGCGTGCCGGCAACAGCGACAGTCGTGTAGCCGTGGCCCAAAGCAGAGAGCATCTTGGCACGGGGCCACACGGGAATACCAAGCTCGCGAGCGCGCACGAGTTCAGGGTTGGACTCCGGAATAGCGGTAGAGACAACAACCACGTCGGGCTTGACCTCGTCGATCGTGGCGGCCTCATGGCCCACATGCACCTTCACACCAGCGCGGGTAAGCTGGCGGATATAACGTGACGTCTTAAGGTCGGAGCCGGTAACGGCATAACCGCGCTCGTGCAGAACGAGGGCGATGCCGCTCATGCCGGCGCCGCCGATACCGATAAAGTGGGCGCTCTTAAACTCGGGCGCGGAGGTTGCAGTCTGGGAATCAGCCATGTGCTCGTGTACTCCTTGCGTAAACACTGCCTGTAACCCGTTAACTGTACCGCACCTACCGCATCAGCGCGAGGGCGACCGACGATATCCCGTCTAACTAACGCAAACCCTCTACCGCATCCGCCAGAAGAGCGGCGGCCCTATCCTGAGCCAGACCACGTGCCGCCTGACGCATGGCGTCGCGCGCCGCCGCGTCATCGACCAAGTGCAGCAGCTCATCGGCAAAGGCAGAACCATCGATATCGGCATCGGCGCAGAGCACACCGGCCCCGGCGTCGACCAGATAACGGGCATTGGTGGTTTGGTGGTCGGCCGTCGCATGCGGATACGGCACGAGCACCGAGGGCACGGCGAGCGCAGCGATCTCGGCCACGCTCGATGCGCCCGAACGCGAGAGCACCAAATCGGCAGCAGCCAGCATATCGCCCATGTTGTCGATGTAAGGCTGAACGCGGTAACGCTTCGCCTCCTCGGGCGTCAGCGCCAAAGCGCGCTCGGTCTCCTCAAAGCCGTCGGCACCCGTCGAATGCAACACATAGAGGTTCTTGCGCGAAAGCAGCTCGTTTTTGAGCGAAACCACGCGCTCGTTGAGGTGCTGGGCGCCAAGTGAACCGCCAAAGACGAGCAGCAGCGTAGCGTCCTCGGGAACGCCAAGTGCCTTGCGGCCGCGAGCGCGATCGCCCTCGATTACCGAGCGACGTACGGGGTTGCCGGTCATGAGCACGTGGTCAGGGTCACCTTCGCGCTCAAAGACCGAACGCGCTGCCGGCACCGAAATGCACACGCGGGCGGCGTGGGAGTTCATCATCTTGTTGGCCAGGCCAGGAACAGAGTTCTGCTCATGCAGCAGATACGGAACGCCTGCGCCCTTGCACCACCCCAGCAGCGGAACCTCGACATAGGCACCAAAACCGACGGCAGCATCGGGCTTGCCGACCTTTGAGAAATGACTGGCGAGCGCACGCTTGGCCTTGTTGACACGCCACAGCGAGGTCAGCGCCGTCCAAGGACGGGAGCGGTCGAAGCCCGTGACTGTAATGGGCACAAAATCAAACCCAGCCTCGGGGACCAGACGACCCTCGAGCTTGCGCGACTGGCCCACGAACACAACGTGGTGGCCACGGTCACGCAGCTCTTCGGCCAAGGCGAGCGCGGGGTTGATGTGTCCTGCCGTGCCGCCGGCTGCAATAGCAACGGTCATCTTATCGGTCATGGTAGTCCCTTCGTACACGCGGTCCCTGGTCGTCGGTGCGCAGACGCGCCGACGGGTCCGAGTTCAAATCGATTCGATTATATCCGCCGCCCGCGTTGCGAGGGCTGGGGCGCTGCGGACGACCTTGCGGAGCCGTTCGCGGGCGTGGACGGGCTGCCGGCTCGGTCGCAGAGCCATCCAGGACGGTAAAACCGTTACGCGAAGATCGCTCGCCGCGCACATGGGGCACGCCGGCGGTACTCTCATCCATAACGGCAAAGCTCTCGCGGCGACGGTCGTACTCATCGCGGCGGGCGCTCTCGTACGAAACGCGCAGGATCAACCCGGTAAGCATAAGCGACACAATAATCGACGAACCGCCGTAGCTAATAAACGGCAACGGTTTGCCCGTCATGGGAAACACGTTGAGGATGCCCAACGCGTTAATCAAAAACTGCACCGCGAGAATGACCGCGGAGCCAGACGCCATAAGCGCGCCCCGGCGATCGGTCGCCTGCTCGGCAATGCGAAACGCCGAGTAGATCAGCATCGCAAACACCAAGAAGAACAGCACGGTTCCGACAAAACCGACTTCCTCGCCAATGATGGCCAGGATGTAGTCATTGTGCGCCTCGGGCAGATACGAGTACTTCATGGTTGAGTTGCCGATGCCACGGCCGAACAGACCGCCCGAGGCAAAGGCCATGATGGCAAGCGTGGCCTGATAGCCGTCACCATACTCGTCGGCCCAAGGGTTCAAGGCAACCTGAATACGCACCATACGGTACGGCTCTGCGACAAGTGCAATCACGATCACGAGAATGCCGAAGATTAGCACGCCGATGATAAATCTGGGGTCGAGACCCGCAAACAACGCCATGCACATGAGGGTCAACAGGATGATCAGGACAGTACCGAAATCGGGTTGGATAAAGATCAGAAAGAGCGAAATGCCCAGGTAGATGCCCATCTTGCGAAGGAATTCGTTGATGTTGCCACCGGGCGAAAAGAAGCGATCAAGCATGATGGCCGAATACGCAATGGCAAATGGCTTCAAAAACTCAGAAGGCTGGAACTGAATACCGGCGATGTTGAGCCAGCGCGTGGCGCCACGGCTGCCGCTGCCCACCAAGAACACCAGAAGCAGTAGCCCTATCATGCCGATGAGGAAGATCCTGAGCACATCCTCCCCAAACCAGCTGTCCGGCAAAACGCGCACGATGGCAATCAGCGCTAGAACACCGACCACGGCAAACGCGGCCTGTCGACCCAAAAAAAACGTCGCCGAGCCATTCTCGTGCAGCGCCTCGACCGAAGACGCCGAGTACACCATCAGCAGGCCAAAGCACACCAAGGTAAACAAGCAGGCCATGAATATCAAACGGGGGCGCATGACACGGGCGGGAACGCCGGCAATATAGCGTTCGCTAAACGACTGCCCGCCGCGGCCGGAACGCGGTGTTATGCGCCGCGAGGAAGCACGGTCCGAGTCGGGCCTCCTCATACCTTGTCGGGGGCTCTCCTCTCTCACCGCAACCCCTATTCCATTTGTGATTTCGCTGCAGCGGCAAGCTGGGCCACGTAGTCCTTAAACACGCGGCCGCGCTCCTCATAGCCCGAGAACTCATCGAACGAAGAGCAGGCAGGAGAAAGTAAGATCACGTCACCACGGCTCGACAGCGAACGGGCGACGTCCACGGCGTCGCGTAGGTCATCCGCCTGGGCGATATCCACATCGCCATCGACATCGGCCTCGTCCATAGCGGCGGTGAAGCGCTCGCGTGCATCGCCAAAGCAGACGACCGAGCGTACGTTATCCATAACGACGCGCGCGAAGTCCGTGAGCGGCGTGCCCTTATCGTGGCCGCCGAGCAGCAAGATCACATCGTCATCGGGAAATGCCGTCAGTGCCTTCTCGACCGCATCGGTGTTGGTCGCCTTGGAATCGTTGACGTAGCGCACGCCGTCAATCTCGCCACACGGCTCCACGCGGTGCTCGAGCGGCTGGAACGAGGCCAGACCGCGGCAGACGCCATCAACATCGGCACCGACTGCCAGGGCAGCCGTGGCAGCGCACAGGGCATTGATAACATTGTGATGGCCCGAGATCTTGAGCTCGGATGCAGCGATGAGCGGGGTCTCGACGCCCTTCAGGCGCACGACCATCTTGCCGTCGCGCACAAAGGCGGCATCCTCGCCCTCGGGCTCGTCAAAAGCGACCTTGCAGATGCGACGACCCGGCGTGTAGATGTACTCATCGAACTCGTGAATGCCGGCGTCTTCGACGTCGACAACCGCCAGATCGTCATCGACCATATTGTCAAACAGTTTGACCTTGGCAAGCGCGTAGTTCTTATGGCTCTTATGCCAGCCCAAGTGGTCGGGAGTGATGTTGAGCAGCACCGCCACGCGCGGGTGGAGCTCGGTGGTCGTAGCAATCTGATAGCTCGAGAGCTCAGCCACAAACCACTCGTTGTGGGCTCGGCCGTCAATCTCGTTGACCGGCGGCTCGCCGATGTTGCCGACAGCAACGCTGGCCTCGCCGGCAGCCTTGAGCAGATAATCAGTCAGCGACGTGGTGGTCGTTTTGCCGTTGGTGCCCGTGATGGCAATCCAGTTATCGGGCGACAGGCGATAGGCAAACTCGGGCTCACCCATAATCTGGGCGGCATGCTCGCGCCCGGCCTTAAAGAAGCCCGAGAACTCCGAGATGCCCGGGCACGTCACGCATACGTCATAGGCGCCCTCGACCTGTTCGGTCCCATAGACAAACGACGCACCAGCAGCCTCGAGCGCACGCGTGGCGTCATTGGGCTCAGAGGTGCCGCCGCCATACACGGTAACGGCACTTACGCGCTCGGGATGTGCCAGCGCCCAGCGGGCGACATCGAGACCGGATTTGCCCTGACCCAAAACGAGCAGGCTAAAGACATCAGCAAGAGGCATGAAAGACCACTATCCCAACTGGAAGAACAAAGCAAGGCCAACGGCACCAAAGGCCGCAGCGATAATCCAAAAACGGATGACGACCTTGGTCTCGGCCCAGCCCTTCTTTTCGAAATGATGATGGATGGGCGCCATAAGGAAGACACGCTTGTGCGTAAAGTGGAAGTAGACAACCTGAATCATGACCGACAGGGTCTCAACGATAAACAGGCCGCCGATGATGAGGGAGACGACCTCGGTGTTGGTCATGATGGACGTGCAGGCAAACGCGGCGCCCAGGGCAAGCGAGCCGGTATCGCCCATAAAGATGCTCGCCGGATAGCAGTTGAACCACAGAAAGCCCAAGCAGGCACCGGCACACGCGGTGCAGAAGATGGACAGGTTCACGTCTCCGTGCAAAAACGCCATGGCAGCCATGGCGAGCATGGCGATCATGGAGGTGCCGCCAGCAAGACCGTCAAGGCCATCGGTCAGGTTCACGGCATTAGAAAGGCCGGCGATCATCAGCCAGCAAAAGACAATGTAGAGCCACGGGAACGAAAGGCCGCAGATGGTGGTCGAAAGAACACCAAGGTCAATCGTCAGGCCGCCGGGAAAACGAATCTCGGGGGCGACGCCGCACCAGTTGACGGCAAGTACCGTAAAGGTGACACAGATAATGGTGAGGCCGATCATCTTGGCATGAGGCGTCAGACCGAGCGAGCGCCCATGCGTAACGGAGGTCAGGTCGTCGATCAGGCCCAGCACGCCGGTCGCCAGCGTGGCGAGGAGCACGAGCACGAGCTCGGTGGTGAGCTTGCCCATCAGCAGGCAGGTCAGCGAGATCGCGACGAGGATGACAACGCCACCCATGGTGGGCGTTCCCTGCTTAACCAAATGACGCTTGGGGCCGTCGGCACGAACCTGCTGGCCGATACCCTCGACCTTGAGTAGCTTGATCCACCACGGCATGAGCAGCAGCGCAATGGCAGCGGCGATGCCAAGCCCCAAAAAAGCCTGATACGTTGGATACGAGGGATTGCCGAACATGGGCTAGCACACACCTTCCACAAAGCGGTCGAGCTCAACAAAGCGGGAACCCTTGACCAGTACAACATCATGTTTTTCAAGCGCGCCGCCCATGCGGTCGAGCACCTGCTGATAATCGGAGAACACCTGGATGCGGTCCTCGTCCATGCCCATCATGCGCGCGGCATCGGCCATAAGCTGGGCCAGCTCACCACCCACGCACGCCAGCATGTCGAGCTTCTTGGCGGCGGCATAGGCGCCCACGAGTTCATGCATGCGAGGGGCCTCATCGCCCATCTCGCCCATCTCGCCCAAGATCGCCATGCGAGACCCCGTGCAGGAAAGCGAACACAGTAGATCGAGGCCAGCAGCCATGGATTCGGCGCTGGCGTTATAGGAATCGTCAATGATGCGGGCACCGCTCTTGGCGCGTTTGATCTCCTGGCGATGACCGGTGATCGTGAGGCCTCTAAAGGCAGCATCGATCTGCTCGGGCGTCACGCCCAGGCGATAGGCAACCGCGGCGGCCTTAACGGCATTTGGGACGGACTGCACGCCGGGGATGGCAAGCATGGTATCGATTGTCTCGCCCTGACCAAAATCGAGCGTAAAGACCGGACGGCCCTCGTCATCAACTCGAACGTCGCGGGCGCGGACCTCATCATCGTCCGAGACGCCGGCCAGCATCACGTCGATACCAGCAGGCTGGGCGAACGTATCGCGAATGAACGGCGTAAAGTCGTCCTCGCCGCCCAAAACCAGCAGCGGCAAGAAGTCGCCGGCGGCGCACATACCCTGGACAATCTCGGCCTTAGCGCGGGCGATGTTCTCGCGACTGCCCAGGATACCGATGTGGGAGGTTCCGATCTTGCTCACGATGGCAAGATTGGGGTTGGCAGACTGGGACAGGCGCTCAATCTCGTGGAAATGGTTCATGCCCATCTCGAGCACCAGGACCTCGGTATCGGCTGGGGCGGAAAGCACCGTGAGCGGCATGCCGATCAGGTTATTAAAATTGCCCTTGGTGGCCCAGACACGATAGCGCTTGGCGAGAACAGCGGCGAGCACGTCCTTGGTCGTCGTCTTGCCGATGGAACCGGTAATGCCAACGACCAGGCAGCCAAGCTCCAGGCGATACGCGTGCGCTAAACGCAGCAGAAACTCCTCGGGATCATCGGTCAGCAGGATGGCGCAGCCCTTGTCCTGCGCCAGCGAGACCAGCTCGGCCTCGGGCTCACGCGTCATCACGACGGCGCCGGCACCCGACTGGACGGCACGGGAAGCAAAATCATTGCCGTCGACGTTTTCACCGGGAAAGGCGACGAAAATCGTCCCCTCCTCGACCTGGCGCGAATCGATAACGCACCCGCGGCATACCCGATCGACTTCTCCCGTCACGGTTCGGGCCCCTGTTGCGGCCGCGAGGTTGTTGACGGCGATCTCTATCATTGCAGCTCCCCTGTAAACCTAATAATGCTATCGGCGTATTGTATCCCAGCGCCGCGCATGCGTGGTGCAGGGCATGTGAACACCCCTCATATGGGACAACAAACCACGCCCCAAAGATTGTAACCCCCTACTTCGTGCGCGGGATGCCCAGCACGTCGAGCGCGTTGGCCATAATGGACTGGAACGGCACCGCAGCGGCATCTGAGCCGCTCGGCGTTCCGTCGAGCGTGATATAGCACAGCACCTTGGGTGATTGTGCCGGCGCAAAGCCCATAAAGGACGACATGTAGTTCTCCTTGAGGTAGCCGCCGTTCTCGTCGGCACGTTCGGCCGTACCGGTCTTACCCGCCACGTCATAGCCGTCAACCGCGCCGCCAACGCCCGTTCCCTCGGACACGACCGTCTGCATGCACGATGTCACCTGCGATGCGGCATCCTCCGAAATCGCGCGCTCACCTTCGCCCCAGTCCTTCTCGTCGCCTTTGCTGGACTTATAGAAGTGCGGGGTCATCATCACGCCGCCGTTGGCGATGCCGCCCACGGCACGTGCGATCTCAATCGGCGAGACAGACAGCGCCTGTCCAAAGCTCATCGAGCCCAGCGTGGCGCCGTCATACTGGTCACGCTCCTTGACGATGCCCAGGCTCTCGCCCGGAAAATCGACACCCGAGCTGTGACCGATGCCCCACTTGTCCACATAGGCGGCAAAGTCATCGGCACCGATCTTGCGCCCCACCAGGACAAAGCCCACGTTGGACGAACGGCGCATCATCTCGCGCACATCCATGGTCATGGCATAGTCGCGCTTGTCGGCATCGGTGACGGTATCGTCGCCCACCTTGATGCTCGCCGGCACCTCAAACGACGTGCTCGATCGCACGACGCCCAAGTCGAAGCCGGCGCCCGCCACGAGTGTCTTAAAGACCGAGCCGGGCTCGTAGGCGTCGGTGACCAGGCGCAGGTTCATATCCTCGGTCTTGGCGTTTTCCAGATCGGTCTGGTCGTAGGTCGGATACGAGCAGGCGGCGAGAATTTCACCGGTCGTGGGGTCGGTGACCAAAGCCGAGCCGTTCTTGGCCTTTGTCTTCTCGACAGCCTCTGCTAGGGCATCCTCGGCCGCACGCTGGATATTGACATCGAGCGTCGTCACGATATCAACGCCGTCGACCGCAGCCACCTTTTTATAGGCACCGCCCGCGATATAGCTGCCGTCCCTCGCGCGCTCGCGTACAAGAGAACCGTTCGTGCCGGTTAGAAGCTTGTTGTATTGCTTTTCGAGACCAGTCAAGCCGTCGTTGTCTACATTCACTACACCCAGCACCTGCGATGCCAGACTGCCGTATGGATATACGCGCTTCATGGCCTGCTCAAAAAGCACGCCGGGCAGGTTCTTCTTCTCCAGCGCCACAGCATCGTCTTCGTCCACCTGGCGCTTGATATACACCCAGGTTCCATCGGACTCAACGAGCTTGCGGCAGGTCTTTTTATCGATTCCAGTTGCCTTGACCAGCGCCGACACCGTCTTGTCAACATCCTCGACAAGCTGCGGGTTCACAGCGATGTTGCGACATTCGACCGACGACGCCAGCACGTTACCGTTGCGGTCGTAGATGGTGCCACGTTTGGCATAGAGGGTCTGCGCAAGCAGGCGACGCGCATCGGCACGCTCGCGCAGTTTATCGGCTTCGACAATTTGATAGTCGGCAAGGCGAAAGACGCCCAAGCCCAAGCCAAGCCCAATGAATCCCATGACGGCTTTGCGGCGAGGCAGCGGCGTGCCTGTGAGCCATTCGGTCGACGAACTCTTGCGCGACCTAGTGTTATGCACTTGAGGGCCGCCCGAGCCGCGAAGTCGCGACGCCGGGTCGTTGCCACGGGACTGCCCGGCGTTGTAAGATTGCCGACCCGTTCCTTGATAACCAGAACGTCCCCGCGACGAGGGACGTCCAGAACCGCGGCCCCCATCGGAACCGCGGCGATAGTCATTTGTCATACTCAGCTACCGTCTTGCTACTGAGCGGTCGCGGTCGCGTTGGCGCCCGCGGCTGCATCCTGCGAAAAGTCAAGTGTAACGCTCTCGCTGGGCTCCACCATGCCATAAGCGCCCGCAAGGTCGCGAATACGCGTGTCGGCGCCATAGACCGAATGCATGACCTCCAGGTCGGAGCTCTCATCGGTCGCCTTTTCGAGCGTGTTGGTAAGCTCGGCGTTGCTGTTGAGCACCTGGGCCGTAACGCCGGCGAGCGCCACGCGGGCGACGCCGATCGTCATGAAGATAGCCGCAATGATGCAAAACGTTTTAAGAACGCTCATGAAAACCGGGCTTACCGCCTGGTTTGCCTGACGGCCCGCGCCCGTGTAGACATCAAAGCGCGGCGTGCGCTGCTCACGGGGAGCAACGGGGGCCTGCGGCGTCTCACGATAGGCGGGCATGGCGTTCATATCATAGGCGAGTGCTGCGTTTGAAGTGTTGTAGCCCATGATATGCCGCCTCCCATCCCGAGTACGTTGGTAGTGTGTTTAAGCTTCGTTTATGGTGCGAGCGGGAGGTCCAATATCGCGCGGTCGCGCCTACAGACGCTGCGCCACGCGGATTTTGGCTGATCTCGCCCGAGGGTTGCGCTCAACCTCATCAGGCTGGGCAACCAGGGGTTTGCGGGTGATGACCTTGAGTATCGGCACGTTGCCGCACACGCACACCGGAATCTCCGGCGGACACGTGCACCCCTGGCTCATCTCCTTAAAGTGGTTCTTTACGATACGGTCCTCGAGCGAGTGATACGAAATGACGCAGATACGTCCGCCCGGGTTGAGCCACCTGGTGGCGGCATCAAGCCCTCGTTCGAGCACATCGAGCTCGTGATTGACCTCGATGCGAATGGCCTGGAAACTTTTCTTGGCCGGGTGTCCACCATGCCGACGAGCGGCAGCTGGGATACCCGCCTTGATGATCTCGACAAATTGGCCGGTGGTTTCGATCGGTTCTTGCTCGCGGCGGCGCACGATCTCGCGCGCGATCTGCGAGGCGAACTTCTCTTCGCCGTAGACGCGTAGAATCCGGGCGAGGTCGTGTTCGTTATAGGTGTTGATGACCTCAGCTGCGTTTAAGGTGTTATTGCCCGGATCCATCCGCATGTCCAATGGGGCGTCCTCGTTATACGAAAAGCCCCTGCCAGGGATATCGAGTTGCGGTGACGAAACGCCCAAATCGAACAGGAAGCCATCGACCCCGGGCACCTCGGCCGAGCAAAGCAGCTCGTCCAAGTCGCCGAAGTTGCCCTTCAGCAGCTGGTGCGGAACGCCGGGAACCTCGCGGTCCAGACGGGCGCCAGCGGCCTCGAGGGCCATGTCGTCCTGATCGACGCCGAGCAAAAGGCCCGTCTCCCCCACCTGTGCGGCCATCTTTACCGAATGGCCGGCACCGCCAAGGGTGCAATCGCAGACAACGGAGCCGCTCTTTAGCTGCAGCGACTCAAGCACTTCGCCGAGCATGACAGGTTCATGCCGATATTCTTGTGTCAAGATCCCACGCTCCATCCGTTACCCGTGCCTTGCCCTTACGAGAAGAAGAGGTCCAGCAGGGCCTCATCGTCATCGTCCTCATCGGCCGCGGCGCGATCCCAAACCTCAAGGTGGTCGTAGTTGCCCACAACCGTGACCTCGCGGTCGAGATTCGCCTGCTTGCGGAGAGACTCGGAAAGACCGATACGACCGGCGCTGTCCACATCCATCGACGTGGTGCGCTTGTTGATCGCCCTCATGAGCTTCTGGTCGTTAATGTCACGCGGGTTAAAACCCTCGTGGTCCTCACGACCCGCGAAGAGTCCTTCGACCCACTTATCGAAGGCCTCGGCAGAGAACACGTACAGAGCATCGACATCCAGGGCTTTGAACACGCGAACGTGCTCTCCAAGCTCCTCGCGAAGGGGTGCAGGCAGGGACAGACGACCTTTTGCATCGAGATTGCGCTCGTATGCACCAGTCATTCCCATGTGCGCCCTCCCCTCGGTTACTCAGATGGCACGTACGCGGGGAACCACCCCGCCTGTCGACGTCATCAATAATATGGGGACTGTCTCTTATACAC
>DXZQ01000017.1 GCA_019419585.1 Collinsella sp. | reverse complement strand
ACCTTCTGGTCGCGCCCTTGAAGTTGAACGTCAGATTGTCCAAATGCGGCCCGCGTAACTAAACCCGCTCTGCGATCTCGTGGATGAGGTAGTCGGTCTTTTCCCAGCCCAGGCACGGGTCGGTGATCGACTTACCAAAGACACCGCCATCGACCGGCTGGTTGCCGTCCTCAAGGTAAGACTCGATCATAAAGCCCTTGACCAGCTTGGAGATGGACTCGTTGCGGCGGCAGCTGTCGAGCACCTCCTTGCAAATGCGGTACTGCTCCAGCGGGCGCTTGCCCGAGTTGTCGTGGTTGCAGTCGATGACCGCCGCCGGGTTGGCGTAACCGGCATGCTCGGTGTAGCGCTCGGCCAGGCGCTCCAGGTGCTCGTAGTGGTAATTGGGGTAGGTACGACCGTCGAGACCGATGTAGCCACGCATGACGGCGTGCGCGAGCGGGTTGCCGTCGCACTCGACCTCCCAGTTGCGGAAGATAAAGCTCTGATGTGCCTGGGCGGCGTAGATGGAGTTGAGCATAACGGTGGTGGAACCGGCGGTGGGGTTTTTCATGCCCACAGGCACCGAAATGCCGCTCGACACCAGACGATGCTCCTGGTTCTCGACCGAGCGCGCGCCCACGGCGACGTAGCTCAGCAGGTCGACGAGGTACTGGTAGTTGGACGGGTAGAGCATCTCGTCGGCGGTAAAGAAGCCAGTCTCCTCGATGACGCGCAGGTGCATGTGGCGGATGGCCTTAACGCCTTCAAGCAGGTCATCGGGCGCCTCGGGGTCGGGGTTGTGCAGCAGCCCCTTGTAGCCGGTGCCCTTGGTGCGCGGCTTGTTGGTGTAGACACGCGGAATGATGATGAGCTTGTCCTTGACCTCTTCGGCGACCTTGGCCAGTCGGTTCATGTACTCAAGCACCGAGTCCTCGCGGTCGGCAGAGCACGGGCCGATGATGAGCACCTTGCGTGCGTCCTCGCCGGTAAAGACCTTGGCGACCTCGGCGTCGAATGCCTGCTTTTTGGCGGTAAGCTCGGCGGAAAGCGGCATTTCCTCGCGGATCTCCATGGGGATCGGCAGCCTGCGCTTGAATTCCATGGCCATATGGGGCCTCCTTTATCAATTAACGGCAACAATTGGCGAATTCTCGAATGCTCGGCATTATCCGCTGTCGCACGCTAAAGTGCAAGTGAAACCTGCCGAAAAGGGACAGGTTTATTTTGGTCGGTTTTATCTGGGGAAATGTCGGCGCTCGCCGGAAGGGGAGGGCCAACGTACGGCACGCTGGAGCAAGTTGGATCTTCTGCGGCATACCCTGTGGACAAAAAATGGCAAATATGAGTACTGTTGCTAGCGTAGTATCATATCGATCTTACAAGATAATAGACACAACAGTAAATATGTTCATTAACGTTGGCACACAGAAGCATGCTACCGGGCATTTTGATCAATTTGAAGGCATATCTAGGCCGCAATGAGGTCGTTTGGGGCAGTTTTGGCTGTTACTAAAAAGGTGACAGTACTCATATTTGCCATTTTTTGTCCACGGGGCCTTGAGGGAGGGCGTCAATCAGGTCCCAGGGGAGGCGGTTCGAGGGCCGCAGAACAAAAAACGGGGGCGCAGGCTGTCCTGCGCCCCCGTTCTCGGGCGTTATTCGTTCCCTGCGGCAGAATTTACGCCGCTTCGTCGAACTGCGAATTGTACAGGTCGGCGTAGAAGCCGCCTTGGGCGAGCAGCTCGTCGTGCGTGCCCTTCTCGACGATGTCGCCGTCGCGAATCACCAAGATCACGTCGGCGTTGCGGATCGTGGACAGGCGATGCGCGATGACAAAGCTCGTGCGGCCCTGCATCAGCGCATCCATGGCGCGCTGAATAAGCTCCTCGGTACGGGTATCGACGTTGGAAGTCGCCTCGTCCAAAATCAGCGCCGGACGGTCGGCCAAAATGGCGCGGGCGATGGTCACGAGTTGGCGCTGGCCCTGTGAGAGGTTGGTGCCCTCCTCATTGATCATAAAGTCGTAGCCGCCGGCGAGCGTATGGATAAAGTGGTCGCAGCGTGCGGCGCGTGCGGCGGCCTCGACCTCGGCGTCGGTCGCATCGGGGCGTCCGTAGCGGATGTTCTCGCGGATGGTGCCGTTAAACAGCCAGGTGTCCTGCAGCACCATGGCAAACTCGCCGCGCAGTGCCGCGCGGTCCCAGTCGCGCACGTCGACGCCCTCGACACGCAGCGAGCCGCCGTCCACGTCGTAGAAGCGCTGCAGCAGCTTAATGAGCGTGGTCTTGCCGGCGCCGGTGGGGCCGACGATGGCGATGGTCTGGCCGGGCTGCGCCTCGCAGCTAAAGTCGTGGATGATGGTCTTGTCGGGCGTGTAGCCAAACTTGACATGGTCGAACTCCACGTGGCCGGGGCGCTTCTCGGGAATCTGCGCGTCGGCCTTCTGCTCCTCCTCGGGCGCGGCCAGGAACTCAAACACACGCTCGGTGGCGGCGGCCATCGACTGCATCGTGTTGCTCACGTTGCCCAGCTGCTGCACCGGCTGCGTAAAGTTGCGCACGTACTGGATAAAGCTCTGGATGTCGCCGGGCGTGGCATTGCCGGTCAGCGCGAGCTGCGCGCCCACCACGACGACGCCCACGTAGCCCATGTTGCCCACCAAGCTCATAAGCGGCATCATCAGGCCCGACAGGAACTGCGAGCGCCAGCCACTAATAAAGAGGCGGTCGTTTTGACGGTCGAACTCTTCGATCGAGGCCTCGGCGCGGTCGAACACCTGAATGACGTTCTGGCCGGCAAAGTCCTCCTCGATAATGCCGTTGACGGCGCCCAGAACCTGCTGTTGCTCGCGGAAGTACGGCTGCGAGAAGTGAATCATTACGGTCAAGATAATCGCGGCGGCCGGCAGCGTGAGCACGGTGACGCCGGTAAGCGGCAGGCTGATCGAAAGCATCATGACGAGCACGCCGATAATCTGCGTCACCGACGTGATGAGCTGCGTCACGCTCTGGTTGAGCGACTGACCCAGCGTATCGACGTCGTTGGTGATGCGGCTGAGTACGTCTCCCTTGCTGTGGCCGTTGAAGTAACTCATCGGCACGACGGCAATCTTGGCGGCGATTTCCTTGCGCATGCGGTAGCAGATCTTTTGCGTGACGCCGGTCATGAGCCAGCCCTGGACCAGGCTGCAGACAGAGCTCGCCAGATACAGGCAGAGCAAAAAGCCGAGCGTCTTGGCGATCCAGTCAAAGTCAACGTCGCCGGTGCCGTTGACCTTGGCGACCAGGCCTTCGAACAGCTTGGTCGTAACCTGGCCGAGCACCTTGGGTCCCACAATGTTAAAGATGACCGAGCACACGGCAAAGGCGACGGCGGCAAACACGGCAATCTTGTGTTGGCCGATATAGCCGAGCAGCTGCCTCATGGTGCCCTTAAAGTCCTTGGCCTTTTCGCCGCGACGCATGCCGCCCATGCGGCCCATGGGACCACGCTGGCGGGTAGGCTTGGGAATCTGAGTCTTGGTCTCGTCTGCCATTAGCGCTCGCCTCCTTCCATGACGGCTGCAATTTCTTCTTGGGTAAGCCCCAGCTCCTCGGCGGAAAGCTGCGACTGTGCGATCTCCAGATACGCCGGGCAGCTGCGCAGCAGCTCCTCGTGCGTGCCGGTGCCCACTACGTGGCCGTCGTCGAGCACGATGATCTGGTCGGCGTGCATGATGGTCGCGATGCGCTGGGCTACGACCACGAGCGCGGCGTCGGTAACGTTTTTGGCCAGCTCCTCGCGTAGGCGCGCGTCGGTCTTGTAGTCGAGGGCACTAAACGAGTCATCGAACACCACGACCTCGGGCTTTTTGGCCAACGCGCGGGCGATGGCCAGACGCTGGCGCTGACCACCCGAAACATTGGAGCCGCCCTGGCTTATAGGGGAGTCGTACCCGTCCTCGCGCTCGGCGATAAAGTCCTCCGCCTGGGCGACGCGTGCTGCCTGGCGCATATCCTCGTCACTCACCATGTCGCCGGCAAACTTGAGGTTGCTCTCGACGGTGCCCGAGAACAGGCGTCCCTGCTGCGGGATATAGCCAATGCGGCGGCGTAGCTCGGAAAGGGTCATATCGCGCACATCGATGCCGTCGAGCGAAATGCTGCCGCCCGTGACGTCGTACAGGCGCGGAATCAGCTGCACAAGTGTGGACTTGCCCGAGCCCGTGGAACCAATGATGCCGAGCATCTGACCGGCGTGCGTGGTGAAGTTTACGCCGCTGATGACGTCGGCGCGGGCATCGGGATACTGGAAGCTCACGTCGCGGAAGGTGAGCTCACCGCGCGGCGCGCTGGCCGCGGGCAGTTTGGGCGAGACAGGGTCGTTGATGCTGGTGGGGCAAGTGATGACCTCTTCCACGCGCTCGGCTGCGACCTCGGCGCGGGGCAGGATAACCGAAACCATGGTGAGGATCATAAACGCCATGACGATCTGCATGGTGTAGGAGATAAACGCCATCATGTTGCCGACCTGCATCACGCCGTCGGACACGCCCTGCGCGCCAAACCAGACGATAAGTACGGTGATGCAGTTCATGACGAGCATCATGAGTGGCATCATAAAGCTCATGGCGCGGTTGGTGTAGAGCTGCGTGGTCATCAGGTCGAGCGAAGCCTTGTCAAAACGCTCGAGCTCATGCTCCTCGCGGTTGAATGAGCGGATGGGCATAAGGCCGTCGAGCAGCTCACGGGCGGTAAGGTTCACGCGGTCAACAAAGCTCTGCATCTTTTTGAACTTGGGCATGGTGAGGCCCATGAGCACGCCGACGACGGCCGAAACCGCGATGATGGCCACAGCGATGGTCCACTCAAGGCCGGTGTGGTTGGCCAGGACGCGCATGACGGCGACGATGCCCATGACGGGGGCCATCAGGCACATGCGGATAAACAGAGTTGCGGCCATCTGAATCTGCTGAATGTCGTTGGTGCAGCGGGTAATGAGCGAGGCCTGGCTAAATTTGCCCACCTCGGCCGGCGAGAAGTGCATAACCTTGTTGAAGGTCTCGCGGCGCAGGTCGCGGGCGATGGAGCAGGCGGTGCGCGAAGCCACGGCACCGGTCAGGATGGTGGCGACCAGCGAGATTAGGCACAGACCAAACATCGTGGTCGCCATGCGGCCCAGGTAGGCGTTCTGCACGTCGGCGGGGTCGATGCCCTGCGCCTTGTACTCGTCTTGCACATAGCTCACGGCGCGTTGGGTCACGATGGAGCCCGACATGGAGCCCATTTTGTCCGCCATATCGTTGGCGCCCTCGACGAGCTTGCCCTGGTCGATTAGGCCGCCTTCAACGCCTAGACGCAGGCTCTTCATGGTGATCTTGCCACCGTCGGCATCAATCTGTTTTTGCATGTTCTGCGCCGCAGCGGCCTTCTGCTGCATCTCGGCGAGTTGCTCGGGCGTCATCGCCGCCATCTGCTCGGGCGTGGGCATGGCCTGGGCGCCGCTGTTGTCTTTCTCACCGGACGTGCCCATCATGTCGCCCATGGAGCTGGCGTCGATGCCCTGGTTGAGCGAAAGGACGACGGTCTCGGGCAGACTCATGATATCGGCGAGCTTGCTGCCGTCGGCGCGCTCATCCTCGGTTCCCTTGTACGTGCGAATCCCGTTTTTGTCTGCCTTACCAAACGCAGCTTCTACCGTCTTGGCGTCCTTGGCGCTCATAAAGAGCTCGAGGTCGTCGAGCGATTCGGCACGAATGGTGTCGGGCACGGGCGAGGCGATGCCGCCTTGCTGTACGCCCACGTCGACGATGTCGCTCATGTAGGTAGGCAGTGCCAGATCGGCGTTGCAGCTGATTACGATAAGTACGATAGCTGTGAACAGTGCCAGGATATGCTTTTTAAAGAGCTTGAGAATCCTCACTCGGCATCTCTCCTTTCTTGGTTGTGGTCGATAATTTCGTTGGCACGTCTTAGAAGGCGCACCATCTCTTGGGTATCTGTTTCGCCGAACTGCTCGAGGAAGGCCGCGGTGCGTTCCTCGAATTCCCGACGCTTGATTTCGAGATCATGGAATCCCTTGTCGGTCACCGTGACGTGTACGCGACGACGGTCGGTCTTTGAGTGCTCACGCTCAACCCAGCCCTTGGCTTCGAGAGCGCGTAGGATATTGGCGATACGGGCGCTCGAGACCCAGGCGCGATCAGCGAGTTCGCTCGGCGTGAGCGAGCCGCCAGCGAGCATGAGGGCGCGCATGACAGCCATCTCGCCGCCGAGAGCTTTGTCCGCAAAGCGCGAAATGCGCTGATGCATGCTGCCAAACTCAGTTAAGAGCTGACGCCCAAGCTCATGGAAATCGGTATCTTCCACCGAAAACCCCTAACACTAGAAACTATTTTCGGTGAAAGATGATACCCGCATATTCGGGCCTCATGCAGTGGGCAATATAAAGAGCGCATAAAGAGTTAAAAAATTCAATTGCTGAAGCGTTTCAAAGAACTACTATGCCCGCGGTTAGGCGAGGGGTTGTCACCACCATGACGACTGGGACTCATTTATCGCCACGTGCGATGCTCCAACTTCCCGCAAGGAGACACCTGAATCAAGGGGGTTGGAGTCATGGCATTTGACTTCACGGGCAAAACCGCGATCGTTACCGGCGGCACTCAGGGCATTGGCCTCGAGATCGCCAAGGGCATCGTCGCGGGCGGCGGACACGTCGCGCTCATCGCAAGGAACACTGCTAAGGGCGAGGCCGCTGTGGCCGAGCTTGGCGAGGGCAACAAGTTCTATCAGCTCGATGTTGCCGATGCGCCCAAGGCGCGTGAGACCGTCGAGCAGATTTTTACGGACCTGCCGCAAACCAACATCCTGATCAACTGCGCTGGCGTCATCAGCACCAAGAAGTTCGACGAGATCGATGACACCGAGTGGCGTCGCACCATCGACATCAACCTCAATGGCACCTTTACCATGATGAACGCCGTGTACCCGCACTTTAAGGCGGCCCATGCCGGCACTATCGTCAACGTGAGCTCTGTTGCTGGCAAGATCGGCGGCGGCCTGCTCGGCACCGCTGCCTACGCCAGCTCCAAAGCAGGTGTTAACGGTCTAACCAAGGCAGTCGCCAAGGAAGGCGGCAAGTTTGGCGTCCGCTGCAACGCCGTGTGCCCGTCGCTCACCCTTACCGATATGACCTCGATTCTCTCTGACGAGAACTCTCAGCGCATCATCAACGGTATTCCTCTGGGCCGCGCCGCCCAGGCCAGCGAGCCTGCGCAGATGGTGCTCTTCTTTGCCTCCGACCTTGCCAGCTTCGTGAACGGCGAGATCGGTGACTGCGACGGTGGCATCGTTCTGGACGGGTAATACCCCGCGACGTTAATTCGGCGACGGCTCCTGCGACTCGGGACCGTCGCCTTCTTTCTGATATAGGCGCGTGCGGCTACGATTCGCATGCATCCAAAGGAGATATATATGAGTGAATCGACTGCGGTGGAGGCGCCGGCGGCAAAGGAGCCGTTCTTTAAGATGTCCTCCATCCCGGGTGCCAATATTTTGGTGCCGCTTTTGTTGGGCTGCCTGCTCAACACGCTGTTCCCCGACCTGTTCAAAACGCTCGGCAGCTTTACGCTCGGCATGACCCAGCAGGGCGCAGGCCCGCTTGTTGGCGCTTTTTTGCTCATCGTCGGTACGACGATTTCGTTTAAGAGCGCTCCTGCCGCCGCTGCCCGCGGCGCCATCATCATCGCCGTCAAGCAGATCGTGGTCGTTGCCGTGTCGCTGCTCATCCTTTATGTATTCAACGACAACCTGTTTGGCATCTCTGCCATGGTGATGCTGGCCGCTTGCACCGGCGCCAACAACGCTATGTACGCTGGTCTGATGGGCACCATGGGCAATGAGGCCGAGCGTGGCGCCGTCGCCATCACCACGCTGGTTGTCGGCCCTCCGGTCACGATGATCGTGCTCGGCGCTGCCGGTCAGGCTCCGATCGGCTGGTCGCTCGTGGGCGCCATCCTGCCGATCGTCGTCGGCATTATTCTGGGTAACCTCTTCCCCAGCTTTAAGAAGATGATGGCACCGGCACTTTCCGCCATCATCGTGCTCGTCTTCTTTGCCATGGGCTCGACCATGACCTTTGGCCAGCTCATTAATGGTGGTCTTCCCGGTATTCTGCTCGGCGTGATCTGCTCGGTGGTCTTTGCAATTCCCGTTATCGCGGTCGATAAGCTCACAGGCGGTACGGGTGTCGCAGGTGCGGCCATTTCGAGCTGCGCCGGAGCCAATGTGGCCACGCCTGCTGCCATGGCAAGCGTCAACGAGGCCTTGTACGGCGGTGCGGTGCTCGCGACGGCCACGGCACAGGTTGCTGCCTGTGCAATCGTGACTGCTATTTTGACCCCGCTGGTCACCAGCTGGTGCTACAAGCATTTTGAGGGCCAGCAGAGCAACAGCAAGGTAACGACCGACAAGGCCGCCTCAGCCGCCTAATGCCAAGCGGCAATCAAAGCTAAAAACTAGTCACGCCACAGGGCGGCCACGGGGGATCCCGTGGCCGCCCTGCAGTTTCTGTAGGGTCTCTGGAACACTTTACCCTGCTAAAGCTGGCATAACAGCTAGAGTGAACGTCGTACAAAGGCAAGGAAAAATTCCAAACAAATCGGTGAACGGTAGTTGTTCACGCTCGCATTTCCTGCGGGTTTGTAAAAAACGCCTTTATGATATAAAAAAAGAAACATATAACAGCCCAGATGGAGAGGGTCGCTATGTTATCCTTCTCAAACGGGTGAAATCTTGGGTTTTGGGTTGTAGTTCCAAGGTGGACAAACGTTTTCCCTGCACCAACGTGTGGTGAAGAACGGAAGAAGCCGGTAGTGCAAGCCGAACATTCAAGAATTCAATAAGCAGCGGTGTGAGAGAGCGCCGCATTACACGTAACTAGGAGCGTGGTTACACAATGCAGGAGGCATGGGAAGGCTTCAAGGAAGGCATCTGGACGGGAGAAGTTGACGTCCGAGACTTCATCCAGAAGAACTACACCCCCTACGAGGGCGACGAGTCGTTCCTCGCCGGCCCGACCGAGCGTACCAAGGAGCTGTGGGGCGAGGTTCTCGACCTGCTGCTTAAGGAGCGCGAGCAGGGCGGTGTCCTCGATATGGACACCAAGACCGTTACGGGTATCGTGAGCCACCCCGCTGGCTACATCGATAACGCCCACCGCGAGAAGGAGACCATCGTCGGTCTCCAGACTGACAAGCCGCTCAAGCGCGCGCTGCACGTCAACGGTGGCATCCGCATCGCTTGCCAGGCTGCCAGCCAGCACGGCTATAAGGTCGACGAGAACGTTGTCGAGCGCTACACCTTCGAGCGCAAGACCCACAACGCTGGCGTCTTCGATGTTTACACCCCCGAGATGCGCGCCTGCCGCTCGGCCCACATCATCACCGGTCTGCCCGATGGCTATGGCCGCGGCCGCATCATCGGCGACTACCGTCGTGTCGCCCTGTACGGTGTCGACTACCTGATCAAGGACAAGGAGGCCCAGAAGGCTTCCACCCCGACGGTCATGACCGCCGACAACATCCGCGACCGTGAGGAGCTGCAGGAGCAGATCCGCGCCCTCGGCGAGCTCAAGATGATGGCCGAGACCTATGGTTTCGACATTTCCAACCCTGCTACCAACACGCAGGAGGCCATCCAGTGGATGTACTTCGCCTACCTCGCTTCCGTCAAGGAGCAGAACGGCGCCGCTATGTCCATCGGCCGTACCTCCACGTTCATCGACATCTACGCTGAGCGCGACCTTGCCAACGGTACCTTCACCGAGGAGCAGATCCAGGAGTTCGTGGATCACTTCATCATGAAGCTCCGCATGGTCAAGTTTGCCCGTACCCCCGAGTACCAGGCCCTGTTTACCGGCGATCCGCAGTGGGTCACCGAGTCCATCGGCGGCATGGGTGTTGACGGCCGTACGCTCGTTACCAAGATGAGCTACCGCTACCTGCACACGCTCGAGAACATGGGCACCAGCCCCGAGCCCAACATGACCGTTCTGTGGTCGACCCGTCTGCCCGAGAACTTCAAGAAGTTCTGCGCCAAGACTTCTGTCGCCAGCTCCTCGATTCAGTACGAGAACGACGACCTCATGCGCGTCTACCACGGCGACGACTACGGCATTGCCTGCTGCGTGTCCTCCATGCGCATCGGCAAGGAGATGCAGTTCTTCGGCGCCCGCGCCAACCTGGCCAAGTGCCTGCTGTACGCACTCAACGGCGGTGTTGACGAGGTCTCCAAGAAGCAGGTCGGCCCCAAGTATCGCGCCGTCGAGGGCGATACGCTCGATTACGACGACGTTGTGGCCAAGTACAACGACATGATGAAGTGGCTCGCTGGCGTGTACGTCAACTCGCTGAACATCATCCACTACATGCACGACAAGTATTGCTACGAGCGCATCCAGATGGCTCTGCACGACAAGCACGTGCACCGCTGGTTCGCTACGGGCATTGCTGGCCTTTCCGTCGTGGCTGACTCCCTGTCCGCCATCAAGTACGCCAAGGTCCACCCCGTCCGCGACGAGAACGGCATCATTGTCGACTTCGAGACCGAGGGCGAGTTCCCCAAGTACGGTAACGACGACGACCGCGTCGACCAGATCGCTCACGACGTTGTGCACCAGTTCATGGAGTACATCCGCATGAACGACACCTACCGCAACTCCGTGCCCACGACCTCGGTTCTGACCATCACCTCCAACGTCGTGTACGGCAAGAAGACCGGTTCTACGCCTGATGGCCGCAAGGCTGGCCAGCCCTTCGCCCCGGGTGCTAACCCCATGCACAAGCGCGATAGCCACGGCGCCATCGCTTCGCTGTCTTCGGTTTCCAAGCTCCCGTTCCGCGATGCTCAGGACGGCATCTCCAACACCTTCTCCATCATCCCGGGCGCGCTCGGCAAGGAGGACCAGGTGTTCTTTGGTGATATCGACCTTGATCAGCTGGGCGAGTAACTATTGTTAGTGCTATACTAACAATAACGATTACTGATTAGCGCGCCGGTTTCGGCCGGCGCCTATCAATCGAAGGAGACACATTATGAAGGTTTCTGAAGTTTCCGAGACTCAGGCCGATAACCTGGTCCACATGCTCGACGCTTACGCCGAGAAGGGTGGCCACCACCTGAACATCAACGTCTTCAACCGTGAGACGCTGCTCGACGCTCAGGCTCACCCCGAGAAGTACCCGCAGCTGACCATTCGCGTTTCCGGCTATGCCGTGAACTTCCACACGCTCACCAAGGAGCAGCAGGACGAGGTCATTGCGCGTACCTTCCACAACAAGTTCTAAAGGGGTTTAACTCCCGCAGGATCGCCGGGCCGTCTTGGGTTACTTTCCAAAACGTCCTCGGACATGCAAAGGGCTCCGCTGCGCGCTTCGCGCGGCGGAGCCCTTTGCGTCCTGCGGAATATTTTGGAAAGTAACCCAAAGCGGCCCGGCGGGGGTCCTGTGTAGTCACCCTTTAGGCGGAACTCTCCTAATTATTTGGATGAGTCGTTTACTTACTTGTACTGTTACCGTCTTCCCGCTCTTGTTGGGGTATGCTTTGTTCGTATGTAAACGTATGACATGTTGATGGGGGAGGGTGCTATGGCTCGCGAGAGTGCTCGTTCTAAGGATACGGCTAAGCCTGGCATCAAGGAAGTTGCGGCGGTGGCGGGGGTTTCGCCTACTACGGTATCTCGCGTGCTTAATAATCGCGGCTATATTAGCCAAGAGACCCGCGATAAGGTCCATGCCGCGATGAAGCGCATCAACTATACGCCCAACGATATCGCCCGTGCCATGCTCAACGGTCGCCTGAATCTTATCGGTATGATCGTCCCCTATGTCAGCAGTCCGTTTCATGCCCAAGTGGTTCAAGTCATTGAGCATACCCTGGCCGAAAACGGTTTTAAGATGCTGCTGTGCAATAGCGCCAATCGACCCGAGCTTGAGCGCTCTTATATCGACATGCTTCGACGCAATATGGTTGATGGCGTCATCGTCAACTCGCTTAATATCGGTGCCGAGGCGTATGCCGAGATGGGCTTGAGTCTGGTTGGTATCGACTGCGACCTTGGCGAAGCCTCTGTTCAGATTGCGAGCGACAGCTATAGCATCGGCGAACTTGCCACGCGTCGCCTGATCGATGACGGATGTTCACGCATCCTGTGCCTGCGCAGCAATAGCCGCATGCGCATGCCTGCCAATAAGCGTACCGATGCCTACCTCGATGTTGTTGAGCAGGCCGGTTTGCCCGCGCTTGTCCGTGAGGTTGAGTTCGTTAAGCCCGACGACGAAAAGAGCGCGGTCGTTGCGAAGATCCTCGATGAGAACCCCGATATTGACGGCATCTTTGCGGGAGACGACACGATGGCGGCTATCTGTCTTAACGTGATGAAGCAGCGCGGCTTGAGCGCTCCGGGCGATATTAAGGTCGTGGGCGCGGATGGTGCCCGCCGCACTATGACGTTTATGCCTGACTTAACAACCGTACGCCAAGATATCGATCGCATCGGAGAGCTCGCGGCGCAATCCATCATTGCTCTCATTAACGGCGAAAAGCCCGAATCGAATATCAAGCTCCCCGTTGAACTCATTGAGGGTAAAACCGCGTAGTTCATCCCGTGCCAAAAGAATTCCTCAAACACCTCTGATGACCGTTCACCGGCATATGTCAACCGTTTGCCGACGACTGGAACTGCGAAAAGACGTATTGGTGTGAAAACGTTTGACATATGAAAACGATTGACATATCTTGCAGTTGTACCGAGTTAGTATCTCGTGAGAAAGGAAGTCTCGGATGCACAAGGTGTATTACCAGCCTGAGGGAATTTGGGTAGGCGACATCATGCCGTACGGCGAGGACGGCACGTTCTATCTCTATCATCAGCGTGACACGCGAAACCCCGGACCTTTCGGAGAGCCGTTTGGCTGGGCACTCGCGACAACCAAGGACTTCGTCAATTACAAAGACTTTGGCGAGAGCCTTGAGCGTGGCGGCGACGAGGAAGTCGACCAGTATGTTTATGCCGGCACGGTGTTTAAGGTGGGCGACAAGTACCATGCGCTCTACACTGGTTGCAATCGCGATAAGGTCAAGGCACGCTTGATGAAGCAGGTTCTTCTTCACGCAACGAGTGACGACGCCGTCAAGTGGGAGAAGAACATCGCCGAGACGCTGCTTCCGCCCCAGGAGGGTTACGATGACCGCAACTGGCGCGATCCCTTTGTGCTTTGGGATGAGGAGAACGAAGAGTACATGCTCATCCTCGGCACGCGTGTGGGCGAGGACAAGCGTCTGATGACCGGTCGTCTGGTCAAGTTCACCTCCAAGGACCTGGATACCTGGGAGTTCCAGGGCGACTGGTGGAATCCGGGCCTGTACACCATGTTCGAGATGCCTGATCTCTTTAAGATGGGCGACTGGTGGTATCTGGTGTTCTCCGAGTACAGTGATGGCAACAAGACCCGTTACCGCATGTCTCGCTCTATCAACGGTCCTTGGATCACTCCTGCGGACGATTCCTTCGATGGCCGCGCGTACTATGCCGCGCGTACCGCATTTGATGGTGAGCGCCGCGTTCTCTTTGGCTGGGTTCCTACGCGTGACGAGGGCGGTGACCCCAGCTCTTACCTGTGGGGTGGCACCTTTATGCCCCTCGAGATCGTTCAGCGTGCCGACGGAACGCTCGGCACCAAGCTCCCCGACAGCATGCTTGGCGCCTTTGGCGAGGGCAAGGCTGTCGAGACCTTTGAGCTTTCCTGCGAGTCGGGCAAGGTCGAGCAGGTGCTCGCCGCGGATGCCGGCTCCACCTACTTGCTCGATGCCGACATTGAGCTCGGCGGTAACGCTGCCGGCTTCTCGGTCAAGTTCGCCGAGGACGCCGAGACTGGTCTTGCCTATGAGTTCCGCGCCAACCTGCGCGAGGGCAAGCTCGAGTTCACGCCGGCTCCCCAGTACCCGTGGTTCCAGGTCAACAACATGGGCCTCGAGCGTCCGTTGTTCTTTAAGGGCGAGGGCACTCACCATGTGCGTCTGGTCGTCGACGACGACATCGCGACCATCTTTGTCGATGATGTTGCGCTTAACGCTCGATTCTGCAATAAGCAGGGCCAGGGTGTGGCGCTGACGGTCACCGACGGTACGCTTAAGTGCGCAAATGTAACGATCGCGTCTCTGTAATGGCATCAAAACGTCTTATGATTTCGTAAAGGAATGGAGAGGAACATGGACTACAAGGCAGTGTCCCAGCAAGTCGTCGACAACGTCGGCGGACTGGAGAACATCGAGGGCGCCACGCATTGCGTGACCCGTCTGCGTCTGGTGCTCAAGGATACGAGCAAATACAACAAGGCCGAGCTCGAGAACATCGATGGCGTCAAGGGCGTGCTGTACAACAGCGGCCAGCTCATGATCATCTTCGGTACCGGTACCGTCAACAAGGTTTACGATGAGTTTATGGCTCTGACGGGCGTTAAGGAGATCAGTGCTTCCGAGGTCAAGGGCGCCGAGGCGGACAAGAAGGGCAAGTTCTTCTCGGTCCTCAAGGTATTCTCGGACATCTTTATCCCCATCATTCCCGCCTTCGTCGGCGCTGCAATCATCATCGGCCTTAAGTCGCTGATCGTTGCCAACGGCCTCTTTGGCATGGAGGGCAGCCTCGCCGATCACAGCGAGTTCCTCAAGAACCTCGCAAGCTTCTTTGCCATTATCGCCACCACGTTCGACTACCTGCCTGTCCTGGTTATGTACAGCGCGGTCAAGCGTTTTGGCGGTAACCCGATCCTGGGCATCCTCGTCGGTATCGTCATGGTTCACCCGAGCCTTATGAACCGCAACACGTTCGTTATGGACCCGACGGGTGCTGAGTACTGGAACTTCGGTCCGCTATCCATTCCCATGGTTGCTTTCCAGGGCGGTGTGTTCCCCGCAATCCTGACTGCCTGGTTTATGGCCAAGGTCGAGAAGATTGCCCAGAAGTACATCCCCGAGGTCGTTTCGTTCGTCTTTGTCCCGACCGTTACCCTGATTCTTGCTAACGTTGCCCTGTTCACCGTGTTCGGCCCGCTCGGCAACCTGATCGGTGACGTCCTCGCCGGCGTAATCGATATCCTGTACAACAGGATGGGCGTCTTTGGTGCCTTTGTCTTCGCCGCGTTCCTGCAGCCGCTCGTCGTTACCGGTACGCATCAGTTCATCCAGGGTATCGAGGCAAACCTTGTTGCCACGACTGGCTTCAACTACATCCAGGCCATCTGGTCGGTTTCCATCATCGCCCAGGGCGGCGGCGCCATCGGTATGTACCTCATTCACAAGAAGCACTCCAAAGAGCGCAACATCTGCATGTCGTCCTTTATCCCGACGCTGGTCGGAATCTCCGAGCCCGCTATCTTTGCTGCAAACATGCGCTATTCGATCATTCCGTTCATCTGCGCATGCATCGGTGCAGGCTGCGGCGGTGCCTTCGTCAAGCTCTTTGAGGTGCGCGCTATCGGTCAGGGTCTGACCGGCGTGCTTGGCCTGCTCATCGTCACGCCCGAGACCCTCGTGTGGTATGTGGCTGGCAATCTCATCGCCTTTATCGTGCCGATCGTCTTGATCTTTGCCTACAACAAGGCAAAGGGCGTGCCGACCACCGATGAAGAGGGCGCTGGCGCTGGCTTCGACGTTAGCTTCTAGTTGAGCCGTTCAGTGTAATCTGAGGATAAGTCCATTTGAGGAAGGGCGTTCGACTCGTGTGAGTCGAGCGTCCTTCCCCATAGACGAGAAAGTCAACGGCGATGTTAAATCAAAAAAACAAGGTGACACGCGCGGACTATGAGCAGTGGCGTGTCGGACAGGATGAGACGGCGGCTCGCATCGCGTCCGACCCCGATAGGCTTCTGTTCCATGTGGAGCCTGAGCTTGGCTGGCTCAACGACCCCAACGGTTTGGTTCAGATTGGTGATACGTATCACATCTATCATCAATACGATCCGTTCGATGCTGCGCATGGCGGTCCAGTGCTTTGGAATCATCTGACGACAAAGGATTTTGTGACGTACGAGAATCACGGCCCCGTGCTGTTCCCCGATTCCGATTTGGATTCGAGCGGAGCGTATTCTGGTTCTGCCTTTGTACGTGATGGCAAGATTCACTACTTCTATACCGGCAACGTCAAGCATTTTGACCGCGATGATTACGACTACGTGTTGACGGGCCGTGAGCAAAACCAGATTCATATGGTTGCCGAGAATCCCGACGAATTGGGCGAGAAGCGCATGGCTGTTGGACCAGTCGATTACCCCGACGATATCGGTACGCACGTGCGCGACCCCAAGATCCTTGAGCACGATGGTATCTACTACATGGTTCTGGGCGCTCGTACGAAAGACGACCGTGGCTGCGTGCTTGTCTATACTTCGCGTGATTTAGGGGTCTGGAGCTATGCGACGCGCATTGAGCTGGGCGAGAAGTTTGGCTTTATGTGGGAGTGCCCTGATCTGTTTGAGCTTGATGGCGAGCTTATTCTCGTTTGCTGTCCGCAGGGTGTGCCTGCCGATGGTTGGCGTTACCGCAATCCGCATCAGTGCGTGTGGTTCCCCATCGAGGCCGATTGGGAGGCGCCGAGCTTTAAAATCGTCGGGAAGGGCATGCCCCCGATGGTCGATGCCGGTTTTGATTTCTATGCTCCGCAGTCCTTTGAGGATGCTGCAGGCCGGCGATTGATGATCGGATGGTCGGGTTGCCCCGATGCGACGGCGGAAAACCCGACGGTGGCGCGCGGGTGGCAGTGCGCGTTGACGGTGCCGCGAGAGCTGAGCATGCGCGATGGTAAGCTCTGCCAGCAGCCGGCGCACGAGATTGAGAGGATGCGCGGCGACTGCGTTCGCACGACAGGCGGTGAAACCGTTGAGGAGCCGGGCCGCCTGTTTGATCTCGTGGTTTCCTGTGAGGGCGCCAAGATGGTTGAGCTCGAGATTCGCAAGGGTGTCTTTGTGCGCTATGCGGACGGGATGCTTACCCTCGACATGGGTGACGAAGGCTATGGGCGCGACCAGAGGTCGATTGAGCTCGGCGAGCTTCGCGACCTGCGCGTGCTTTCGGACACTACGATGGTCGAGATTTTTGCCAACGGCGGTGAGGCGGCACTTACGAGCCGTACCTATTCGTCGGCGGTTCCGGCGATGGCGCTGCACGCCGAGGGCGCGGCGTCGATGGATTTCTACCGCCTCGCTCATTAACCGTGCATGGAGCACGATTGGACTTGTTGGGCGGAATGTGTCGCAGTTGCCGCGGCCAACTACCGTTTATCGCGTATAGCGACCGTTTGCGGAATAAGTAACACTCCTTAATAAACCGTGTAAAATCTCAGTTAAGCACGGAGTTTTCCAGGGAGACGCTGTCCTTTGTTATGTGCAAAGGGCGGCGTCTCTTTGGCGCTTAGATGCCGTTGTGCAACAGCGCGACGCGCGTGTCATGTATTGAAAAGCCAATGTCGAGATGGGTCGTGATAAGAATGGGCAAGTATGTAATCGTGGTTGAGTCTGGGTCGGATGTAACGCCGGAGCTCTGCGAGCGCTACGGCATCGTGCGCGTGCCCATGCATGTCACGATTGGTGACGAGACCGTCGAGGACGGCTCGATCGATCCGCTCGAGATTTATTCGCGCTGCAACGAGTTTGGTGTGATGCCCAAGACCAGTGGCTGTTCGCCAGCGGATTTTGCGCATGTGTACGACCGCATCCATGCCGAGCAACCCGACGCGACTATTTTGCATCTTGCATATTCCGAGGCCACGACCTGTTCGCATCAGTCCTCTAAGATTGCGGCTCAGGGGCGCGACTACGTGTTCTCCATGGACACGCGCTTTGTCTCGGTGGGCCAGTCGCTCGTTGTCGTCGAGACCGCCAAGTATATTGAGGCTCATCCCGATGCCACCGTTGACGAGATCTTTGCATTTACGAACTCCGTCATGGACCGCGTGTTGCTGGGTTTTGTTCCTACGGACCTTGCCTTCCTTAAGGCGGGCGGTCGCTTGTCCAACGTCGCATTCCTTGGTGCCCATCTGCTCAAGATTAAGCCCTGCATTGAGGTGACGGGCGGTAAGTTCGTGGCGACCAAGAAGTTCCGCGGTTCTATGCTCAAGTGCGCCCGCGCCTTCATTGACCACATGGTTGCGAAGGGCGAGATTGACTACTCGCACATTGGCCTGGCGTATTCGGTGGGCCTTTCCCAGGAGCTGCGCGATGACATGGAAGTCTATGCGCATGACCTGGGCTTTAAGGACGTTACCTGGACTCAAGTCGGCGGCGTCATCTCGAGCCACTGTGGCCCGACCGCCTTCGGTGCGGTGCTCACGCTTAAGGCGTAAAGGCCGCAGGCGAGCGTTCTTCAGCCTGACATCTCGACGTAGACCCCAGCCATGGTGATGGGGGATAGATTAAAACGTGCCATTCTAGCCCGAGACGTTTAAACGCAAGCGCATGGGCTAGAATGGCTCTGGCATTTTAATTGGTTGCATCCAAGGAGAGGCAAGGTAGCGGGAATGGCTGAGATGACGCTTGAGGGTGTGGACGCTCGTCCTGAGGATTCCGCATTTGCCCTAGGCCGCGTGCATTCAATCGAGACGATGGGAACGGTCGACGGACCCGGCATCCGCTTCGTAGTGTTTGTCCAAGGCTGTCCCATGCGCTGCGCGTATTGCCACAATCCCGATACCTGGTCTGTTAACGGCGGCACCATGGTGACCGTCGAGCACCTGATGGACGAGTTCCAGAGCAACCATGAGTTCTATCGCAGCGGCGGCATTACGGTTTCGGGTGGCGAGCCGCTCCTACAGCCTGAGTTTTTGGCCGACCTGTTCCGTGCAATGCACAACAACTCCGATGGCCGCGTGCATACCTGCTTGGACAGCTGCGGCTATGCGTTCGATCCCAACCACCCCGAGAAGTTCGATGCCGTTCTCAACGAGACCGACATGGTGCTGCTCGACATCAAGCATGCCGATCCGGCTGAGCATAAAAAGCTGACCGGTTGTGATCCCGCACGCATCCTGGCGTTTGGCGATGAGCTTGCACGTCGCAAGATCAAGGTCGTTATCCGCCACGTGGTGGTGCCGGGCATTACCGACACGGTGGAGGAGTGCGAGAAGCTCGGTCGCCTCATCGCTCCATGGCACAACGTGGTGGGCCTGGAAATGCTGCCGTATCACACGATGGGTGTCGTCAAGTACGAGCAACTGGGCATTCCCTATAAGCTCGAGGGCGTGCCCCAGATGGATACCGCGCGTATGCCCGAGCTGCGCAATGCCGTTATGGCCGGCATGAAAGAGCGCCGTGCGGAGCTAAAAAACGCCATCGGATAGCATGCCATTTTCGTTCCCCAAGGGCACTCATTGGGGACAGACTTAAATGAGTGCCCCTGGGCACCTAGTTGATTGCTAAAGAGCCCCGTCCTAAAAAGACTGCTCTCTGGGTTGCGGTGAGATGCGCAACAGAATCGTGCCATTTGGATAAATACGCTTGTGGTTTCTTTAAAGACACCTTAAACGCTGCTGAATATCTTTGGAAAGAAATGCCTGCTCGGTATCATGCTGCTCGTATATAAACGGTGGCAGTCAGGAGACCACGTGCGAAACATCGCATCGCGGGACGAGTATGTGCCGCAGCATGGCAGCAGATATAAGACGAAGGGCACGTCTTCGCGTGGCCTTGCCGGCGCTCGCATCCGCGTGAGGAAGATTGCCGCCATTGGGATGCTAACGTCGGCGGTTATTATCCTCGGAATTACCGTTAAAACCTACGCCTCGGAGCGAACGGGGCGCCCAGATGCGTCAACGGTACAGCTGCAAAACGAGAAGGTTTCAAAGTCCAAAGCGTCGGCAGATCAAGCTCTGTCGACGGCAGATCTCAAGACGAGACTTTCGAAGGCGGACTTCAACGATATCCCTTCGGGTGATACCGTTCGGACCTTCTCGTTGGTGGATAACAAGACTCCTGCCTTGGAGGATGAGAGCCTTGCCTTGCTCCAGGATGCCCTGTGTCGGGCGCAGGAGCTGGGCGATGTGGGTGTAGTGTTCTACGACCTATCGAGCGGTAGGGGCGTGACGTATAACGCTGATGTCGAGGTGTATGGAGCGAGCAGCTACAAAGCGCTGTATGCGCTCTATATTTGCGAGACGTTGGTCGAATCGGGGCAGGTGTCGCTCGATGGGCCTTTAGCCACGTATGGTGGTTACAGCATGGGCTGGCAGACGGTGCGCAACCTTATCGAGAATGCCGTCGTCAACTCAGACAACGATTCGTTTATCGCGTTACGCGCGGCGTTTGACCATGATGGCTATGAGGATTGGATTGCCAATCTGGGTGTTGATGACGAAACGGCACTGAATCCGATGAGTGATTTTCCGACCTACTGCCCGCGCACTTCTGCGAGGTTATGGCGTGAGATGAGCGAGTATCTGAGCATGGATACCGAGACTTCACAGTGGTTGTCGGGCCTTCTGGCATCAACATCGCGCTCGTTTATTCGCGATGGCATTGCGGACGAGCAGGTTTTGGTGCGCAACAAGGCAGGCTGGATTAGCGAGGATGGTTACTACTCGACATGCGATGCGGGCCTTATCGACATCGAAGGCCGTACCTATGTCATGAGCGCCATGACATCGATGCCGTGGAGCGACCGCTCGAGCGAGGTTACGGCCGCGATTGCAAAGGCTCTGTTTGATATGCGAGCTGCACTGGCTTAGCGTGTTCGTTTGGCGAGGTCAAACAAAATGCTGGTACCATACCGTGGTTGAGAATTTCGTATAGGTTTGGGGAATGGTATGGCTACCATCGCGATTATCGGTGCGCTCGAAAAAGAGATCATGCAGATTAAGGAAGAGCTGAGCGACGTTTGCGAGGCACGGGAGGCAGGCTTGACCGTTGTGAGCGGCGAGCTCGACGGCCTGACAGTTGTCGCCACAACGGCGGGCATGGGCACGGTGAACGCCGCCGCTGCAACACAGCACCTCATTAGCAAGTATGCTCCGCAGGCTGTTGTGTTTTCGGGCATTGCGGGCGGTTTGAACCCCAAGCTCCATATCGACGACGTGGTCATTGGCAAACGCCTGCGCTATCTGGATACCGATACCGCGCTTATCGCCGAGTCCGCACCGGGGCTTGAGGAGTTTGGTTCGACGCCCGCGCTGGTCGATATTGCCGTCGACGTGCTTGCTGAGCGTGGGTTCGTTGACGCTTCGACAAATGCAGTCGCTTCGAACGAGGGCACCAAACAGTTCTTGGTCGGCACGATTGCCACGGGTAACCGCTTTGTGACGGGCGCCGCCATGCGCAGCGACGCTATCGAAGCGACACATGCCGATTGTGTCGGCATGGAGGGCGCGGCGATTGCTCATGTCGCAACCAAAAATGGTGTCGATTGCCTGGTGTTGCGCGCTATCAGCGATAATTGTGACGAGGCGTACGATGCAATTTGCGACCGAGAGTTCGATCTGTTCGAGTACGCGCGTGTCGCAAGTAACATCACGCTCGATATCGTCCGCCGCATTGCCGCCGCGCAATAGCGCGCTCTTTTGTAAGAACCTACGACCAAGGAGTGTCCATGGCCGATTCCATTAACTACCAGCTTGCCAAGTTCGTCGCCAGCTACGGCAAGGTTTCGCAGATTCCCGAGTCCACCTGCCCCGAAGTGAGCTTTGTCGGCCGCTCCAATGTGGGCAAGTCGTCGATTATGAACAAGCTCTTTGGCCGCAAGAACCTGGTCAAGGTTTCGAGCACACCGGGCAAGACAAGCAACATCAATTTCTTCGAGGCCGATGACGTGCACTTCGTCGACCTGCCGGGCTATGGTTTCGCCCGTCGTTCTAAGGCCGAGCGCGACCGCTGGGCCGAGCTTATCGGCGACTTTTTCGACTCCGAGCGCAGCTTTAACTTGGTCGTCTCGCTGGTGGACATTCGTCACGACCCCAGCAAGCTCGATCATGACATGATCGACTACCTGCAGGGCAACGAGTTCAACTTTATCGTCTGTCTCACCAAAGCCGACAAGCTCAGCCGCACCCAGCAGGCCCGCCAGGCAGCAGCCATCAAAAAGCAGCTCAACGTCCCGGCCGAAAACGTAATCATCACAAGCTCCCAAACCGGCACCGGCATCGACGAACTCAAACGCCGCATCGCCGAGGCCTGCCTCTAGTAAGGGTCCCATCCCAGTAAGGGCCCCCACCAATAAAAAGCCAAACCATCAGCCCGGCGCCCCTTCAAAGCGTGGGTTCCTATAGACATCGTCGACCACGTTGCTGTAGGGCCGCCCAAGGGTATCCCCTTAAAAACAATCCGCAGCACGAGGCCCGCTTATCCGTAGCTCCGAAGGAGCAGGATAAGCGGGCCTCAAGTGCGAGGACGTTTTTAAGGGGATACCCTTGGGCGGCCCGAAAGGATTAACCAGCGATGTCTACAGGTACTCGATTTGAGCGCCCTCGGTGTCGCACGTCAGAATATGCGTATCACACTTAGGGAACTGCTCGCGCAGCTTAACCTGCAAGAACTTTGCCACGATGGTGTCGTCAGTCACGGCCATGAGGGTCGAGCCGGAGCCACTGATCCAGATGGTCTTGGCGCCGCCGTTAAGGCAGGTGTCGCGCACGGCGTTGTAGTCGGGAATCAGGCGACGGCGATACGGCTCTTGGATGCGGTCGTCATTGGCGGCGGCAATCAGATCCAGGTCGCCGGTCTCCAGGCCGCGCGTCATGCCGGCGATGCGGCCCATTTGCCATACGGCGGTGGAGAGTGGAATCTCCTGCGGCACGACCTTGCGCGCCTCACTCGTGTGTACCTCGTAGGGCGGAATCACGGTAATAAAACGCAGGCGATCGCTCACCTCGTAGCGCAGGCACTGGGGGAGCGAATCGGTCGGCGTAAAGGAACAGACGGCGCCGCCCAGGATAGCGGGGGCGACGTTGTCGGGATGGCCCTCGACCTCGGTGGCGATGCGGACGAGCTCGGCGCGGTCGACGGTGTGGCCCGTCAGCGCGGCGGCTGCCATGATGCCCGCGACGACGCAGGTGGAGCTGGAACCCAGGCCGCGGGCGACGGGTACATCGGTCTGAATGTCGATGGCAACGGGAAAAGCCGGCTCGCCCCATGCGGCCAGCGCATCCACAAAGCTCACGTAGACTAGGTTGTTCTCGTTTTGGAACTCATCGGGGCAACCCGTGATGGTGAGCTTGTCGGCGCGCTCAAAGGTGAAGTGCGAGTAGAGGCTGACGGCCATGCCGAGGGTGTCGTAGCCGATGCCCAAGTTGGCGCTTGTTGCTGGGACGGTGATCTTGATCATGGGAATCTCCTGGGCGGTCTGCCTGTTTAGTTCGCTGCTCGGGCAGTCCTGGCTCGCTCGGAAAGCACATTAAGTGCTTTCCGGCTCGTGCGGAACTCGCGACGAACTAAACAGGCAGACCCGCATGTCAGCTCGTCATCATCCCGGTGGATTTCTGATAAAAGAAGGTGCGCCGGCTTTCGCCGGCGCTTAATAAGGGTTTAGTTGGTGCTCATTCGTTTTGCTGCAGACTCGACGTAACTGTCCATCTCATCGACGTCGCAGACGTCTTCGAAGCGGACGGGCTTGGACTCGAGCTCGGCGAGCTGTGCCGGGGCGACCGTGTTGGTGGCCTGCTCGAGCACACGCATAGCCTCAAAATCATCATCGGGAACGTTGAGGCCCAGGGCGTCGCAGCAGGCGCGCGGGAACTTGTAGGGGCTGGCGGTCGAAAGCAACACGCGGGCCTTGGCGCCCTCGGCGGGAGCGACCTGCTCAAAGACGTGATAGCCGCAAGCGGTGTGCGGGTCAATCACGTAGCCGTTCGTGTCCCAGCAGCTCTTGATGGCAGCGCGGACCTCGTCCTCGCTGGCCCAACCGCAGCCAAAGACGCTCTGGATCTTGGCCAGCAGCTCGGCGGGAACTTCGTAGCGACCAGTCTGTGCCAGCTGCTCCATAAGGCCGGCAACAAGCTCGCAGTCGCCATCGGACAGGAAGTACAGCATGCGCTCCAGGTTGGAGCTGATGAGGATGTCCATCGACGGCGAGATGGTCGTGTAGAACGGACGGTTGCGGTCGTAGACACCGGTGGTCAGGAAGTCAGCCAGCACGTTGTTCTTGTCGCTCGCGACGATGAGCTTGGCGACGGGCAGGCCCATGCGCTTGGCATAGTAGCCGGCCAGGATATCGCCGAAGTTGCCGGTCGGTACGCAGAACTCCACGGCGTCGCCGGCCTCGATGGCGCCGGCGCGCAGCAGTTGCGCATAGGCGGCAAAGTAGTAGACGACCTGCGGTACCAGACGGCCGACATTGATGGAGTTGGCGCTCGAAAGCACGGTGCCAGCGGCCTCCAGGCGCTCGGCAAGCTCCTTATCGGCAAAGATGCGCTTGACGGCGCTCTGGGCGTCGTCAAAGTTGCCGCGGATGCCGCAGACAGCGACGTTGTCGCCCTCCTGCGTGGACATCTGCAGGTTCTGGACGCGGCTGACCTTGCCCTCGGGATAAAAGACAGTGATGCCCGTGCCCGGAGCGTCGGCAAAGCCGGCAAGTGCTGCCTTGCCCGTGTCGCCCGACGTGGCGGTGACGATCATGATGCGCTCGGCGCCGCCGTCCTTGGCAGAGGTGCGGGCCATCAGGTGGGGGAGCATCTGCAGGGCGACGTCCTTAAAGGCGCTTGTGGGGCCGCCAAAGAGTTCCATCACATAGGTCTGAGGGGCATCGGCGCCCGGTGCGGCGTCGAGTTTGACGAGCGGCGTGACCTCTTCGCTCGCAAACGTGCTGCGGTAAGCCTCGTCGACACACGCCGAAATTTCTTCGGCCGTGTAATCATTCAGTAACATTCCCAACACATCTTGAGCGATTTCAAAGTACGATTTATCTGCAAGCGAGCTGATATCGACCTGCTGGGTGCCGAGCTCGTCCGAGACAAACAAACCCCCGTCGGGAGCGATGCCGGTACGGATTGCCACCTTACTTGAGCACGATAAAGTGCGTCCTCGTGTACTATGATAAGTTCCCATATAACACTGCTCCTCGGATGCCTTGGTCCCAATCGGTGAACCCATGGTATCAGAGCGCGCAAAACAGGTTTGCAGAGGCTTTTAGAAAGGTAACCTCCACGCCATGATAAAAATTGCCAAGTTTGGCGGCTCGTCGGTCGCCGACGCCGAACACTTTAAGAAGATCAAGGCCATCGTCGATGCCGACCCGGCCCGCCGTTTTGTGGTGGTTTCTGCCTGCGGTCGCCGCTTTAAGGGCGACACCAAGGTGACCGACCTGCTCTACCTGGTTAACGCGCACGTTAAGTACCACGTGTCGTGCGAGGAGCTGCTCGAGGACATTGGGCAGCGCTATTTTGATATCGCTGACGAGCTGGAGCTCACCTATCCCATCCGCGAGGAGTTCGCAGCCTTTGCCGAGCGTGCCCGCTCGGGTGGCTACTCCACCGAGGAGCTCGTGAGCCGTGGCGAGTACTTCACCGCTCGCCTGATGGCCGAGTACCTGGGCCTGCCGTTCCTGGACGCCGCGACGGTCGTTGCGTTCCATCACGACGGTACGCTCAGCATGAACCGCACCTCCGAGCTGGTGCAGGAGTACGGTCAGCAGGGTGGCTTTGTCATGCCCGGTTTCTACGGCGCGACGCGTGAGGGCCAGATCAAGCTGCTCGACCGTGGTGGCGGCGATATTTCCGGCTCGATTCTGGCTAAGTGCCTGGGCGCCGACCTTTACGAGAACTGGACCGACGTCTCGGGCTTCTGCTCTGCCGACCCGCGCATCGTACCCGAGGCTCAGCCCATTGCGCGCGTTACCTACGAGGAGCTGCGCGAGCTTTCGTACATGGGTGCAAGCGTCCTGCACGAGGAGGCCGTGTTCCCCGTGCGCGAGGCCGGTATTCCGCTAGTCATCAAGAACACCAACGCGCCGCAGGACCCCGGCACCATCATTAGCGAGACGGCCGACGAGGGCGAGGCGGAGCCCATCATTACCGGCGTGACCGGCAAGCGCGGCTTTGTCGCCATCAACGTGGCCCGCGACCGCACCAAGCCCCGTGTCGGCTTTATGCGCCGCGCGCTTTCGGTCTTCGAGCGCTATGACGTCTCCGTCGAGCACATGCCCACCGGTGTCGACCGCTTTGGCGCCGTGGTGCAGGAGCAGGACGTGCACGATTCGCTGTACTCGCTCGTGGGCGACATTCAGCAGGAGGTCGAGCCGCTCGAGATCGAGGTTGTCGAGGGCCTGGCGCTTATCGCTACCGTTGGCCGCAACCTGCGCGGTCGCGCCGGCATCTCTGGCCACCTGTTTGGCATGCTTGGCCAGGCGGGCGTGAGCGTGCGTATGATTTCGCAGAGCTGCGACGAGATCAACATCATCATCGGCGTGGAGGAGAAGGACTTCGATCTGGCGATCCAGACCATTTACCGTGCCTTCTCCGATGAAAACGGCATTGTGAAGGTCTCCGACCTGGAGGCTCCCGCGCCGGCCGATCCCATCCAGGCCGCGCTCAAAAAGTAGCGACTGCTCGGTGGATTTTTGGGTCATGTCTCAAAAATCTACGGCTGGGCGTTTCGTTTCGGTTTCGTTTCGACGGGGCGGGTTTCGTGCCCGCCCCGTTCTTGTATACACTGGCAACAATAATCGGCCTGCTTGGCGTGCGGGCAAAAGCCATAACCTTTAAAGGGGGAAGCATGAAACAGTACACGGTTGCTATTTTGGGCGCGACGGGAGCTGTGGGCACCCAGATGCTCGAGTGCCTCAACGAGCAGGAGTTTCCGGTCGGTAAGCTCAAGCTGCTGGCGAGCGCGCGCTCTGCGGGCAAGACCGTTGAGTTCCGCGGCGAGCAGATCGTGATCGAGGAAGCTTGCCCCGAGGCCTTTGAGGGCTGCGACATCGTGCTCGGCGCTGCCGGCGACGATATCGCCAAGGAGCTGCTGCCCGAGGCCGTCAAGCGCGGCGCCGTCGTGGTCGACAACAGTCACGCCTTCCGCATGGATCCCGAAGTGCCGCTGGTTGTGCCTGAGATCAATGCCGACGACATCAAGTGGCATCACGGCCTTATCGCCAACCCCAACTGCGCGACCATCATCGGCCTGGTTCCCACCTGGCCGCTGCATCAGCTCGCCGGCGTGAAGCGCATGATCGTCTCGACGTATCAGGCTGCTTCGGGTGCCGGCGCTCCCGGCATGGCCGAGCTCGAGGCTCAGCTGGCCGCCCTGGGCCGTGGCGAGGAGATTCCCGAGCCGCGCGCATTTGCCGCCCAGCTCGCGAGCAACCTGATTCCGCAGATTGGCGGCGTCAAGGAGGAGGGCTTTACCTCCGAGGAGATGAAGCTGCAAAACGAGGGTCGCAAGATTATGCATCTGCCCGAGCTGCGCGTGAACTGCACCTGCGTGCGCGTGTCCGTGCTGCGCTCGCACTCCGAGAGCATTACGCTCGAGTTCGAGCGTGACATCACGGTTGAGGAGGCTCGTGCTGCGCTGGCTGCCGCTCCCGGCGTCAAGCTGGTTGACGACATGAGCGCCGAGGATGCGCACGATCGCTTCCCCATGCCGATGGATACGTCCGACCAGGACCTGATTTGGGTCGGTCGCGTGCGTCGCGACATCTCGAACCCCGAGGCCGCGCGCGGCATCACCTTCTGGTGCTGCGGCGACCAAATCCGCAAGGGCGCGGCAACCAACGCCGTCCAGATTGCTAAGCTGCTCTGCGAGTAGTGCGACCTGTCCGGCGGGGGCCGGGCTTAGTTTTCAGAACGTCCTCGACCATGTGTGGCGCCTTGTCCTGCTCCTTCGGAGCCGCGGACAAGGCGCCACACTGGTCTGCGGAGTGTTCTGAAAACTAAGCCCGGCCCCTGCCTGCGGTGACTCGGCTGCGAGCGGCCTGCGATGGGGCCGTTGCTGGTTGGGGCCGCTGGGCTGATGTGGGGGCACGTGGTTGTTGCGAGCTCTGGTCCCGGCGGCGGCCTCGGCGCTTTGCGCCTGCCGCCTTGGGGGACTGTGGGGCGCGGCCGGCAGCTGCGGCGCGTTGCGCCTGCTGCCTGCGGGGACTTTGGGGTCGTGCGGCAGCTGCGGCGCTGCGCGCCTGCTGCCTTGGGTGACTCTGGGGTCGATTGGGGTTGTCTGCACAATTCGCGGTATTATGTTGCGGAGTTTTGAAAGGAGCCGCTGGTGGTCACGACGACGTTTCCTTCGCCTTTGGGCGAAATCTTGCTTGCCGCTGATGGCCGCGGTTTGACAGGGCTTTGGTTTGAGGGGCAGGAGCATTTTGGCTCCACGCTTCTCAAAGAAGATGTCGAGCATATCGAAGGTGCCGATGCGGTTTCAGGTATTGGTGGCATGTCGTCGGTGAGTCCGACAAATGGCGCGGCCTCTTCGGTGCTTGAGCGTTCCTGGGCTTGGCTGAATGCTTATTTTGCAGGGCAGGAACCTCGGTTTACGCCGCCGTTGCATATGATTGGTACGGCGTTTCAGCGTGAAGTCTGGTACGAACTGCTTTCTATTCCGCGTGGCGAGGTCGCCACGTATGGTGAGATCGCCCAGCGTGTTGCCGCCCGCCATCGGGTGCCGGGGAACGAGGATCCCGTTGTGTCTCCCCGTGCCGTGGGGGCCGCGGTCGCTCGCAACCCTGTTTCGATTATTGTGCCATGCCATCGCGTGGTGGCGGCCGACGGCTCGCTTAACGGATATGCCGGCGGGCTTGATCGCAAGGAGTGGCTGCTTCGGCTTGAGGGCGCGTACGAGGAGTAACACTCGAGCGCTTTGCATAGCCAAGATGCCGTGAAAGAACGGGACATGCTTTCCGAATGGAGGCTCAGACGGAAACTGCGTCCCGGAATTCCGTTTTAAAGCGGGATGCGCTTTCCGAATGGCGTTCCAAGCGGAAACCGTGTCCCGGAATACAGCCTCAGAGTGGGACACCGTTTCCGGCTGAGACCACCTGCCTGGACATCGATCTACGCCCGCTCCTGCAGGGCGTAGATGGACTTATCCATGTTGAACAGGTAAGCCACAACGCAGACAATAATGAACATCGGCAAGTTACCAAAGCCGAAGACTTCGCAGCCAATAAGGATGGGTGCGAGCAGCGTATTGGTGGCGCTGCCAAAGACGGCTGCGTAGCCCAGTGCGGCGCAGAGCTCGACGGGCATGCCGAGTTGAGCCTCGTTATGGCGACATCTGGGTAACAGAAAGGCCCGCGTTCCTCAGAGGCAAGATAGGCAATTCTGCTTCTGAGGTAGATCTCAATTCTGCCGACCGCACTGCCGACCGCATCAAACATTAACTGCCGGAGGGCTCGGTCAAATTCATACGTGTAGATGATGGTTTCGAATGTTGTGCCTTCGCGAAAGATGGTAATCCCGGACTTGCATTTGGTTTTGTAGGGAAACCAGTAGGCCGACAGTCTGTAGTGGTTGGCTTCGACCAAAGCTCGCTCGAGTTCGCTTTGATCAGAGCACTTAAGACCCTTGTTTTCTGTCAATAGTGCTATTTGTTCGTTGATGGATATCCGCGACTTCTGGTATTTCATTAAGCCTCTTGATAGAAAAAGAGCTGGAGTTGCGCATCGTTGAGAGGCTTTCCAGCTTTAGCAAAACAAACTTATAAGATGCGACGGGCCGCGTCAAGATAATTACCGGACGGCCTAGGAGGCGGCTGGTTGGCTGGCTTAAAACCTAGCGCGTGAAATGACGCTCCACGCTATTCAGCGCGCTTGATAGGATGACGAACCACAGTCTTAAGTTTCTCCGGTGCACATTTGCGTGGATCGGAGAGATAGATTTCGTGATGTAAACGGGTGTCTGAGAGGTCGGGGACATAGCCCAGCTCGGTCGCGTATTCATGCATAGCGTCTACGGTCGCCGGTTCGTTGTCGTAGGGCCCGGTGTGCATGCATTGAACGCAGAGACCCTCGTCAACTTTAAGCAGTTCGACGGCGGAAAAGTCCAGTTTCTTTTTGGTCGTGGCTTCCGCGACCGCCCAGTCAAAGTCATCTCGGGTGACGAAATCGGGTAGGCGGATGCACGAGATATAGTTGAAATCGTCCTTGCGTACATAATCGATGTCGCCGCTCGGGGAGTCTTGCCACCAGAAACCCTCGAGCGGAGGTACCACAAAGTCGAAATAGCCCTCGATACTCCTTGAGCCTTTCTTCGACATCTTGACGGTATAGGCGATGCCGTAAAGCAGCGGCAGGGCGTTTTGATACTCGCCACCTTCGGTATTTGGGTCGCCCTTTCCGCGAACGGCAACGTAGCTCATAGGCGGGACAGTTACGATACTCGGCTTGCTCGCAGGTCTGTAGAGCTCCTTGCATTCCTTCTTAAAGTCGAACGCCATGTTGGCCGCCTTTCTGCGTATTGGCCTGCTTAGATAGCTGAATCATATCATAGAAACGAACAGCTGTTCGAATGATTTGGCTGACAGATTGAGATGCGTGCGTTGTGTTTGGCGGTCGGCCTGACCCAATCGATGATTTCTCTGCCTCCCCGGCGCCTCATCTATAGCTGCCGTTTCCCCATATAGAACCTGCCAAAATAAACCCGTCCCTTTTTAGTCGGTGCGAAATGGGTAATACTAAAGAGTTATCCGACCAGATGGGAACCGATCGATGGCTTATATCGAATTCAAAGACGTCATCAAGGCATACGGCGAGGGCGACGCCCGCATTCACGCACTCGACGGCGCGAGCTTTACGGTCGAGCGTGGCGAGCTCGCCATCATTTTGGGTGCTTCGGGTGCCGGCAAGACCACGGCGCTCAACATTCTGGGCGGTATGGACACGGTAACCTCCGGCACCGTGACGGTGGACGGGCGCGATGTGAGCTCCGCTAACGAGGCGCAGCTCGTGGAATACCGCCGCGCCGACGTCGGCTTTGTCTTCCAGTTCTACAATCTGGTCCCCAACCTGACGGCGCTCGAAAACGTCGAGCTTGCGGCGCAAATCTGCCCCGATTCGCTCGATGCCGAGCAAACGCTTTGCCAGGTTGGCCTGGGTGAGCGCCTCGCCAACTTCCCCGCGCAGCTTTCGGGCGGCGAGCAGCAGCGCGTGTCCATCGCCCGTGCACTGGCAAAGAACCCCAAGCTGCTCCTGTGCGACGAGCCCACGGGTGCACTCGACTACAAAACCGGCAAGCAGATCTTGCAGCTGCTGCAGGACACTTGCCGCAAGCAGGGCATTACGGTCATCATCATCACCCACAACTCCGCGCTGGCGCCCATGGCCGATCGCCTGATCCGCTTTAAGAACGGTCGCGTGGAGAGCGAGACGGTCCAGCAAAATCCCGTGCCTATCGAGACGATCGAGTGGTAGCGCCCATGGACCAGGACCGCCAAAACAGCCTACGCCGCGACGCACAGAACACGGAGCGCGAGCAGGATTTTACGACCTACCGCACTGCCCAAAGCTCAAACGATATGGTGCCGACGGTTTTTCGCCGTGGCATCTACCGCACAATCCGAGGCAGTCTTAAGCGCTTCTTGTCAATCGTGGTCATCACCGCGCTTGGCGTGAGCGTGATGTGCGGCCTTAAGGCGGGTTGCGAGGACCTGTGCGATTCGGTTGACGCCTACTTCGACCAGCAAAATGTCTATGACATTAACGTGCAGTCGACCTATGGCCTGACCGACGATGATCTCGCCGCCATCCAAGAGGTCGATGGTGTCGAGACGGCCGAGGGCATCTACACCGAGAGCGCCTACACCGCCGTGGGTACAACGCGCGAGCGTGTCGTCGTACAGAGCCTCTCCAAGGAGAACATCGATCAGCCAGTGCTCGTGAACGGCGATTTGCCCGAGAGCGCCGATGAGGTCGCGGTGACTTCGAAGTTCCTGAAGGCTTCGGGTAAAAAGCTCGGCGATACGGTGAGCTTTGCTGCCAACGATGCGAGCTCGTCGAACCAAAGCGCCAAGGATCAGTTTGCCGATGGCGATTACACCATCACGGCCGAGGTTCTCGATCCCACTGATGTGAGCTCCGACTCGACAGTCAACGCCTTTCGCGCTGCTTCGGCCGCGGACTACAAGTTCTATGTGAGCGAGGACGCCGCGACATCTTCTTCCTACTCTGCGGTCCACGTGATCGTCGAGGGAGCCAAGAGCCTCAACTCCTATTCGGATGCCTACGCGGCAAAGATCAACAAGGCCAAGGGCAATATCGAGAAGATCCGCGAGGAGCGTGAGAAGGCGCGCGCTCAGGAGCTGACAGTCGACACGCCGGCAAGCTTAGATGCGGCTGAGCGCCAGACGAATATGCTCTTTGGGATTGAACAGGGCAACATCAACCGCATGGCAGAGGGCAGCGACGAGCGTGCGCAGGCGCAAGCCGACCTGGACCAGCGCCGTGCCGCCGCCGACCAGCAGTTTGCCGATGCCCGCGCCGAGCTCTCTGACCTGGGCGAATGCACCTGGTACATCCAGGACCGCGGCAATATCGCAAGCTACTCGAGCGTGGAGAGCGATAGCTCGTCAATTGAGGCCATCGCCACGGTGTTTCCGTTCATCTTCTTTATCGTCGCCGTGCTCATCAGCCTCACCACCGCCACGCGTATGGTCGAGGAGGAGCGCACGCTTATTGGCCTGTACAAAGCGCTCGGCTATTCGCGCGGGCGTATTCTGTCCAAATACGTGGACTATGCGCTGTGGGCTTGTCTGATCGGCGGCGTGCTCGGCAACATCATCGGATTTGTGGGCCTGCCGCTGTTCCTGTTTACGGTGTTCGACGACATGTACTCACTGCCCCAGATGCTGCTTTCGTACGACATCGTGTCGTCGCTCGTGTCGGTGGCGCTGTTTGCCGTGGGCGTGGTGGGCGCCACGATTATCGCCTGCCGCCACGAGATGGCCGAGACCCCGGCCTCGCTTATGCGTCCCAAGGCCCCGCGCGCTGGCTCGCGCATCTTGCTCGAGCGCATCGGCTTTATCTGGCGCCGCATGGGCTTTTTGAACAAGGTCGCTGCACGCAACCTATTCCGCTATAAAAAGCGCGCCTTTATGACCATCTTTGGCATCGCGGGTTGCACCGCGCTTGTGATCTGCGGTATGGGTATTCGCGACACGTCGGTCGCGCTTTCGCCCAAGCAGTATGGGCATATCACGCGCTATGACTTGCTGGCGGTCGCCAACCCCGATGACTTTACGCAGACGTGCGCGGCGTTGGATGAGCGCAGCGCGGCCAATGATTCCAACGTGACCGTAACTTCGACGCTGCCGATCATGACTGACAACGTTACCTTTACGTTTGGCGGCAAGAGCGAGACCGTGCAGCTGATCGTGGTGCCCGATGACCGCACGGGTGACTTGGGCGATTACGTGCGCCTGGAGGATGAGTCCAAAGAACCGCTGTCTTTGCGTGACGGAGACGTGTATCTGAGCAAAAGTTCACAGCTGGTGCTGGGGATTCAGCCGGGCGATACGGCTCACGTCCAGGATTCGTCGCTCAACGTCGCCAAGGTCAAGGTTAGCGACATTTCGCTCAACTATCTGGGCAACACGCTCTATATGACGCAGGGCACCTATGAGCACGCATTCGGTCGAAGCGCACGCCTCAACGGCGTCTTTGTGCTGCTTAAGGGTTCGTCGGCCGACCAGATTGCGTTTAGCAAGAATCTTAAGAGTGACGGTTGGCTTACGATTTCGAGTACGGCCGAGCATTGGGAAAACTATGAGGCGAACTTTACGATTATCAATTCGGTCGTGGTACTTGTGACCTTTATGGCGGCGTGCCTGTCGTTTGTGGTGGTGTTTACGCTGTCCAACACGAATATCTCCGAGCGCGAGCGCGAGCTGGCGACCATCAAGGTGCTGGGCTTCCGCCGTGGCGAGGTGCACCACTACGTCAACAAGGAGACGTTGATCCTCACGGCGATTGGCACCGCACTGGGCGTGCCGCTGGGTGGCCTGCTTGCCGAGAGCTTTACGTACATCCTGCAGATGCCGTCGCTGTACTTTGACGTTGAGGTCGAGCCGCTAAGCTACGTGCTCGCCGTAGTGCTTTCCTTCGGCTTTACGTTTATCGTCAACCTCGCCACCAACCGAACGCTCAACAAGATCGACATGGTCGGCGCCCTCAAAAGCGCCGAGTAACCTGTCCTGGGATTCAAGTTCTAGCGAGCTGCCGACGCACCCGCAGCAGTATTTTTGCATAAACCGCCCCGCCAAATGCATACTTTGACGGGGCGGTTGCTTTTTGCCCACAGGTACCCCAGGGGGCGCCGTGCAAATTCCGGAGTATTCAGCATCCCGGGGTCCGCGGGCGCGGGGGCGGGGGTGCAAAACTGCGCTGAAAGCCCCGATTCTGAGCCCCAACGCCTCTAGAGCCGCTCGTTTTTTTACAGGATGCGGCCCATGGTGCCTGCCTTTCGTCCAAAATCCAGTATGCAGGCACCCTCGGCTGCTGAATACTCCCAAAAATGCACGCCGCATCCTACCCCAGGCACTTGCAGCAAGAAGACGAATAGCCTCGGCCTCCCCAGTCACCGTAGGAGGCCCCAGGGCTTACCTCCCAAATCTTTCCGCAGGACGGAAGGATCCCGCCGCGCGAAGCGCACGGCGGGATCCTGACATGTCCGAGGACGATTTGGGAGGTAAGCCCTGGGGTCTCCGATGAGAGCAGTTTCGGCCGAGGCTATTCGTCGCCGAAGCTGATGCCCAACGCCTTGGCCTCGCGCACCAGGTCGCTCTGGGGGTCGACAAACTTGAGCTTGCCGGCGACCTCCTCGAGCGGCATGTGGCACATCTTGCCGTCACGCAGGGCAATCATGTAGCCAAACTCGCCGCGCAGGCATCCCAGTGCTGCCTCGACGCCGCACTGGGTCGCAAAGATGCGGTCCTGGGCGTCGGGTTGGCCGCCGCGCTGCGTGTGGCCGGGGATGGCGACGCGGGTCTCGCGACCAGTCTTGGCCTCGATCTCCTTGGCGATGTCGTACACGATTGACGGGCTCGTACGCTCGGCGAGCTTCTTCTTGTACTCCTTCTTGGACAGCGCCGCGTCCTCCTTGGAGATAGCACCCTCGGCGACGGCTACGATGGTAAAGCGGCTGCCGGTCTCCATGCGATGCTCGATGGTCTTGATGACGTTGTCCATGTCGTAGGGGATCTCGGGAATCAGGATGACGTCCGCGCCGCCCGCGACGCCGGCATACAGCGGAATCCAACCGACCTTGTGGCCCATGATCTCGATGACAAACACGCGGCCGTGACTCGAGGCAGTGGTGTGGATGTCGTCGATGCACTTGGTGGCGACGTCGATGGCGCTCGTAAAGCCAAACGTCAGCTCGGTGCCCCAGGTGTCGTTATCGATGGTCTTGGGCAGGGCGATAACGTTGAGGCCCTCTTCGCGCAGGCGGTTGGCGGTCTTGGTGGAGCCGTTACCGCCCAGCATAAACAGGCAGTCGAGCTGCAGCTTATGATAGGTGTGGACCATTGCGGGCACCTTCTCGACGCCGTCGGCCTCGGGAATGTCCAGGCGCTTGAACGGCGTGCGGCTCGTGCCCAGGATGGTGCCGCCGCGGGTGAGGATGCCGCTAAAATCGGCGGGCGTCATGACGCGGAACCTGCTGTAGATAAGGCCCTGGTAGCCGTCCTCAAAACCATAGATCTCAATAGGCTCTTCGCTATTGGTCATAAGCGTTTTGACAATGCCGCGCATGGTGGCGTTGAGCGCTTGACAGTCGCCGCCACTGGTAAGAAGACCGATCCTAAGCATGATGAATCCTTCCGGGCAAGTTATAACATGCGCATAAGTTTACCCCCGCACACTGTTGATACGGGGGTAAAACGTGTTAGCTCAAGCGTATAGAAATGTAAACAACGCCAGGCGAGCGTAAAGTCGACGGGCCTGGCTCCTTACAGTGCGAATGCGTCGATGTCGCCCCAGTGGCGGCGCAGCGTGATGGCGGCAGCAGGCTCGGTGTTGTCAAAGACGACCGACCACTGCGTGTTGCTGGTGATGTCTTCCGGATTGGGCTCTTGCGCTGCAGCGCGTAGGGCCTTCCAAGCGACTGCCTCGTCTTGGGCGCCGGTATGGGCGTCGAGGACATCGGCGATTGCGGCGGCGCGCTCTTTACCATGGCCTAGCTCGCCATTCTTTTGGTTAGGCAGCACTTCGTCGCCATAGCAGGCGTAGAAGTTCGTAACCTGGGTTACAGGAGTCGCTTTGAAAGCGCGGTCCGGATCGCGCGGATTCCACTCTACTACGCGCGCGTCACCGGCGGCGTCGTTTATAAAGAAGTGGTAATCGCGTCCTGCCATGGCGTGCATGTCGTAGGCGGAAAGCAGGTCGACAGCTTCTTGCGTGGTGGCGGCACGGTCGAGCACCAGACGGATGGCGAGCGAGGTATTGATGACGGGGCGCTGCGTGTCCTGGTCACAGGGTTTGGAATCCAGGGTGAGCACGGCAATGGACACGCCACATTCGTTGACGCCGTCGAGCTGGGCAAACGGGCCCATGAGTGCGGCGGCGCGTCCGGCGACGGAGTCAAGCGGAGTGTTATCGCCCAGGTTGTTAAGGGCGGCAAACCCGATGGAGGCATAGCCGCCGCGTGGGTGATTGCGCACCAGCAGCGCCGAGGTGTCGTCCTTAAAGTCGTAATTGCGACCGGTACGCACGCGGCCTTCGGCATCTACGGCGACAAAAGCGCTGCAGGCAAACTGGGGCGCCTGGACATGTGCCGGCACACCGGGCAGCACCTGCGCCACCACGGCATCGATGTAGGCCTGGTCGTCGCGTACGCCGGCGGCGATGATGCGATCAAGATCGTAGTCGTAGGCGATGTCGATTGCGTACAGGTCATAGCCATCCGCGTAGCCGGTCAAGCGTTTGAGCGACGCGGCGGACTTGATTTGCTTGTGATAAACGATACCGGTGGCAGCGGCAAGGCCGACGGCGACACCCGCGACACCGCAGGCGATGGCAATGTTACGTGGCTTCATGACGGCTCCTCTCGTCCTGTTAGCGCAATTGTCGCAAAAGGAGCGCGGGCATGATGGCTCAACTTGGTGAGCGGCGCGGAATTAAGCACGGAATGAAGAGTGCGGCGCTGGCGTGGCGGGGTATGCTGGAGGGGACCATCAACCCAGCGAAAGGGGAGAGCATGACGGATCAGGAAACGATCGAGCGCGTGCACGTGACGGCCGACGATATCGAGGCCTCCAACGACCTTATCGACTTTATCGAGGCATGCCCCAGCATGTTCCATACGGCAGCGACCATTATGGCCGAACTCGACGAGGCGGGCTTTACCTACCTGCCCGAGAACGCAGCGTGGGATATCGAGCCGGGCGGGCGTTATTACACGCAGCGCAATACCTCGAGCGTTGTTGCCTTTAAGGTGGGTGAGGACCTGGCTGCTACGTGGGGCGAGGACGGCGTTGTCGGTGACTATCATTTTCAACTCACGGCGTCACACAGCGATTCGCCGACGTTTAAGGTTAAGGCCGTGCCCGAGCTCGACGGCGCGGGCGAGACGCTGCGCCTGAACACCGAGGCCTACGGCGGCATGATCGACTACACCTGGTTCGACCGCCCGTTGGCGCTTGCGGGCCGCGTGTTGGTGCGCGAAGGCGACCGTATTGAGAGCCGTCTGCTCGCCACCGAGCGCGAGGTCGCTATCATTCCGAGCCTTGCTATCCATATGAACCGTGGCGTCAACGAGGGCTTTGCTCCCAACCGAGCCGTTGACCTGTGCCCGCTCATCAGCGCTGGCGACCTTAAGCAGGGTGACTTCGATGCCCTGATCGCTGACGAACTGGATGTTGAGCCCGAGCAGATTCTGGGCCGCGATCTGTTCCTGGTCAATCGTCAGGATGCGCGCATTTGGGGCTGGGCCGACGAGTTTATCTCGACGCCCAAGCTCGACGACCTGGCCTGCGCCTATACCTCGCTACAGGCATTTTTGGGTGCCGAGAACGCGCATGACGTCTCGGTCTTCTGCTGCTTTGATAACGAGGAGGTTGGCTCCGAGACCAAGCAGGGCGCCATGTCGACGTTCTTGGCCGACGCGCTGCGCCGCATCAACGGATCGCTGGGCTTTGATGACGAGTCGTATCATCGCGCCCTTGCCGCATCGATGCTCGTGAGCTGCGACAACGCGCATGCCGTGCACCCCAACCACGCCGAGAAGTGCGATGCCCGCAACCAGGTGGTGCTTAACGGCGGCATCGTCATCAAGGAAGCCGCCAACCAGCACTACTGCACCGATGCCTTTAGCCGCGCGGTGTTCCAGGCTATTTGCGACGACGCCGACGTGCCCACGCAGGCCTTCGCCAACAAGAGCGATATGGCGGGCGGCTCCACGCTCGGCAATCTGTCCAATATGCAGGCGAGCATGCATGCCGTGGACGTGGGCCTGCCGCAGCTTGCCATGCACTCGAGCTACGAGACCGGCGGCGTGCGCGACGTGATGTACGCCATCCGCGCCCTCACGGCTTTCTACGAGCGCAACCTAACCATCAACGGCGCCGAAAGCGTGGAGCTCTAAAACCTACCAAAAGGGGATGTTAATTTTGGTAGGTTTTATCTGGGCGAATGCAAAGGGTGAAACCGAACTAGATCGGTGATACGTGGCCGCCGAGGCGCAGTGTGCCTCGGCGGCTTTTTGTGTGCAGAGTACGGCTAATGCTTATAAATGCTATACAAGCTTTACGTATCTACCATAGAGTTTTATGATAGTTTTGAAGTATTAAGGAGGGGTCATGACCACAACAGCCGCTCAGATCAACGTGCGTCTCGATGCCGATCTTAAAAGGAGCGGGGACGCCGCTCTCTCCAGGGCCGGTATGACGCCGAGCCAAGCGGTGCGAGCGCTCTGGCAGCTTGCAGCGTCGCTGGCCGATCGCCCCGGTGCGCTCGAGGATATCCTGCTGCCCAGTCGTGCCCGGGCGGAACAGCGCGAGCACGAAAAGGCCGCCAAACGTAAGCTCGAGCTCATAGATCAGGGGTCGAAGCTGTTCGCTACCGCTTGCCGTGAGTCGGGAATCGATATGGTCAGGGCTCAGCCATCGGACGACGAAGAGCTCAAACGGAATGCCTATGCGGATCGCTATGGCGAGGAGATGAGCTGGCTCTATGAGTGAGGCTCCAAAGCGCATCTTGGTTGACACCAACGTGTGGCTCGATTACTTCATTCCCTCACGACGTGGTCGTTCGGTGGCGATTGAGTTTTTACGCGATGCATGCACGGCGCAGGTGGATTTGCTGTATGCGGTGACATCGTCCAAAGACCTGTTCTATTTGATTTCAAGCGAACATAAGGCATGGTATCGGCGCGAGCATGGCTCACTGTCCCAAGATGCCGCCGTGGCGGCGACATCACTTGCATGGGATTGCCTTGACGTGTTGTCGCAACTTGCCACGCCGGTACCCTGCAACCTGAGTGACATATGGATGGCGAGCAAGCAGCGTAATCTTCATAGCGATTACGAAGACGATTTAATCATCGCTGCGGCAATGCGCGCAAAGGCAGATCTCCTGGTCACCAACGATGCCAAACTCTGTTCACACGCACCCGTTGCAGCAATGAGCGTAGAAGACGCAAAGAATTACTTAGCAACGCTCTAGCAATTTGAAGAACTCGCAGGTCGAACAAAAGTCAGCGAATGCCCCCAGGCAGGGCCGCGCCAGCCAGTCCCTACAGGTCGAACAAAAGTCAGCGAGAGCCCGTCTGGGCGAGTAAGGTGCCTTGAAACAAGGCGGCATTGACCTTCTGGTCATGCCGCCGAAGTTGAAAGGCAGATTGCCGCTCTGGCGGGCTCGCAGCGTCGAGGGGTTCCGGCGTTTGGCAAAACGCCGGAACAATTAGTGCTCGATCCAGCAGCGCAGGGTTTCACCGGCCTGCAGGTGACGCAGATTCTCCGCGGCGATGTCGACGACGTTGTTGAGCGTGGCTGCCAGGTGGAACCAGCCGGAGACGTGCGGCGTGATGAGCATGTTGGGCGCATCCCACAGGGGGCTTGTCGCGGGCAGCGGTTCGGGGTCGGTGACGTCGACCGCGGCGCCGGCGAGATGTCCCGACTCCAGAGCGGCAACCAAGTCATCGGTGACCACAAGGTCGCCGCGGCCGCCGTTGGCAAAGAAGGCACCTGGTTTCATCGCGGCAAAGAACTCGGCGTTCGCCAGACCGCGGGTCTCGGGCGTGCTCGGCATAAAGGATGCGACGATGTCGGCCTCTGCCAGGCGCTCAGGTAGGGCGTCCATGCCGTCCATGTCCTCAAACACAATGGGGTAGACGAGTGGATGGCGCTTGATGCCGCGGACGTGCGCGCCCATGCCGCGGCAGAGCGTGGCAAAGTGACCGCCGATGTCGCCCGCGCCCAGCACCAGCACGTTGGCGTTTTTGAGCGAGGTAACTGGCCCCAAATCCTCCCAGCGATGTTCGCGCTGCAAGTCGTGATAGCCGGGCAGGCGCTTCATCATGGAAAGGACCATGGCAAACATGTGCTCGCTCACGGCCTGGCCGTAGGCGCCCACCGAGCAAGACAGTTTGGCGTCGGCTGGCACGGTGCCGGCAGCCAAGTAATCGTCATAGCCCGCGGTCTGTAGTTGCAGCAGCTGGAGGTGCTCGCATGCGGTAAGTAGGGCAGGGTCTATGTTGCCCAAGATCACGTCGGCGTTGGCGACTTGTTCGCGCGTGATAGCGTCGGCGCTCGTGTAGATAAAGTCCTCGCCCGGAGCGCTCGACTCAAGAATTGCGCGATGGCGGTCGTTGACGGGCAGCAAAACCAAGATGTTCACAAGCAGTCCTTTCCGCTTGACCCGCCAAAAAGGGACAGGTTTATTTTGGCGGGTTTTATCAGGCAAAACGTTCAAACAAAAACGCCGGATGCTAGACGAGCGTGCCCGTCAGCATCCGGCGCATCCACGGCTACCAGCTCAGCAGCTCGTAGCCGTCCTCGGTCACCACGAGCTGTACCTCGCACTGGGCCGAATCGCTGCCGTCCTTGGTGCGCACGCACCAACCGTCACCCTTGCTAATCTTGATGTCGGGCGCTCCGGCGTTGACCATGGGCTCGATGGTAAAGACCATGCCCGGAGCCATGATGGTGTCTACATCGGGCGCCTCGGTGGTAAAGCCCACAAACGGGTCCTCGTGGAACTCCTTACCGATGCCGTGTCCGCCGTACTCGCGCACCACGCTAAAGCCGGCGTCCTCGACCGTCTTTTGCACGGCCTCGGCCATCACGGATAGCGGCAGCCACGGCTTGACGGCCGCCAGACCCGCCTCCACGCTGGCGCGGGTGACGTCGACCAGGCGCTGGCGCTCGGCCGAGACTTCGCCGATGCAGAACATACGGCTCGAGTCGCTAAAGTAGCCGTCCAAGATCGTGGAGCAGTCCACGTTGATGATGTCGCCCTCGTGCAGCACGTCCGTATCGCAGGGGATACCGTGGCAGACCACGTCGTTGATCGAGGTGCACACGCTCTTGGGATAGCCCTCGTAGTTGAGGTCGGCCGGCGTGCCACCGTGCTCGACGGTGTAGTCGTAGATCATCTGGTCGATCTGGTTGGTGGTCATGCCCGCGGCGATGTGCTCGCCCACGTAGTCGAGCACGCCTACGTTGATGGCGGCCGAACGCTTGATGCCCTCGATATCGGCGGGCGTCTTGTAGAGCGTGCGGGGCAGAACCTCCCAGCCCTCTTCCCACAGGCGCTCGAGGCGCTCGTCGAAGGCGCTGTGGCATTTCTTATATTTTTTGCCGCTGCCGCACCAGCAAGCGTCGTTGCGGCCGGGCACGGGTCCATTGTCAAACATGGCTAACTTCCTTTCATTCGCAGCTAGTATAGCCCACCCCATCAGCCAAGTACCGGGTAGTCTGTGCGGTTCTGCTAGTAGCTCACCTGGCAGGGGATGCCGAGCGCGCGCACGCGTGCGGCGATTGTGTCGAGCACCACGGGCGCTGCTTTGGCAAGGCCGGCGACCGGTGTCTCGCGCGCCACCGTGTAGATGGTCGCCTCCTGCGGGCGAATGCGCTCGAGTGCCGCGAGCCAAGGGCCGACGTACGCTTCACCAGTGTTATCGAGGGACTTGCCCTGGTACTCGCCGTTCAAAAAGATCGTCTGGATAATAACGTGGCCGTTAAAGCTCGCGAACGTCTCGATCTGGTGCTCGACGTCGTAGGGGCCAACGGGCTGGTCGAGCAGCTGGATAAAAGCCGGGTCGACCGTATCGAGCTTGAGGATGTTGTCGTCGACCATCATGAGCGCATCGTGCACAGCGGGCTGGTCAGCGCGCGTGCCATTGGAGAGCACGGCGATCTTGGTGTTCGGGGCCAGCTGGTCGCGAAGTGCGATGGCGCCGGCGATAGCCTGCGGAAACTCCGGTGCGGCGGTGGGCTCGCCATTGCCGGCGAAGGTGATTACATCGGGTAGCTCACCCTCGGCTGCCATCTCGCGCAGCTTGGCCTCGAGTGCGTCGAGCACCCCGGCGGCCGTGTTATACGGCTCATGGCAGGGGCGCTCGGCGTTAAGGCCGTTCTCGCAGTAGATGCAGTCGAACGTGCAGATCTTGCCCGACGCCGGCATCATGTTGACACCGAGCGAAAGGCCCAGGCGGCGACTGCGCACCGGTCCAAAGATGGGGCTGGCATTTAAAAACGTAGACATAGGCATATGCTCCTTGGGACAGTTGTGCCTAAGCATAGCATCGGTGCCGAAGTCTGATTCGGGCTTGTGCTTTTCAGATTTCGTTTTTTCACGCTGCCCTCGATGTCCGCGCTATGAGAGGTTTCCGGTTGGGTACAGTTAATGCGTTAACAAGGTGCAAGACGATGGGGCACAACATGGATTTTACGGTCGAGAATGCGGGCACCACGATTGCCTGTCGCGAGTTTGCCGAGCCGGGCGTGCCGTCGGATGCGCCTGCCTTGGTGTGCGTGCACGGCGCTTGCGTCGACGGCACATTTTTTGACGGGATCGCCCGCGAGCTCGCCTGCGGCTATCGCGTAATTGCCTACGACCGCCGCGGTTGCGGCGAGAGCGGCGATGCCGCGGACGGGCGCTACGACCTCGCCGCCCAGGCCGCCGACCTGCAGGCCGTTATCGAGCATGTCGGCGCCCCGGCAAATGTCCTCGCGCACAGCGCCGGTACGCTGGTGACCCTGGAGCTTCTCCGTACAAACCCGGCCATTGTCTCGCGCGCGATGCTGCACGAACCCGCCGTGACAAACGAGGGCGCTGGCCTGGGCACGGCCCCGGTTTTGCTCGAGATGATTGCTGCGGGAAAGGTCTCGAGGGCATTAAGAGCCTTCCTGAGTGCCATCGGTGATTCGGATCCTCAAGCTCCCAAGACAACCGAGGCGGAAGCCAAGCATGCCCTGCGCAACGGCCGCAGCTTTATGGCAAACGAATACGGGATCATTATGACCTGCGTTCCCGATTGGGATCGCGTCCGCGCATCGAAAACGGTGGCCGCCGTGTTTTTGGGCGAGCTCTCGATTGGCACGCCCCGCGAAGCGGGCACGAGAGCGTCGGCTGAGCTTTTGGGCTGTCCGCTCGTAACGGTCCCCGGCGCGCACAACGGGCTGCGCGATCGACCGGTAGCGGCTGCCCAGGCCGTCCGTGGCGTCCTAGGGTTCTAGCAGCCGCAATAATCAAAACGGGCTTTTCCCGTAAACATTTCGACCGTGTTAACAGATGCGCCCAGAACCTTACGGCTGCGGCTTCAGCCCTACCGTCTGCCAACTCATGAAAAAGAAACGGTATTCACGTGCGTACCTGCATCGACAAGGTGCTATCCTTGTAACATTTGGCACCCACTGCTACCAAGCAAAACTACTGAAAGGGCCCCCTATGCTCAATAATCACGAGGCCAATCTAACCGACGAGGAGGCTGCCGCCGAGGTCGCCCGTGTCGCGAAGACCTACCCCGTGGTGCGTTTGCTGTCTTTCGATCAGATTAAGGGCGATCCTAACTGCCTGCTCGCCGGCGAACGGTGTCCCTGTCTGCGCCAGTCAAGTCTTGAAGCCTTGGCGGCGGGTTCCGATGAGGTGTCGGAACGGCTGCTCAACGATGGCGTTGAGTACCGCGCTCGCCTGCGCTCTTTGATGGTTGAGGGCGAGCCTCACGTTCTGCTGATGGTGCGTCCGATTGATGAGCGGGAGGCCGCAGAAGAGGACCTTGTCTACACCGACGTGCTGACGAGCGTGCGCAATCGCCGATATTACGAGGAAAAGCTTCGTAGCGCCCGTATGCAGGCCGGCGTGGCCATGATCGACCTTGATGATTTTAGGGCCTTCAACGATACGTATGGCCGCCATGCCGGCGACCTTGCGCTTGGTGCCGTGGCGACGGCCATACGCAGCGGTGTTCGTTCGACTGACGAGCTTGTGCGTTTTGGCTGCGATAAGTTTGTGGCCGTCATGCCCAGTATTCCCTCTGATGACTTTGCCCGTCGCCTGCGTCAAGTATCCGATGCCGTTCATTCCACGATTATTCCGGGGCATGAGCGCGTTAGCTTGACGGCATGCGTTGGTGGCGTTCGCATTAATGGCGAAACGGTCGATGAGGGTGTTAGCCAGGCTGTCCAATTATTGAGCCGCGCTAAGGCAAAAGCCGGTACAGTCGTGACCGATGCCGAATCCATCGAGGCCTTCCAAAGCGAAAAGCCTACGGTGCTTATTGTCGATGACTCCGAGATGAACCGAGCCATTCTCAACGAGATGCTCAAGGACGAGTATTGCATCCTCGAGGCCGATAACGGTCGCGCGGCGCTCGACATGGTCGACCGCTATGGCGATGAGTTGTCGCTCGTGCTGCTGGACATTGTCATGCCGGGCATGAACGGCTTTGAGGTGCTGGGCGATCTGTCGCGTCGATCGAATATTGACAATTTGCCCGTCATCATGATCTCGAGCGAAGATTCCGACGAAGTGGTGCTGCGTGCGTATGAGCTTGGTGCCTCGGACTATGTCAACCGCCCGTTTGACTCCCGTGTCGTGCGCCGCCGCGTAAGCAACACCATCCGCCTGTATGCCAAGCAACGCCGTCTGACGAGCCTGCTGTCTCAGCAGTACAATGAGCGCGTCAAGAACAGCCGCATGCTCATCGACATCATGGCCGGCGTCATGGAGCTTCGCAACGGCGAGAGCGGCAGGCACGTTACGAACATCGAGAAGCTGACCGAGCTGTTGCTTGGTTGCCTGGTCCAGCGTAGCGACAACATCTCCCTCGACAACGAGGAGCGCTCCACGATTGCCCTGGCTTCGGCGCTGCACGATATCGGCAAGATGTCGATTGACGATGCGATTCTCAACAAGCCCGGGCGCCTCACGTCCGAGGAATTCGAGATTATGAAGACGCATACCACGATCGGTGCCGACATGCTGCTCGAACTGGGCCGCCATCACGCCGGCAATGCGCTTATGGAATATGCGTACCAGATTGCGCGCTGGCACCACGAGCGTTGGGACGGCAAGGGTTATCCCGACGGCCTTAAGGGCGACGATATCCCCATCGCCGCGCAGGTGGTTTCGGTGGCCGACGTGTACGATGCGCTGACGAGCGTGCGCGTGTACAAGGATGCTATCCCGCACGAGGAAGCGATCCAGATGATCTTGGACGGTAAGTGCGGTACCTTTAACCCGCTGCTGCTCGACTGCCTGCTCGAGGTGCAAGACCGTATTGCCGAAACATTGGCGCGCCCTGCTGAGGTCGTTGCGCTTCCTACGATTTAGTTTGACCAAAGGAGTTTTAACCCATGATTTCCATGCGTGAGGCGTATGAGAAGATTGGCGCCAATTATGATGACGCGTGCGCTCGGCTGATGGGCGAGGAGATGCTTGCCCGCTTTGCCCTCAAGTTTTTGGATGACGAGAGCATGGACAAGCTGGAGGCCGCCATGGCGGCAGGAGACGCCAAGGAGGCGTTTATGGCAGCTCACACGCTCAAGGGCGTGAGCCAGAACCTGGGATTCGATAATCTGTACGAGCCGGCGGTCGTGGTGACCGAGGCGCTGCGCGGCGCCGATGCCGTTGACGGCGCTCGCGCGGGAATGCATGCGCTGCAGAAGCAATATGCGGCCACGATGTCGGCCTTACGCGAGGCGGCTGAATAAGAGCTTCCGAGCTTTGGTGTGTGCCGGCCATGTACAGGCAAAAGGGCGCCCCGTCGGACCATGTGGCCGGCGGGGCGCCCTCATCTGTTGTGCCGTCCGTGAACTAACGGGCCTGCTTTACCTTGGCCGCTGCTTCGACAAACGACTTCCACAGGTTAAAGTCGGTCTCGAGCGTCTTCCACGTGTACTCAGGGTGCCATTGCACGCCCAAGCAGAATGGCTGGCCTTCGACCTCGATGCACTCGGGAACGCCGTCGGTTGCCTTGGCGACCAAACGCGTGCTCTTACCCAGATGATCGACGCAGCAGTGGTGTGCGGAGTTGGTCTGGATCAGCCTGTGCCCGCCAAGCGCGCGCTCCAACAGCGAGCCCGGCACGACCTCGACGGGATGCACGGGGTCGTTGAGCACGTGGGTATGGCGCCACTGCGTGCGGCCCTCGCGAGCGCCCAAGCTCGGCACGTCCATGCACAGGGTGCCGCCAGTGGCGACATTGAGCAACTGCGTGCCGCGGCAGGTGGTAAAGAGCGGCTTTTTGGCGCGGAGTACCTCGCCGACCAGCTTAAACTCAAAGCTATCGCGGATCTCGCAGCAGAGGGTGGGGTCGTAGGGTTGATCATCGCCCCAACGTTTGGGGTTGACATCGGGGCCGCCGGGAATGGCGATGCCGTCGGCGATATCGACGTAATGACGGATGACCTCAATGTCCTCGGTGATGGACATCTGCAGCGGCAGGCCGCCGGCGGCAAGGATGGCATCGACAAAGACACTTGCGATTTCCTCGTTGGGGGAGAGCGTTTCGCTTAAAAACGGCTTCGCCTCTTCCCAGCGCGGCGCCACCAGGATGAGCGGACGGTCGGCGGGGTCGACGTTGACGTGCGGGGTGTATGACGATGAAGTGCGAGTTCCGATCATAGGTGTTGCTTTCGAGTTTGGATGGTCATGGCGAGCGGATATGGCAATTGGGCTAGTGGCCCTTGATGGAGTTGAGGAAGTCTTGGGCGCGCTTGGTCTGGGGATGGTCGAAGAACTCGTCGGGCGTGCCGGTTTCCACGATCTGGCCGTCGGCCATAAACACGACGCGGTCGGCAACGCGGCGGGCGAAGTTCATCTCGTGCGTAATGACGATCATCGTCATGCCCTGCTGGGCCAGGCGGACCATGACCTCGAGCACCTCGTTGATCATCTCGGGGTCAAGGGCACTCGTGGGCTCGTCGAAGAGCATGGCCTTGGGCTGCATGGCGAGCGAGCGGGCAATGGCCACGCGCTGCTGCTGGCCGCCCGAGAGCTGAGCGGGCACCTTGTCGGCCTGTTCGGCAACGCCCACGCGGCTCAGCAGGTCCATGGCGCGCTCACGAGCTTCCTCCTTGGACACGCCCAGCACGTCGACCGGCCCCAGCATGACGTTCTGCAGCACCGTCATATGCGCGAACAGGTTGAACTGCTGAAACACCATGCCCAGCTCGGCGCGCATGCGGGCAAGATCCTTGCCTTCCTGCGGCAGAGGCTCGCCCTCGATGAGGATCTCGCCCGAGTCGATGGTTTCCAGGCGGTTGATGGTTCGGCACATGGTCGACTTGCCCGAGCCTGAGGGGCCGATCACGACGACGACTTCGCCGCGGTCGACCGAGAGATTGATGTCGTTGAGGACGTGCAGATCGCCATAGTGCTTATCGACGTGCTTGAGCTCGATCAGCGGCTGATTACCGGTAGAAGAAGTGCTCTGTGCCATGGTGCTCGGCTCCTTATGACTCGAAATGGTAAATCGTTAGCGAATGATGGTCGCGCCGGTCTTGTGCGAAACGTAGACAGCGGCCTTGTTGATTGCGACGTTGATGAGGATATAGATGACCGCGATCACCAGGTAGACCGACACGAGGGCGTCGTAGTTGGTAATGAGCACGCGGGCGTTTTGCATAAGGTCGGGGTAGCTCACCACGTAGGCGACGGTGGTGTCTTTGACGACGACCACAAGCTGCGAAATCAACGACGGAATGATAAACCGAATAGCCTGCGGCAGGACGATTTTAAAGGTGATTTTAGCTTTGGAGAGACCGAGCGCCTGGGCGGCCTCGACCTGGCCGCGCGGCACGGCATTGACGCCGGCGCGGAAGATCTCGGCGAGTACGCCGGCCGCGGCGAGCGCGACGGGAAGCGTGAGCATCCAAAACGACGGCAGCGCGATCTTGTACTGGGGCAGCACCAAAAAGAAGAAGTAGATGAACAGCAGGCTCGGCACGCCACGGAAGAAATCGGTGAGCACGCGGCAGACCAGCTGCAGCGACTTGATGTCGCTGGTACGGCCGAGCATGAGGGCTAAGCCCAGTACCAGCGCGATGGCGCCGGCGGTGAGCGCGACCTTTACTGTGCCCTCAAAACCGGCAAGCAGGAACTTCCAGGTGGTGAGGTGCGTAAAGAAGTACCAGTAATGGACCGAAAGCTGGCCGGTCACATAAAAGCGCTGCAGTACCAGAGCGATGAGCGCGGCCACGGCAACAAGTGAGATGGCGGTGCCGACGCGAATCTTGGCGCGCATCTTGGGGCCGGGAGCCTCGTAGAGCGCATCGCGCATGGTGAGCGCGGAGGTGGAGTGCTTGCTCATCGGAGGATCCTCACGTTCTTATCGATATAGTTGCCAATGTGGCTCACCACAAAGGCCGTGCCCAGGTAGCCGAGCGCCGAGATAAAGAACGCGGCGACGCCGCCGAGCGAGCGCGTGTTGATGTAGCTCACCACGCCGGTGAGCTCCTGCGGTTTAAGCGGCACCTGACTGCCGAGCGCGGTGGTGAGCATGACGGCGATAAAGAGGTTGGTCATGGGCAGCACGCTCGAGCGCAGCGCCTGCGGAATCACGATCTTGGCGAGGATACGGCTGAAGCTCATGCCCAGCGAGCGGGCGGCTTCCACCTGGCCGACACCGACGGTGTTGATGCCGCTCATAAAGTTCTCGGAGCCAAAGGCAGAACCCAAGAGCACTGTGGCGACGATGACGCAGGTGCGGTAGGGCAGGACGACCTTGAGCGGCGGCAGCGCGTAGACGACGATAATGAGCAGCGCGATGCCGGGGATGTTACGGAAGACCTGGACATACAGGTCGCCAAAGACGCGCAGCGGCTTGAGCGGCGACACGCGCATCACGGTGACGGCGACGGCCAGCACCATGGCGATGGCAAACGACTCAAGCGTCATGCCCCAGGTTGCTAGCAGCGCGTCGATATAGTTCTGGCCATAGAGCGACCAGAGCTCGGAGAGACTCATGCGGACCTCCCGCCGGTAAGGAAAGGGGCTCCCGTGTGTACGGAAGCCCCGACAACTCAGTGAGGAAACAGTTTAGCGCAATAAAGCGCATCGTGCGTTTCCGTATGGTTTCGTAGCGGCCGTTACTAGGCTCGCTGCCTAGGCGCCGATCTCGGGCAGCTCGGGAACATTGGTGTCGCCCGTACGGTCGCCAATGCAGATCTGCCACAGCTCGGTCCAGGTGCCGTCATCCTCGATCTTCTTAAGGAAGTCGTTGACAAAGGCGACACCGTCGGAATCGAGCGGCAGGCCGATGCCGTAGGGCTCCTTGCTGCCGAAGGGCTTGCCGGCAATCTTGTACTTGCCGGGCTCGCGGACCAGGGCGCTCTGCTGCATGTTGTTGTCGATGACGTAGGCATCGACGCGGCCCTGCTGGAGTGCCTGACGTGCCTCCTCGTCGGTCTTGAACTCCTGCTGGCTGGCCTTGGGGGCGAACTCCTCCAGGATGGCGGGGCCGTTGGAGCCGGACTGGACGGCGACGTTCTTGTCGGCCAGGTCGTCGACGCCCTTGATGTCGTCGTTGTCGGCGAGCACCAGGATAGCCTGCTGGGTGTAGTAGTAGGGGCCGGCGAAGGAGACGAGCTTCTTGCGCTCGTCAGTGATGGTGTAGGTGGCAAAGACAGCGTCGACCTGGCCGTTCTGCAGGACGGACTCGCGCGTGTCCGAGGTCACCTGGGTGATCTCGATCTTGTTCTCGCCTAGGATGTAGTTGGACAGAAGCTGCGCGATGCCGGCATCGAAGCCACGGGTCTGACCGTCTTTCTCGTTGAGGAGGGAGAAGAGCGTGGAGGTCTGAACGCCACCGATCTTAAAGACGCCGGCGTCCTTGACGGCCGTGGCCCAGGTGCTGGCGGCGATGACATCGTCATCGGCCTTGGGGCCGTTGTCGACGAGCTTGTCGAATGCCTTGGCGTCGAGCGTGGTGGAAGCCTCGGTATCTTCGGAGCTCTTGGAGGAGCCGGCGGCGGAACCCTTGTCGGCCTCGGCACTGGTGTCGGAGCAGCCGGCAAGACCAAGGCCGGCGACGGTTGCGAAGGTGGCGGCAACGAAGCCGCGGCGGTCGAGAACGACCTGCTGGGAGAGGTTTTTGCTCATGGTAGAACACCTTTCTCAATAAAATCCCTAGCGGTTGAGTAGAGTTATACCCCATCCCGCTCAAATGGGTCAACACGAAATAACTCAGAAACATACTTACCTTATGGGTTATTCTACCTACCAAAAAGGGACAGGCACCTTTGTGGTGGTTCTTGCAGATGTGGTGGCCTGCCTCGCTGCTTTGTCTCAATCTGTAACATCTGCAGCCATTTTTGCCGAGTAACTGTTACAGATTGAGATTTTCTCTTCAGGGGAATTCGAATGTCTCAATCTGTAACACCTGGACGGCCAAAAGGTCCCTATCTGTTACAGATTGAGACAAAGGTCTGGGACTAAGATGTCTTATCTCAATCTGTAACAGGTAGACGGAAATTCGGGCCCTAGATGTTACAGATTGAGATAATCGTGTCGTGAAAACAAAAACCTCCGCAGGGATGCTTCCCTTGCGGAGGTTTTCTTACTCGTTGAGTAGTCTCACGGCTTCGGCGGCCATGTTCTCGACCGTCATGCCGTTCTGAGCGAGCAACTCGTTGGGGTCGTAGCGGTCGGGGAAGCCCTTGGCGATGCCAAAGGTGCGCGTGCGCAGCGGCGTGCAGGCCAGATAACATGCCACGCGCTCGCCCCAGCCACCGTCCAAGATGCCGTCCTCGAGGGTGACGACAACGCGATGCTCAGCGACAAGGCTGTCGAGGAACTCACGGTCAAGCTCGGTTGCAAAGCGCGGGTTGACGAGCGTGGCCTCGATACCGTACTCGGCAGCCAAGCGGTTTGCCACGCGCTCGCCCAGCTCAAAGAAATCGCCGAGCGCGAGCACTGCTACGTCGCGACCCTGGCGCACCACGTTGTAGCGAACGGCGCTGTAGTCGGTGCCTTCGGCGGGCGCAAGGTCGGGACGGCTCACCAGGCCAATGCCCGGTACGCGGATCGCCACGGGATGCTCGCGGTGGTCGAGCGACCAGCTCAGCATGGACAGATATTCCTCCATGCAGGCCGGCGCCAAGTAGTGCATGTTGGGAAGAGCGCCCAGCATGGAAATATCGAAGAACGAGAGGTGCGTCTTGGATGTGGTGCCAAAGATCGACGCGCCAAACACCAGGATGGTTGCCGGGGCGTCGTTGAGGCACAGGTCGTGCCACAGCTCGTCGTAGGCGCGCTGCAAAAACGTGCCGTACACACCAAAGACTGGCTTGGCGTCCGAGCGTGCAAGCGCGGTGGCAAAGGTCACAGCGTGCTCCTCGGCAATGCCCACATCGACGAACTGTTTGCCGGCGGCAGCGCGAAGCTCGGGTGTAAAGCCCATAATGTAGGGCGTGGCGGCCGTGATGCCCACGACCTGCGGATCGCGCTCGATGGCGGCGCTGAGCGCCTCGCCCGTAATGTCGGCGTAGGTGCGCGGCGCAGGCTCGCTCGGATGGCCCGGGCAGAGCTTTCGGCCGGTCGCCATGTCAAAGGGGCCTACGTGATGCCAGCGCTCGGGGTCGTTCTGGGCCGGCTCAAAGCCCTTGCCCTTGGCGGTGGAGACGTGCAGCACGATGGGATGATCGATATTGCGTAGTTCCTGCAGCGCGTCGACTAGGGCCAACACGTCGTTACCGGCGTCCAGATAGCGGTAGTCGAGCCCCATCGCGCGGAAAACATTGCGCTCACAGGTGCCGTTGCTGGCGCGCAGCTCGGCCAGATTGCGATAGAGGCCACCGTGGTTCTCGGCGATGGACTGGTCGTTATCGTTGACGATGATGATCAGGTTGCTATCGAGTTCGGCGGCATTGTTAAAGCCCTCAAACGCCAAACCGCCCGAAAGCGAGCCGTCGCCGATGATGGTGATGACGTTGTATGTATCCCCCGCCAGGTCGCGAGCGTGCGCTAGGCCGCAGCCCAGGCTCACCGACGTGGAGGTGTGGCCCATGGCGAACAGGTCGTGCTCGGACTCGTCAGGATTGGCAAAACCAGAGGCCTCGCCGTAGCGTGCCGGGTCGATATAAGTGTACGCGCGCCCAGTCAGCGCCTTGTGGGCGTAGGTCTGGTGCGAAACATCAAAGACAATCTTGTCGATGGGGGAGTTAAACACGCGATGAAGCGCAACCGTGAGCTCAACGACGCCCAGGTTGGGGGCAACGTGCCCGCCGACGGCGGCGGAGCTTTCGAGGATGGCGTGGCGAATCTCGCCGCAGAGCTGCGGGAGCTCGGCGCGATTAAGAGCCTTGACGTCCTCGGGCGTTGTCGTTTGCGTAAGCAGCATCGTTGTGGGTTACTCCATGCGAATCGAGCGCCGGCGCTCCCTCGGCCGGCACAATTGCACAAGACAGTCTCGCACATTTTGGCGTTTGATATGTGACGGCGGCGCGGTAATTCGCCAACTGGCGGGGCAAAACGTTTTGTCCGATGCCATACTAGTAAATTCGATGATGATTTTATTCATTGCGTGCAGGCTGCGACTTGCCGCCGAGAGCCGCTGGAAGGAGGCCGCATGTCCGATACCGTTCGTGCCGAGAGTATCGCGCGCGAGGTCGACAATGCCGCCCGTCAGCTGGCCCAGGCGGGCCGCTTGGACCTGACGTGTGAGTTTATCCAGCATGGCCACGTGACGGTCTATGCGCATGTGACCTCGGTGGCGCGGGCAAGCCTGTCCTTTGCCGAGCGCCTAGGCCGCGTCGGTATCTCCGTCGACCGCTTGTCGCTGCTGCGCGGGGCCCTGCTGCACGATTACTTTCTCTATGACTGGCACGATCCCGACCCAAGCCATCGACTGCATGGCTTTCGTCACCCGTTTTTTGCCCTGGCGCGTGCGGAGGAAGATTTTGAGCTGACGTCGCGCGAGCGGAATATTATCGTGCGGCATATGTTTCCGCTGGTGCCGGTGCCGCCGACGTGTCGTGAGGCATGGATTGTGTGCCTGGCCGATAAATGGTGCGCGCTGCGCGAGACGGTTGCCGGTCGTCTGCGGCGCAAGGACGAGGCGGACGATGACATGAGCAGCGAATCGAACGAAAAGAGGAGTGGGTAGACGGTGGGGACCGCGATTGATATGGCGTTTGGCGGCGCGACGCTTGCCGCCTGTCCGCTCTCGGCGCTGGTGCTCTCGTTTGCTTTCTACGGTTTTTGCGGCTGGGTGTGGGAGTCGACAGTCTGCGCCATGCTCAACCACGGACGATTTGCCAACAGTGGCTTTTTGCTGGGGCCGTGCTGCCCCATCTATGGCGCGGGCGGCATTGCCTGCTGGCTGCTGTTGCGCGGGATTCCGGATGCCTCGAGCCAGTTTGTCGCTGCAGCGCTCGTATGCAGCGTGATTGAGTACAGCGTGGGCGTGCTGTTGGAAAAAACAACGGGCGCTCGCTTTTGGGACTATTCGCATCTGCCGTTTAACCTGCACGGGCGCATCTGCCTGTACTGGGCCTGCGCGTTTGGCTTGGGCGCGTTGTGCATTTGCCGTTTAGTGGAGCCGGCATTGCTGGGGTTGCTTGGCCATCTGCCGGTGCTGATTGTGCGGCTGTCCGCCTTTATCGTCGCGGTCGCGATGATGGTCGACGCGGTGTGCTCGTTGGCGAGCTGGCGCCGCCTGTCCGATCAGCTGGAGCGTGTGCGCGCCGACCTTGCCGACCGCATCGATGAGTCGCTTGCCGATGCGTCTGACTCCATGCTCGAGCGTATTCCCGATTCGGCGATCGACTCGGTGGCGCAGACGCACGTCCGCAGCCGTGCCGTTAACGCATGGCTGGCGGAGCTGGGCGACGCGGCGCTCGATGCTCTGCGTGAGAAGGCTTCGATGCCGACGTTTATCTCGGACGGTGCCCACGGCCTGGCGCTTGCCGCCCGCCGCGTCGCCGATGCCACGCCGAGCGTGCCTCGCCCGTCGCTCACCCGTCTCCGTGCCGGCAGGCGCGCGAGCCGTCCGGTGCCGAGCGTGTCGCTCAGCCGCCGCGACCTGCGCTTCTTCAATGCCTTCCCGCGCTTGCGCATTAACTGTTACGAGGGCGTCATCCGAGCCACCAACCTTCGCGACCGCGCTCGCGAGCTGTTCCGGCGCTAGCCGGGCCGGGCGCGCTCACGGCTCCCTTGCCCTCGCATTTCCCGTTCGTTTCGCGTCCGTTGCTGCGCCGTTTCCAAGATTGCGGCGCCGTTTCCATTCGACAATGTAGCGTTTAACAACCCCGTATCTGGTCTACATCAGTTGCCCCTCGGCCGCATTATGGGCGCCGACAACGTTCATGCGTCCAAGGGAGAGCGAATGTACGATACGGGATCGACAACGTTTATGCTCATCTGCACCATGCTCGTGTTTTTAATGACACCGGGTCTGGCGTTTTTCTATGGCGGCCTGTCCAGACGCAAAAATGTCATCAACACCATGCTCATGTGCTTTGGCGCCATTGGCCTGGTCGGTGTGCTGTGGATTGTTGCCGGCTGCTCGCTGGCCTATGGTGGTCACGCCGGGCGCGGGCTTTGTCGAGCCATGGGCAGCGCGCTCACGGGCCTGTTCTGTGTGCCGGAACTCTCGTGGACCGGTAAGGGTGGTCTGTTTTACACGGGCGACGCGTCGCTGCTTGTCTCGCAGGTCCTGGGCATTGTAGTGACGGTTGTTATCGTGCTGTTTCTCGACGTGGTGATTGCCGCGGTGGTCAAGGCGTTGTTCCACGGCAGCCTGCGCGTGGACGAGGCCGACGAGGCGCTGGGCCTGGACGCGAGCCAGCACGGCGAAAGCGCATATCCATCGTTTAGCGGCTTGGATTAACAAGGGGAGTGATTTGGCATGAAGAAGATTACGGCTATCGTACGTCAGGAGAAGCTTGAGGTTCTCAAAGATGCGCTGTTTGCTGCCGATGTTCGCGGCATGACCATCAATCAGGTGCAGGGCTGCGGCGCACAGCATGGCTGGAAGGAGTACGTGCGCGGCAACGAGTTGCTTGTCAACACGATCCCTAAGGTGCAGTTCACCCTCATCTGCGCCGATGAACATGTCGACGGAATTGTCGACATCATCTGCAATGCCGCCCGCACCGGCGCCGTCGGAGACGGCAAGATTTGGGTCGAGCCGGTCGAGGAAGTCATCCGCATCCGCACCGGCGAGCACGGTCCCGCCGCGGTATAGAGTTGTCTTTCGCCTGATGGGCGTGCCTCCCTTGGGGTGCGCCCATTCTCGTCTACAATATCGTGCATACGAAGGAGAGGCATGCCCATGATCAAGATGTTTGCGAGTGACTTAGACGGTACGCTGCTGAACGCCCTGCACGAGGCAGATGGGACTATCCGCCGTGCCATTCGCGAGCTGACTGAGGCTGGCCTGCACGTGGTTCCCGCGACTGGACGCTCGACGTTGCCGATCGGCGAGCATGGCTTTACGGGCCTGGCGCTTGACGCCTGCTGCTCCAATGGATCCATCGTGCGCGACAGCCATGGTGAGGTGCTCAAGACCTGGACCATCGATCCGCAAGTCACTGAGGAACTGCTCAAGGCGTTTCCGGACATTTGCTTTGATTGTTCAAGACTTTAGTCTGCTGGCCGCGCAGCGGCCAGCTTTGAACCACCCGCT
>DXZQ01000016.1 GCA_019419585.1 Collinsella sp. | reverse complement strand
AGGGTACCGCCTCGCGGTGACATCGTTTTTATGTCAAACTTGGTCTAACAGAGCCAAAAAGAAAGGCCCCCATAGCTGGGAGCCTATCAAATCAGTGGTGGGCGATGAGGGATGTCCGCGTGCGGCTGGCGCCGCCCGCGCCCCGCTTCGTCGCTCCGCTCCTCGCGTGCTGCGCTGGAAAACGCTTCGCGTTTCCTCAGCTCCGCACCCTTGCGGGTTCGAATCCCATGAAATGGGCCCAAACAAAAAACGGTCCCCTTTCGAGGACCGTTTCCAAATCGGTGGTGGGCGATGAGGGATTCGAACCCCCAGCCTTGTGCGTGTAAAGCACCTGCGCTAACCGTTGCGCCAATCGCCCGTGCGGAGAGAGTATAGCAAAACAATCGCCTCATTCATCTCATATCCATTAAAGGTAACCGGCGCGGAGCTGATTCAGTTGAGATTGCCTGAACATTCCGCCCCTCTTTACGCCCTCGGGTATACTCAAAAGCTACTGATTCGATTTGATACCCAGCAACAGCAGAGGGGATAGTATATGTGCGGTTTTGTCGGTTTTGTCGGTGGGACGGATAACCAATCCGAGGTGCTCACCAAGATGATGGACCGCATCGTCCATCGTGGTCCCGACATGGGCGGCCAGTTTATCGACGGCCGCGTTGCCCTCGGCTTCCGCCGCTTGTCGATCCTCGACCTGACCGAGGCCGGCGCTCAGCCCATGGCCAATGAGGACGGTAGCGTCGTCATTGTCTTCAACGGCGAGATCTACAACTTCCAAGAACTCCGTTCCGAGCTCGAGGCCAAGGGCTACAAGTTCCACTGCGGCGCCGACACCGAGAGCCTCCTGCACGGCTACGAGGAGTGGGGCGAGGCAGTACTCGATCGCTTGCGCGGTATGTACGCCTTCGTCATCTGGGACAAGAAGAAGAATAAGCTTTTTGGCGCCCGCGATATCTTTGGCATCAAGCCGCTCTACTACTATCCCATGGCCGATGCGGGCGACGGCGCTCCGGGCGTGCTCTTCGGTTCCGAGATCAAGAGCTTCCTGGACTACCCGCACTTCCACAAGGCGGTCAACAAAAAGGCCCTGCGTCCGTACATGACGCTGCAGTATTCGGCAACCGAGGAGACCTTCTTCGAGGGTGTCTACAAGCTGCCGCCGGCGCATTACTTTACCGTCGATATCCCGACCGGCAAGATGAACATCGAGCGCTACTGGGATTGCGATTACTCTGCCGTCGAGAAGCCGTTCGAGGAGTACGTCGACGAGCTGGATGAGGTCGTGCACGAGAGCGTCGAGGCCCATCGCATCGCTGACGTCAAGGTCGCGTCGTTCCTCTCCGGCGGCGTCGACTCCAGCTACATCGCCGCTTGCCTCATGCCCGACAAGACCTTCTCGGTGGGCTTCGATTACAAGAATTTCAACGAGACTAACTACGCCAAGGAGCTATCCGACAAGCTCGGCGTCGAGAATGTCCGCAAGATGATCACCGCCGACGAGTTCTTTGGCGCACTCGAGGACATTCAGTATCACATGGACGAGCCGCAGTCCAACCTGTCGTCTGTGCCGCTGTGGTTCTTGGCCGAGATGGCGCGCAAGGATGTTACCGTCGTGCTTTCGGGCGAAGGCGCCGACGAGCTCTTTGGCGGCTACGCCTACTACGAGGACACGGTTCCGGTGCGCAAGTACAAAAAGATGGTGCCACTGCCCATCCGTCGCGCGCTCGGTAACCTGGCGTTGCATATGCCGTACTTCAAGGGACATAACTTCCTGGTCAAGGGTGCCGAGATCCCCGAGAAGTCGTTCCTGGGACAGGCTCTGGTATGGCCGGAGCGCGAGGTCGACGGCGTGCTCAAGCCCGAGTACAACACCGGCGATGGCGCCTTCGAGCTTGCCGCTCCCATCTATGCGCGCGTGAAGGGTCAGCCCGAGCTGGTCAAGAAGCAGTACCTGGACATGAACATGTGGCTCCCAGGCGACATTCTGCTCAAGGCCGACAAGATGTGCATGGCGCACTCGCTGGAGCTGCGCGTGCCCTTCCTGGACCGCAAAGTCATGGAGTTCGCCGAGCACATTCCCGATCGCTACCGCATCAACGAGAACGGCAACAAACAGGTACTCCGCCACGCTGCCAACAAGTCGCTGCCCGATGAGTGGGCCACCCGTCCCAAGGTGGGCTTCCCGGTGCCGATTGTCTACTGGCTGCGCGAGCAAAAGTGGTACGACTATGTCAAGGAGTACTTCACCGCGCCGTGGGCAAGCGAGTTCTTCGATACCGACGAGCTCATGCACCTGCTCGATCTGCACTTTGCGGGCAAGGGCGATTTCCAGCGCAAGATCTATACGCCGCTCGTGTTCCTGGTGTGGTACAAGCGCTTCTTTATCGACGAGGACCAGCCCGCTGTTCAGGCTGCCTAGCCTCGGCTTACGAACGCCTGCGCGTAACGGCTCCTCCGGGAGCCGTTTTTGCGTGGTGCGTTTCAGTTACTATAAAAACCGTCCCTGCCAAATGGCTGAGAAAGGTGAAAGATGCACCATTCGGATTCCGCGACCGTGACCACGGTCGATACGCTTGCCAAGCTTCTCGATGTGTGCGGCGAGCTGCGCGCGTCAGAGCAGGTTGACGAGCGTGCCGTGACCGGCTGCTCGTTTGATTCGCGTACGGTCTCGGCGGGTGACGTGTTCTTTTGCAAAGGCACTGCCTTTAAGCCCGCGTTTTTGAGCATGGCGCTCGATGCGGGCGCCGTCGCATTTGTGTGCGAGGAGTCGCTGGTCGAGTCTCTGGAGCCGCTGGCGCAGGAGAGCGGTGCTGCGATGCTGGTTGTTGATAGCGTTCGCACGGCCATGGCCCTGTTGCCGCCGGAGGTCTACGACCGTCCCGACCACGACGTCAAGATCGTGGGTATCACCGGTACCAAGGGAAAGACCACGACCGCTTTTATGCTCCAGTCCATCATCAAAGCGGCGGGCGAGTCCTGCGGCATGATCGGCTCAGTGAACACCGACGATGGTATCGAGTGCTACGAGAGCACCAATACTACGCCCGAGGCCCCAGAGGTCTGGCGCCATATCGCCAACTGCCGCACGTCAGGTCGCCAGTCCATGGTCATGGAGGTCTCGAGCCAGGCGCTCAAGTACCAACGCGTCGAGAATCTGCCGTTTGACGTGGCGTGCTTCCTCAACATCGGCCGTGACCACATCTCACCGATCGAACACCCCACGTTTGAGGATTATTTTGAGAGCAAACTCAGGATCTTTGACCAGGCAAAGACCGCCGTGGTGAATCTGGGCACCGAAGAGGTTGACCGTGTGTTGGAGGCAGCGTCGACGGCCGAGCGCTTGGTGACCGTTGGCGTCGAGCATCCCGAGGCAAGCCTGTGGGCGAGCGATGTGCGCATGGTCGGCTTTAACATCGAGTTTAACCTGCATGGCCTGTGTGCCGACGAGTCCGAGGCGGGGGAGAAGGTCCTGCTGGGCATCGCGGGCGACTTTAACGTGGAAAACGCGCTGGTCGCTATCGCCGCTGCGCGCGAGATCGGCATCGGTATCGAGGCTATCAAGAAGGGCCTCTCCAAACTGCGTGTGCCGGGCCGTATGGAGGTCGTGGAGTCGAAGGACGGCCGCGTGATCTGCGTCGTTGACTATGCGCACAACCAGCTTTCGTTCCGTTCGCTTTTCTCGTCGGTCAAGCGCGCGTTTCCCGCTAGTCCAGTCATTGCAGTGTTTGGCGCTGCCGGCGGCAAGGCGCAGGAGCGCCGCGAGCAGCTTCCGCGCGAGGCCGCACCATATTCCGACCTGATGATCTTTGCCAACGAGGACCCGGCTCACGAGGACCCGATGAAGGTCTGTCGCGAGCTTGCCGAGCATGTTCCCGACGATACGCCGAACAAGATCATCCTCGACCGCGAAGCCGCTGTGCATGCGGCGTTCAAGGCGGCGCGCGAGGAGTACGTCAACCCCGATGCTCCCACCATTGTCTTGCTGCTGGCAAAGGGTGACGAGGAGCTCATGCACGTGGGCGACGAGTTCGTGCCCATCGAGAGCGACCTTTCGCTGGCCAATCGCCTGATCGATGTTACCCAGTTTGACTAATGAACCATGATGGCGGCGGCGCCCTGAGTGCGCTGTCGCCATAAGCGTGTTCCCTCAATCAAAACATGCCGTCCAAGTCCAAACCCTTCTACGTAAACGGAGTAACCATGTCCCACAACACCCTGCCGACCGTTGCCGAGCTTTCGGGCGAGATGCGCGAGCGCTTGGCCAAGGTCAAGTACGTCTTTACCGACCTGGATGCCACGATGCTCGCGCCCGGCTCGTGCGTGCTGCGCGACAACGACGGTAACCCCTCGACCAAACTCGTCGAGGCCGTCGTGGCACTTGCCCGCGCTGGTATTCAGGTGGTTCCCACCTCGGGCCGCAACCGTACCATGATCCACGAGGATGCGCGCGTGCTCGGCCTCAACTCCTACATCGGTGAGATGGGCGGCCTGGTCATGTACGACCTCAAAGCCAACGATTGGGAGTATCTGACTGGCGACATGCCTTACGACCCCGCCTGCGGCCTTACTCCGCACCAGGTGATCGAGCAGACCGGCGTGTGCGAGAAGATTCTTGCCCGCTGGCCGCACAAGATCGAGTATCACAACGACATGTCGACCGGCTACAAGTACCGCGAGGTCACCGTCGGCATGCGCGGCGATGTGCCCGACAATGAGGTCCAGGCCATCCTGGACGAGGCCGGCTGCGGCCTGGTGTGGGCCTGTAACGGTCACCTGACGCATCTGTCCAAGCCGACGACGCTCGAGCTCGATCGCGTCGAGGACGGTCGCGCGTTTAACATCAATCCCGCCGGCCTCAACAAGGGCGTTGCCATCGCGCGCTTCTGCGAGCACCTGGGGATTGAGCGCGAGGAGACGCTCGCGCTCGGCGATTCCGAGTCCGACTTCTACATGGCCGATCACGTGGGCACGTTCTGCCTGGTCGAGAATGGCCTGACGAGCGCCGGCGCGCCCGAGTTCCTGGCTGCTTGCGAGAACGCTTTCGTTACGCGCGGCAAAATTGTCGACGGTTGGGCGGCGACGGCAGAGCTGCTGGTCGCGGCGCGTTCGTAGCGCGGCGTCGCCGCACTTGGACATGTCTTTTCGAGAGAGACTGGTGAGGTAATGTCCGATATCGAGAATCCGACAGGCGACACGCGCCCGATTGGCGTGTTCGATTCTGGTTTGGGCGGTCTGACGGTTGCGCGCGCCATCGCGACGGTGCTGCCGCACGAGTCCGTCTACTACTTCGGCGACACCAAACGCTGCCCCTACGGCACGCGCACCGAGGATGAGGTGCGCTCGTTTGCGTTGCAGGCGGGCCGTTGGCTGTCGAAGCACGACGTCAAGATTATGGTCATCGCCTGCAACACGGCGACAGCTGCGGCCTTGCGTCTGGCCCAGCAGGTGCTCGACGTTCCCGTGATCGGCGTGATCGCGCCGGGTGCCCGTGCGGCAATCAACAGCACCCGTTCGCGTCGCGTGGGCGTGCTCGCCACCAACCTCACCATTCGCTCGGGCGCCTACACGCGCGCCATTCAGGACCTAGATGCCGGCGTCGACGTATACGGCTGCCCCGCCTCGAGCTTTGTCGAGGTTGTCGAACACGAGCTCGCCTCGGGTGCGCATCTGCAAGAGCAGTGGCTTGAGAACGAGGACATCTTCGATACGCCTGCCGTGCGTGCGCTGGTGGGTGCCACGGTTGAGCCACTGCGCGACCACGGTATCGATACCGTGGTGCTCGGCTGTACGCATTTTCCGCTGTTGGTGGGACCTATCCGCCATGCGCTGGGGCCTGGGGTACGCGTCGTGAGTTCCGCCGAGGAGACCACGCGCGAGCTGACCGATATCCTCACGCGCCGCGAGCAGCTGGCGGGCGTCGCCGCCGAGCCGCAGCATCGTTTTGCCACGACGGCCGATAACATTGCCGAGTTTGCGGTGGCGGGCAGCTTTATCTTTGGTCAGCCGCTCAAGAGCATTGAGCATATCGATATCGATGAGCTGAAATAGATGTAAGGCCGCCGTCAGAGCCTTCGCCACACCTTTTGCCGAAAGGATTTTTCTATGGAGTACATGCAGGTCAACCGCGCCAACGGTCGCGCCGCCAACGAGTTGCGCCCCGTTAAGCTCACCCGTGGCGTCATGAAGCACGCCCACGGCTCGTGTTTTGCCGAGTTCGGTGACACGCGCGTGTTGTGCGCCGCCACAATCGAGGAGGGCGTGCCGGGCTGGCGAAAGGGAGCTAAGGTCGGCTGGGTGACCGCGGAATACGCCATGCTGCCGGCGTCGACCGGCAAGCGCTGCAAGCGCGAGCACGCCAACCGCAAGGGTCGCTCCATGGAGATCGAGCGCCTCATTGGCCGCAGCCTGCGTACCGTCGTCAACATGAAGGCGCTCGGCGAGTACACCGTCACCGTCGACTGCGATGTGATTCAGGCCGATGGCGGCACGCGTACAGCGAGCATCACCGGCGCCTGGGTGGCGCTGCACGACGCCCTCGCCATGTGGGTCGAGGCGGGCAAGATCGAGCGCATCCCGCTTACCGGCCAGGTGGCTGCAATCTCCATGGGCGTTGTCGACGGCAATACGCTGCTTGACCTCGATTATTCCGAGGACAGCCATGCCGAAGTCGACATGAACCTCGTCGCCACCGACACCGGTGAGATGATCGAGCTCCAGGGCACTGGCGAGCAGGCGCCCTTTGACCGTAAGCGCCTCAACGCCCTGCTCGACCTGGGCGACAAAGGCATCGCCGAGCTCATCGAGCTTCAGCGCCAAGCCATCGCCTAACCTGCCAAAAAGGGACAGGTTTATTTTGGCAGGTTTTATCTGGGAAAACGTCGAAGTATAAGACTGCCGTTGATTGAGAGGGGAGAGGCGGAGGCCCTCGTCGCCCTCGGCGCGGCATTGCTATAGAGACAAGGAGACCACTCATGGCACTTGAGAAGATCGACATCGACACCCTCGACCCGGCGGCGACCATTGTCGTGGCAACGGGCAACGCCCATAAGCTCACCGAGATCGAGGCCATTTTAGGCAAGGTCATGCCCGAGGTTCGCTTTGTGGCGCTCGGCCAGCTGGGCGATTTTGAGGACCCCGAGGAAAACGGCACGACGTTTTTGGAGAACGCCATCATCAAGGCGCAGGCTGCCGTCGAAGAGACGGGGCTCATGGCCATCGCCGACGATTCTGGCTTGGTCGTCGACGCGCTTGACGGCGAGCCGGGCGTGTATAGCGCGCGCTATGCGGGCGTGCACGGAGACGATGCCGCCAACAACGCCAAGCTTCTCGTTAACCTGGAAGGCGTGGCGGACGAGGACCGCACCGCGCGCTTTATGAGCGTCGTTGCGCTTATCGACACGGATGGTCTGGTCACCTATGGCGAGGGCGCCTGCGAGGGCGTTATCGCACACGAGGGCCGCGGCGATCACGGCTTTGGCTATGACCCGCTGTTCCTGCCGGTCGACACGCCGGGCAAGACCATGGCCGAGCTGACGGCGGACGAGAAGAACGCCATCAGCCATCGTTTCCACGCGCTCGAGCATCTGTCCGCCAAACTGACGGGCGAGGAGTAGGCCGTGCGTGCGGTGGTGCAGCGCGTACTCAACGCCGGCGTGACGGTCGACGGCGAGTGCGTGGGCAAAATTGGGCGCGGCTATCTGGTGCTGCTGGGCGTGGGCCACGGCGACACGCGCGCCGAGGCCGATAAGCTGTGGGGCAAGCTCCGCGGCTTGCGCATTAACGAGGACGAGAACGGCAAGACCAACCTGGCACTTGCCGATGTCGACGGCGAGGTTCTCGTAGTGTCGCAGTTCACGCTGTTCGCCGATTGCCGTCACGGCCGCCGCCCATCGTTTACGGATGCCGGCGCCCCCGATGTCGCCAACGAGCTCTACGAGTACTTCCTGACGCTCGTTCGTCAAGATGTCGAACACGTGGCGCATGGCATCTTTGGCGCCGATATGAAAGTCGACCTCGTCAACGACGGCCCATTCACCATCGTCCTCGATACCGACAATCTGTAAGTAGCCAAATTAGCTACTTGCGCGTGGTCGCAACAGGGTGCTATAGTATTAGAGTTTTGTCTATCTTAGGGGTATTATCCCCTTTTTGAATTGCACCTTCTGGAGGCCCTGTTCATGGAAGAGATGGAAGTCAATCACGTCGACGACATCCACGAGAAGCTGACCGATATGGTGGGCGATCGCGTCAAGGTGAAGGCCAACATGGGCCGCACCCGCGTCGTCGAGCGCATGGGCACCATCAAGAGCGTCCACCCCGCCGTCTTTATCGTCGAGGTTGACGAACGTCGCGGCCGCAAGTCGCGTCAGTCCTACCAGTATATCGATGTCCTCACCGGGCAGGTCGAGCTGTTCGACCCCGAGAGCGGTGAGCACATTTTTACCCCGCTCGGCAATCAGCTCGAGGAGCACTAACGGTGACCGATCGGTCCCTGACTCTTTCCGCGCCGGCAAAGATTAACCTCTACCTGGGGGTTCATACCGAGCGCGATGACCGCGGCTACCACAGGGTCGATTCCCTGATGGCAGCCGTCGGTCTTTCCGATTCCGTGACGGTCGCGCCGGCGCAGGCGCTGACCGTCCAGACGGTTCCGGCATCAGATTTTCCCATGCAAAAGAATACGGCGTATCGGGCTGCGGTTGCTATGGCCGAGCATTATGGTTGCGAGGCAAACATCTGCGTGACGATTGAGAAGCGCATTCCATTGTGCGCCGGCTTGGGCGGCCCCTCGACGGACGCGGCCGCGGTCATTGTCGCCTTGGCGGAGCTCTGGGGAATTGATCGCACCGACCCCGCGCTCGACGACATTGCGCGGGGTATTGGTGCTGACGTCCCGTTCTTTTTGCACGCGAGCCTTGCGTTCTACGTAGGTGGGGGAGACGTGCTGGCAACTGAGTATCCCGCGCTGCCCGCAACGCCCGTCGTGTTGGTCAAGCCGCGCGAGGCAAGCGTTTCAACAATTGAAGCCTATCGACGTTTTGACGAGGCTCCGGTGCCTGCAGACAAGCCCGGCGCGATAGCTTCTGCCTTGCATGCTGGTGATGCCGAGACGGCATATGCGCTCATCCATAACAACCTAGGTGTCATTTCCGCACAGATGGAGCCGCAGATTCAAACGGTTCTCGATTGGCTGCGTAAACAGGACGGCACCGTTGCTGTAGATGTGTGCGGATCGGGTGCCTGCTCATTTGCCATTTGCGACACCGCCGCCACGGCCGAAAGGCTTGCCGACGCTGCCCTGCAAAACGGCTGGTGGTCCTGCGCGACGGAGCTCATTCCCAACACGGTTCGCATCGAAGTGCCAAAGAAGTAAAAATTTCTCTAGCACACGACGGAAATCTTTGTTACTATAGTCGAGCTAACGGGTTGTGGCTCAGTTTGGTAGAGCACTGCGTTCGGGACGCAGGGGTCGCTGGTTCAAATCCAGTCAACCCGACCAGAGCATGAGGAGGGACCGCTTCTTGCGGTCCCTTTTTTTAGCTATTGTTGTGATACCGCGATACCCGCGGTATACTCATTCGAGCTTGTCTCGCTGTATTGTGGAGGTCTACATGTTTGGACTGAGGGCTCCTGAGCTCATCATTATTCTCGTCGTTGTCCTGATTATCTTCGGGCCCAAGAACCTGCCGAAGCTCGGCAAGTCCCTCGGCTCTACCGTCAAGAATATCCGCGAGGGTATGGAGGGCGACGATAAGGCCGAGACCAAGCAGGCCGAGGAGGTCGTGGTCGAGCAGTCCGAGGAGGACAAGGAGATCGCTGAGCTCGAGGCCAAGCTCGCTGCTGCCAAGAAGAAGCAGGCAGAGGACAGCGACGCGGACGCAGAGTAGTCCCATCCCTTTGGGGTGAGCACCTGACCGGCTTGCCCGCAGGCTAGCCGGTCTTTTTCGTTTTGTTGACAGTTGATTGTTTGATCAGAGTTGGGGAGATATCCGTATGGACGCAAGCCAGATCGTACTGACCGCTGAGGGCCGCCAGAAGCTCGTCGAGGAGCTCGCTTGGCGTGAGGGCGATTACGCCAAGGAGATCGTCGAGGACATCAAGGAAGCCCGCGCGTTCGGCGACCTTTCGGAGAACTCCGAGTACGATGCCGCCAAGGACAAGCAGGCCCAGAACGCCGCTCGTATTGCCGAGATCCAGGCCATCCTTGCCAACGCTCAGGTTGCTGCCACCACAGGTGATCTGACCGTCTCCATCGGTTCCACCGTTTCTCTGATTGATCCCAACGGTGAGGTCATGGAAGTCACGCTCGTCGGTACCACCGAGACCAACTCGCTCGAGCACAAGATTTCCAACGAGTCTCCGGTCGGCCACGCCATCATCGGTCACGGCGAGGGCGACTCCGTCGAGGTCGTTACGCCTTCCGGCAAGACTCGCGTCTACACCATCGCCAAGATTGCACGCTAGACCACGGTCCCGCGTAAAGGTATGTTTTCGCTCCCTGGGACCGAATCCTGGGGAGCGTTTTAGTTTGAGGAGCTAACTTATGGCAGAGAACCAGAACGCCGCAGATCAGGCATCGACGCTCAACGACGAGCGCGCCACCCGCCTGGCCAAGCGCGCCGCCCTGTTCGAGGCGGGCCAGAACCCCTATCCCGAGCACTCTGAGCTTGAGGACTACGTTGCCGATATCGAGGCTAAGTACGCCGAGCTTGCCGATGGCGAGGACACCGAGGACGTCGTGAAGATCGCCGGCCGCGTGGTCGCCAAGCGCGGTCAGGGCAAGATCATGTTCATCGTCGTGCGCGATGCGACTGCCGAGATTCAGCTGTTCTGCCGCATCAACGACATGGACGAGGCTGCCTGGAATACGCTCAAGTCCCTCGACCTGGGCGACATCTTGGGCGTGACCGGCGTGGTTGTGCGCACCCAGCGCGGCCAGCTTTCCGTTGCCCCTAAGAGCGCGACCCTGCTTTCCAAGGCCGTTCGTCCGCTGCCCGAGAAGTTCCACGGTCTTTCCGACAAGGAGACCCGCTATCGCCAGCGCTATGTCGACCTGATCGCCAACGACGACGTTCGCGAGACCTTCCGTAAGCGTTCGCAGATTCTCTCCACCTTCCGTCGCTTTATGGAGTCCGACGGCTACATGGAGGTCGAGACCCCCATCCTGCAGACCATCCAGGGTGGTGCCACGGCCAAGCCGTTCATTACCCACTTCAACGCGCTCGATCAGGAGTGCTACCTGCGTATTGCCACCGAGCTGCACCTCAAGCGCTGCATCGTCGGTGGTTTTGAGCGCGTGTTCGAGATCGGCCGCATCTTCCGTAACGAGGGCATGGACCTTACCCACAACCCCGAGTTCACCACGATGGAGGCCTACCGTGCCTTCTCCGACCTCGAGGGCATGAAGGCGCTCGCCCAGGGTGTCATTAAGGCGGCTAACAAGGCCATCGGCAACCCCGAGGTCATCGAGTACCAGGGCCAGACCATCGACCTTTCTGGTGAGTGGGCCAGCCGTCCCATGACCGACATCGTCTCCGACGTGCTCGGCAAGCAGGTCACCATCGACACGCCGGTCGAGGAGCTTGCTGCCGCCGCGCGCGAGAAGGGCCTGGAGATCAAGCCCGAGTGGACTGCTGGCAAGATCATCGCCGAGATTTACGATGAGCTGGGCGAGGACACCATCGTCAACCCCACGTTCGTGTGCGATTACCCCATCGAGGTCAGCCCGCTTGCCAAGCGCTTTGAGGACGATCCGCGCCTGACGCACCGCTTTGAGCTGGTTATTGCCGGCCACGAGTACGCCAACGCGTTCTCCGAGCTCAACGACCCGGTCGATCAGGCCGAGCGCTTTGCTGCCCAGATGGCCGAGAAAGCTGGCGGCGACGACGAGGCCATGGAGTACGACGAGGACTACGTGCGCGCCCTCGAGTACGGTATGCCTCCTGCGGGCGGCATCGGCATCGGCATCGACCGCGTGGTCATGCTGCTCACCAACCAGGCTTCCATCCGCGACGTGCTGCTGTTCCCGCACATGAAGCCCGAGAAGGGTTTCCAGTCCGGTGCCGCTGCCGCCAAGGCTGCCGAGGCCGGCAACGCCGCGAGCCCGTTCGTTAAGTCGCTTAAGCCCACGCTCGATTACTCCAAGATCGCCGTTGAGCCGCTGTTCGAGGAGTTCGTCGACTTCGATACCTTCTCCAAGAGCGATTTCCGCGCTGTGAAGGTCAAGGCATGCGAGGCCGTCAAGAAGTCCAAGAAGCTGCTGAACTTTTCGCTCGACGACGGCACCGGCACGGACCGCACCATCCTCTCCGGCATTCACGAGTACTACGAGCCCGAGGACCTGGTCGGCAAGACTCTGCTCGCCATCACCAACCTGCCTCCGCGCAAGATGATGGGTATTCCCAGCTGCGGCATGCTCATCAGCGCTATCCACGAGGAGGAGGGCGAGGAGCGTCTCAATCTGATCCAGCTCGACGCTTCCATCCCCGCCGGCGCAAAGATGTACTAACTAGTTACGCGGTTCTACGAACCGCGTAACGGCTCGACGCTGCGCGGGCCGCATTTGGACAATCTGACGTTCAACTTCAAGGGCGCGACCAGAAGGTCAGCGCCCTTTCGTTTCACGTCACCTTGTCTCAAATGCGGCCCGCTCGCTGACGTTGCCAATACATCGGCGTTGCCTTGGCCGTCAATAGTCATTGGGGACGTTCTTAAACGACTACCCAACGGCTATTGAGCACATGGCTCGCATGGCAGCCGTCTCTTTTATGTTTCCTTTAGCCGTCGCTGCCTAGGATGGGGGTTAGTCGGTAGGAAGGGAGCGTCTATATGGACGACGCGAGCGAGCGTGCAATCGAAGAGGACATGCTCGATCAGTTCAATTACTTTGACGATGAGGATGAGGAGCTAATCGATCGTCGCGAGCCGGCATCGCTTGACTCATTTGATCTGGTCGATGAAGAGACTGATGAGGTTGAGGACGAATCAACGGAGCCCCCACAGTCTTCGCGCCTTGACTCGCTGCTTTCGAGAGCCCCCATGCACCACGGTGTTCGTGCCGGCGCACTCCATATGAAAACAGACTGGCACCAGATCGTGACGGCAGGCGATGAGCTTGCCGTCGATGCGCCGCTCACCGATAAGTCATCCATCATCTGCCGCACCGGTATGCTTATGCTCGCGAGCGGAACGGGTGCCTGGCGTGTACGCGATACCATGAATCGCGTTGCCGCCGTACTCGGTGTCACCGTCCACGTTGACTTAAGTCTTCTGTCGTTTGAGTGCACCTGCATCGAAGATGGCCACTGCTTTAACGAGGTTGTCAGCCTGCCCACAACGGGAGTCAATACCCATCGCATTTGGATGATGGAGAGCTTCCTAAAGGAAATTGAGACGTATGGGCGCCGGTTTACCGTGCACGAATACCACGAGATGCTCAAGACCGTTGAGAGTTCAAAACCCGATTACTCTCCCTGGCAACAGGGCCTTGCGGCAGCTTGTGCTTGCGGCGCCTTCGTCTTTTTGCTCGGCGGCGGCCCTATCGAGATGGCCTGCGCATTCGTAGGCGCTGGTGTTGGCAACTTTGCTCGCTCTCATATTCTCAAGCAGGGTCTTGGCCAGTTTAGCGCGCTGACGATTGGCATTGCGCTCGCTTGCGTTTCGTATCTGCTGGCATTGCTCGGCCTTGGCCAGGTCGTACCGGGGGCAATGTCGCACCAAGAAGGCTATATCGGCGCCATGCTCTTTGTGATTCCCGGCTTTCCCCTCATTACGGCAGGCCTCGACATCGCTAAGCTCGATATGCGAAGCGGCATTGAGCGTCTTTCGTATGCCGTGTCGATTATTGTGATGGCGACCCTTGTGGGCTGGATGGTTGCCGAGTGTGTGGGGCTGGCACCGGATGATTTTGCCCCGCTCGGCCTTTCGCCGCTTGCCCTTACGCTCCTGCGCGTGGTGATGAGCTTCGTTGGCGTATTCGGCTTCTCGGTGATGTTCAACAGCCCGGTAAAGATGGCCGCGGCAGCTGGGCTGATCGGCGCCGTGTCCAATACCTTGCGCCTTACGCTCGTCGATGCGCCGACGCTGTTTCCCTTTCTGGGCCTGAGCGTAGGTATGCCTCCCGAGGCGGCAGCGTTTATCGGTGCGCTGGTATCGGGCCTGCTCGCGAGCTTAGCCGAAATCAAGCTCACCTACCCACGTATCGCCCTCACGGTGCCATCGATTGTCATTATGGTGCCGGGCTTGTATCTGTATCGCTCGATGTATTACATGTGCACCTTCGACACGGTCAATATGCTCGGCTGGTTTGTGCGTGCAGTGCTCATTGTGGCGTTTCTGCCCGTTGGCCTGGGCGTGGCGAGAACCCTCACCGACTCTCGCTGGCGCCACACCAGCTAATTGGTGCAAATGAAACTGATCCGCAAAACATGAACGTGGATAATCTCCCGTTTTTGGCCTGTTTACGGGCTCAAAACGGGAGATTATCCACGCTCGTGGAATTGGTGTCCGAAAATCCACGCTCGTTGGGCCGATGCAGACGCACCTGGCAATTCCTTTTTTGTAGACGTTGTCGCGCGGCTACGGGCGGGAAAGGTCCCAACGGTTAACATATACTCCATATGGGTAAAGAGACCAAAGCACTGCCGCGGGCGGCGCTTTGCGTTTGAAAAAACTAGCTCGTCTAAGAGGAACTAGCATGTTAGACCGTTTTACCGATCGCGCGCGCAAGGTCATGTCCATGGCCAAGCAAGAAGCGCTCGATCTTCACTCAAATAAGGTGGGTACCGAGCACCTGCTGCTCGCGCTCGCTAAGGAGGACGAGGGCATTGCCGCCGAGGCACTGCGTTCGCTCGACATCTCCTACGATGACATCATGGATACTCTCAAAGAGGTCCAGACCACGGTTCCCGAGCCCAGTGAGGAGACCGAGGCGGCCAAGCTCGCCTTTACGCCGCTCGTCATTAGCGTGATGGAGCGTTCATTCCGCGTGGCGCGTGAAAACAACCAGACCTACGTGTCGACCGAGCACTTGCTGATCGGCATCGTCGAAGAGGGCAACGGCATGGCCATGGACATCCTCATGCGCCTGGGTGTGTCGTCTGCTTCCATTAAAAAGGCCATCGAAAAGCTCACTGCCAAGGATCAGGACAAGAAGCGTCCGCTCGCTGGCGCTGGCGCTGGTCGTCCCGGTGCGGGCCTGCCGTTCTTTAGCGGCTCGGATGCCTCTCAGCAAAAGGGGAGCGGCACCGACACGCTCAAGCAGTTCGCCACCAACCTCACGCAAAAGGCGCGCGACGGCGAGCTCGATCCCGTGATTGGCCGCGAAAAGGAAGTCCAGCGCATGATGGAGATCCTTTCGCGCCGCACCAAGAACAATCCGCTTATCCTGGGCGATCCCGGCGTGGGCAAAACGGCCATCGTCGAGGGACTGGCGCAACAGATTGCTGCCGGCAACGTGCCCGAGAACCTCATGAACCAGAATATCTGGACGCTCGACCTGCCGGGTCTCGTTGCGGGCGCCAAGTATCGCGGTGAGTTCGAGGAGCGCCTCAAGAACGTGATCCAGGAGGCAACCGAGGCCGACGACGTCATCTTGTTTATCGATGAGATGCACACCATCATCGGTGCCGGTTCTGCCGAGGGCTCCATCGACGCGAGCTCCATGCTCAAGCCCGTGCTCGCGCGCGGTGCCTTCCAGATTATCGGCGCCACCACGGCCGAGGAGTTCCGCAAGTACCTCACCAAGGACCCGGCCTTCGAGCGTCGCTTCCAGACCATCGATGTCGAGGAGCCGAGCGTCGAGGACACGGTCAAGATCCTGACCGCGCTCAAGCCGCGCTACGAGGAGCACCACCATGTGCGCTATACGCAGGGTGCTATCGAGGCCGCCGCGAACCTTTCCAACCGCTACATTCAGGATCGCTTCCTGCCCGATAAGGCCATCGACCTCATTGACGAGGCCGGTGCCCGCGCCCGAATCGCCGCCAACCGCGCGCCCGAGCCGGTGCGCGAGGCCGAGCATCGCATAGAGGAGCTCAAGGCCGCCGCGCAGGAGGCCACCGAGAGCGACGACATGAACAAGGCCGCCGAGATCACCGAGCAGCAGAAGGCTGCCGAGATTGAACTCGCCGAGGCCAAGGCTGCCTGGACCGCCGAGCTCGACGCCAGCCCGCTCACCATCGATGTGAGTCAGATCGCCGATATCGTGTCCGTGACTTCGGGCGTGCCGGTATCCTCGCTTACCGAGAGCGAGAGCCGGCGCCTGCTGCAGACCGAAAGCGTGCTCAAGACGCGCATCATCGGCCAGGACGAGGCCGTCGAGGCCGTCGCCAAGGCCGTGCGCCGCAGCCGCTCGCCGCTCAAGGACCCGCGTCGTCCCGGCGGCAGCTTTATCTTCCTAGGTCCCACCGGCACGGGCAAGACCGAGCTCGCCAAGACGCTCGCCGAGTATCTCTTTGGCAGCAAGGACGCGCTCATCAGCTTCGACATGTCCGAGTTCGGTAGCGAGTTCGAGGTCTCCAAGCTCATCGGTAGCCCTCCGGGCTACGTCGGTCACGACGAGGGCGGCCAGCTCACCAAGGCCGTTCGTCGCCACCCGTACTCGGTCGTGCTGTTCGACGAGATCGAGAAGGCGCACCCCGATATCTTCAACATCTTGCTGCAGGTGCTGGAGGAGGGCCGCCTGACCGATAGCCAGGGCAAGACGGTCGACTTCCGCAACACCGTGATCATCATGACGTCCAATGTGGGCGCCCGCGAGATTGCGCAGGATGCGAGCGTGGGCTTTGGCACCACCGGCGAGCAGGGTCTCACGTCGAGTGAGATCCGCGGCCGCGCGATGAGCGAGCTCAAGCGCCTGTTCCGCCCCGAGCTGCTCAACCGCATCGACGACATCGTGGTGTTCCAGAAGCTCTCGGGCGAGAATCTCACCAAGATCGCGCACCTGCTGGTGGACGACCTGCGCCAGCGTCTGATTGCCAACGGCATGAACATCAAGCTCACCGATGCGGCCTATGACAAGATCGTGGCCGAGGGCACCGACCTCACCAACGGTGCGCGTCCGCTGCGCCGTGCTATTCAAAAGCTCATCGAGGACCCGCTGTCCGAGGAGCTGCTGGCCGGCGAGTGGGGCGAGGGCGATACCGTCCTGTGCGACGTGGCCGATGGCAAGTTTGTCTTTAGCCACGGCACGGGCGAGATCCCGGCACCGCGTCTGGCGGGCACGCTCGGTGGTGATACCGCCCCGGCGGCACCGCACACTGGCAACGCCGCGCCCGTGAGCGGCGGCGTGACCTCGGGCCCCGGCGGTATGATGCAAGCCGGCTCTGGTGCGCTGTAGGGATTAAACATACCTTGTATAACGGGGGCGTTTCCGATAAGGAAGCGCCCTCATTTCTATTGAAATGCGCTTCAATCTGCCGTGCTATACTAAAATCGAGATATAGTATAGCAAAGGAGCTGATATGCCTACGTCAATACTCGACACGCGGCCAGTTCAGATGAACGTGCGTATAGATCGCCAGCTCAAAGAGGCGGGAGACGCCGTCCTGACTCATATTGGCATGACGCCGTCACAAGCCGTTCGGACACTTTGGGAGTATCTGGTCGTTAACGGACGCATGCCCTCGAAGGGAGACGCGGCGGCTCCGGTTTCTGACGGAGTGGAGCCCCAGCGCATGGAGTCAAGGGCCGCGCAAGGCAGCCATATCGTTCGCGATTCGTGCCTCAAATACGGCATCCCCATCCCTGAGTTCTCGGGAGACTATGACGACCTCTATGAGGAGGCCATGGCGGAGCGCTATCCCGAATGGGTGGAACTATGAGCACAGAAGGCGTCCTCAAGCTGTTAATCGATACCAACGTATGGATGGATTATTTTTCTGGCAGGTCCGACCGTACGGCAAATGTCGTCCATCTGATCGAGATTGCCGACGCCTCGGAGCGGATTGCCCTGTTTGCCTCGTCGCTTTCGGTCAAAGACGTTTCATATCTTGTCTCGGCGGCAATCAAGCAGGAGTGCCGAAGAAAGACTGGCTCACTGAGCGATAACGCCATTGCGGCGGCAGACGAAACGGCCTGGGCATGCGTTCGACAGATGCGCGAGCTAGCCCTCATCGCCCCGGTCGGTGCAGACGAGGTCTTCGACTCCTTTGTGTTCAAGTACCACCACAATGACTTTGAGGACGACCTGATGCTGGGCGTTGCCAATCGCATTGATGCCGATTACGTCGTGACGGAGGACAAGAATCTTATTAAACATACCAATGGTGTATGCATTAATGTTCAACAGGCGTTGAGGTTGGTTGGGGGGTCCAACGTTCCCTCTGCACGGCCCGTCTAGCTTGCTTTACCTTGATAAAGTGGCGTTTCCTCACCGTTAGCCGATGATGCAAGGGCGCTCGGCGTTTTCGACTGGTTTATGCACGCAAAGTCTGGGAATATACAAGTCGCATATCTTACTGTCTAACCAGTTGCGCCAAGGAGGCACCATGGACTACAAGATTACCGGCTACGAGCCCGCTCAGCTGTTCCATTTCTTTGAGGAGGTCAGCGCGATCCCCCGTGGGTCTGGCAACGAGAAGGGCATCAGCGATTTCCTGGTTGCGTTTGCCAAGGAGCGCGGCCTCGATGTGTACCAGGACGAGGTCTACAACGTCATCATTCGCAAGCCCGCATCTGCCGGTGCCGAGAATGCCCCGACCGTGATGCTGCAGGGCCACATCGATATGGTGTGCGACAAGTTGGGCTCCGTTGAGCACGACTTTACGACCGACGGTATCGACCTGGTCGTCAAGGACGGCGTCCTCACCGCTAACGGCACCACCCTGGGCGCCGACAACGGTATCGCCGTCGCGCTTATGCTTACCGTGCTCAACGATGATTCGATTGTCCATCCGGCCCTCGAGTGCGTATTCACCACCGACGAGGAGACTGGCCTGGTCGGCGCCGAGACACTCGACAAGTCCCAGATTAGCGCCCGCACCATGATTAACCTTGACTCCGAGGAAGAGGGCGTTGCCACCGTCAGCTGCGCCGGCGGCGTCGTCGTTACCTACACCTGCCCGATCGCGCGCGAGCACAAGACCGGTAGCGCCCTCACGCTCGACATCTCCGGCCTGCTGGGCGGTCACTCCGGCAGCGATATCAACCTGGAGCGCGGCAACGGCAACCTTATCATGGCCCGCATCATCGACCGCCTGATGGTTGCCGGTGAGCCCGCCATCGTCAGCTTCAACGGCGGCACCAAGGACAACGCCATCAACCGTGAGTGCAAGGCTGTTCTGGTCTACGCCGACCACGCTGCCGCCGAGGCCGCGGCCGAGATCGCCCGTGGCATCATCGCCGACGTTACCGCCGAGCTCGAGGTCTTCGACCCCGGCTTTACCTGCACTGTCGAGATCGCCGACAACGCCGAGATCGAGGCCATGGACGAGAAGTCCGCGCTTGCCCTCATCCGCGCTCTGCGTCTTGCCCCCAATGGTGTGATTCGCCGCAACGTCGCCACCGACGGCTCAGTCGAGGTTTCCTCCAACATCGGCGTGGTCGCCACTTCCGATGATCAGGTCAAGATTATGCTGTCCCCGCGCTCCTCGATCACCTCGCTGCAGAACGAGTTCAAGGACCGCCTGCAGACGCTGGCCGATGTCCTGGGCTTTGACGCCAAGTTCGAGTTCGAGTATCCCGGCTGGAGCTATGCCGAGCATTCGCCGATCCGCGACGTCTTCGTGGAGAGCTATCGTGAGCTCTTTGGCTCCGAGCTGCGCATCGAGTCCATCCACGCCGGCCTTGAGTGTGGTCTGTTTGCCGAGGCCCTGCACGGCCTGGACGCCATCGCCGTGGGCCCGACGCTCTCCGATGTCCACACCCCGGACGAGAGCATGGAGCTCGCTTCTGCCGAGCGCTTCTACGAGCTGCTCATCGACGTTCTCAAACGCCTTGCCGCGTAAAGGTTGCGTTGACGGCAGTCCGAGCAACGTGATGATCGATTGCAGATGACATTACGAGAGGGGGCACCCGAGCTTTTGCGACGGGTGCCCCCTCTCTTGCTTTTGGGAAATAGGAAATTACGGACACCTAGCCCATATCCGCCCTGATGAGGTCGAGGGTTCGCTGGCAGTTTTCGCGGACGGGGCCGAGCATATGCTCGCGCAGGTCCGCCATGCCGGGCAGGTCGGCGTATTCGTCCATGACTTCTTCCATGCAAATGGGTACCTCGTAGGCGAGGTCCATCATGGTCGCAAAGCAAAACTTCTCGGATAGCCCGGCATCGGTGAGCGCCGCCTCCAGCGCGGGGTCGCCCATACCGTGGTATCGGCGGATAGCGCCTGGACCGATGCGTCCCACACGATTTTCGCCGCCAACGCTCATGGCAAGGCGCGCCCGGCGGCGCATGCGCTCATACGCCAAACCCGACGCGACATCGTACATACGAGCCATCATGGCTGCGCCGTCGTTTCCAAGGAGCAGGGAATAGTTTTTCGCATGCGCATCCGGTGCGCCGATAGTGGCGTTGAAGAACAGTATCTGCGTAAACAGATACAGGTTAAGTTGATGGTGGCTCGTATTTACGAGGAGCTCTTGAATGTCGCGGGTGGTCGGGCCGCCGTCTGCCGTGTACTTTTGGGCGGGCATCACCCCAAGTGCCTGACAGAGGTCTTCTTGATGTAGACGCCTGATCGTTCCGTCTTCGACTTTCACGCGGTCATAGCGCTCAACAATGAGGGCAGGTTCGTCCTCAAACATACAATATTCGACGTTTGCCGTTGCGATACCGGCGCGCTGGGCGCTTTTCATGCAGACAAACTCATTGAGAGCCTCGAGTTTAAATCCGATAACGCCATTTTTGAAAATATGCGTCGTGGGCGAGGGGCCCATGCATTCGCACCAGCGGCCGTTTATGAACGCGAGCGCGAACTTGCCCTGGTTGCCTCCAAGTGACCAACTTTCATCTAGACCCATCCACGATGCATCGCGGTCATCTCTGATCGACTTGAGACGCAGGGCAATTTCGTGGTCGCCTATAGGGCGGTATTCGCCAGCGCGATGCAGGACGGCGTCGGCATCTTCTTCGGCACAAAACTGCACTCCGCCCGGACAGTCGAGTCCGATATGGCTGAGCAACGCAACGGGATTGTTGGGCCTAACGTCGAATTCGGCGGCAATCGCTTTTCGTTGGTCCTCGCTGTCGGGTAGAAGGCCAAACAGGTACGGATTCATGACCTGTTGTCCGTATGTGCGATTTGATACGGGTATGTTGGTCGATAGGGCTGGCCCGTTATAGTCTGGATCATAGACAAAGCTGACAAAACCGTTCTCATCTTGCATGAGCGTTCCTGCAGGTTCGCCGCAAATAATAGTCCGAAGTGATGTGGTGGCCATTGGCTATTTCCCGTCAGGCTTTGGTTGGACAGATGCGTTTGCGGCAATCGAGACTCCGAGATTGGACATGGCGAAATCCGCGAAGGCTTTGTCGTAGAGTTCGGACGTAAATGGGGCGTCTGCAAGAACCGGAATGGCGGCGCAGCGACGGTAGCTATGAGAGGGACGTTGAGCGTGATGGCGCCTGGGGGTACTGCGAGGTTGCAGGTCGGCATGCGGGACGTTGGCTGATTGCTCGTTATTCGTTTGGACGATATCCCCTTGAGCGGCGAGCGCCAGTCCGAGAGCATTGAAGATCGCCAATAACTTGTCGAGCCGAATACCCGTGGCGTCGCCCAGCTCGAGCGATGCGAGCAGGCGCTCCGAAACACCGGCCTTTTTGGCGAGGGCGGCACGGGTGAGACCCTGAGCCTCGCGTGCCTGGCGCACGTAGATGCCAGCTTGGCGCGGTGTGGTGATGGGAAAGGTATCCACGGCTATCTCCTAACGTGCAGATTTTTGCATATCAGTATGACATGCAAAAGTCTGCACGAAAAGGCCTCATGCAAAACTCCGCATGAGGCCTTGTGCTGGCGTTGAGTTTTGAGCGATTGTGTTTGGCACTACAGCGCCAAAATCCCCAGATGCTCAAGCAAGATCTTAAGCCCGATGAGGATGAGCACGACGCCGCCCACGATGGTGGCAGGCTTTTCGTAGCGCGTGCCAAAGGTGTGGCCGATCGCAACGCCGACGACGGAGAAGATAAACGTTGTGATGCCGATAAGCGATACAGCGGGAACGATGTCGACCGAGAGCGCGGCAAACGAGATGCCTACGGCTAGGGCGTCGATTGAGGTGGCGATGGCGAGGATCATGTACTCGCCCAGGTCAATCTTTTCGGCATCCTTGCCGTCGCCTTCATCCTCGTCCTCGGTAAAGGCCTCCCACAGCATTTTGCCGCCAATGAAGGCGAGCAGGATAAAGGCGATCCAATGGTCGATGGGTCCGATGATGCCCATGAATTGACTGCCGAGCGCCCATCCGATTACGGGCATGCCGGCCTGAAAGCCGCCAAAGAACAGGCCGAGCACTACGGCGACTTTAAAGTTGATCTTCTTCATGCCGAGGCCCTTGCAGATGGAAACGGCAAAGGCGTCCATCGAAAGGCCAACGGCGACCAACACGAGCTCTGCGAGTCCCATAGTCTGGCTCCCTCTCTGCGGGCGAACCCGATTACACGACTACTCCCTCATTTATATGAGACCCGATGCTACCACATGGGCGGTCAAAAGATCCCGTCCCAAATGAGCTACCTAAGCTGTGTTCGCTCATTCTGTAAGCATCGGATTTCGCAAGCGCCGCAGGGACAAACCGTGAGAAACTATTTAGCGTTTATGGAGCGTATACGATGGGAGCGATGCCTTGGATAAGAACGAGCTGCAAAAGCGTATGGAGCAGGCCATTCGCCTGACGGCACCTGGCCAGCCGATCCGCACCGCCCTCGACATGATCATTGCCGGTCACCTGGGTGCCCTTATCTGCGTCGGCGACACCGAAAACGTGCTCGCTGCCGGTAACGACGGCTTCCCGCTCAACATTTCGTTTACCTCGAACCGCCTGTTCGAGCTTTCCAAGATGGACGGCGCCATCGTCATCGATGGCGACCTCACCCAGATCCTGCGCGCCAACTTTCACCTCAATCCCGATCCCTCGCTCGCCACGAGTGAGACGGGCATGCGTCACCGTACTGCCGCTCGCATGTCGGTGCTCACCGATGCCATCGTGATCTCGGTCTCGGCCCGTCGTGCCGTCGTCAACGTGTACGTTCACGGCAAGAGCTACGAGATCCAGCCCGTCACCACCATCATGAGCTCGGTCAACCAGCTCGTCGCCACGCTCCAGACTACCCGTCAGTCGCTCGACCGCTCCTTGCTGCGCCTGACGGCCCTTGAGCTCGACGACTACGTCACGCTCGCCGACATCACCGGCATCTTCTCGAGTTTCGAGATCATGCAACAGGCAAAGACCGAGCTTAAGGATTGCATCGTCAAGCTGGGCAACCAGGGCAAGCTCGTGCAGATGCAGCTCGAGCAGCTCGCGGGCTCCAGCATGGATACCGAATACGACTTGATGATCCGCGACTACGCGAGCGATTCTTCCGAGGCAAACGCCGAGAAGATCCGCGCCAACCTGAGCCGTATGACGCCCAAGGACCTATCCGACCCGCAGCATGTGGCGGCGGTTCTGGGTTACGACGACCTGGACGAGGACTCTGTCATGACGCCTCTGGGCCTGCGTACGCTTTCGCGCGTGTCTGTCGTGCGCGACGGCGTGGCCGAGAAGATCGTCGACGAGTATGGCTCGCTGCAGGAGCTCATGGACGACATCAGCGAGGATCCGGAGCGCCTGGGCGACTTTGGCGTCAACAACCCTGCCATTCTTGCGGACTCCTTGTACCGCATGAAGGGCACCAAACAGGGGAACGCATAATGGCGCCCGTATGCGCCGTGGTCGTTGCCGGTGGCAGCGGCCAGCGCTTTGGTAACCCCGGTGGCAAGCAGCTCGTCAATGTAGCGGGCCGTCCGCTTATGAGCTGGTCCATCCGCGCATTTGATCGTAGCGATAAGGTCGGCCACATCGTCGTGGTTTGCCCTGTCGAGCGTCGTGCCGAGATGCGCCGCCTGGCTATCGACCCGTTTGACTATGACACGCCCATCAGCTTTGCCGATGCCGGCGATACCCGCCAGGATTCCACTCGCGCCGGCGTGCACGCGGTGCCGGCGGGCTTTGAATACGTCGCCATTCACGATGGCGCTCGTCCGCTCATTACGACCGAGGCCATCGACCACGCTATCGACGTGCTCGTGAGCGACCGCTCGCTCGACGGTGTCGTGTGCGGCCAGCCCGCGATCGACACGCTCAAGATCGTCGATGGCGACAACATCGTCGAGACGCCGCCGCGCGAGCTGTATTGGGCCGCGCAGACGCCGCAGATCTTTAGCGTCGATGCTATGAAGCGCGCTCATTCCGAGGCAATTGCCGAGGGCTTTATCGGCACCGATGATTCGTCGCTGGTCGAGCGCATGGGTGGGCGCGTCCGCTGCGTCCAGAGCCCGCGCGATAACCTTAAGGTGACGGTGCCCGAGGACTTGCGTCCCGTAACCGCGATTCTGCTTGGCCGCATGGCCGAGGGAGAGGACCTTCCCCATGTTCAGTAACCTGCGCATTGGCCACGGCTACGACGTCCACCGTTTGGTGGAGGGGCGTCGATGTATCATCGGCGGTGTCGACATTCCCTACGAGCGCGGCCTGCTGGGCCACTCGGATGCCGATGTGCTCGCGCACGCCTTGGCCGACGCCATTCTGGGCGCCTGCCGCGGGGGAGACATCGGCAAGCTATTCCCCGACACCGATCCCGCCTATGAGGGCGCCGACTCGATGGTGCTGCTCGCTCGCGTGATGGACTATGCACGCGAGCTAGGCTTTGAGTTTGTCGATGCCGATTGCACCATTGCCTGTCAGCAACCCAAGATCACCCCGCACCGCGATGCCATGCGCGCCAACCTTGCCCATGCCCTGGGCGTTGACGTCGAAAACGTGGGCGTCGCCGCCACTACGACCGAAAAGCTCGGCTGGGAAGGCCAGGGCGAGGGAATTGGCGCCTGGGCCGTCTGCCTGCTACAGAAAACCGTTAAGGAGTAACGAATGCGTATCTACAACAGCGCTACCCATAAAAAGGAAGAGTTCCAGCCCATCGAGTCTGGCAAGGTCCGCATGTACGTGTGCGGCCCCACGGTCTACGACAACATCCACATCGGCAATGCCCGCACGTTCATCAGCTTTGACGTGATTCGTCGCTGGCTTATCGCGAGCGGCTACGAGGTCACGTTTGCCCAGAACCTCACCGATGTTGATGACAAGATCATCAAGCGCGCCAACGAGCAGGGCCGCACGGCCGCCGAGGTCGCGACGGAGTTCTCGGACAAGTTCATCGGCGTCATGCGCGCCGCCAACGTGCTCGATCCCGATGTGCGCCCCCGCGCCACCAAGGAGATCGGCCCCATGATCGCCATGATCAAGACGCTTATCGAGCAGGGCCACGCTTACGCAGCCGATAACGGCGATGTGTACTTTGCCGTGCGCAGCGATCCCAACTATGGTCAGGTCTCGGGCCGCAACATCGACGACCTTATGGTTGGCGCGCGCATCGAGGAGAACGAGGACAAGAACGACCCGCTCGACTTTGCCCTGTGGAAGGCCGCCAAGCCCGGCGAGCCCAGCTGGCCGAGCCCCTGGGGCGAGGGCCGTCCCGGTTGGCACACCGAGTGCGCCGCCATGGTGCATCGCTACCTGGGTACTCCGATCGACATCCACGGCGGCGGCTCCGACCTTGCCTTCCCGCATCACGAGAACGAGTGCGCTCAGGCCACCTGCGCCTGGCACCAGGGCTTCTCCAACACCTGGATGCACACGGGCATGCTGCTGGTAGACGGCGAGAAGATGTCCAAGTCGCTCGGCAACTTCTTTACGCTGGCCGAGGTCCTCGAGCAGCACTCCGCTGCCGCCCTGCGCCTGCTGATGCTGCAGACGAGCTATCGCTCGCCGCTCGACTTTTCTTGGGAGCGCCTGGAGGGTGCCGAGAATTCGCTCACGCGTATCGCCGGTACGGTCGAGAACCTGCGTTGGGCCGCGAACCATGCGACGGCCGATGCCGATGAGGCAGCATCCGAGGCGTTTGCCGCCAAGGCCGCCGAGACCCGTGCCACCTTTAAGGAGTGCATGGACGACGACTTTAACACCGCTGGTGCCATGGGTGCCGTCTTTGGCTTTGTGACCGAGTGCAACCAGTACCTGGAGCAGGCGGGCGACGCTGCCGACAAGGCCGCTGCCCTGGCCGCCGCCGATACGCTGGTCGAGCTGCTCGATACGTTTGGTGTTGAGCTTCCCGAGCCCAAGGTCGAGCTGCCGCTGGGTCTGCTGGGCGTTGCCGCCGGTCTGGTTGCCTATACGGGCGACGACGTGGACGAGGCTGCTGCCAAGATTCTCGAGGCCCGCGCCGAGGCCCGTGCCGCCAAGAACTGGGATCTGGCCGACGCCATCCGCGACCAGCTCAAGGACCTGGGCCTGACGATTGAAGATACCGCCGCCGGCACCCGTATTAAGACTCTCTAATCCCCGCGGGTTTCCCGAGCACCCGACCTTGCCGTTCAAACCGTCGCTCGCGTACTCAAGTACGCGTCGCTCCTCTTTTACGGCAATCTCGGGCACTTGGAAAACCCGTACCGACCGCCCGAATTAATATTTATGGGCGGTCGATTCTTTTGTCTTGTTTGAAAAGTGTTTTAAAGGAGGCCGTTTTATGGCCGACAATCGCAAGCGTGCGCCTCGTGGCGGCAAGCAGGCTGCTTCTGGCTCGCGTCCGATTCGCCGCAATGACCGCACTGCCGCTCCCAAGGGCCAGCGCGATCGCACCCAGGCCGCACGTCCGCAGCGCGATCGCAACCGCGACAACGTTCAGGCTCCCAAGGGCGAGTTTATCGAAGGTCGTCGTGCTGCCGCCGAGGCGCTACGCACTGGTTTTCCCATCAAGTGCGCGCTCATTGCCGAGGGCGGGGAGCGCGATGCCGCCTTGTCGCGCCTGGTCGACGACCTCAACGCCGCGGGTGTCCGCATTAAGTATGTGCCGCGCGCGCAGCTCGATGCGCTGTCGAGCCATGGCGCCCACCAGGGCATTGCGCTCGAGGTTGGCAACTTCCCCTATGCCGATGTCGCCGATATTCTCGACCGCGCAGGTGAGGGCCCGGCACTTGTCGTAGTGCTCGACCATGTGACTGACGACGGCAACTTTGGTGCCATCGTGCGTTCCGCCGAGGTTGTGGGCGCGGCCGGCGTCATCATTGCCAACAAGCGCGCCGCCGGCGTGACCGTGGGCAGCTACAAGACTTCAGCCGGCGCCGTCATGCACCTGCCTATCGCGCAGGTGCCCAACATCGCCCGTGCGCTCGACGATCTTAAGGCCGCTGGCTTTTGGGTGGGCGGTGCCTCCGAGCACGCCGAAGGCAGTTGCTGGGATGCTCCCTTCGAGGGCCGCGTGGCGCTCGTCATGGGCTCCGAGGGCGACGGCATCTCGCGCCGGGTGCTCGAGAAATGCGACTTTTTGACCAAGCTTCCCCAGCGCGGCATGACCGAGAGCCTCAATGTTGCCCAGGCGACCACGGCGCTGTGCTTTGAGTGGCTGCGCCGCAACGCCGGCGAGCTCATGGGGGAGGAGTAGCGCATGTCCAAAAAGAACCGCGCCAAGTCCAAGGCCAAGCGCTTTGGCGAGGGCTCGGCCAAGCCGATTGTTTCGGCCGCGACCTATGGCGTGGGCGGCAATGCGTTTGCGCAGGCCATCGCCGACCCGGTCTCGACGGTGCACTCCAACAAGCCCGAGCTGCTGGTGGTCGACGGTTACAACGTGATCCACTGCACGCCGCGCTACGAAAAGCTCGTGTACGACCATTCCGACGATCCGTATTCCAGCGACGTTCACGATATGGCGCGCACCGCCCTCATCAACGACGTCGCCGCCTTTGCCCAGGGCCGCTACGAGGCCGTAATCGTGTTTGACGGCGCGGGCAATATCTCCAGCGAGCGCCCCAATCTGCCGGCCCGCGGCGTGCGCATCGAGTTTTCGCCGACGGGCGTCTCTGCCGATACCGTGGTGCAGAAGCTCTGCATCGAGGCACGCGAGGAAGGCCGCGCGTGCTCCGTGGTATCGAGTGACGGCACGATCCAGGCTGTCGTCATGGGCAAGGGCGTCACGCGCATCTCGAGCCGTATGCTGGTGGACGAGATCAAACAGATCGATAACGACGTTCACGAGGCAGAGGAAGCTCCGCAGATCAAGATGACTCTGGGCAGCCGCCTGAGCCCCGAGGCGCTGGCCAAACTCAAGGCCCTGCGCGGGAGGTAGGGGAGCTGACGGCGCGACGCTGTCTCGCTAACTCCATTCAGCGATGTCGATCATTCTACGGAGGCGCCATGTAAGCGCCTCTTTTAGATATGGCAGCCTTGCCGTGAGCGCGTTGTTTCTGGACAGAATCTCGATTGCCTCGTCAACGAAGCCTTCGAGTTTGTCGCCGTCAAACCAGCCCATGTCCTCGACGAGCAACATTTGTTTGGCGGGGCTTGAATGAAATTGTGCGCTGGTAAAACTGTGCTCTCCCGCCCTAAGCTCCTCTAGTGATATGTTGCACCAGAGTGATGAGCCCGAATCGAAGATGGGGGCTGGTCTGCAGACCAGTGAGTTGACGTTTCGCACGAGGCCGAAGTTGCGCCAATGACGATCGTAGTTGGCAATGATGTCGTCACATACGATCATGCGGTCAAGGGCGTCTTTTATATCTGTCGCTCCAAGCTCCTCACAGTTTGCTACATACCGTTCGTAATCGGTTAGTCGCTCGTCTGCATTTGCATGCTGGTTTACATAGAACGCAGGGACATATTCTTCTTCGTCAGTTAAGAAGACATTGCATGTGCTCAAGGCAGAAGTACCTGTGCCTTCGAGCGAATAGGGTACATAATCGCAAGCGTTTAGGATGCGACGGTGAAGTGCGGTCGCCACCATCTCGTTATAGGGTTCCTGGTTCAGGTGCGCACCTGCCTTGTGGAGTATTCGACGGTCATCCTCGCATGTCCAGTACTTTTGAAGATTGCCGTCCGAGGTGTTGTCGGGCTTTGCGGCAGCTGCCTTGCCCTCTGGGGCGAAGGGCGCGATGCTGAGAGAGACGTCGTCAAAAGCATTATTGAAGAAATTGATATCTTCCCACGCGAGACCGGAGCCTTGGGGTCTAATCCAATACTGGTCGGATAAGGAGAGGCCAAGATTTCGCTGTACGAGTTCATCGGGAACATCGACTGCGGCTTCTGCAAGCAGGGAGGCTAGCCCAATGCGTGCGAGCGGGATACCGCGGCCGCGCCACCAGATGCGGAAGGAGTCGAGCGATACAGGTTTGCTGGGAGCAAAAACTCCAATAGGGGCGTGGGCACGATCGACGTCGGCGCCGATGTGGGTGAAGTCTTTCCGTGATCTGCTGTAGACCAGCTGGGCCACTTCGTGCGTGCGGTTCATGAGGGTAAATGCGATTTCGCTTTTCCCATGCCCGCGACGAGGCCGTCCCCCTCTTTTGGTTGCGGAGCGGAGTCGCGTGTCTACGCTGTCTTTGTCGATAAGCCACACGCCAGAAGCCTTGCGGGCGGTCAGCGCGCCGTTCTTAATGAGCTCCTGCACCCTGCGCGGGGTGATGCCGAGCAGTTCGGCTGCTTCCTTTGTAGTCAACATCGCGAAACCCTTCGCCAGAACGAATAGTTTTATATAGCCAATTGTAATTAAAACTATTCGTTCTGGCGAAGAGTTTTAAGATTGAGGGCGAACTGACAGAAATGAACGGGCTTGGTACGTGTTGTTGCTGGATTTTGCATATTTATATAACGCCGCGCGGCCTGTTGCGCCTCGTCCGCAATTCCTTTATTCTTAATTGGCTTCGCGCGAAAGCGCCAAGTGTGCCAGTGTGGCGCAACGGTAGCGCAACTGATTTGTAATCAGTGGGTTGCAGGTTCGATTCCTGTCACTGGCTCCATGAGAGTTTCGGGCTCTGTTCCTTGTGGGACAGGGCCCGTTTCTATTTAGGTGGTGCGCCATTGGGTTAGCGCCCATCCCGTTTTTGGTTTGTCTCGTCCTCCAGTTTGTCTAAATCTGTAACACCAAGACCGATATTTGGCATCTAACTGTTACAGATTGAGATGAAACTTAGGGTGTTTTAGGAATATCTTGATCTGTAACATGTAGAAGCGGAATAGGTCTCCTGCTGTTACAGATCGAGACAAGGGCAGGTACGGTCCTGGATGTCCTGCTCGAGCGTGGATTTCTGGACACGAGAGAGAAGAAAATCTCCCGACCGGAGAACGAGCGTGGATAATTAACTTGGATAGGGAGCTAAGGTAAACACCGATTGTCTATCGACGGCTTTAGAAACAACGACCCCGATTTCATTGTGGAATCGGGGTCGTTTGTGCCTCAGGAATCCGAATGGATTAATCGAGCTCCTAAGGGACTTCTTGGGTTCTTGCTAATGGTCTGCCGAGGATGTCCCCAATGCAAACAGCGGGCATTTACTCAATATAGTTGGGGTTCTTCTTGATGATCACGCGTGCAGCGATGAACGAGACGACGATGGCGATGACGGCGACAACGCACGCCAGTACGAAGTTGCCCATGGATCCATCGGGAGCGATAAAAATCAGCGCCGAAAGAAGGCCGGGGCATGCTCCCGCAACATACTCCTTCAGGACGAAGATACCTGCGGGGAGTCCCGCGCAGAGGGCGCCGATTGCCGTGCCGACAAGCAGGCGGGGACGCTCGATGAGGCAGCCGTAGAACGCGGGCTCAGTTACGCCGCAGAGTGCGGTGACGGCAACCGTGGTGACCATACCCCTCTTCTCCTTGTTGCCTTTCATTGCAGTTGCCAAGGCGAGACTCGTGCCGCCAATGCAGAGGTTTGAGATGAAGCCAAAGATGATGGGCGCCCAGCCGAGCTGCGCCAAGCTCGTAACTTCGATTGCGATGTAGGCCTTATCAAGACCGAGCATGACAAAATAGGGGTTAAGGGCTGCAAGGATTGGAGTAGCGATAAATGCCACGTTATCCATGAGCCACGTGACGGCATCACTCAGCGCGTAGCCCATCATGCTGCCGGCGGGGCCGAGGATAATCAGCTCAACAGGCACGACGATAAACATGGTGAGTAGCGGCTTCAAGAACAGTTTGGTAACGTCCGGGATGATTTTCTGAAGACCGCGATCAACAAAGTACATGAACACAACGCCCAGTACGATTGGCACCACCGTGCTCGAGTAGTCATTCGTTGGGATGGGGATGCCAAGAAAGTCGAGACCCTCAGCACCGCTAATAGACGAGCTAATCATGATTGCGCCCAGCAGCGCGCCCATGATAGGCTGCATCTTCATGACAGCGGCGAGCTGGTAGCCTAGGTAAACGGGCAGGAAGCTAAATGAGGCGCTGAAGATCGCCAGCAGAACCTGAGCAGTTCCGCTATCGGTGCTCAATCCACAATAATTGACCAGGAGATTCTTGATCGAAAGAATGAGTCCGCCAACGATGAGCGCTGGGACGATGGGCATGAATACCTGTGCGGAGACATTTCCGAATTTCTCAACCAGGCTCATGGCAGTGTTGCCGCTTTTGATGCCCTCTGCAAGATCCTTGGCGGTTTGGGCATCGTCGGCAACCGCGCCGCCGCCGACTTCGATTCCCGCGAAGTCGAGGAAGTCGTTGTAAGCCTCGGTGACGTTGGGGCCGATGATCACCTGAAGCTGGCCACCGCTGACTACTGCTCCGAGCGCCTGGTCGGCCGATTTGGCGAGCTGGAGATCGATGATCGAGGTGTCTCGTGCGTCGATGCGAAGGCGCGTCGCACAATGAGTTACCGATGTAATGTTCTCTTTGCCGCCAACAGCCTTTAGGACTGTTTCGGACATTGCCTGATATTTCATCTCTTTCTCCTAGCCTTCCTGCTCCTGATATTTCGAGATAAGGTCTCGGTACCAATACCAGCTCTTTTTGGGGGTGCGCTCTAAATTGTTCTCGAAGTCGATATGGACAAGTCCGTATCGTTTTTCGTAGCCGTTGATCCAGCTATACAGATCCATCGTCGACCAGAGGTAGTAGCCCTCAACGCGCGCGCCGTCGCGCTTAGCCCTCATCATGTGCTCGATGAACTGGCCCAGAAGCTCGATGCGGTCATCATCGTGGATCATTCCGTCTGCGTCTGGTTGCTCATAGGCGCCATGTCCGTTTTCCGTAATAAAGATGCGGGGCGCGCCATAGCGCTCGTGGACATCCATGATGGTTGAATACATGCAACTTGGGAGTATTTCGCGGCCCCATTTATTGCGGGGAACATTGCTGTCGCGGGCGCTTTCAAACAAGGGCGCAATGCATTTTCCTTCGACTTTTTTGCTCGAACCGCCCTTATTGTTCGCCGAAACGGCAAGCTCTCCACCGTGCCAGTCGGTTACATACTCTCGGCAATACACGTTGAGTCCAATAAAATCGACTTTACCGTCTCTGAATTCTTCTACGTCATTTGGGGATCGATAGAGCGAGACGCCAAGTTTTTCAAGGATTTCGTCCATTTCTGGCGGCAGTTGACCCTGAAGCGCTGGTGCCAGAATCATGCGATTGGCGAAAAAGTCTGCGTATCGAAATACGTCATCAGGGTGCTCGGTTGCCGGGTCGAGTTCGACAACGCCGCCATCGTGGACGGCGCCGATGATGCCGTCGTAGCCCATTTGACGATATGCTCGGACTGCGAGTGCGCTTGCGCGCATCAGGTTGTATTGAAACTGCATGTACGACTGAACGTCGAGCGATCGATTGGGGGGATAGTTGCCCAACATGTTTACGCAGTAGCTGTAGAAATGCGGCTCGTTAACGGTAGCCCAGATTTTGACGCGGTCTCCAAAGCGCTCAAAGCAAATCTTGGCGTATTTGCAGAACCACTCTGCCATGTCGTTGTTCAGCCATCCGCCTTTGCAAGCAAGCGTGAATGGCAGATCGTAATGGAACAGCGTAACGTTGGGCTCTATGCCATTTTCGAGGCAGCAATCAATGACTCGATTATAAAAATCGATACCCTCTTCATTCACTTCGCCGATACCCGTGGGGATGATTCGACTCCATGAAAGAGAGAAGCGATAGGTGTTTTGTCCGCCTTCTTTCATCATGCGGATATCTTCTTCATAGCGATGGTAGAAGTCGCAAGATACATCACCGTCAACATGGTTGATGTTCTTATTGCTTGTGTGGTTAAAGAAATCCCACTCGCCGAGGCCTTTGCCGTCTTCGTTCCAGGCACCCTCGCACTGATAAGACGCCGTGGCGGAACCCCAGAGAAACGGCATGTTGTTCACGTTGCCCATGAATCCCCTTTCCATCATTCAACACGGTGGATACGTGTGACGGAATTACGATTAAGATGACGTCAACTGATTTGAATCATAGGAGAACGACCAAAGCTGTTTGATTCAATAAATGAACCATAATATCGAGGAGAGCGGAAAGAGGGATCACGTGAATATCAATGACTTCGATGTGCTCAATCGCATTAGCTCCATCATCAACAGCGAGTTTGGGTCAAACGATGCCGCCATCGCTCGATATCTCATCGCTCACATTAGGCGTTCGAGCGAAATCAATGTTGCCGCAATAACCCGCGATGCATTCGTGACCCGTTCCGCTGTTCGTCGTTTCTGCAATCGATTGGGCTACCAGTCTCTTAGCGATTTGAAAGAATCACTTACTCAATCAGTCTTTCCAAGCGACTTAAGCCATCGAGAGGAGGAATTTGGCTACGAGGAGTACAGGGCAGAGCTCGACGTTCGCATGATCGAGATGTTCGCTGAGGTCGAAAGCGGCGTGTCCGATATCGCTATTAAGCACCTTGCCGACGAAATTGATGGCCATAAAAACGTTGAAATCTGGTGCACCAATAATGTAAGCGCCAATCTCGTACGATTTCAGCAGGAAATGTTTTATGCGGGCAAGATAGTTCGCATAGTTGCTGGGGCTAACGTCGCGGAATTGAAAAACATGGGAGACGCTTCGCAGTCATTGATAATTCTCGTATCGGTCTCCGGGCTATTTGCGTCACAGGCGCGTGAGTATCTTGATTGCCGTTCGGGCAGGAAGATTCTAATTACTGCGTTTAGCAACGATGACAAATCGAGGTCTTTTGACCGTGTATATCGTCTTGGTAATGCGGGAAACGGAATTGACCGACTCGGCGTTTATTCGAAATATGCCATGACTTATTTCTTCGACTTGCTATCGTCGTGTTACTTGAGTCGCTACCCCTGCACCAAGGGGGAGCCGCTCTATGGGTCTACTTTGGCCTGGCCCGAGTAGTTGCGGCTCTATAGTTCTCCCGCCTGGAGAACGAGCGTGGATAATCTGCCACTTTGGCCTTAGAGCCGCGCTAAAAGCGGGAGAAAGTCCACGCTCGATTTCAAACGGGAGAAAATCCACGCTCGATCGTGCCGGAAAAGTCCGATCTCAACTTATTAAATAGCGCAAGCGAGACGTTATCTATGTTCAATGCTGTAGGCGTACTCCACCGTGCCAAAGTGTTTCCTTGGTAAACGTCACCACTACACCCAAATCCACCGTTCTTCATATCCAAACTCAATAAAACCGCAGGTCAAAGCTATATAGATACGCCCGGCACCGTGTATCTAGAGGTTTTCGTTGACAGCCCCCAAGGTTGCATCGTATTATCTTTTACGTTCGCGGGGGCGGCGGTCCAAAAGACCAAAGGACCTGCGGATACTTGAACGATTGGGAGTTTGCCCGAGTGGTTAATGGGGACGGGCTGTAAACCCGTTGGCTCTGCCTACATAGGTTCGAATCCTATAGCTCCCACCCGTCAAGTGCCTGTATAGCTCAGTCGGTAGAGCACTTCGTTGGTAACGAAGAGGTCACCAGTTCAAGTCTGGTTGCAGGCTCCATCCGGCGGTGTAGCTCAGTTGGTTAGAGCACACGGTTCATACCCGTGGCGTCACTGGTTCGAATCCAGTCACCGCTACCATAGGTAACACGGTGGCTTCTCAATAGTATGTTGAGAGGCCACTATGGTATAAAGGCAAAGTCCCGTCCGGGGACGACCTGTTTAGAGGAGGGCTTTATGGCCAAAGAGAAGTTTGAGCGCACTAAGCCGCATGTTAACATCGGCACCATTGGTCACGTCGACCACGGCAAGACCACGCTGACCGCCGCCATCACCAAGGTTCTCTCCGAGACCGAGGGCTGCAAGGCTGACTTCACTGCGTTCGAGAACATCGACAAGGCTCCCGAGGAGCGCGAGCGCGGCATTACGATCTCCGTCTCCCACGTCGAGTACGAGACTGCTGCCCGTCACTACGCTCACGTTGACTGCCCGGGCCACGCTGACTACGTCAAGAACATGATCTCCGGTGCTGCTCAGATGGACGGCGCTATCCTGGTCATCGCCGCTACCGACGGCCCCATGGCTCAGACCCGCGAGCACATCCTGCTCGCCCGTCAGGTTGGCGTTCCTTACATCGTCGTCTTCCTGAACAAGTGCGACATGGTTGACGATGACGAGCTCATCGACCTCGTCGAGATGGAGACCCGTGAGCTCCTCTCCGAGTACGATTTCCCCGGCGACGACATCCCCGTCATCCGTGGTTCCGCTCTGGGCGCTCTCGAGGGCGACGCCAAGTGGATGGACGCTATCCGCGAGCTCATGAACGCCGTCGACGAGTACATCCCGACGCCTGCTCGTAACAACGACCTCCCGTTCCTGATGGCCGTTGAGGACGTTATGACCATCTCCGGCCGTGGTACTGTTGCTACCGGCCGTGTCGAGCGCGGTGAGCTCAAGCTCAACGAGCCCGTCGAGATTGTCGGCATCAAGGATACCCAGAACACCGTCGTTACCGGTATCGAGATGTTCCGTAAGTCCATGGACTTCTGCGAGGCTGGCGACAACGTCGGTCTGCTGCTCCGCGGCATCAAGCGCGAGGACATCGAGCGCGGCCAGGTTCTCTGCAAGCCCGGTTCGGTTACCCCGCACACCAAGTTCACCGGTGAGATCTACGTTCTGACCAAGGAGGAGGGCGGCCGTCACACCCCGTTCTTCGATGGTTATCGTCCTCAGTTCTACTTCCGTACCACCGACGTTACCGGTACGGTCAAGCTCCCCGAGGGCACCGAGATGGCTATGCCTGGTGACCACATCACCATCGAGGGCGACCTCATCCACCCGATCGCCATGGAGGAGGGCCTGCGCTTCGCTATCCGCGAGGGTGGCCACACCGTCGGTTCGGGCATCGTCTCCACGATCATTGAGTAAATTAGCTCTTTGATATAGCTGACTTAGAGAACCCGGCACTTATATGGGTGCCGGGTTCTTTTCTGCAATGGATATTCAGCCGTTGCTGGTGTCGAGAGGATCGATAATGGTCCTGGATGCACCGTCGATTAGATCTCGATGGCTTCATTGATGTGTTCCAAATATGAATGGATCCACCGAGAATCAATTGACTCGAGGTTTTCATTGACAGCACTTACGTGGAGCTGATAAAGTAACAACTCGTGCCCGTACGGGGCGGAAATGAAAGGTTCAGGATACATGCGTACTCTAGTTACTCTTGCGTGCACTGAGTGCAAGCGCCGCAACTATACGACCACCAAGAACAAGTCGACCATGCCTGATCGTATGGAGATCAAGAAGTATTGCCCCTGGTGCCGTCACCACACGCTGCACAAAGAGACTCGCTAGTCTCTAGTCACATACGCCAGTAGTTCAATTGGTAGAGCATCGGTCTCCAAAACCGAGTGTTGAGGGTTCGAGTCCTTCCTGGCGTGCCAGTCATTATTCCGTAAGCTCCCAATTGGGGGCTTACGGTTTACTCATGTATAAGCGCATTGCGCGGAGGTAACCCAAATGGCCAACAAGAAGAACAAGAAGAAGGCTCAGCAGCCGGCACCTGCCAACAACGCTGCCGCCAACTCCAAGGTTGAGGCCAAGAAGGCCGTTGCCAAGAAGAACGAGAAGGCTGCGAAGTCCAAGAAGAACGAGAAGCCTGGTTTCTTCGCCCGCACCAAGAAGTATTTCGCTTCGGTGAAGTCCGAGATGAAGCGTGTCACGTGGCCCGATAAGAAGGAGCTTGTGAACTACTCGGTCGTCGTTTGCGCTTCTCTGATCGTCGTCGGCGTCGTCATCGCTCTGCTCGATGCTGGCTTTGGCGAGGCTCTTGCTCTGTTCTCTGGATTGAGGGGCTAAACCATGTCTAAGCGTTGGTACGTCGTTCACACTTACTCTGGATACGAGAACCGCGTTAAGTCCGATCTCGAGCATCGCATCGAGACCATGGGCATGCAGGACCGTATCTTTGATATCGAGATTCCTATGGAGCGCGTCACCGAGATCAAAGAGGGTGGCAAGCGCGAGACCAAGGATTCCAAGATCTTCCCGGGTTATGTCCTGGTCCGCATGGAGATGGATGACGATGCTTGGACGTGTGTTCGCAACACGCCCGGCGTCACCGGTTTCCTAGGCGGCAACGGCAAGCCCGCTCCGCTTTCTCGCGACGAGTATAACAAGATGACTCGTCGTCCCGGTAAGGGCGATTCGCCCAAGCGCACCTCGGTTGATATTCAGGTCGGCACGTCCGTCCGCGTCACCGATGGCCCGCTTACCGACTTTGATGGCAAGGTCTCCGAGGTTAACACCGAGGCTGGCAAGCTCAAGGTCACGCTGATGATCTTTGGCCGCGAGACGCCGGTCGAGCTCGACTTTAACCAGGTCGCTGTCATCGCTTAAGTTTTCGTCCGTTCGCGCGAGCGTGCTTCTTCTGTGACTGCTCATCTCAGGAGTGCTTCTAACACGTGCGTGCTTACGATATAGCAAGTACTTCACACTCGTGATTCGAAAGGAATGACCATGGCTGAGAAGAAGGTCGCCAACGTCATTAAGCTCCAGATTCCTGCTGGTGCAGCTAACCCCGCTCCTCCCGTCGGCCCCGCTCTGGGCGCTGCTGGCGTGAACATCATGCAGTTCTGCCAGGCCTTTAACGCCGAGACGCAGGACAAGAAGGGCGACATCATCCCCGTTGAGATCTCTGTCTACGAGGATAAGTCCTTCTCCTTCATCACCAAGACCCCGCCGGCGGCTCACCTCATCAAGAAGGAGCTGAACCTCAAGTCTGGTTCCGCTAAGCCCCAGGCCGACAAGGTTGGTCAGCTCTCCCAGGAGCAGCTCACCAAGATCGCCGAGATCAAGATGCCGGACCTCAATGCCAACGACATTGACGCCGCCAAGAAGATCATCGCCGGTACCGCCCGTTCCATGGGCGTCACCATCGCTGAGTAGCGATTTCTTATGGTAACGACGGGTGCTCCGACCTGGGCGCCCGTTAAATGTGTGCAATAGGGCACACGATACGATGTGGGAGGGCTCACGCCCGTTTAACCACAGGAGGTAATGCACATGGCTAAGCATGGTAAGAGCTATAACGCCGCTGCCGAGAAGATCGATCGCGCCACGCTCTACACCCCCCTTCAGGCTGCCAAGCTCATTAAGGAGCTCGACACCGCCAAGTTCGACGAGACCGTCGAGGCCCACTTCCGTCTGGGCATCGATACTCGTAAGGCTGACCAGAACATCCGTGGTTCCATCTCCCTGCCCCACGGCACCGGCAAGACCGTTCGTGTTGCCGTCTTCGCCGAGGGCGAGAAGGCCCGCGAGGCCGAGGCTGCCGGCGCCGACATCATCGGTTCCGACGAGCTCGTCGCCCAGATCCAGAAGGGCGAGATCAACTTCGACGCCGCTATCGCTACGCCGAACATGATGGCCAAGGTTGGCCGCATCGGTAAGATCCTTGGTCCCCGTGGCCTCATGCCGAACCCCAAGCTCGGCACCGTGACCATGGACGTCGCCAAGATGGTCTCCGAGCTCAAGGCTGGCCGCGTTGAGTACCGCGCCGACCGCTACGGCATCTGCCACGTGCCCCTGGGCAAGAAGTCCTTCACCGAGCAGCAGCTCGTCGAGAACTACGCTGCCCTGTACACCGAGATCCTGCGCGTCAAGCCCTCTTCTGCTAAGGGCAAGTACGTCAAGTCCATCTCCGTGTCTTCCACCATGGGCCCTGGCGTCAAGGTCGATCCCGCTATCCAGCGCGACTTCCTGGCTGAGTAACTAACAGTTACTGCCTGAGCAAAGCAAGCATTGCTAAAGAGACCCGGTTCTGCCCTGCGCAGGACCGGGTTTCTTGCTATCTCGGGGCAAAACCATCACGAAGGGGACAGTGTCCCCTTTGTGATGGTTACCAGGGGGTTCTAGCGGTCGAGGACTCGATGGCCTCATGGCGCTTGAGCTCGCGGCGCATGGTTTGCGAATTGAGCCAGGCTGCCTGCCAGCCACGGATGGGGTAGCGCGCTTCATCCAGCTCAAACTGCGTATATCCGCAGGCGTTGATGATCGTTGCCCCACATGCGTGCTGACGTTCGCGTTGAAAGTCGTGGCCATAGCATTGGTGCACATGCCCGTGCACCATATAGTCGGGATTCCAGGACTCGAGCGCTGTGTTAAAGCATTCGAATCCTCGATGCGGCAGATCGTCCAGGTCGCCCATACCGGCGGCGGGTGCATGGGTAAGCAGAATGTCGCACCCGCCGACCATCCTAACCTTACGCGACAGCTTGCGCACGCGCTTGGCCATCTCGCGCTCGGTGTACATGTTGGCGCCATCTCGGTAGCGCATGGAGCCGCCAAGCCCCGCAATGCGGACGCCGCGATACACGTACACGGTGTCTTCGACACAGATGCAGCCGCCCGGTGCATGACGTGCGTAGCGGTCATCGTGGTTGCCGCGCACGTAGATGAGCGGCTTGTTGATGACCGTGACCAAAAACTCAAGATAGTCCGGGTCCAGATCGCCGGCGGACAAAATCAGGTCGACGCCCTCAAAGCGTTCCTTGCGAAAGCACTCCCAAAGGCATCGTTCTTCGGTATCGGCTATGGCAAGGATTTTCATAGGACAGGGACTTTCGGCTCATCGTCGAGCTGCGGAATGGTGCCTACCACGTTGTCCGCTAGCCAATTCATCTCGACAATCTGCGTGCTCGGCAGCGGAGGGAAGCCTTCGATCTGTACCACGCCGTTCTGGCTGTGGAGCTCGCCGCCAAAGGGGTTGATGGAGCCCTCGACGATGCCATTGCGGAGCAGCTGAACAAGCTTACGCGTCTGATAGGGCAGGCCCGGAGCGTAGCGAATGTCGATGACGCCCGAGCTCATACCATACCAGTAGTTGACGGCACGAACCTGGCTGTCGTCACTGGTCTCATCCCAGGTGCCGTGCAGCAGACTTCGCACGATAAGCTCGTAGTATCGGCCCCAGTTCCATACCGGCATGGCGATGCCGGTGACCTTGCCATCGACCAGGCGGTGGAGTCCGTAGGCCGTGGGGTCTTCGAGCGACTTTGACATGTCAGCGCCGGTCATGACGCTCACGCCCTCGCGACACATGGCTTCGGCAAGACCGCCGGCGGGAACATCTTCCCAAGTGAGGATAATCTGCGCACGAGGGTCGAGCAGCGAGGCACCGATAGCGAAGGCGTTGATTTCGCTCAGCGCGCCCGAGGCGAAGACCGACGCATGGTAGCCAATACGGTGGTTGTCGGCCATGCTGGCGGCAAGGGCGCCCAGTAGGAACTTGGCCTCGTACATCTTTCCAAAGTACGAGCGGACGCTTTGGTGGGGAAGGCCGATTGAGCAGTTAAGGAACCGCACCTGGGGATACTCGACTGACGCCCTGAGCGTGTATTCCATGAGCCGGTGTGAGGTCGAGAAGATGACGTTCGCCCCGTGCTTTACGGCTGTCTCGACGGCGGCGTAGAACACGTCCGAATCGTGGCAGTCCTCGAACGCCTCGGTGCGCACGATGCCGCCAAAGTGCTCATCAAGATACCGGCGGCCCTGGTCGTGTAGGCTGTCCCAGCTCGACGTGGCACAGGGAAACTCGTGGATAAAGGCGATTCGCATGGGATTGGCAGTGGAGTAGACGGTCTTGCTCATAAAGAAGTTGAGCACGCCCGAGGTAGCTTTTGTCGGTGCGCCCTCTTTCTCGTTGGGCTGCGGCGCTTCGACAAGATCGACTTTGTCCTCGTCGCTTTTGCCGGCAATGACAAGCTCGCGCCAAATCTTGCACAGACGGTTGACGACGATATCCGTCGGCGTATCCAGCAGACGGTCCTGGTTGTAGACGTTGAGGTAGACGAGCATGGCATCGGCAGGCGTAATGTCCAAGTGGTCGCCGCCCGCGCGAAGATAGGCGCGCTTAAAGAGCAGGAAGGTGTGACGTAGGTAGTCGACCTTCTTTTGAGGCCATTTTTCGACAAGATCTTGGCCGAGCATTTTGGCAAGCATCTCGTAGCTGCCCTCGCGCGAAAACTCAATCTCGTACAGGGGGCATACGTACCAAAAGGCGCAAAACTCACCGTACAGGCGGCTCTCGACGGAATCCCACTTACCGGGGTACAGACGCGTCACCTTGGCCGAAACCGTCGGAGCGTCAAGGAATTTGAGGACGCTGACACGCTTGTTGCCCTCTCGGAGTAAAAGCGGTGCATGAACTCGGTGACGATGATGGGGTCGCGGTAGCCCTCGGAGATTTGGATATCGTAGAGGTTGGACCATTTGCGGGCGAATTCGGTATTCCAGGGGAGCAGCGGCATAAAGTTACACGAAAAGGCGGACTGGCGACCTTTGGTAACCGTGCCGACGACCATTTCGAGCGGAATGTCCCGCAGGCCGATGTTCTCGCGCTGCCCGCAGGGAAGCTGGGCGACCAAGCTGTCGAGGTCCGTAAGATATGGATGCTCGCTTTGGCTGATGGCGCGACGGCGTCCCTGTTCGCCGCGCTTGCGCGCTTGACGATAGGCCTCTTCCATGGTGTCTACTCCCTTAGTCGTTTAAACAACGATATGAACCATGGTACCACGATGCGAAACCACCACAAAGGTGCCTGTCCCCTTTGCGGTGGTTTTAGGCGATGATGGGGGCGATGGCGCGGATGCAGGCGTCGGCTGCCGTAAAGGTGGTGCTGTCGTCACTGACGATAAAGATGATCTTACCCTTAATGCCAAAGTCGCCGATCTCGCTAAAGAGCACGTAGGGTTCCTTGTCAAAGCCCGAGATGGGTGAAACGGCGACCTTGGTGGCACAGGCGAGCTCGTCTGCCAGCGCATCGAGCGAGTCCCACTTTGACGTGTCCTTCACCGCGACGGGAACGACAACGCGTCCAAAGGGCATGAGGTGCACGAGTGTGTTCTTGGAGATGTTGGAGTTGGGGACGATGATGGTCTGTCCGCAGGCGTCCTCGATGGTCGTGTGGCGCCAAGTGATGTCCTGGACCACGCCCGACACGCCGCCGACCTCGATATTGTCGCCGGGCTTGATGATGCCCATAAAGGTCACTTGCATGCCGCCGATAAGGTTTGATAGCGTGTCCTGAAAGCCGAGCGAGATAGCGATGCCGCCGACGCCAAGAGCGGCGACGAGCGCGTTTGCGTTAATGCCAAAGCAGTTGTCGAGGATAAAGCTGCCGCCGATCATCCAAATGACGGCACGCGCGATGTTGATGAAGATGCTCGATGCGGGAAGCGGGTTGTCGTCTCGGTTGAGTAGGTGGCGCAGGGTCTTGGATGCCACCTTGGCGGCGATGGCGGTGACTATTACCAAGATGACGGCCCAGATGATGTTGTGGACCCAGCGCTGCTCAAAGAAATGAAGAATCGGTTCAAACAATTCCATGTAGGGAAAACCTCCTAATGATCATTCAACCATGATACCCACCAAAAAGCCCGTCCGATCACATCGGACGGGCCGATAACTTGAGATGGGGTGGCCGCGGTGGCGTAAGCTGGGCCGCCGGCGAGCACGCCGGCAAGGAGTGCGGCGGTCAAGCAAGACGGGGAAGGAGTCTTCTCATGGCAGTTTCCTTAGTTCTTAACCAGTGGTTCCTGCTGACGCTGGATTATCGACATGATATGCGAAAACCGTCGCAAAGGTATCTGTTCCTTTGCGGCGGTTTTGACGTTTGCGCAGATAAAACCTGCCAAAATAAACCTGTCCCTTATTGGCAGGTTTTAGCTCAGCAGCATGCGGTCGTTGGCGAGCTCGCCGCCCGAGACCTCCTCGAACTTCTGCAGCAGGTCGGCTACGGTGAGCGACTTCTTCTCGTCGCCGGCCACGTCGTAGATCACATGGCCCTCGTGCATCATGATCAGACGGTTGCCCAGACGGATGGCGTCATTCATGTTGTGCGTAACCATGAGCGTGGTCAGATGGTTTTCGTCGACAATCTCCTCGGTCAGGTTGAGCACCTTAGAGGCCGTCTTGGGGTCGAGGGCCGCCGTGTGCTCGTCGAGCAGCAGCAGGCGCGGCTTGGTGAGCGTGGCCATCAGCAGGGTGAGTGCCTGGCGCTGGCCGCCCGAGAGCAGGCCGACCTTGGCGTTGAGACGCGTGTCCAGACCGAGGTCCAGGCGCTTGAGCAGTTCAACGTACTCGTCCTTCTCGGCCTTGGTGACGCCCCACGAAAGACCGCGACGCTGGCCGCGGCGCTTGGCGAGGGCCAGGTTTTCGGCAATTTGCATGTCGGCTGCGGTGCCGCGCATGGGGTCCTGGAACACACGGCCCAGGTACTTGGCGCGCTGCGACTCGCTCAGACGCGAGATGTCGGTGCCGTCGAGCTCAATAACACCAGAATCGAGCGGATACACGCCGGCGATCATATTGAGCAGCGTGGACTTGCCGGCGCCGTTGCCGCCAATCACGGTTACAAAGTCGCCATCGTTGAGGGTGAGGTCGACGCCGGTGAGCGCGCGCTTCTCGGTGACGGTGCCCTTGTTAAAGGTCTTCTTGACGTGCGAGAGCTTAAGCATCTGCCTCATCCCCCTTCGTGTAGGAGCTGCGGAGCTTATAGCGCTCCCAAACCACGGGCACGCACAGGGCCACGGCAACGATCACGGCGGAGAGCAGCTTCATGTCGTTGGCGTCCATGCCCAGCTGCAGCACGATGGCGCGAATGAGGAAGTACACCACGGAGCCAAAGACGGCAGAGGCAAGACGGACGCTAAACTGCGTCAGACCGCCGGGCAGCAGACGGCCGAGCACCTCGCCGATGACGATGGCGGCAAGACCGATAACGATGGCGCCGGTGCCCATGCCAATGTCGGCGTACTTTTGGCTCTGGCAGATGAGTGCACCCGAAAGGCCGATAAGGGCGTTGGAGAGCACGAGGGCGATCATCTTGGTGGAGTTGGTGTTGACGCCCAGGGCGCGGATCATGTACTCGTTGTTGCCGGTGGCACGCAGCGCCGAGCCGATCTCGGTGCCAAAGAACCAGTACAGGATGGCGACGATGGCCACGGCCAGCACAATGCCCAGGATGATGGCAACGGTGGACTGCGGCAGGCCCGTCATGTGGCTGACGGATGAGAAGATGGTGCCCTTGGCAAGGATGGGCGTGTTGGACTTGCCCATGATGCGCAGGTTGATGGACCACAGACTGATCTGCGTAAGGATTCCGGCGAGGATTGCGGGAATCTCAAAGACGGTGGTCAAGATGCCCGTGACGGCGCCCGCGATGGCGCCGGCGCACATGCCGGCCAGCACGGCGAGCAAGGGGTCGACGTTATTGTTGACGATGAGCACGGCGCAGACACAGCCGCCGAGGGCAAAGCTGCCGTCGCAGGTCATATCGGGGATGTCGAGCAGGCGGAACGTGATAAACACGCCAAGCACCATAATGCCCCAGAGGACGCCCTGCGAAACGGCGCCCTGCAATGCAATGAGCATGCTTCATACCTCCTAGGATAGGGTGGACACGTGATTTTCCATAATAGCGGTACCAATGCATAAAAGAGCGGCGGACAGACGTTTTGTTTTACCTGAAACAAGCAGGGCGAACGCCGGCCTTTAGCGTTCGCCCCAATGACTCAGATATTGAATAACGCAGCCGTGGCGCGCGTGCGGGCCCTAGACGCGTTATTCGTCCAGAGCGGAAAGGTCGATACCCAGAGCCTCGGCCATCTCATCGTTCTTGACGACGACCAGGTCCTTGCTCGAGAGGTGCTTGATCGGCATATCCTCGGGCTTGGCCTCGCCCTTCAGGATCTTAACGGCCATCTCGCCCGCGGCGTAGCCCAGGTCCTTATAGTTGATGGAGAGGGTGAACAGGCCGCCGGCCATGCACATACCCTCCTCGCCAGTCACGAAGGGGAGCTTGTTCTCCTTGCAGATCTGGCCGACCTGCGAAGCACCCGCGGCGATGGTGTTGTCAGTGGGGGAGTAGAGTGCGTCGACCTTGCCCACGGCGGACTCGACGACGGACTGAATCTCGTTGGAGCTCGAGACGGTGAAGTCGGTGTACTCGAGGCCCAGCTTGTTGAGCTCCTTCTTGGCGGCCTTGATTTGGACGTCGGAGTTGGACTCGGCGGTGCAGTAGAGCAGGCCGACCTTCTTAACGTCGGGCAGGACCTTCTGCATCATCTCGAGCTGCTCGGCGACCGGGGTGAGGTCGGAGGCGCCGGTGACGTTGGTGCCGGGCTTGTCGTTGTCCTGGACCAGGCCGGAAGCGGCGTAGTCGGTGATGGCGCAGCCAACGATGGGGATATCAGCGGTGGCGCCGGCGGCAGCCTGCGCGGCGGGCGTAGCGATGGCATAGATCAGGTCGACGCCATCGCCCACGAACTTGTCGGCGATGGACTTACACGTGGACTGGTCGTTCTGGGCGTTCTTCTGGTCGATCTTGACCTTAAGGCCGCTCTCCTTGATGGCCTTGACAAAGCCGTCGTTGGCGGCATCGAGTGCGGAGTGCTCGGTGAGTTGCAGAACGCCGATGGTGTAGTCGGAACCGGCGGCAGCAGAGCCGGAACCAGAGTTGCCGCCGCATCCGGCGAGCGGGGCGAGCGCGAGCAGACCGGCGGAGACCAGAAGGCTCCTGCGGCTGATGGTGATGTCCTTCATATCATTACCCCCAGTATAAAAATGGCTGGAAACACTGCACTGGGACAAAGTGCAAGTGGAACTATAGTAGCGCTGATGTCCATTTTTACAACAGCCTGGCGGGTTTTTTAATACAGAATCGGATGGGCGGTACGGGTAGTCGAATGGGCGGCGGAGGGTCTTATGCGGCGGAGGAGGCATCGTCCTCGTCCAGGGCGGCGAAGAGCTTCTTGCCGTCGAGGAGACGTGTGGTGACGTTTCTCATGCGGCCGATCTCTACGGTACGCAACGTGTCATCGGCGCCTCGCGCGTCATAGACCGTTCCCAGCAAATACGAGATGCCGTCTCGTTGCTTGATGGCAAAGGGCCGGAGTGTCATCCGTGCCACTTCGACCTCTCCGCGTGTCGTGACACTCGAAATATCAAAACTCACCGTGGTTCCGTGGTCGATGGCCTGCTCGATGAGCTCGCAGGCATCGATGCGCTTGACGGGCGTGCGTGTGGCCTTGGTGGATTTGTCGCCTGCGCTTGGAGCAGGCTCGGGTGCATCGAGGTAGCCGCGAACGTCGGCACTCGCCATGGCGACCAGGTGCTGCGCCATGCTCTTTCGAATGGCGATGGGCGTGGAGCGGTTGCGCATGACCATGCCGTGGAGCCGGATGATCTCTTCGTCGGTGAGCGGACGGGTCAAGAGTCGATAGCCCACGCCGCGCTTGTACTCAATTTCGTATCCGGCATGGCGAAGTGCGGAGATGGCGGTGTAGATGCTGCGCCGCGCCGCCGAGATGGGCATGCGGGCGGGGTCGTCGGGATGGGCGAGGCGCCGGATCAACTCATCGGAAGGCATGGCCTTGTCCTCGCCGGTGTTTTCGCTTAATAGTTGCAGGATGCGAACGGCGCGATAGGCTGCCATCGAGGCGGCGCCCCTCGTCGTGGTCTCGTAAGTTTCAACAGCGGTTTCGGTCATGGCGCCCACGTCCTTTCCGTTTTGGGTGGCGACGGTATGGAGCCTAGGACGCGGGGCTTTCCCAGGGGCGCAGAGCACTCTGGGCGGTCGGTAGTCGTCGGCAAGCGGCGGGTCGAGTTTTCAACAGCCCTGCCCAACTGACCAAAAACTTGCCAAAAGCTTGACGGATGCTGTTGAAAAAAGCGCCCCTCGGCTTGCCGAGAGGCGCTGGCGTGATGCGCTGGAACGCGTTTGGTGGCGCTGTGGCGATTAGAAGTCGGCGTTGCCCACGGTGCGCGGGTGCGGCAGGACGTCGCGGATGTTGCCCACACCGGTCAGATACATGACCAAGCGCTCGAAGCCCAGACCGTAGCCGGCGTGCTTGCAGGAACCGTAGCGGCGCAGGTCAAGGTAGTACTTGTACTGCTCGGGATTCATACCCAGATCCTTGATGCGGGCCTCGAGCAGATCCAGGCGCTCCTCGCGCTGGGAGCCGCCGATAATCTCGCCGATACCGGGAACCAGGCAGTCGGCGGCGGCGACGGTCTTGCCGTCCTCGTTCATGCGCATGTAGAACGCCTTGATCTCAGCCGGGTAGTCGGTTACGAAGGTCGGTCGCTTAAAGTGTTCCTCGGTCAGGAAGCGCTCATGCTCGGTTTGCAGGTCGATGCCCCAGCTCACGGGATAGTCAAACTTGTGACCGGCGGCGACGGCCTGCTCCAGGATTTCGACGGCCTCGGTATAGGTGACGCGGGCGAAGTCGGAGTTGGCGACATGGTCCAAGCGCTCGAGCAGACCCTTGTCCACAAACTTGTTGAGCATATTGAACTCGTCGGGGCAGGTGGCCATAACGTCCTTAAGGACGTACTTGAGCATGGCCTCGGCGTTATCCATGTAGTCGTTAAGGTCGGCGAAGGCCATCTCGGGCTCGATCATCCAAAACTCGGCGGCGTGGCGCGTGGTGTTGGAGTTTTCGGCGCGGAAGGTGGGGCCAAAGGTGTACACGTCGCCAAAGGCCATGGCGAAGTTCTCGGCGTTGAGCTGGCCGGATACGGTAAGGCTCGCGTGCTTTCCAAAGAAGTCCTGGCTCCAGTCAACCTCGCCGGACTCGGTGAGGGGCGGATTTTTGGGGTCGAGCGTGGTCACGCGGAACATCTCGCCGGCACCCTCGCAGTCACTCGTGGTGATGATGGGGGTGTTGACGTAGACAAAGCCTTGCTCCTGGAAGAAGCGGTGGATGGCGGCAGCCGCGACAGAGCGGATGCGGAACACGGCGCGGAACAGGTTAGTGCGCGGGCGCAGGTGCTGCTGGGTGCGCAGGAACTCGACGGTTGCGCGCTTCTTCTGCAGCGGGTAATCCGGGGCGCTGACGCCCTCGACCTCGATGGAGGTGGCAGAAAGCTCGAAAGGTTGGGGCGCATCGGGGGTCAGCTTGACGGTGCCGGTGCAAATGAGTGCGGCCGAGACGTTTTGATGGGCGATCTCGTCGTAGTTGTCGAGTGCCTCGCGGTTCATGACGACTTGCAGGTCGCGGAAACAGCTGCCGTCGTTGAGCGTGACAAAGCCAAAGTTCTTCATGTCGCGGACGGACTTGACCCAGCCGGCGACGGTGACGGTCTGGCCGCCGAGCGACTCGGCATCGGCATAGAGCTGCGCGATTTTGGTGCGGTTCACGTATCCTCCCATAACGGTTGAATGATAGTTATCCATACAGTTCGATATTCTAGCAGCTCGGCTCATTTGGGCTATACAGATAAGGCATTGGCGGGATGGTTTTTCAAACGAAAAGCGCCCGCGGCCAAATGGTCGCGGGCGCTTGACGAGGTGCCTTTTGGCTGTGTGGTGCGGGGCCTGGCTACTTGGTCTTGGCAACCAGCAGCGGATCGCCAAGCTTGACGAGCGGATTGCCGCCGATAAGCGTGCCAGACTCGCCGACGTGGTCGATGCTCTTGAGGCGGTCGAGCTCAGAGATGATGACGGTCACGATGTCCTCGTGACCGGCGGCCTTGATAGCGTCGCGGTCGAAGCTGATGAGCGGCTGGCCGGCCTTGACCGTGTCGCCCATCTCGACAAAGCGGGCAAAACCCTTGCCGTTCATTTCCACGGTGCCCAGGCCAACATGGATGAACACGCGAAGACCGTCCTCGGTGATCATACCGATGGAGTGGTTGGTGACGGTGGTGGCGCCGATACGGCCGTTAGCGGGGGCGTAAATGGTGCCGGTAATGGGCTCGATGCCGTAGCCCTGGCCGAGCATGCCCGAGGCGATGGTCTCGTCGGGAACCTCACGCAGATTGACGAGCACGCCGTTGACAGGAGCGTAGATGACGCCTTCGCGGGTGGCGAAGCTTGCTGCGGGCGGAACGGACGCCTCGCCCGACGAAGTGAACGTGGACTTGAGCGAATCGAGCAGACCCATAGATGCCTCCAACGTATCAGGCGCGCATGTTGCACGCGTGTGGTTTGCCGGAAACGTTTCGTACGTGTTTCCCAGCACGGTCAGCGCTCCTATTTTACGCTGTCCAACGATACCTCTGAACAGCGATTTTGTGATATATCAGTTGAAGGCCAACTTATTGCGGGGGTGTTTCTGCGCCGCGGGCTCAAGTGGGGTACGCTAAGGTGCGAAAAACGAGTGCGCACGAATCGCACGGAGGGAGCACCTATGATTATTGAGAACCATGCGCTGTGGGGCGAGGAGCCGACCGAGGATTATCCGGCGACGTTTACGTATCTGGGTGCCGAGCCGCTGCCCGACAAGCCCAATGGCCGCCGCCCCGCGGTGATTATCTGCGGCGGAGGTGCGTTTACGCATATCGCTCCGCATGAGCAGGATCCCGTGGCGTTTGCGTTTTTGGATCACGGTTACCAGGCCTTTGTGCTCAACTATGTGACGAGCGGCACGGGTGACGTAAGTTTTCCGCACCCGCAGGCAGATCTTGCCAAGATGGTCGCCACGGTGCGTGCGAATGCCGACGAGTGGCATGTCGATCCCAAGCGCGTGTGCGTCGTGGGCTTTTCTGCGGGCGGTATGATCTGCGCCTCGCTGGCAACACAATGGAAGGCTGGTCCCTTCGCGGGCCTGGCAGGGGCGCGTCCGGACGACATTCGTCCCGATGCCGTAGTGCTGGGCTATCCGCTGCTCGACTTTGCCTATGTGCGCGACATGCAGACGCGCGACCCGCGCATCGACCTGCGCGTGCCAAAGACGGGCGGCAAGACGGGGCGCGATCTGCTCAACGACTACCTGTCGATGGTGACGGGTGGCGAGGCAACTGACGAGCATTTGGCCGATATCTGCCCCACCACACATGTTTCGCGTCAGATGCCGCCAACCTTTGTGTGGGGCGTGTCCGACGACAAGACGGCGCCGATCGCACAGGTCTACCCGTTTGCCCAGCGCATGGCCGAGGAGGGCGTCGTATGCGAGATGCACGTCTTTGACCAAGGTGGTCACGGCCTTTCGCTCGGCAACGCCAATACCGCGGTCGATAACGAGGACAAGCAGGTGGCGGTCCGTCCATGGATTCGCCTAGCCTTCCGCTTCCTGGAGCGCCATATGTAAAAGTAGACTACTTGCCCGTTTCAAAAAGTCTGCTTAGAGGAGGAGCCATGCTTGAGGGTACGTATGTGGTTTTGGCCCAGACGCCGGTGGGGAGCAAGCGCGGCGAGGTGACGTTTTCACATGGGGTGAACGGCGCGCTCAGGGCAGTACTAAACGTCAGGGGTCTCAATATCGCTCTCTCGGGTGCCCGCGCTGAGTGCAATTTCTTTGAGCTCTCGGGTACTATCTCCCACGTCTTGATGGGCAAGGCGCCCTTTACATGCACGGGGTCGGTTGAGGGTGATCGACTCACTGCTACCGCGCGGTCGGGTTCCATTTCGATCTCGCTGAGCGGTATGCGCAAAGAGCTTTCGGGGCGCACCGCATAAAGTTTGCGCAGGTAAACATCGGTATTTGACTTTATATAATAGTTCAGAGCGCTATCATTTGTCGTTACGAGTTGGTTAGCCCCGGTAAACGGTTAACCGCGTCTAACGAAAGGATGAGCGCGTGAAGCTCGATACACTCGAGATTGGAAAGGACGCCGTTGTCGCATCGGTGGCATCGGACGACCAGGCACTCCGACAACATATTTTGGACATGGGCCTAACACCGGGCACCGAAGTCACCATGATGAAGTACGCCCCTATGGGCGACCCGCTCGAGATTCGCCTGCGTGGCTACGAGTTGACGCTGCGCAAGGACGATGCCGCTCGCATCGAGCTCGTGGGTGTTCACGACACAGATACGGGTCCGCGCGCTAACGCCGCAATCGGCACGACGGAGCACCCGGCACTTGGCGAGGGGACGTATTCGCCCCGTGCGGCAAAAACGGCCGTGCCCGAGGGTGCGCCGCTGCATTTCGCCCTCGCCGGCAACCAAAACTGCGGTAAGACCACGCTGTTCAACCAGCTTACGGGCTCCAACCAACATGTCGGTAACTTTCCCGGCGTGACGGTCGACCGCAAGGACGGCACCATCCGTAACCATCCCGAGGCAAGCGTTACCGACCTGCCCGGCATCTATTCGCTGTCTCCGTACACGGGCGAAGAGATCGTCAGTCGCCAATTTATCCTGGACGAAAACCCCGACGCCATCATCGACATCATCGACGCTACTAATATCGAACGCAACCTGTACCTGACGCTGCAGCTTATGGAGCTCGACCGCCCCATGGTCATCGCGCTCAACATGATGGACGAGGTGACGGCCAACGGCGGCGCCGTGGACGTCAACCTGCTCGAGAGCCTGTTGGGCGTGCCTGTTGTCCCCATTAGCGCTGCCCGCAACGAGGGTATCGGCGAGCTGGTGGATCATGCCTTGCACGTGGCACGGTTCCGCGAGCGCCCCGGTCGCCTGGACTTCTGTGCGCCCGATGGCTCGGACGGCGGTGCACTGCATCGCTGCATCCACGGCATTGCCAACCTGATCGAGGACCATGCCGTGACGGCGCACATTCCGGTGCGTTTTGCGGCGACCAAGCTGGTTGAAGGCGACGAGCTGGTGACCGAGGCGCTTCACTTGGATCGCAATGAGCTCGACGCTATCGAGCACATCATTACCCAGATGGAGGGCGAAGCCGGCACCGACCGCCTGTCCGCGCTGGCCGATATGCGCTTTAGCTTTATCGGCGACGTGTGCGGGCGTTGCGTCGTCAAGCCGCACGAGAGCCGCGAGCACGTGCGCTCCGTCAAGATCGACCGCATCCTGACGGGTCGCTACACAGCCATTCCGGCGTTTCTGGTGATCATGGGCCTCGTCTTTTGGCTGACGTTTGGCGTGATCGGCGCGGCGTTGCAGGGACTCATGGAGGACGGCATCGCTGCCATCATCGCCTCGGCCGATGCGGGCCTCAAGGCGTTCGGCACCAACGACGTAGTGCGCTCGCTGGCTGTCGACGGCGTGCTTACGGGCGTGGGCAGCGTGCTGACCTTCCTGCCGATTATCGTCGTGCTCTTTTTGTTCCTTTCCATTCTGGAAGACTCCGGATACATGGCACGCGTGGCCTTTGTCATGGATAAGGTACTGCGTCGCTTTGGCCTTTCGGGCCGCAGCTTCGTCCCCATGCTCGTCGGTTTTGGCTGCACCGTGCCGGCTATCATGTCGACCCGTACGCTCCCATCCGAGCACGACCGCAAGATGACGGTCGTGCTCACGCCGTTCATGAGCTGCTCGGCCAAGTTGCCGGTCTACGGTCTGCTGTGCGGGGCGTTTTTCCCACAGGCGACGGTTCCCGCCATGGTCTCGCTCTATCTGATTGGCATTGCGATCGGTTGCATCGCGGCTTTGGTGCTCAACCGCACGGCATTTAAGGGCGACCCGGTGCCGTTTATCATGGAGCTTCCCAATTACCGTCTGCCGAGCGTCAAGACGACGGTGATGCTGGCATGGGATAAGGCCAAGGACTTTATTACCAAGGCCTTTACCATTATCTTTGCCGCTACCGTGGTCATCTGGTTCCTTCAGACGTTCGACATTCGCTTTAATGTGGTCGCCGATCAGTCGCAAAGCCTGCTTGCGGGTCTCGGCAGCATCATCGCGCCGGCGCTGGCGCCGCTTGGGTTTGGCGATTGGCGAGCATCCACGGCGCTCGTCACCGGCCTTATCGCCAAGGAGAGTGTCATCTCGACCCTCACGGTGCTTTTGGGCGCGACCTCGCCCGCGGCACTGTCGACCATGTTTTTGCCGTTTACCGCTTACGTGTTCCTGGTCTTTACGCTGCTGTACCCGCCCTGCGTGGCGGCCATCGGTGCCGTCAAGAGCGAGCTGGGTGCGCGCTATGCCGTTGCCGTGTTCGCGTTTCAGGTGACGGTCGCCTGGATCGTGGCGTTTGTCGTGCATTCGGCGGGCATATTGTTGGGGTTGGCTTAGCTATTTATTGACGGCGCAACCCCTGTGTATTGAGTTGATTGCGGCCCCGCATCTGTACTGACGGATGCGGGGCCGTTGCTATATAATCGCCCACCGCCCAAGACAATCGGAGAGGGTTCCTACATGACCCAGGCAAGACAAGATGGCATCTCGCTCAAGCAGTGGCTCCCGCTTATCGGGCTCGCCTGCTGTTCGTTCGTGTTCAACACATCAGAGTTCATGCCCATCGGCCTTCTGACTGATATCGCCGCGTCGTTCTCGCTCACCGAGGCCCAGGCAGGCATCATGATTTCGGTCTATGCCTGGGGCGTCATGCTGCTGTCGCTGCCGCTTATGGTGTTTGCCTCGCGCTTTGAGTTCAAGCGGATGCTGTTGGGCGTTTTGGCCGTGTTTTCGCTCGGCCAGTTCCTGTCCGCTGTGGCGCCCACCTATCCTATTTTGGTTTGCGCGCGTCTGGTGGTCGCCTGCGCGCATGCCGTGTTCTGGTCGGTCGCTTCAATCATGGCCTCGCGCCTGGTCGACAGTCGCCACGGGGCGCTCGCCATCAGCATAATCGCCACGGGCTCGTCCATCGCGCAGATCTTTGGCCTGCCGATCGGCCGCGCCATCGGACTAGCTGTGGGCTGGCGCATGACGTTTGCCGTGGTCGGTGCCTTCTCTGCCGCCGCGGTGGTGTACCAGGCCGCGGTGTTCCCGGCCATGCCGGTGGGCGAGCGCTTTACCGTTAAGCAGCTGCCCGAGCTGCTCAAGAATCCGTTCCTCATCGCGCTTTATGCGGTCACGGTGTTCATGGCAACCGGCTATTATGCGGGTTACAGCTATATCGAGCCGTTCCTGGCGCAGGTCGCGCACGTCGACGCAAGCGCTATTACCATGACGCTGACGGCGTTTGGCTGCTCCGGTCTGCTCGGAAGCTGGCTGTTCGGCCGACTGTTCGATGGGCATCGCTTTCCGTTCTTGGCTATCACACTCTCCGGCGTGCCGGTGGCTCTGCTGCTCATGGGTCCGGTTGCACCGTCGCTCGTCGCCGTTCTCGCTGTTTGCGCGCTATGGGGCTGCTGCTCCACGGCCTTTAACGTGGCGTTTCAGGCCGAGCTCATCAAGTACACGCCGGCGGACTCGTCGGCTGTCGCCATGTCGATCTTCTCGGGCCTGTTCAACCTGGGGATCGGCACCGGTACGGCGATCGGCGGCGCCGTGGTGTCGGGCCCCGGCATCGCCTGGATCGGTTGTGCGGGCGGGGCGATTGCCGTCGTGGGTGTCGTTCTCGCTATCACGGTGCTATTCCCAGCCATACACCGCGCAAAGCCTGTCGCCTAGCCACGTCTCTCATCGCAAATTAGCCACCCTGCTGGGCATACAATGGATGTCGTTGTGTTGAGCTTACCGGGAGGTTGCTATGTGGGCATACGAGACGACGTTCTACCAGATCTATCCGCTGGGCTTTTGTGGAGCTCCGCGCGAAAACGCCGCGCCCGTTGCCGAGGATGAGCTCGCCCAGGCTGCCAACGCTGCGCCCAACCCCGATGCGCCCATCATGAAGATCGCCCAATGGGCCGGCTACCTGCAGGAACTCGGCATCGGTGCTGTGCTCATTAACCCGCCGCTCGAATCCGACAGTCACGGTTACGACACGCGCAGCCTGCGCCATATCGACCGCCGCCTGGGTGGGGATGCCGACTTTGCCGCCGTGTGCGAGACACTGCATGCCCATGGCATCCGTGTGGTGCTTGATGCCGTCTTCAACCATGTCGGTCGCGGTTTTTGGGCCTTCCGCGATGTTCAGGAGCGCAAGTGGGACTCGCCCTACAAGGACTGGTTCCACATTAGCTTTGACGGCGACTCCTGCTATGGCGACGGCTTTTGGTACGAGGGCTGGGAAGGCCATTTTGAGCTTGTGAAGCTCAACTTGCAAAACCCCGCCGTGGTCGATTACCTGCTTGAGTCCGTGCGTCGCTGGGCCGAGGGCTTTGGCATCGACGGCCTCCGCTTGGACGTCGCCTATATGCTCGATCGCGATTTTATGCGCCGCCTGCATACTTTTACCCGTGAGCTCAAGCCCGACTTTGTGCTGATTGGTGAGACGCTCCACGGCGACTACAACCAGATCGTCAACGACGAGATGCTCGACTCCTGCACCAACTACGAGTGCTACAAGGGCCTGTACTCCAGCTTTAACTCGGTCAATATGTTCGAGATCGCGCACTCGCTGCGCCGCCAGTTTGGCGGCGACCCCTGGTGCATCTACCGCGGCAAGCACCTGCTGTCGTTTGTCGACAACCACGACGTGCCGCGCCTGGCGAGCATCCTCACCGACAAGTCGTGCCTGCGTCCCGCCTATGGCATGCTCTTTGGCATGCCGGGCATCCCGTGCGTCTACTATGGCAGCGAGTGGGGAATTGCCGGTGAAAAGGGTGGCCCCGATGGCGACTGGGCGCTGCGACCTGCGCTCGATGAGCCTGCGCCCAACGAGCTGACGGCCTTCATCAAGCAGCTCGCGCACCTTCGCTCGGTCGACGACGCGGCGGCCCGTGCTCTCAACTACGGTGCCTATCGCAACGTGGTGATCCAGAACAAGCAGCTGCTGTTCGAGCGCGCCTGTGACGGCGCGACGGTGCTCGTGGCGGTCAATGCCGTGAACGAGCCCTATACCTTTGGAGCCGGCGAGCTCAACGGCTCCTTTGTCGACCTGCTTGCCGACGATGCGCCCACGGTCGAGCTTACGGGTACCCTCGAGCTTGCACCCTATGAGGTGCGCTATCTGCTGAGGGCCTAGCCCATGCCTGTGTCTGACGAGGGCTATCAGCATATTGAGCATGGGTTTGAGCCCGTGTTCGACCGGCGCTCGCGCGTTTTGGTGCTGGGGTCGTTTCCCTCGGTGCTCTCGCGTGCCAATGCCTTCTACTATGGCAATCCGCAGAACCGCTTTTGGCGTGTGATGGCCGCGTGCCTTGGTGCGCCCGTGCCGCCCAACGAGGGAGACTCTTTGGCGAGCGGCGAGCCCGCGACGCTCGCCGCCTCGATTGCTGCCAAGCGGGCTATGCTGCTCAACGGCGGTGTGGCCCTGTGGGACGTGATCGAGAGCTGCGACATTAAGGGCTCGAGTGACGCTAGCATCAAAAACGTTGTGCCGGCACATATTGAACGCATTGTGGATGCCACGCCGATCGAGATCGTTGTTTGCAACGGCGGCACGGCCGGACGGCTCTACAAACGCTATCTACAAGAGCGGACGGGGCTACCCGCCATCGTGCTGCCGTCGACGAGTCCTGCCAACGCGGCGTGGCGTTTGGAGCGGCTTGTCGAGCGTTGGAGTGAAGCCGTTGACTGGGCAGCTCATTAATTTAGATTATTGATTGAGTGCGGGCGCCGAGGCGTTTCAGAACGCCTCGCCAGATCGGCACGGGCACGGCTGGCTCGGCGCAAGCCATGCCGTCGGCGTCGACGTCCTCGGCATTACCACCACCAAGTCGCTGCGCATGCTCAACCGAACAGCCCATACGAACGGCGCCTACGAGCTTGTCCATCGCTTCCGAAAACGGTCGCCGCAAGAGTCCCATGCGCGGTGAGTGACGAAGCGCCGCGAAGCCGCTGCCGGTACAGGCGACAACGCCGCCGCACCATGACAGCCCACGAAGGTCGCACGCCGCTCGCAGACGCACGACGAGCCCGTGTGCTCGCTCCAGGCCGCCGATGTCGGCCTGGACAACAACGTAGGCACGCGTCCCTGCGCCGCCAAAGCGGTCGAGCACCTGCTCAATGGGCGCCATCGCTTCATCATTGGGTGCATCTTCAACGGCGAACACAATGCCATCGGCGGTACCGGCAACGCTGCCGGCATCATCCGCCTCCAAGTCGACTGGATGGGGGAGTGCGGTGCCGGAAATCTGTGCATAGGCGGCGATGGCATCCTGCAGGTCCCAGAGCAAAAACTCAAGATCGGCGCTCTTGGGAATACTGATATACGCAATGGTTTGCAGCGTTTTTGGTACATCGCCGCGTGCGGTCGTCTCCATGCCGCCTCCTTTCCGGTTGGTTTCCGTTTAGGTTACACCGTCCGGCGGCGTCCCGCCGCGCTATCCTAGTGCAACCCTTACGAAAGGAACGTCATGCGTCTGCCCATGAACACCTCGCTTGCCACGCTCAAGCCCTCCGGCATCCGTCGGATTAACGCACTCGCCGCGCAGCATCCGGGATGCATTGCGCTTGCGCTCGGTGAGCCCGATTTTCCCACGCCCGATGTGGTTAGCGCCGAGGTGACTGCTTCGTTGGACCGCGGCGACACGCACTATCCGCCCAACAACGGTCGCCCCGCCCTGCGCGAGGCACTGTCCGAATATATGGGTGACGCGGGTCTGGCGTTTTCCGCCGATGAGGTCATCCTGACCGACGGCGCGACCGAGGCCCTGTCGGCAACATTTATGGCTATGCTCAACCCCGGCGACGAGGTCATTATCCCCACGCCCGCCTTTGGCCTGTACGAGAGCATCGTCGTGGCCAACCACGCCAAGGCGGTCTTCTTGGATACGGAGCCTGCGCAATTCCAGATTGACGAGGATGCGCTTCGCGCCTGTGTGACCCCGGCGACCAAGGCCATCGTCATCTGCTCGCCCAACAATCCCACGGGTTGCATCCTCGACACGGCATCGCTCGACGCCGTGGCGCGCGTGGCAGAGCAGGCGGGCATCTACGTAGTCTGCGACGACGTATACAACCGTCTGGTCTATGTGGATGGCTACGAGCGCTTTGCCCAGCGCCACCCGGAGCTGCGCGACCAGACGGTGGTCATCGAGAGCTTCTCTAAGCCCTGGGCCATGACCGGCTGGCGCCTGGGTTGGCTCGCGGCAGCGGCACCCGTCATCGCCGAGATCGCAAAAGCTCACCAATACCTAGTATCGAGTGCCGTCTCCTTCGAAATGGACGCCGCAGCCCGAGCCCTGACCGTCGACCCAACCCCCATGCTCAAAGTCTACCGAGCCCGCCGCGAACGCGTCCTCGCAGCCTTATACGCCATGGGCCTCGACGTAGTAGAGCCCGCAGGAGCCTTCTATACCTTCCCGAGCATCAAACAATTCGGCCTGACAAGCGAAGACTTCTGCATCAAAGCCATCAAAGAGGCCAACGTAGCCCTAGTCCCGGGCGACTGCTTCGGCACCGAAGGCCACGTCCGCCTCAGCTATTGCGTTTCCGATAAAGACCTGGACGAAGGCCTCCGCCGCCTGTCCACCCTCATTTCAACCCTGTAGCCATCAGGGACGCAACGCATCAGCCCACCGACCTAAGCATTATGAGTGGGGGCGTCAGCCAACGTAAAACCGGGTTGCCCCATAGTTGACGCAGGCACGCGCCGCCGAAGGCCAGGCGCAAGGTTTCCGTAGATTCCGCACGAGCCGGAAAGCACTTAATGTGCTTTCCGAGCGAGCCCAGGACCTGACCGAGCGAAAACCTTGCGCCTGGCCTTCGGCGGCGCGGCCGGATGGTGGAATTGTGTGCAGCCCGGTTTCCCGTTGACCGACGCCGGGGTCCCCGCCATAATACTTTCGGTTCACGCACGAATCCGCTGCCAGAGACAGCCGGTGCAAACGGGCATCGCCCGCGAGCTTAATGGGATATCCCGCCAGCCGAGGTGGTCGAGTAGATATGTCTTCTCGCCCCCGTCGCTCATGCAGCGCGGGGGCTTTCTTTTTGGACATGCCCCCGTCACGTCCTTGTGGCGGACCGTGCCCGGAAAGAATTCGAGGAGGTGTAATTCATGCCCCAGCAGTACAAAATCGACAAGGTTGCAGAGATCGAGTCTCGTATCGCCGAGAACGCCGGTCTGTTCGTCGTCAACTACAACGGTCTGACGGTTAAGCAGGCTCAGGAGCTGCGTCATCAGCTTCGCGAGTGCGGCGCCGAGATGAAGGTCTACAAGAACAACCTGGTCAAGATCGCTCTCAAGAGCCAGGAGCAGCCCGAGATCGACGAGATCCTCGCCGGCCCCGTCGCTTATGTGTTCTACGAGACCGAGCCGGTCGAGGCCGCTAAGGCCCTTAAGGACTTCGCCGCTAAGTCCAAGGGCGTCCTTGAGATCAAGGGCGGTATCTCCGACGGCAAGGCCGTTTCCGCTGATGATGTTAAGGCTATCGCCGAGCTGCCCACCAAGGACCAGCTTCTCGGCCAGATCGCCGGTCTCATCTCCGGTTTCGCTCGCGACATCGCTGTCTGCGTCAACGGCGTTTCCTCTGGTCTCGCTCGTTCGATCCAGCAGGTCTCCGAGCAGAAGGCAGCCTAGTCGCTGTTTTCACCCGCGGCGGCAACGCCGCACCCCTGGCGCATTCGCGCCGTGTTTTAACTGATCTCCGTGCATCCGCACGGAAACCGAAAGGACTTAGAAATGGCTAAGCTTACCACCGATGAGATCATCGATGCTCTTAAGGAAATGACCCTTCTCGAGGCTTCCGAGCTCGTTAAGGCTATCGAGGACACCTTCGGCGTTTCCGCCGCTGCTCCTGCCGCCGTTGTCGCCGCTCCCGCTGCTGGCGCTGCTGAGGCCGAGGAGAAGACCGAGTTTGACGTCGTGCTCGAGGGCTTCGGCGACAACAAGATCCAGGTCATCAAGGCCGTCCGTGAGCTCACCAACCTTGGCCTGAAGGAGGCCAAGGAGGTCGTCGAGGGCGCTCCCAAGGCTGTTCTCGAGGGTGCCAAGAAGGAGGACGCCGAGGCTGCCAAGGAGAAGCTCGAGGCTGCTGGCGCTGCTGTCACCCTCAAGTAATCAGGCTTTCTCGCCAGATTTCTTTGCAGACGGGGTTCGCATTGCGAGCCCCGTCTTTTTTGTTTTTCGGTCCCTCGACATCGGTTGTTCGAACTGCCAGGTTCTGTGATTTGCGTCGTATCGGGTGCCTTGCCGTTGGGCAATAAAATTGCACCATTCGAGCAATAATTTGCGTTGACCTGCTGAAGAATTGTCTCTGCCTTGTAGCGACATATAGTTCCAGCGGTAAGATGCTTGCGTATCGCAATTTGGTCTGCGGCTGTGTGCCGCACGCATGGGGCGCTTTTGCGCCTGCGAAAGGATCTTTGAATAACATGAAGGCAATCATCCCCGCCGCCGGTCTTGGCACGCGTTTTCTGCCTGGCACCAAGTGCACGCCCAAAGAGATGCTGCCGGTGCTCGACAAGCCCGTCATTCAGTACGTCGTCGAGGAGGCGCTCGATCCCGAGGAGGTCGACGACGCCATCATCGTTACTTCTCCCGGTAAGCCCGAGCTACTGAACTACTTCCAGCCCGATCGCTCGCTTGAGAACCTGCTGCGCGAGCGCGGCAAGAACGCCTATGCCGACGCCGTCGCCCACGCTGGCGGTATGCCGGTCGACTTCCGTTATCAGTACGAGCCCAAGGGTCTCGGCCATGCTATTCGCTCTGCTGCCGACGCCGTGGCAGGGGAGAACTTCCTGGTTCTTCTGGGCGACTACGTTGTGCCTAACCGCGACATCTGCGACAAGATGCTCGCCGTTTCCAAGGAGCACGGTGGCGCTTCGGTTATCGCCGTCGCTGCTTGCTCGCCCGAGGAAGTCAGCCGCTACGGCGTTATCGCCGGCGAGCGTGTCGGTTCGCTCGAGGGCGCCGAGGACGTTGCCGATGCCGAGCCGGGCGCTGTCTGGCGCATTGGCGGTCTGGTCGAGAAGCCCGCTCCCGAGGCGGCTCCGTCCAACCTGTACATCGTCGGTCGCTACCTGCTGAGCCCGCTGGTCATGGACCTGCTGGCAGATCAGCAGGCCGGCAAGGGCGGCGAGATCCAGCTCACCGACGCCATGGCCCGTTCGCTCGACCGCGAGGCCATGTACGCCGTCGTCATCGATCCGCTGTCGGGTTACGACACCGGTACCCCCTCTGGCTGGATGGCCACCAACGCCCTCATGGCTGCAAGCGATCCTCGCTTTGCAGACGCCTTCTGGGATGCCATCGACGAGCGCGGCGGTCTTAAGCGCAACTAGCACGTGCCACGGGTGCAGGCTTCGGTCTGCACCCGTTTTTTGTTCGCGGGCCATGTAAGCCGTTGCGGGGGGCCGGCGTTGTCCTGCAGGGGAGTGTGCGTTCACAGAAAATATATGAACAGATGTTCGATATACATACATCTACCTGCGTGTTTTCTGTCGAAAAACTTTGCTACTCCAAAAACTCAATCGCGTCAAGGCTTTTCTTGCCCAACGGTCGGTACCTGATAAACTATTAGGTTGCGATAACTGGCGAAGCTATGCCTCGCCAACCCACCGAGCATTTCCGTGAAGGAGGAAAAACCTGGTGACCTACGCATACACTGCCACTGAGCGCAAGCGCGTCAGCTTCGGGAAAATCCCGGAGGCCATGGAGCTCCCCAACCTTATCTCTGTTCAAAGGGAATCCTTTGAGCGTTTTAAGGACGAGGGCCTTCGTGAGGCGTTCAAGGAATCCAGCCCCATCCAGAGCCAGAACCATGTTCTCGAGGTTACCTTCGGCGAGCATCAGTTCGGCGACCCCGCGCACACCGTCGAGGAGTGCCGCGAGAAGGATATGACCTATCAGGCTCCGCTTCTGACCGACGTCCGTCTCACCAACAAGGAGACCGGCGAGATCAAGGAGCAGCTCGTCTTTATGGGCGACTTCCCCATGATGACCGATCAGGGCACCTTCATCATCAACGGTACCGAGCGTATCGTCGTCTCGCAGCTCGTCCGCTCCCCGGGTGTGTATTACAGCTCCGAGATGGATTCGGGCAAGCAGATTTACAAGGCCCAGATCATCCCGTCCCGCGGTGCCTGGCTCGAGTTTGAGGTCGACAAGCGCGACCAGCTCATGGTCTCCATCGACCGTAAGCGCAAGCAGAGCGCCACGATGTTCCTGCGCGCCCTGGGCATCGCCGTCACCAACGACGACATCATCGAGCTGCTCGGCAACTCCGATGTGATCAAGCGCACGCTCGAGCGCGATACCGCCCTCACCCGCGAGGATGCCCTTATCGAGATCTACCGTCGTCTGCGCCCGGGCGAGCCTCCCACCGTGGACGCTTCCCGCAGCCTGCTCGAGGGTCTGCTCTTTAACCCGCAGCGCTACGATCTGGCCCGCGTCGGTCGTTACAAGGTCAACAAGAAGCTCAACCTCACCACCGAGGAAGAGGTCACGGTGCTCACCGACGAGGATATCGTTGCGACGCTGCGCTACCTCCTGTCCCTCGCTGCCGGCGAGCAGGGCTTCAAGGTCGACGACATCGACCACTTTGGCAACCGCCGCATCCGCACCGTCGGCGAGCTTGTCGCCAACCAGTTCCGTATCGGCATGAGCCGTATGGAGCGCGTCGTCCGTGAGCGCATGAGCTCCCAGGATATCGACGAGATCACCCCGCAGTCGCTCATCAACATCCGCCCGATCGTGGCCTCCATCAAGGAGTTCTTCGGTTCCTCGCAGCTCTCGCAGTTCATGGACCAGGCGAACCCCCTGACCGGTCTGACCCACAAGCGCCGTCTGTCCGCACTCGGCCCTGGTGGTCTTGCCGGCCACAAGTCCGGCTCCAGCCGCCGCACCAACGTGCCGACGGCCGTCCGCGACGTTCACAACTCGCACTACAGCCGCATGTGCCCGATCGAGACCCCCGAAGGCCCCAACATCGGCCTGATCGGCTCGCTCGCCCTCTACGCCCGCGTCAACGAGTATGGCTTCATCGAGGCCCCGTTCCGTCGCGTCGAGAACGGCGTTGCCACCGACCAGATCGACTGGATGACCGCTGACGAGGAAGAGAAGCACGTCATCGCGCCGGCCAACACGCCGCTCGATCCCAAGACCAACGAGTTCATCACGACCGATGCCGAGGGCAAGATCGTCCGTCCGCACACCGTGATCGCCCGTACCCGCGACTTCGACGGCTCCTTCGGCGCTCCCGCCGACGTGCCCGTCGAGGACGTCGACTACATGGACGTCTCGCCGCGCCAGATGCTCTCCGTCGCAGCCACGCTGATCCCGTTCCTTGAGCACGACGACGCCAAGCGTACGCTGATGGGCGCTAACATGCAGCGTCAGGCCGTGCCGCTGGTTCACCCCGCCGCTCCCTATGTCGGTACCGGCATGGAGCGTCGCGCCGCTCTGGACTCCGGCGAGGTCACCCTGGCCAAGAACGCCGGCGAGGTCATCTTTGCCGACGCCGCCAAGATCATCGTCAAGCATGCCGGCGGCATGGACGAGTATCACCTGGCCAAGTACCAGCGTTCCAACCAGTCCACCTGCATCAACCACCGTCCGCTCGTGCGCGTCGGTGATACCGTTGAACAGGGCGAGCCCCTGGCTGACGGTCCTTCGACCGATCATGGCGAGCTCGCACTGGGCCAGAACCTCACCGTGGCCTACATGCCGTGGGAAGGCTTTAACTACGAGGACGGTATCGTCGTGTCCGAGCGCCTGGTGGCCGAGGACCTGCTGACGACCATCAACATCACCCGTCACGAGATCGACGCCCGCGACACCAAGCTCGGCCCCGAGGAGATCACCCGCGAGATCCCGAACCTCTCCGAGGACATGCTTGCCAACCTCGACGAGGACGGCATCATCCGCATCGGCGCCGAGGTCGGCCCTGGCGACATCCTGGTCGGTAAGGTCACGCCTAAGGGCGAGAGCGCTCTGACCGCCGAGGAGCGCCTGCTGCGCGCCATCTTCGGTGCCAAGGCGCACGATGTCCGCGACACCTCCCTTAAGATGCCTCACGGCGCTTACGGCCGCGTCATCGACGTCGTCCGCTTTAGCCGCGAGAACGGCGACGACCTGGCCCCCGGCGTCAACGAGCAGGTGCGCGTCTACGTCGCTCAGCGTCGTAAGATCCAGCAGGGCGATAAGATCGCCGGCCGCCACGGCAACAAGGGTGTTATCTGTAACGTTCTGCCGGTCGAGGACATGCCCTACATGGCTGACGGTACCCCGATCGACGTTATCCTCAACCCGCTGGGCGTTCCTTCGCGTATGAACGTCGGCCAGCTGCTCGAGTGCCACCTTGGCTGGGCTGCCGCCTGCGGTTGGGATACCGAGAATGCCGACTCCGACAAGTACGTCCCCGGTCCGTTCTTCACCGCGACGCCCGTCTTCGACGGCGCCAAGGAGGACGAGATCGCCGAGGTCATCCGTCGCGCCAACAAGAACATGCTCAACAAGGCCACCGCTGCCTTTGGCGATCACATGCGCCCCGAGTTCGTCACCCAGCTTGACGAGCGCGGCAAGACCCGTCTGTTCGACGGCCGCACCGGCGAGGAGTTCCGCGAGCCCATTACCGTGGGTACGTCCTACATCCTCAAGCTCGGCCACATGGTCGACGACAAGATCCACGCCCGTTCGACCGGCCCTTACAGCCTGGTTACCCAGCAGCCTCTGGGCGGCAAGGCCCAGTTCGGCGGCCAGCGCTTCGGCGAGA
>DXZQ01000015.1 GCA_019419585.1 Collinsella sp. | reverse complement strand
TTTTCCGGTTCGACGAACAGCCGATCGTGTCAAATTTGGTCTAACAGAGCCAAAGGATAAGAACGCCCGGGGTAAAGGTTCGAATAAAAAGGACAAGCGTCGCCGAGGTCTGTTCGGCGGGCTCTTTGGGTGACTGTCTCATCGCCGCGTCTGTATACTAAACAGGTCTTATACGCGTTGCGAAATGAGGACAGAGACGATGATGTGGTTTACCGCCGACCTGCACCTGGGCGATACGAATATCTTGCACGACATGGATCGACCGTTTGATTCGGTCGAGGAGATGAACCGCAAGGTCATCGATGCCATCAATGAGTGCGTGGCTGTGGACGACCGCCTCTATATCTTGGGAGACTTTACCTATCGTTTGCCCCTGGTGGAGGCGGTGCGCCTGCGCGAGCGCATCGAATGTCAGAACGTAACGCTCATCCGCGGTAACCATGACGACGACTGGGAAGATCCAGACGCGCCGCACATTTGGGATGAGGTGCGCGATTATCTGGAGGTCGCCCCCGGTTACGCTAAGGGCCATCGCCTGGTAATGAGCCATTACCCCATGCTCAGCTGGAATGGCAAGGCGCGCGGCGCCATCATGCTGCACGGGCACATTCACAGCAGGGGAGACCGCACCAACGCGCGCAATCGCGATCGCGAGCGCCCAGTCCTTCGCTACGACGTTGGCCTCGATGCCAACAACTACAAGCCCGTTAGCCGCGACCAGATCCTGGGCTTCTTTGGACTCTAGCTGTAAGTGCAGGTAGAATGAACGCGCCGCGCGGATGGTCTGCACGGCGCGTTTTAGTAGGAGCGATGATTCCATGAGGGCTATCCAGCGCATTAACCACAACGCTGCCATCTGCGAAGATGGCGCGGGGCGTCAGCTTATCGCGCTGGGCCGCGGTATCGGCTTTGGCGATATGCCGCATGAGGTCGACCTGGATGTCATCACGCGTACCTTTTACGGCATCGATTCAAAGTACCTGGCGTTTATCGATGAGGTCGACCCCGAGGTGCTGGAGTTTTCTGCTCAGCTGGCCGATATCGCGACCGGACAGCTTTCGTACGAATTGAGTCCTAACCTTCCCATTACATTGGCAGACCATATTCAGTTTGCCATTAAGCGCGCCCGCGAACACATGGTGGTGTCGTTGCCGCTTGAGCGCGATCTGGAGCAGCTGCATCCCATCGAATACCGCTTGGGCGAGCTGGCTGTTCGCGGCATCCAGAAGAGCTTTCATGTGCGCATGCCCCGAAGCGAGGCCGCGGGCATTGCCATGTCGATTGTCAACGCATCGGTTAAGCCGAGCGAGCGGCGCGTGCTTGCCGAGCAGCACGAGGAGCGACTGCTCGATATGACGGTCGCGATTATTCAAGAAGAGTTGGGTGTGACGGTCGATCGCTCGTCGTTCGCCTTTGCCCGCTTTGCCACTCATGTGCGCTATCTGCTCGACCGCGTGGCAAAGAAAGAGCCGATCGATACCGAGAACTCCGGTCTTTACGACGTGCTCGTGGAGCAGTATCCGGCGGCATCGCGTTGCGCTCACCGTGTCGACGATCTGATTCAAGAGACCTTTGGCGAGCCATTGGCCCAAGAGGAGCTCGTCTATCTGATCATGCATGTGAATCGCGTGGCTTCTGTCCACTCGGATAAATAGGCTCTCTGGTATTTCCTTTCCGTCATGGCGACCGTTCGCGGGTCGTTTGCTACCGTTCGTCGGTAATCTGAGCCGCAACGAACGCATCTGCCGCATATACTCGCCGTGTGTTGGGTGTTACTCACGGCGCAGCTCCGAGAGGCACTACCGATTCTGCCGAGACCATAATTGGGTCTCTGTCGGTTGTGCGCGGGGCTTTTTTCATGTCGATCCACCCGGGAATCACATGCAAATCAATCTCTTGCCAACTGGTATCGCGCGCTGCGCAGGCGCGAGCGGAATCGTGCGTCTTGGTGCCGTGAAGTCCCACGGCCTTTAGTTGGAAGAGAAGGGATTCGACATGACTGTCGATAACAAGAAGATTGCCGAGGACGTGCTCGCTGCCGTCGGCGGCGCCTCCAATGTGACGAACGCGACGCACTGCATGACCCGCTTGCGTCTGAACCTCAAAGATCAGTCCATTCCCAATGATAATGAAGTTAAGAAGATCAAGGGTGTGTTGGGCGCACAGTGGTCTGGCGGCCAGTATCAGGTCATCATTGGCCAGAACGTGCCGAAGGTCTATGACGCCGCCATTGCGCTGGGCGTCAAGGGCGAAGGCTCCATTGACGAGAACCTCGATGACGGCACCAAGGAGCCACTGACGGTCAAGACTGCGGGCAAGAAGGCCCTTAACTACCTGTCCAAGACAATGTGCATGACGATCCCCATTATCATGGGCGCCGCCATGTTCCGCACACTTGCTGTACTTTGCGGCGACGGCATGCTCGGTATCTGGTCTGCAGATTCTGACATCTACAACTTCTTCTACAACTGGATTTACAACGCCGGCTATTATTTCCTCCCTGTCTATCTGGGTTGGGCTGCCGCAAAGCAGCTCGGCTGCAGCCAGCCGCTCGGCATGATGCTCGGCGGCGTGCTCATTGCCCCCGAGTTCATGACGTTGGTCAACGCCGCTGCGGATTCTGGTGCTACGACCACGATGGTTTACGGCGTGCTCCCGGCTCAGCTGAACAACTATTCCTGCACCGTTCTCCCCATGGTTCTGTCCATGCCGGTACTCATGGTCGTTGAGAAGTTCATGAAGAAGATCATTCCCGACATGCTCTCTACGGTGTTTGTGCCCGTGTGTACTCTGGCCGTCATGATTCCCGTTTTGCTGTGCGCGCTGGCTCCGATTGGCTCTATCTTGGGCAACGCGGTTGGTAACTTTATGTTCGGCCTCGGCAACACCGGCGGTATCGTCACGGTCATCTCCCTCGTTGCCATTGCCGCGCTTTGGGAGTTCCTGGTTATGACCGGTATGCACCAGGTCCTGCTTACCCTTGGCATTGTGCAGCTGCTCACCATGGGCTCTGACTCCTGCGTCATGGTCGCGGGCGCTATCGCTCAGTTCGCTACGTGGGGCATGGCCTTCGGCGCCTTCCTGCGCCTTAAGGAGACTGACGAAAAGGGTGCCATGCTTGGTTTCTCGCTCTCCGGCATTGTCGGCGGCGTGACGGAGCCCGCGCTGTATGGCTGCGGCTTTAAGTACACCCGCTGCTTGGGTGCCATGGTTGCCGGCGGCGCTATCGGCGGCCTGATCGCGGCTCTTACCAATGTGACGACGTATGTTTTGGGCGCGACGAATATTCTGGGTATCACCGGATATGTTGCCGGCGGAACTGCCAATCTCGTATGGGGGTGCATTGCATCGGGTGCCGCGTTTGTTTCCGCCGCCGCCATCGCTTATCTCTTTGGTTTCACCAAAGAGCAGCTCGATGAGGACGCTGCCGCCGCCAAGGCCTAAAGCGTCTGTTCGGTAAGATAATTGCCTGGGGCACTTGGTTGCACTTCAAGTGCCCCTTTCCATAGATGGGGGTCAATATGAAGCAATTGCTCATTCGTGCCGATGATATTGGTTATTCGTATGCCGTTGACTTGGGGATTGCCCGCAGTATCAATGAGGGCCTGGTGCGCTCGGCGGGCCTGATGCCCAATATGCCCGAAGCTGAGCGCGGCTGGTCGCTCGTGGCGGATGCCGGCATTGCGGTGGGCCAGCATACCAACGTATGCCTGGGCAAGCCGTGTGCCGACCCGGCGCTCATTCCGAGCATGCTCAACGAGAACGGTGAGTTCCATAGCAGCCGTACCTTCCGCGAGCACTTTAAGCGCGGCGAGGAGTTGATAGACTTCGACGAGGCCTGCATCGAGATTCGCGCGCAGCATGACCGCTTTGTCGAGATCGTGGGCCGCGAACCCGATTATTTTGAGGCCCATGCCGTCATGAGCAAAAACCTTAACCGCGCGATCTCGACGGTTGCCCAAGAGCTGGGCCTTAAGGAGCAAAAGGCGAGCTTCGACCCCACGGCGGTGGTGCATTGCGGAGATACCGACCTGCGGATGGTGATGCACTCGATGGAGCCGGGCTACGAACCCAAGGACTCGATTATGCAGGCGGTTCGAGAGATGGAGGACGGCGAGACGGTCGTCTTTGTGTGCCATCCGGGCTATCTCGATCGTTTTATCCTCGAGAGCAGCTCGCTTACGACCGATCGTGCCAAGGAAGTTGATGCACTCATCGACCCCGAGCTTTGCGCTTGGCTTGAGTCTCAACCCAATCTTCGCCTGATCGACTACCGCGACCTGTAAGGATCCAAGCCACCACAAAGGGGACAGTCACCTTTGCGGTGGATCTGGCGCCGTTGCCATTATGGCGGCGGCGCCTTTTTTGTCCGTGCGGCGCGGTAGAGTGTAGGCGGTTGAAATTTGCGTCCATCGAGGAGCTGCCATGAACGAGATCAAGTGCCCGCATTGCGGCGAAGTTTTTAAGGTCGATGCGTCCGGTTATGCGGATATCGTCAAGCAGGTGCGCGATGCCGAGTTCTCGCGCGACCTGGACGAGCGTGTGAAGGCAGTCCAGCGCGAGGGCGAGCAGGCGTTGGAACTTGAACGCTCACGCTCGACGGCTGCTTTGCAAAGGGCAGAGTCTCAGCGCGATGCTCAGCTTGTCGAGCAGAAGAACGCCGCAGCTCAACAGCTGGCGCAAGAGCTCGCCAAGCGCGATGCGGAGCTTGCCGAGCTGCACGCCAAGCTCGAGGGCGCTGCCGCAGAGCGCGAGAGCGCAAGCCAGCGCGCGGCGGTTGAGGCCCGTGCCGACGCTCAAAAGGAGAACGCCGAGCTCCAGCGCGAAATCGACAACTTGCGTGCGCAGCTGGGGCGCAAGGATGACGAAGCCAAGCTTGCCGAGTCGGCGGCGCGCAATGCTGCTCAAAACGATGTAGCTGCACGAGATGCCCAGATTGCCGAGTTGCAGGCCAAGCTTGCCGCGGCGGACAAGGCCCAGGAGATGGCGCTTGCCGCTGCCGCGGCCGAGTCTCAGCGTGAGCTCGATGTCGCTCGCAGCGAGGCCGAACGCACACTCACAGACTACCGCGCGAAGGTGCAGGAGAAGTTTTCCGCCGCAAAGGCTCAGTCTGAGCAGGAGGCCGAGGGCCTGCGCGCCCAGCTGCGCGAGCAGGAACTGATGGCAAAAATGAACCTATCGGAGGCGGTCGCCGCGGCGGAGCGAGAGCGCGATGAGGCCCGCGCAAAGCTCACGAGCGAGCTGGCGGTGCGCGATTCGCGCGAGGAACAGGCCAGAGCAGCACACGAGCTCGAGCTTGCGCAGGCCAAGCGCGCGAGCGATGACCTGATTCGTTACAAGGATGAAGAGATCGAGCGCCTTAAGGACATGAAGGTTCGCCTGTCTACCAAGATGGTGGGCGAGTCGCTCGAGCAGCATTGCGAGACCGAGTTTAACCGTCTGCGCATGACGGCGTTTCCCAATGCGTATTTCGAGAAGGATAACGATGCGTCCGAGGGCACCAAGGGAGACTTCATTTTCCGTGAGTGCGATGCGAGCGGCAACGAGATCATCTCGATTATGTTCGAGATGAAAAACGAGAACGACGAGACTGCGACCAAACACAAAAACGAGGACTTCTTTAAGAAACTCGATCACGATCGTCGCCAGAAAGGCTGCGAGTATGCGGTGCTCTGCACCCTGCTGGAGCCTGAGAGTGAGCTCTATAACGCGGGCATCGTCGACGTGAGTTACCGCTATGAGAAGATGTACGTGATCCGCCCGCAGTTCTTCATTCCCATGATTACGCTGCTGCGCAACGCCGCCATGGGTTCGCTGCGCTATAAACAGGAGCTAGCGGAGTACAAACAGCAGAATATCGATGTCACGAACTTCGAAGCCAAGATGGAAAAGTTCAAGAATGATTTCGGTCGTAACTACGAGATCGCGAGCCGCAAGTTCCAGACGGCGATCGATGAGATTGACAAGACGATTAGCCATCTGCAAAAAACCAAGGAGGCGTTGCTGTCCTCCGAGAACAATCTGCGCCTGGCCAACAAGAAAGCCGACGATCTTACCATTCGCAAGCTCACGTGGGGCAACAAGACCATGAAGGCCGCCTTTGACGAGGCGCGCGGGGCTGCGCCAGAGACAAATGATGAGCCCGCCGAGGCGGATTCGTATGAGGTCGAGGATGCCGAGTAGAGGATAGCGTATCGCGCAAAAAGCGGGGCCGCTGACGATGTTGCCAGCGGCCCCGCTTCGTTTCGTCCCATTGCGCCCGGCTAGTCTTCGAGCAGGTCCTCGATAAAGCCGACACGGTAGATCTTGAAGATGACCTCGCCGCCGTCCTGCGTGGCGTCCAGATCGACATCGCCCATGATGCCAAAGTCGTGGTCGCCATCCTCGTCGGCAAAGATCTGGTGCACGTGCCATACGTGCGTGGTCTTCTCGTCGGACTCGTCGATGGAAAACATCGCGGCGCTGCGGGCATCTCCGTCGGTGAGGATCTCCTCATGCTGCTCGTGGTAAGCGTCGAGCGCTTTTTGCCAGCGGATCTCGCTCATGCCCCAGTCGTCGTCGAGCTCGCCCAGGTCGCGAACGTGCTCGCGGGCGGCAAGGGTCACGCGGCGGAAGAGCGCGTTGCGCACCAGCAGCGTGCAGCCGCGGCGGTCCGCCACGACCTCGTCGATGCCCCGCGGCGGCGCAGCATCGAGGGCTGCCGGGTTGCCGGCGTTCTCCCACTCGTCCACCAGGCTCGAGTCCACCGAGCGCACCACAAAGCCCAGCCACGAGATAATGTCGCGCAGGCGCTCGTCGCGCTTCTCGATGGGCACGGTGCGGTCGAGTGAACGGTAAGCCTCTGCCAGGTAGCGCAGCAAAATGCCCTCGGAGCGGGCGATGCCGAGCTTTTGAATGTAGCCCTTAAAATCGCTCGCGCTTTCCAGCATATCGCGCAGAACGCTCTTGGGAGAGAGCTGATAGTCGTTTGCCCAGGGCACTTCCTGGCAGTACTTGTCGAAGGCGGCATCGAGCAAGTCCTCGAGCGGTTTTTCGTAGGTGACATCCTGGATGCGCTCCAGGCGTTCCTCATATTCGACGCCGTCAGCCTTCATTTCGGCCATCGCGCGGTCCCGTGCTGCGCGCTCCTGAGCGCGCAGCACCTGCTTGGGATCCTCGAGCGTTGCCTCGACCATCGAGATGAGGTCCATGGTATAGGTCTCGCTCTCGGGATCGAGCAACTCCAGCGCGGCAAGCAAAAACGGCGAGAGCGGCTGGTCGAGCGCGAAGTCCTCGGGCAGATCGACCGTCAGCGCATAGTCAATATCTGGTGCGGTGTCAGTCGGGGCATCGGGTGCGGGTGGCACCTCGGTGCGAACGACGACGCCGGAATCGATGAGCGTGGCGAAGATTTCGTCGGCGCGAACCTCGAGCTTGGCTTTTTCTTCGGGGGTCTGCAGGCTTGTCTCGATGAGGTCGTGCACGCGGGCGCGAGCGTCACCGCCCTGCTCGACCACGCTAATCACCATGGAGTGTGTGATGCGAAGGCGCGGCTTGAGCGTTTCGGGCTGCGTCTCGATCAGGCGCTCAAAGGTCTGCTTGTTCCAGGTGACAAAGCCCTCGGGGGCCTTCTTCTTTTTAATCTTGCGGAGTTTTTTGGGGTCGTCGCCCGCCTTGGCCATGAGCTTGGCGTTCTCGATCTCGTGCTCGGGTGCCTCGGCAATCACCATGCCCTCGGTATCGAAGCCCGAGCGGCCGGCGCGACCGGCAATCTGATGGAACTCGCGGGCGCGCAGGCGACGCATCTTGTAGCCGTCGAACTTGGTGAGCGCGGTGAGGACCACGGTGTGGATGGGCACGTTGATGCCGACGCCGAGTGTGTCGGTGCCGCAAATGACGGGCAGTAGGCCCTGCTGCGCCAGGCGCTCGACCAGCAGACGATAGCGCGGCAGCATACCGGCGTGGTGCACGCCGACGCCGCAGCCGAGCAAACGCTTGAGGATCTTGCCGAAGGCCGTCGAGAAGCTCGTTCCCTTTGCCGCTTCTTTGATGGCTTCGCGCTGCTCCTTGCTGGCGATGCCAAAATTGGCGAGCGACTGTGCCGTCGCAAGGGCGGCATCCTGGCTAAAGTGCACGATGTAGAGCGGGGCCTCGCCGCGGCGCATCGCGAGCTCGACGGTGCCCTCGAGGGAGGTCGTCACATAGTCGTAGCTCAGCGGCACAGGGCGTGGGGCATCGACGACCAAGTCGCAGGTAGCGCCGGTGTGTTCCTCGAGCGAGGCGGCAATCGCGGTGACATCGCCGAGCGTGGCGCTCATGAGCATGAATTGCGTGTGAGGCAGGGTGAGCAGCGGCACCTGCCAGGCCCAACCGCGATCAGGGTCGGCAAAGTAGTGGAATTCGTCCATGGCGACGCAGCCAACATCGGCATCTTCGCCCTCGCGCAGTGCGTCGTTGGCAAGGATCTCGGCCGTGCAGCAGATGACGGGCGCCTTGGTGTTGATATGCGTGTCGCCGGTAATCATGCCTACGTTATCGCGGCCGAGCACCTGTACCAGGTCGAAGAACTTTTCGCTGACCAGAGCCTTGATAGGAGCTGTGTAGTAGCAGCGCTTGCCCTGCGCCATGCCCATAAAGAGCATGCCCAGCGCGACGAGCGACTTGCCCGATCCGGTCGGTGTTCCCAAAATGACGTGATCGCCGGCAGCCAGGTCCATGAGGGCTTCTTCTTGGTGGTCCCACAGCTCAATGCCACGGTCGCTCGTCCATTCAAAGAAGCGTTCGAAGGCCTGATCAGGCGTGAGCCATGGTTCGGGCTCGCTGCCGTCCTCGGGCTCCCACCAGGTGGGGGAGAGCGCACCGAGCGAGCCGAATTCGGCTTCGGTTCCCGTGCCGCCCGAGAATGAACTGGCGGCTCCGGCACCGGAGACGGTGCTGGCGGCGATATCTGTCGTGGTCTGTGCCATGTGTTTGCTTTCTCTCGCGATTGTCCGCCAACTATTATGGCGTAGCGTCGCATCGATGCGTTCGCAGGCAAGAAAATGCAGGAAATGGGCGTTCTGCCCAGCCGTTTAGTGTAGTCGCTAGCCAAGTGAGTAGACTTTTTGCGATATTGCGAGCACATGACTTTTGCGCAAGGGTTCTACCTGCGGTTTTATGTTTCGCTATGCGGGCTGTGCCTGGCTATTGCAAAAAAGTCTACTCACTTAGGTTTGAGGGCCGTTCGCTGGTGCCAATTTGCGCTTGTTTGCCGACGCCGCGACCATCAGAAGCCCCTAGGACTCTTGCGGCAGGCGCTTCTTGCCTTTACGGGCGCGGTTTCTAAAGTTCTCGACGGCCTCTTCCATACCCAGAGGTACATAGGTGAGCTCATCGAGGTTTTCGGGCAGGTAGCAGGCAAGGCTTTGCTCCTGCGCGCGGCCCGCCGCGAGCTGTTCATCGCTGGGCTGCGCGCCGGGTGTGGCGCAAATGCCATAGACGACGGCACCCATCTCGCGCGTGCGGCATTCGTATTCGGTCTCGGGATGCTCGGGATGGTCGCGGCGGACGTCGTCGCTTACCCAAAGCGTGTCGTAGCCGGCCGCGGCAATCTGCCCCAGGGCGTAGTCGCGCAGCGGTTTGCTGTCGGTGCGCAGCGTGACGGTGGCGCCGGCTGCAAAGAGCGGGCGGTAGAGCATCAGATGGTCGACATGGACGAGCCGTTTTTTGGCGTACTTGGCCTTGGGCTGCGGCGTGGGAAAGTTGATGGTGATGGCATCGAGCTCGCCTGCGGCAAACAGCTGCGGCAGCGATGCGGCGCCTCGGGGCAGGACAAGTGCGTTGGACAGCTCCTGCTCGCAGATTTTCTGTGCGGCATAGGCGATGCAGATGGGCTCCTGGTCCATGCCGATAAAGAACGTGTTTGGCTCGCGGGCCGCGCGCTCTACAAGGTACGTTCCCTTGCCACAACCAAGATCCAGATGAAGGTGTTCGAAAGGCTTGCTGCCTGCGGGCGCACAGGCCTCGCGCCAATCTCCGGCATAGGCCTCGGGGTTCGCCTCAATCGCATCGGCGTAGCGCTCCAGGCGCTCCTCGAGTACAAAGTTCTTAGGCGTGCGAACGTGGACGGCTCCCATGAGGCTCCTTGGTCATAAATGCGAAACGCATGGCTGCGCGTTTCGGCAATGCGTTGGAAGAAGGTGGGCATAGTTTGCCCGAAAGATGCGGCGCGGCTCGGCGGCGCGTCGTCGATGCCTACAGGCGCTTGAGAATCACATAGCGGTTGAGCTCGCCGCTGCGACCGTCGGCATGGAAACGCTCGAGCTCGCGCACGGGGACCTCGCCGCTCTTGTAGAACGTTCGGACGCCGCGTACCAGGTCGGTGATCTGCTGATCGTCAAAGTGATGGCAATAGCGGTAGGCGTGGCGGTCGTTTTGCCAGCCAATGAGGTGGTCGCCGGCTTCAAACTGCGCGGAATCGTAACCCTCAAACGGTGGGGTGAGCTCGGCGCGGGCCTCGGCACGAACGGCCTTGCGCGCCATGCGCTCGTCGTTCATAAACTCCCAAAAGCTGATGGCGATGATGCCGCCTGGGCGCGTCTGGCGCACCAGGGCGTCGAGCACGCGTACGCGGTACTCGCACGACGGCACGTGGTGCATAAATCCAAAGCAGACCGAGATGTCGGCGAGCGGGGCGTCGAAAAGCACGTCGGGTGTCTTGGCGGGGTTGAGCTTCATGAGGGCGTCGAGCACATCGAGTTCCTGGAAGTGCAGGTTGGGAATGCGCAGGGCGTGGCCGCGTGCATCGATGGCCAGGTCCTGGCACGAGTCGACGCCATAGAACTCGAAGGGGCAGCTGGCGTCTGCCGAGGGGCTCGTGCCGTCCACGCCTTTGGCAGCCAGCGTGCCGCCGGCGGCAAAGTTCTCGAATCGCATATTGCCGCAGGCAAGATCGAAGACACGGACGGGATGCTCGATCGTGGCGACGTCGAGCTGCCCGAGCGCGATATCCATGGTGCGCACCCAGCCGGGCCACGGGGCCTGGCGCGTATCGGAGAAGGAGGCGGAGTGCTCGCGATAGAACGTGTTGTTGAGCTGGATGAGCGATGAGGCGAAATCGCGGTTCACGGCGCGGAACTCCCTCCGTTGGCGGTGCGGAATAAACAGTACGACCATACTACCGTTAACGCCGCAACGGGGACAACCAAGCTACGGGTCATTGCTTTGTTTGGACACATGTCCGCAGCTCATATGCACCCGCAACCGCCGGTTGTCAAAAATCTCACTAGAATAGGTGGCGTGCTTTTGGCGGTGGCGGATAGATTTTTAACTGTGCAAGGCGCCTTAAGAACAAAAACGGTCCGGCGGCACGGCTGGCATCACATAGGAGGAACCATGAATGTAGAAACTGCGCAGCGGCTCGCCGACCTTCGTCGCAGCAAGGGTTTTAGCCAAGAAGGGCTGGCGCGAAAGCTGGGACTGTCGCGCCAGGCGGTCAGTAAATGGGAACGCGCGGAGAGCTCGCCCGATACCGAGAACCTGATCTCGCTCGCCAAACTTTATGGCGTGAGCCTGGACGAGCTGCTCAATCCGAGCGACGAGATCGAGGACGATATCGAGTTTGAGAACGAGGACCGCGCCCGTCAGCGCGAGGCCGAGGCGGCAGAGCGTGCTCGCACCCATGAGGCGGCGGCGCGCGCTACCGAGGCGGCAACACAGGCGAGTGATGCTGCGGCCAAGGCGGCGCAAGCGGCAAGCTGGAGTGCACAGGCTGCCAATGCCGCTACGGCGCAGGCGACGAGTGGCACCGCGGTTGGCTCGACTCCGGTGAAGGGCCCGTTCCAGTCGTTCCCATATTGGGCCGTGTGCTGGCTGCTGTTCTTTTTGCTGATGTTCCTGTTTGGTGCCGGCCCCTTTGCCGCACTGATCTTCTTCACGATTCCCATCTATCACTGGGTAGCGCGTGCGCTCGATGGTGATTGGGCACGCGGGGATATTCAGGTTGGTCCGGCACCGGTGGCGGCTAGGGCTCGGAATGTTTCCGCTTCGGTTGATACTGACGTGGCTACCGCGACTACCGCTGAGCCATGTGCCAAAGAGGGTGATGAATGATGAAGCTTTCGCATGAGTCCAAGGTACGCTTGGGCGTTGGCATCGGAGCGTTTGTGCTCATCATCGGGCTTGTCTGTGGCTTTTCGCGGATATTGATTCATTTTGATGGTCCGTGGAATCTCGACGATGTTGTATCCGGCTTGTCTGGTATGGACGATATGTTTGACGACGATGATCTCTTGGATAGCGGTAACTATTCCGCTCGGCCTCAGCAGCTTTCGAGCACGACTTTTGATGCCGATGAGTTCCGCTACCTCGATTTCGATATCAATGCGGCTTCGGTGGACGTCAAGGTTGTTGATGGCAACAAGGCTCGCGTTATCGAGCGGGGGCGCGTTGCCGAGGGTATGGATGCCTCCAAGGCCGCGACGCAAAACATCGCATCTGTCGAGGACTCGACGCTCAAGGTTTCCCAGTTTGGAAGTGATGACGGTAAGGCAATCGATCGCTCAGTTACGATCGAGCTGCCGCGCCGTGTTGCCGAACATCTGAAGGGAGTCAACGCGCACGTGGGCTCGGGTGATCTGCAGATTGCCGGTGTCATCTGTGATGGTTTCGACCTTTTCCTGGGTGCGGGAGATGTAGAGTTTACGGGCAGCGTGACTGATGCGCTCAGCGCTGAGGTCGGTTCGGGCGATGTGACGTTCGAGCTCTACCAGGCCCCCGCGAAGTCGATGGACGTAAGCGTGGACTCGGGCGATGTGGAGATAACGGTTCCGAACTCTACGGGCTTTACGGCGAGCCTCACCGTGGGCAGCGGCGACTTCGAGAGCGGTTTCCTTCCGCTTGGCTACGATGGCGAGACCATATTGAATCTTGAATTCGACAACGGTGATAAGTCTGCCACGTATCGTTTTGAGGTTGGTTCGGGTGACATGTCGTTTGATCCGGAGTGACGGGTGGTTATTGAAGACTTATAAACCATAGACGCGCTGTTTGATGGAGGCGCCGGAGCCGTGACGGGCTTCGGCGCCTTTGCCTTTACAATGGGGGCATGGAACAGATTATCTTGAACATACTTGAGGCTCTGCGTCGCGGCGAGACCGTGGACGACAAAGCGCTCGTCAAATTGATACATGCCGAGGCGCGCCGTGAGGGTGCCGACAAACGTGACCTGGCCAAGCGCCGCCTGCTGCCATTCTACCAGCGGGTTAAACGCGAGGAGCCGGCTCGGTGGGCTGCGTGGAATGTTGATGCCGATCTGGAACGCCAGCTGCTGCGGGTGCTGAGGATGAAGCCTCGTCGCACGGCTTCGGGCGTGGCGACCATTACCGTCATCACCAAGCCCTGGCCATGCTCGGGCGATTGCCTGTTTTGCCCCAACGATCTGCGCATGCCCAAAAGCTACCTGCACGCCGAGCCGGCGTGCGCCCGTGCGGAGCAAAACTGCTTCGATCCGTATCTGCAGGTGAGCGCCCGTTTGACGGCGCTTTCGCAGATGGGGCATGCGACCGACAAGATCGAGCTCATCGTGCTCGGCGGTACCTGGAGCGACTATCCGCAAGGGTATCAGGCATGGTTTATGTCGGAGCTCTTCCGTGCGCTCAATGATGATGCGGTGGCGGGCGTGGCGGCAAACCCCATGTTGGCGCGTCCGGGCATCAGCCGTGCCGAGGCGGGGCGCCTGCTCGATGACGCTCCCGCCGATGCCCTGCCGCCGGTGGTAACAGAGCGCCGCGAGCGCTATCGGGCTGCCGGCATTGCGACAGACGAGGCCAAGCTCGCTGCCGGCGTTGCCGACGAGCAGGAGCGTGTGGATGTTGCCGTGGGCGGCTATAACCGCGCGGTGCGTCGTCTGTACGGCCCCGGTACGCCGTGGGGCGAGGTCACCGAGTGGCAGACGGCAACGATGGAGGAGCTCGAGCGTCAGCAGCGCATCAACGAGACGGCGAAGCATCGCGTGGTGGGGCTCGTTATCGAGACGCGCCCCGATGCCGTAACGCCGCAGGCGCTTACGCTTATCCGCCGCCTCGGCTGCACCAAGATTCAGATGGGTATCCAGAGCCTCGACCAGCATCTGCTCGATATCAACGAGCGCCGCATTTCGGTGGCGCAGATCGAGCGGGCGTTTTCGCTCGCGCGCCTGTTTGGCTTTAAGATCCATGCGCATTTTATGCTCAACTTGCTGGGCGCCACGCCCGAGGGGGACAAGCACGACTACGAGCGCTTTATGACCGAGGGCGCCTTTATGCCCGACGAGGTCAAGGTCTATCCGTGTGCGCTCATCGAGGGCTCGCGTCTGGTGGGCTGCTATGAGCGTGGCGAATGGCGCCCTTATACCGAGGAAGAGCTGCTCGATGTGTTGGCCGACGACATCGTGGTGACGCCGGCGTTCTGCCGCATTAGCCGTATGATTCGCGACTTTAGTTCCGACGACATTATGGTGGGTAACAAGAAGCCCAATCTGCGTCAGCTTGTCGAAAACCGCTTGGCGGCGCGCGGCGAGGGTGCGACGGTGCGTGAGATTCGCTATCGCGAGATCAGCACGGCGGGCGCCGACCTGGGCGAGTTGACCCTTGACGAAGAAGTGACGTACGAGACGCCGGTGACGCGTGAACGCTTTTTGCAGTGGGTGACGCCCGAAGGCAAGATCGCCGGCTTTTTGCGGCTGTCGCTGCCCGATCGCGCATTTGTTGCCGCGCATGCGGACGAGTTGCCGGCGACGCCGGACGAGGCGATGATTCGCGAGGTGCACGTGTATGGCATGGCGGCACGCGTGGGCGACCAGGGACAGGCGGCGCAGCATCACGGGTTGGGGCGTTTGCTCGTAGAGCGTGCGTGCGAGATTGCCCGGGATGCGGGTTATGCGCGTATCAACGTGATTAGCGCGATCGGTACGCGCGAGTACTATCGCCATTTGGGTTTCTACGACCACGGACTCTATCTGCAAAAGGAGCTCTAAATGAACAAGCCGAGTGTTTCTGCTGGTGTCGTTGCCGGCGTTGCCCTGGGAGCCGCGGCACTTGGTGCGGCCGCCGTCGCTGTTCGCGCTGCCTGTCTGCAGGTCGCACGTACCCGCAACGGGCTGGCGCGTGTAAAGCGCGTGCACGATGAGGGCGGCGATGAGATTCGCGTGTTGGTGCAAGGCGGAGTCTACCAAAGCGCAAGCTACGTTGGCGAGCGTTGGGCAGAGCCCGTCTTTGCGTACTATCGTGCGTTTGACGACGTGTTTGAGGCCGAGGATGCGATGCGCGACGCTTATGGTCACGGCATTGACCGCATGCTTATGCTAGGTGGCGGTGGGTTTGCCTATCCCAAATTTGCGCTGATGTCGCACGAGGGCTTGCGCATGGACGTCATCGAGTATGACGCAGAGATTACGCGTCTGGCACGTCGGTGGTTCTACCTGGACGAGCTGGAGTGCACGGTGGGCGATCGCCTGCGGGTGATTACCGCCGAGGGGCGTTCGTATCTGGGCGTGACGAGCGTGGGCCATCGTCGCTACGACGTGATCGTGAGCGATTGCTTTGGCGGTGCCGAGCCCGTGCGCGAGCTGGCGACCGTTGAGGCGCTGCGTTTGGTGCGAGGCAGCCTGAACCTCGGGGGTATCTACGTTGCCAATATCGTGAGCGCAAACGAGGGGAGCGACGTGACGTTCCTGCGTGACTGCGCTGCCACGGCACTCGAGGTATTCGCCCATGCCTGGGTGGTCCCATGTGGCGATGCGGAGTTCGGCGGAGAGGAAAACTGCCTGCTCATCGCCAGCGACGGCGACTACGCCTTTGCCGAAGCCGTGCCCTTCGAAACTGACTTCCTCGGCACCGTCCTTCACGACAAGTAAGTCTCTCCGTCCCAAAAAGACTGGTCTTAGGCGTGGTCGCGCCAGCTGAGGACGCGCTGCTTCATGCCCTCGATGTCGAGCACGCCTTCGGCAAAGCCCTTGCGCACGAGCTCCTCGGGAACGTACTCGTCGTAGCGATCAAAATAAGGCACCTCGCCGGGGTAGACGAGCTCGATGGGGTTGAAGTCCTTCTCGGCCTCGGCGGCGAGCACCTCAAAGAATGTTTCCTCGTCGGCCTTCATCTTGAACTGCATAAAGTATGGACGCGACGGATCGAGCCCGCGAAGGCCAAGCTCCGCGGCACACTTGATCTTGAGCATACGTTCGAGCGCCAGAAAGGCGTAGCTGCCCAGCCAGGGGAAGAGTGCCCAGGTGTCTCCGCCCAGGTTAATGAGCGGCTTAGTTCCCGCGCCCGAAATCTCGGCGGTATGACGAGCCTGTGCAAGGCGTGCCCGCGCGTTACCCATAAGGTACGGATATGCCGCGTGCTCGTTGAGCGCTTGGCGCATGCGCTCGAGTACATGCGTATTGATGTCTCCGGGGCAGTCGCCAAAGTATGCCGGCACCCGGCCTTTGACCTGCGTGGCAAAGACGGTATGACGCTTCCAGTCCACTTCCTCGACAATCCAGCAATGGCCTGCGATGGCGATGCGCTCACCGGGCGGTGGGGGATTGACGATTGTGCCCAGCTCGGCCGACTCGCTGCGGACGGTGAACTCCTCGTTCTCCTGGAACACAGCGTAGAACTTAAAGTTGTTGATGATGCGCTCGCCCGCGAGACCCACGATGAGCCCACCGCCCTCGGTGACCTGGACGTGGTCGATCTTGATGAGGTGGCGCAGCAGTACGCGATAGTCATCGGCCGAGACGCGGTGGAAATAGCTGAGCGTGAGCACGCGCTGGGCAAGCTCAGCCGGTGTGAGTTCGCCGGTGCTGGCAAGCGTCGACATAGTCTGGTGGTAGAGCAAGCTGTAGGGGAGTCGATCGAGCTCGGGTGGCTCGACCCACTTTTCTTCGCGATAGAGTTGTACGAGTGCGATACCCTGCAGGAGTTTCCAAGGTATCGTTTCGGGCATCATCGTGCGCGGCTCGGGTTCTTCCTCGCGCATGACAAACCACATCTCGGGTGGAAGGTCGCGACGTCCCGTGCGGCCCATTCGCTGCAAAAAGGAGCTGACGGTAAACGGCGCATCGATCTGGAACGCACGCTCCAGACGGCCGATATCAATACCGAGTTCCAGCGTAGAGGTGGTGACGGTTGTCTGTGCCTGCTCCTCATCGCGCATGAGTTCCTCGGCCGTCTCGCGCAGCGATGCCGAGAGGTTGCCGTGGTGGATGAGAAAGCGGTCTGGCTCGTGCCGGTTTTCACAGTAGCTGCGCAACATGGAGCACACGGCCTCTGCCTCCTCGCGCGAGTTGGCAAAGACCAGACACTTGCGGCCGCGCGTATGTTCAAAGATATAGCCCATACCGGGATCGGCGTTGTCTGGTGCCGTGTCGGTGGGGTTGAGAAGCGCCTGCTCGGTCGCCCGCGGGATATCGACTTCGCCCTCGGGGGCCGAGGAAGCGCGATGATCCCTGGAGGTAGCCTTGCCCCGTGCCTGTTCGCGACGCTGACGGCGCTCCTCCTGCGTGAGCTGTCCGCTGTGACGTCTGTCTTGGGTGCCGGCGGGCAGTGCCGCGGGCGCCGCCGTCTCAATACGCTCGCACGCAAGCACCTCGGCCTCTTGGGGACCTGCACTCTCGAATCCTCGCTGCTGCGCCTGGGGGCCCGAGTTGTAGAAGTGCTCCATGGAGATACGCCACACGCGACGCGGTTCCTCAAAACGGGGGATAACGCAGTCGCGTCCCGTTCCCTGCGAGAGAAAGGCGCCCGTGCGCTCGGGGTCGCCGATGGTAGCCGAAAGGCCAATGCGGCGGGGCTGTACGCCTGCCATGCGCGACAGGCGTTCAATAAGGCAGAGCGTCTGCCCGCCGCGGTCGCCGCGCATAAGCGAATGGACCTCGTCGATAACCACATAGCGCAGGTCGCAAAACATGCGCGGGATAGCCATGTGCTTATGGATCAGGAGCGCCTCGAGCGATTCGGGCGTAATCTGCAAGATGCCGCTCGGCTTTTTAATGAGCTTGGCCTTGTGCGACTGCGAGACATCGCCATGCCAGTGCCAGACGGGGATATCGGCCTCTTCGCACAGGTCGTTGAGGCGGACGAACTGATCATTGATGAGCGCCTTGAGAGGGCCAATGTAGAGGGCGCCTATGCTTGCGGGCGGGTTCTCCCAAAACTCGGTCAGGATGGGAAAGAAGGCTGCCTCGGTTTTGCCGGAAGCCGTAGACGCCGTTAGGAGCACATTGTCTTGCGTGTTAAAGATGGCGTCGGCCGCTGCAACCTGGATAGAGCGCAGGCTCTCCCAATCGTGGGAGTAGATGAAGTCTTGGATAAACGGGGCATATCGGTCAAAGGCGTTCACGGGCCCTCCTCTCAAAACAGAACCTCTCAACGCGGCGGACAACGGTTTGCTGCATTGCTGCCTCAACGTTTGCCCAGATAAAACCTACCAAAATAAACCTGTCCCTTTTTGGCAGGTTAGATGGTGAACTCGGCGAAGTTGCGGTCGCCGCCTGCGGTGCCGGTGTCGCCTGTTGCGGCTGCCGGCGCCAGCGCGTCGCCGCCGACGCTTTGCAGCAGCTCGGCCACATTTGCATCGGGGTTTTGGCATAGGATGTCGAGCAACTCGATAAAGTCACGAATGACTTCACGCGGCGTCAGATGCGTGTCGGCTCCCACACGACCGAACTCGATCTTGAGGAAGTCCACCAAGTCGTTCTCGGCAAGCGTGGGCGTCCAGCCAAAGTAGCCGGCATGGATCTGCATGAGTTTTTCGATGAGCACCAGTAGCTCCTCGTAGGTGAGTGGCTGCAGGCGGATGATGGGCGCGAGCATGTCCTTAAGGTCTTCGCGCGCAAAGCGGCCCTGAGCGAGTCGGCTGCGCAGGGCCTCGTAGGAGAACACGCCGCGGCGGCGGTCTTCGATGGAGGTTGGCGTGCCGCCCATGATCATGCCCAGGTACTGCGCCTTGCCCTGGAGCGTGTCGTTGTACATAGTCAGGATCTTCTCGTAGTTGTATTGGCGCGTGATGGCGTTGGGAATCTTATACAGATTCACGAGCTCGTCGATGAGCACCAGCATGCCTTTGTAGCCACTGCAAACCAAAAAGCGCGCAATGAGCTTAACGTAGTCGTACCAGTCGTCATCGCTGATGATGGTCGAGGAGCCCAGCTCGGCGCGAGCCTCGCTCTTGGTGCGGTACTCGCCGCGAATCCATTTGGTCACACGGCTCATAGCTTCTTCGTCGCCCTCGGATACGGCCGCACGGTAGCGGCGGAGCATGCGGGTGAAGTCGAAGCCGTGGACCATCTCCTCGAGCGGGGCCAGTTGGGCATTGACGACCGACTCGTCGACGTCGGCACACGAGGCGACCCAGCGATCCAGAATAAGGTTGAGCGCACCGCCCTCGGGGCGCGTCTTGGTCGATATATTGCGGATGAGCTCGCGGTAGGTGGCAAGGCCCTGTCCCTGACCGCCCTGCAGGCGGCGCTCGGGCGACAGGTCGGCATCAGCGACGACGAATCCCTCGCCCATGGCGTGCGTGCGGATAGTCTGGAGCAAAAAGCTCTTGCCGGCGCCGTAACGACCGACCAGAAAGCGGAAGCTCGCGCCACCGTCGGCGATGAGACTCAGATCGGTGAGCAGGGCGCGGATCTCGACCTCGCGTCCTACGGTGATGTAAGGAAGGCCGATGCGCGGGACCACGCCGCCCTTGAGCGAGTTGAGAATGACGGCAGCGACGCGCTTGGGCACGCGAGGTGCTGCGGATGCGGTATCACTCATGGTCTAGGTATCCTCTCACGTCTGCTTCATAGTCCTCGATAATCTGCGGCCCTGCCGCGCTAAATTCAATTACGGTGTCGCCCACCAGGTCAAAGAGCGCCTCGTTGATGGTATCGACGAGCATGTCCTCGCTCTGCTCCGATTGCACTACCGCCGATTCCGCCTGTACTGCGTTGTGCTCGAGCAGCGCGCGGAGATAGGCGTCTGCGGCGGGCGCGAGTTCGTTCGTGGCGTCAGCGGGCGCAGCAGCTGCGAACGCGGGCGTCGGCGCGAGAAGCGGTGCCACGACACCAAACTGTTCGGTGGATATGGTCGGCTCGTCGGACTCGTCCTGCCCTGCAGCCGCCGCGACCGCCTCGACCGTCGCGTCGGCTACGGGCTCGGCTTCCGGTTGCCCTGAGTCCGCTGCCTCGGCTTCTGCGGACGCGCCGTCCTCGCGTTCCTCGTCGATCAAAAGCGCTTCGCGCGTTTGTGCGGCAGCGCTCCGAATGTGCCCCAGCTGGCTCAAATCGATATCGATCTTGACGGGCTGGTGTGCGGCGTCCCACGAAAGCCATGCCACAATCTCGTCATCGATAATCTTGGCCAGATATTTGGGGACCTTTTCTTCCTTAAGGGGATGGGCAGGGTCCAGGGCTAGGCGCAGGCGTTGGTCGCAGGCGCGCATCATCTCGCCAAGTTTGCTGCTCTTTTGTCTGCTGCCGTGAATCCGCATGCATTCCCAAAAACCGTTTTGGCAACGGTAGATATGGATGGGGTCCAGACGGTATTCGCAGTCCTCGTGGCGCTCGGGCGCAAAGAATACGGCCGAGGCAAACATGGTGTAGGGCATTGCCGTCTCCTCCCCAAATAAACTTGCCACGATGCCGGTCTTTCGGTGCGTGTCATAGTAGCGCGCCATGCGGACATACACGGCGCACGCCACGTGGCGCAGATCGCGGTGATGGCTGCGGTCGAGCCGCGAGCTACTTAGGTTGTACGTGGAGAGGGCGTTGATGGCGGCCATGAGTCGCTCCTCGCGCACCTCATCGGGCGGAAGGGGGAGCGTGGGCTCGGAGGTTTTGCGACGCTTGGGTGCCGGGTCAGACGGCGTCGGTGCTGGTACAAGGTCTCGTGCCGCGCGCCGCAGCTCGATAAGGGCGTTATCGAATATGACGGTTTTAGAGTCGCGAAGCAGCTTGGGGTCGAGCCCGTGGAACACGGCGTAATCCTGCAGCCACACGCGTGCAAATCGGTCGATGCCGGGCTCGAAGGCGCGATAGACATCCCAAAAAGCCTTGATCTTGTTAAAACCATCGAGTGGATTATCTACGCCAATGCCGCAGATCAGCTCATAGAGATACAGAAAGGCAAAGGACGTAGACGTTTCCTCGACGGTTCCGCGGCGCACTTGGGCACGCCAGGTAAAGTAGCCGCGCAGCTGCCGGTCGCTCATGGCGTTGTAGGTGGGAAAGTACGACTTAAAGGTGCCGTTGTAGGGACAGTCGTCCTCAAAGTCGGCCATCAGCAGGCCCTGGCGGTAAAAAAGCTCGGCTTCCGAAAGCCAGCGGCCCGCACCGCCCTTGGGGTCATCCTGCCAGCGCGATATCTCGCGCATTTTACGGTACTGGTCGGGGAGGAAATTCTGCATCTGTCGGCCGGTTTTGAGAATCGGCTCGTCTGCGTAGGTTTCGTTTGAGAAGCGGGCGGACTGATGGGTCCGGGCCTCGGCCATGATGCGCTCGATGAGCATCTTGATGTCCTGGTCGGCCACCGCTCCTCCTCTCGAACACAGCTACGGTGACCTCATATCATAGCACAGCATCAAACAGATGTTCGAGATACCGCTGCGTTGATAGATTTAGAACAGGAGGGCGTAGATGACGGCGATGACGACGGAGGGAAGCATATTGGCCGTGCGGAAGGTCTGAGGACGGATGAGGTTGACGCCGACGCAGAAGATGAGCATGGAGCCTACGAGCGAAAGGCTGTTGAGGGCAGCTGTGGTCATGATGGGGAAGAGCGCGCCGGCAAACAACGTGATCGTCCCCTGGAACACGGCGACGGGCAGGGCGGAGAAGATGCAGCCGCGGCCAAGCGAGGCCGTCATGGTGCAGACGATGATGCAGTCCAGTGCGCCCTTGAGGGCAAGCGTTGACCAGTCGCCGAGCAGGCCGTCCTGGATCGATCCCACAATGGCCATGGCGCCGATGCACACGGTGAGTGAAGTCGAGACAAAAGCGTTGGTGAACTCGTTATCGCCCTCACTGCCAGTCTTGCGCTTGAGCCATTCGCCAAGGTTCTCGATGGCGGCCTCCAAGTTGATGGCCTCGCCGATGAGCGAACCGAGCGCAAATGAGACGATGAGCATGGTGGTACCGGTGGTCGCTAGCGCCTTTCCATCGATGATGAGCATCTTTTGCATGGTGCCGCCCAGGCCGATAAACAGGACGCACAGCCCCGATGCTTTCATGAGCGTGTCTTGGATGCGCGGTGTAATGAAGCGGCCGCCCGCTAATCCCAAAAGACCGCCCGCAACTAAAAGCGCAACGTTGATGATTGTTCCCAAGCCCGGCATGAGCCCTCCTGTATTGATGCCAACGTGGCAATCGTAGCAGAACGAAATGCGAGGCACATCGCGACTCATCTAATACGTTATATAAGTGGTATTAGGAATGATGCGCAGCATTTAAGCCTCAGGTGGTTGTCGGGACATAGGGATAGTAGTCAAAGCGCAGTGTCATAAGCCGCTGTGGGGATTCAATAGCCGCGGCGATGATATTGGCATCGCGGGCACGATCAAACCCATCGAGTTCGATCTGATACGAGACGTCTTGCATAATGTCCAGACGTCGCCAGGCTAGAAGTGTGTCGCCATCGAATTCCAAGGTCTTGCTTCCGTCTGGGGCAACGGCGTATAGACGCAGTTTAGCGGTGGTTGCAGGGTCGACAACCGTGACCTTTTTAATTTCGTTTCGAGTATTCTTGGCGCCCAACAAGGTGAGCAGTGTTGGGGCCACGACCTCGCCCGATGGCAAAAAGACGACTTCGATGGATTCGGGAAACGCGATGATGGCCGACTTGCGGACGGGCTGATTGGCGGCGGCAACTTCGATGTTTGCAGCATCGATGACCTCTGTGTGGTCGAGGGCGGCAAGCACGCAGCAGTTACCTTCATCGATCTCCTGAGGATCAGCAAGCCCCAGACTGTCCGCGAGCTCGGGATCGTTTGGATCCGCAGCGGGCTCATTCGGTGCTTCGAAAGAAGCTGGGGCGCTGTTTGTCGGCGACGGCGTGTCGCCCGCACCTGCTTCTTTGTCCGTGCTCCCTTCTTGTATGGTTGCGTTGATGGGTTCGTCGTTTGAGGGGAGCGTCTTGGCGTTAAGCGCGGAGGGGAGAATTCCGATGGCTCCGGATCCGTTCCACTCCATTTCGAGAAGCGCCGGGTCGGCAAGAATGCGTTGCCTGCTTTGGGCGTGGGCATCGATTTCAATAGGGCCTGCCTCTGTCCCTCGTGTAAGGCTGAGCGATCCGGCCGGCTTCTCGAAATGAATGTCTGTGTCTTTGGTGCTGACGGCGTAGAACAGCAGGGATGCTTCTCCCGCCGCGATGGCATCGGTGTCGGCTTTGGTCAGCCGCAACGATGCCGTGAATGAGAGGCTGGGCTGCACATCGTCTGCATTCGCGGCGGCGCAGCCCAGACATATACCGCCTCCTTTCTCGAAAAACGCACCGTCGAAGGCGACCTTCGCTCCGTTCGCCGAGTCATCGACCGAAGCGATGTCGATGCGCAGCTCTAAATTGCATGGATCGCCATCTGCATCGAGCACAACCGAGCGCCACGTGCAGACGGCGCACCCCGCCTGGGAGCCGTTTGCCTTGTTCGAACGATTGATATCCACGACTATCGAGCCGTCCGTATTACGACGAAGGCATCCCGAGGTTGAGATTGCGGCCTGTGCGAACGAAAAACGCTTGCACGCAATGGCGCTCGACGGATTTGGTGCGGAGCTTAGGGCTGCTGGTAAGGAGTCTGCCATGACGGGAGTCGCCCAAGCGGCGACAGGCGTTCCGGTTGCGAGCGCGCCGCAGAGTGCGACGACGGGCAAAAGGTTCTTCGATGCCATGGGGTCTCCTTAGCTAATTTAGTGCGGCCTGTCCATGTTTTGTTTCTGGCTGCGTTTGATGTGCAGACCGAGGCCGGCGGTTCCTGCGCCTGCTGCTGTGGCGCCTGCTGCCAAGAGCCATCGTCTGTCGCCTGTCTGCGCCAACGGTTCCTCGCGGTCGCCGCGGTCGAGCTCCGAGAGGTCGACCGTCACTTGCGTGGCGGCCTGCGCCTGTTCTTGCTGGGCAAAGGCCATGGCTGGCCCAAACGCTAGGATGCCGACGGCGGCGGCCAGGGCGACGGCCTTATGCCGTGTGCGCACCGGGCTCGACCGTCCAGGTGATCGTTGCAACCTGATCGCCTTCGCCGGTTACGCGGAAGATGTCGCGCGTGACGCGGGCGACGTTTCCGCTTGTCTTGAGCTTGATTTTGTCCGTGCCGCCGGCAATGCCCTGGTAGCCCATGTCGAAGGCTGCGTTCTTGGAAAGATCGAGGCCCGTCCCCTGCATTGCGGCACTGGCGTTCTGGAGTGCGCCGTCGGGGCCGACCTTAAAGTCGATGGAGTTCTGCGCGGTGCCGGCCTTGGCGTCGGCGGCAATGGTCCAGGTGTTCATGGCGTCGATCTTCATGTTGGTGACATGGATGCCGTAGGCCGAGTGATTGTCGATGGTGGTCGCGTCTTCTGAGGGGCCCTGAAGCGTGCCGTCGGCCTTGGCGACGAAGGGGATAACCGTCGGAACTTTGAACTCAACGTTGTCGATCTCGGTCCTGACCATTACCTTCGTGGTTCCAACGCGCCCGGCTGCCATAGCTGGCGTCGGGGCGGCGCCCATTGCGAGCGCGAGCGCGAGCCCTGCGCCCACGACGAGCGCTCTGGCTCCGTTAATGTTCCTGGTGATGTCCATGGTCGTTCCTTTCTATTCGCCGCGGGCCGTCCCCGCGATGATTGGACGAATGCTGGTGAATTGCGTGCGGTGCCGCGTCGGCCGGAAAGCTAGTTCTCGGCTTGCTCAACCCGTACCTTGACACGTGTCGGATTGCCGTGGCTGTCGAGGGTCTTTGCATCGAGTGCCTGGATCTCGATGTACGCCTCGCCTTCTTTGATGTCGCCGGCGGGGCACGTCTCGATTGTCTTGCCGGTCTCGACCACACCGGATTCGTACATGGTCTCGTCGTTTTGGATGACGCGGAATCGCTGGGGAAATTTATTGTCTTGGACGTTTTGCACGTTGACGCGCAGCTTGCCGTCCTCCTGCAGCTGAGCGACCGGCGCGACCGAAATCGTCATCATGTTGTCGCGGACGATGGCGTCGAGCTCATCTTGGATTTCCTGACGCGTTTTGCCCTCGGCCGTCGTGACCGAAGCGCCCGCCTCGGGTACGGGCTGCGACTGCCAAGCGTATAGTACTACGGCGACAAGGGCGCAGACGATGGCCAAGCAGGCAACGATGAGCTTCTTGCGACGACCCAGGTCTGCAAAGCGGGGCGGCTTCTTTGCGCTCATGCGGCATCCTTGGTGGTATAGACGCGCGCAAAGGTGGACGGGTCCGCTCCAAAGAGCATGTGAAGCATCAGGCGGCGCGAGTAGACAAGCTCTTCGAAGTCGGGAGGGAGCTCGATGTCGTGGATATGCGCGATGTGGTGGGCGAGCGCCGAGAATGACTCGGGGTCGCAGATCACATCGGTGGTAACGTGGTAGACCGCCGTATCGGGGAATGCCTCTTCGTCGAAAGGCAGGAGATGGGGATCGTCGTCGACTTCGATGGCGATGCCGTACTGGGGCCAGTAATATGCCATGGGAACCTCCCTGCTTCTGGGGCCAAAACTTCTGTCGGTTTTGGCTGTCGATGCCGACGGTATCAGCCGCTACTTGACCAATTGCTGACCAAATGCTTGACGGATTGGTGTCTCCGCAGGTAAAAGGCGGCAAAAAATACTCCAACTTTTTTCGAGTGACAATCGCGCGGTCGGCGACGGCGGGGCCATATGTGTCAAAAGCATCGTCTGCCGAGGAAATCAAGCCGCTCGCCGAATTGCACGAACGTAAAAATCGCCAATTATGGAGACGGTCTCGAACACGTCGACGAAACGATGCGGTAACATCTCCCTGCAAACACTGTAGTTAGCTAAAGTGGGAGTTCGCGTGTCTGCAACCATCAAACCCTTCACCGACGAGTTCGAAGAGTATGGTCGCGATGAGTCTCGCGCATCGGGCGAGGCCTCGAACATCTCGTTTCCGACAACGGAAGACGAGGTCCGTGCCATTTTGGAAAAGCTCCATGCCGAGCGTGTCCCGGTAACGGTTCAGGGCGCCCGAACCGGCCTTGCCGCCGGTGCCGTGCCCCACGGCGGGCATATCCTCAATACTTCCCGTATGAATCGCTACTTGGGCCTTCGCCGCGATGAACAAGGCCAATTTCTGCTGCACGTGGAGCCGGGCGTTGTGCTCTCGGAGCTGCGCAAGCAGCTGAGCAAGAAGGTGCTGCCGACTGCTGGTTGGGACCAGGCATCGCTTGAGGCCTACGAGGAGTTCCAAGAGGCCCCCGAGCAGTTCTTTCCCACCGATCCCACCGAGACGTCTGCCTGTCTGGGCGGCATGGCGGCATGTAACGCCTCTGGTGCCCGCAGCTACGCCTACGGTCCCATGCGCCCGCATATCACGGGACTCCACGTCGCACTGGCTGATGGCGATTTGCTTGAGCTTCAGCGTGGCGAGGCTTTTGCCCAGGGCCGCCACCTGTCGCTCGTGACGGCAGCGGGCCGTACGCTCGAGCTCGATCTTCCCGGCTATACCATGCCCAAGACAAAAAATGCCTCAGGCTATTTCGTTGCGGACGAAATGGACGTCATCGACCTCTTTATCGGCGCTTGCGGCACGCTCGGCGTTATCACCGAGCTCGAGATCGCCCTGCAGGCGGCGCCTGCGGTCGTTTGGGGTGTGAGCTGCTTTTTCGATAGCGAAGACAAGGCCGTGTCCTTTACTGATTCGTGCGCCCCATCCTGTCCCATGCGGCCGCCATCGAGTACTTCGATGCTGGCGCCCTGGATATTCTACGTCGCCAGCGCGAGCAGTCGACGGCGTTTGCCTCGCTGCCGGCGCTCGACAAAGAGGCCAAGGTCTGTGTCTACGTGGAGCTCGACTGCGATGACGAGGCCCAGGCGACCGAGGAACTGTACCACCTGGGATGGGTGCTCGAGTTTGCGGGTGGCCGCGACGATGCGACATGGGTCGCGCGCACCGAGGTCGATCGCGAGTGCCAGCGGTTCTTCCGCCATGCGGTCCCCGAGAGCGTCAATATGCTTATCGACGAGCGTCGCCGCACGGATCCCACCATCACCAAACTGGGTTCGGACATGTCGGTGCCCAATGCACGCCTTGCCGATGTCGTGGCCCTCTATCGCCGCACACTGGCCGAAAGCGGGCTTGAATCTGCTGCCTGGGGGCACATCGGTAACAACCATCTGCATGTGAACATCCTGCCGCGCGATGCGCAGGACTACCGTCGCGGTGGCGAGCTGTTTGCCCAGTGGGCTGCGGAGGTAACGGCTATGGGCGGTGCCGTTTCTGCCGAGCACGGCGTCGGCAAGATCAAGGCGGGCTTCTTAGAGACGATGTACGGTCACGAGGCCATGGTCGAGTCGGCGCGGCTCAAGCTCCAGCTCGATCCCGACGGGCAGCTGGGTCGCGGCAACCTGTTTTCGGAGAAGCTCTTGGATGAGCTCGTCCAGAAGGGGGGCGCGTGAAGATGAGCGATTTCCATATGGTGGTGTGCGTCAAGGCCGTGCCGGGCAGCACCGAGGTCAAGATGGACCCCAAGACCAATACCATCGTACGCGATGGCAAGCAGGCGGTCATTAATCCCTTTGATGCGAGCGCTTTGGAATGCGCGCTGACGCTGAAGGACGACTTTATCGGCTTTGGCATGGACGTGCGTGTGACGGTGGTGTCGATGGGCATCCCTGCGACCGAATCGCTGCTGCGCGACTGCATCGCCCGCGGTGCCGACGACGCGCTGCTGCTGACCGACCGAGCCTTTGCGGGCGCCGATACCCTAGCCACCACCTATGCCCTCAAATGCGGTATCGAGGCACTCGATGAGGACTTTGACCTGCTCATCTGCGGCAAGATGGCAGTGGACGGCGATACGGCCCAGATTGGCCCCGAGCTGGCCGGCGCCTTTGAGATCCCCTGCGTGACCGACGTGAGCTGCGTGCAAAGCGCGGGCTTTACGACGTGTGGCTCGCTGGCGCTCGTCCACGGATGCGATGCCGGCGAGGAGACGGTGTGCCTGGAGATGCCGTGCGCGATGACGACTGCCAAGGAGATTGGCCAACTGCGTATGCCGAGCATTGCCGGTATTCGTGCGGCCGAGGAGGCGGACGTGTGCGTGGTCAACGCTGCCGACGTGAACGCCGACCCCGCACGCTGCGGCCTTGCCGGCTCGCCGACACAGGTCGTGCGCTCGTTTGTGCCCGACCGTGACCAAACGTGCAAGGCCGTTGAGGGGACGGCGTCCGAGCAGGCGGTAGAACTTGCCAAGATTATCGAGGGGATGGCATAGATGAGCGGACTGATTATCGATAGCGAAGCCTGTATCGGCTGCGGTCGCTGCGTTCGCGCCTGTGCCTCGGGCGGCATCGTAGTGGAAGGCGAGCGACCCAACCGATGCGCCCACGTAACCGACGGCTGCATCCTATGCGGTGGGTGCGTCGACGCCTGCCCTGTCAACGCTATCTCGATCGAGCGTGATGAGGCCGCTGGTGCGGTGGACCTTGATACATATCGAGACATTTGGGTATTCGTGCAGACCGACGAGCACGATACGGTGACTCCCGTTGCCTATGAGCTTATGGGCAAGGGCCGCGAGCTTGCCGATGCTCGCCGCTGCCGTCTGGTGGCACTGGTCGGTATGGCCCCCGAGGGTTCTCTCGGTGACCTGGAGCATCTGGTTTGCGCAGGCGCCGACGAAGTCCTGGCCTGTCGCGACGGGCGCCTGCGCCAAAACGATGCGGAGGTCTACGCCCGCTTGATCTGCGATTTGGTAGCCGAACGCAAACCCGAGGCCATCCTATACGGTGCGACCGCCTTTGGCCGCGAACTGGCACCCGGCGTTGCCGTGCGCTTGCAGACGGGCCTTACGGCTGACTGCACCGTACTTTCGATGGATACGGAGACGGGACTGCTGCAACAGACGCGTCCGGCGTTTGGCGGCAACCTGATGGCCACCATCGTCTGCCCCAATCATCGTCCCCAGATGGCAACCGTTCGTCCCGGCATCTTTAAGGCACCCGACTTTGACTACGGCCGCTCCGGCACGATCACCCAGATATCGCTTGCGGATGATGCTAAGGCCCGTGTCGAGATCTCGATTCCCGCCGAGGAGTGGGGGCGGCAGGCTTCGATCGCCGATGCCGAGCGCCTGGTCGTGGTGGGTCGCGGCATTGGTTCCAAGAAAAACCTGCCGCTGATGCGAAGGCTCGCCGAGGCTCTGGGAGCCGAGCTTGGCTGCACGCGACCTGTCGTGGAGGCCGGCTGGTTGGAGTATCGCCATCAGATTGGCCAGACCGGCGTATCGGTTTCGCCCAAGCTTCTCGTGAGTATCGGTGTTTCGGGCGCCATCCAGCATCTTGCCGGCATCGGTGGGGCGGAGTGCATTATCGCCATCAACGAGGACCCGGATGCCCCCATTTTTGGTGCTGCCCAGTACAAGGTTGTTGGGGACGCCGTCGAGGTCGTCGAGGAGCTGCTAGCCCAGCTTGAGCGCTAGGCGCGCGCCAGCCAGTCGCGCATCTCGTCCTTTAGGCGGCTCCAGGTTGCCTGCGTGGCGGGGTCGGTAAAGGGCCGCATAATGCCAAAGGGCGCGTCGAGCAGGCGGTGGATATCGCCCTGTTCGCGCGCCAGCGCACGGCTTGCCGGATAGACGAGCTCAAACATAAAGCAGATAAGCCCCACCAAGAAGTCGGCGGGCTCATCGCGCTCATCGCGTGCGACGCAGCGGTGCTCGTCAAAGGCGGCAAGTGTCGGCGACGAGAAACGGCTGCCGAGAAACGTCTTCTCGTCCACCTTGAGGATGGTGTCGACGGTGCTGTCGGCGATGGTGCGCATAATGTCGATCTTGTCACCATCGCGCACGATATCGCAGAAGCTTTGCGTGCGCACGTCGAGCTGCGCGGGTAGACGGAAATCGCTGTGATAGGCAATGCTCGCTCGGATGAGCTCATCTTCTGCCGGGTCATCGATAAAGTCGCGGATGCTCGTTACGGCGGGTGCATCGGCGGGATTCTCGCCAAAGAGGACCTCGATGCCCAGCGCCGCATGGCTCATGCTCTCGGCGTCCTTAAAGGTGTCCCAGCGTCGCAGCTGCTCAAAGCGGCCCATATCGTGTAGCAGGCCGCAAAGCCATGCCAGGTCAATATCTTCTGACGACCAGCCCTGCTCGCGCGCTACGGCATCGCATGCCTCGGCCACGTGGTACGTATGCTCGATTTTGAGCGCGATGCGTGGGTTGGTGGCGTCGTAGGCATCGGTGTGGCTTTTGAAGGCCGCGCGCGCCCGGTCTCGATCGATAGCTGTCATAATGACTTCCTAATAAGTTGTGTCTTTCGATCCGGTGGCAATTGTAGGTGAACTCGGTTGCTGTCGGATGATGATTCTGCCGTGTCGCTACATGCGGCTCGGAGACCTTGTCAGGATGAGAAGCGTATGGTGCTCAAAATCGTTAGAACCGTCTGGCCAGTGATGCTTACCTATGTTGCAATAGGCACGCCGTGCGGAATGATCATGGGGCAGACGGGAATGGAGCCCTGGATGGTCTTTGCCCTGAGCAACACGTTTGTGACGGGCAGCGGCCAGTTTATGATCTGCAATCTTTGGCTGGCAGGTGTACCGGCACCTTCGATTATCGCGAGCGTTGCCGCCATCTCCTCGCGTTTTGCGCTTTACTCGGCATCGATCGCGCCGCATCTGAAGGGTGCCTCGAAGCGTCAGACGCTGGCTGTTGCCGCGACACTTACCGAGGAGGCATATGGCATCTCGCTTGCCAAGTTGGTTGAAGGGGAGGATTGGGGCCCGCGCGAGTCCTTTGTGCTCAACGTGATCCTTATCGCAACATGGGGCGTATCGTGTACGATGGGCGCCATCGTCGGCGCCGTTGTCGATGTTCCCACCGCCATTGCAGCCTTTGTCTGCACCTCGCTCTTTATCTGCCTGCTCTTTTCGCAGCGGCTGTCGCGCGGCAACGTTGTCGCGGCGGTTTCGGGCGCGGTGTCCGTCGCCGTATGCAAGTTCTTGGGCCTCGTGAATATTGCCGTGCCGGCAAGCGTCGTGGTCGGCATTACCATTGCGCTGGCGTGCGATGCTGTATTTGACGGAAGAGGTGCCCGCGATGCCCGTTAACGAGTTCTTGGTTCTATGGCTGTCCTCGTGGGCTGCTATCGCGTTCTTTCGCATCGCGCCGGCGTTCGCCTTGCGCGGGCGGACCCTGTCGCCCCGCATTACCGAGGCCCTGGGCTATATCCCGCCCGCTGCCTTTGCCGCGCTGGTCGCCAACGACTTGGTGAGTCCCGGCGCGTTCGACGCAGGGCTCTGGCCTGCCTTGGTTCCCTGGATTGCGGCCGCCGGCGTCGTGGTCGTGGCGGTCAAGACAAAATCGATGCTGTGGTGCTGTGTCTCGGGCATCGTACTCTATATCGTCTTGAGCCTTATATAGGGGTGGCGTCGCGGGCGCCGAATCTCGTTCCATCCCAACTTGTATAATTTCTCACCGAGCCGGTCTGCTTCTTCTGGTACCATGGTCAAACTTTACTGTAGCAAAGCGTGACGTGGGCTTTTGTACCCCGTCAGCGGAAATGGGGGTTTCATGGCACAGGAAGCGACCGCCAACGAGCAAAAGAAATTCAAGGTCCCGCGCATCCCGGGCGACATCATGATCTATCCGATGATCGTCGGTCTTTTGCTCAACACCTTCTGCCCGCAGGTTTTTGAGATCGGCGGCTTCTTTACGGCTGCCTGCCGCGGTGGCTCCAATACCATCGTCGCCGCGATCCTGCTGTTTGTGGGCGCCGGCATCAGCTTTAAGTCCACGCCGGGTGCCATCAAGACCGGCATCGTCGTGCTGATCCCCAAGCTGGTCGTCGCAGCGGCTCTCGGCCTGGGCGTGGCATATTTCTTTAACGACAACTTCCTGGGTCTGAGTTCCGTGTCTATCATCGGCGGCATCACGTTTTGCAACATGGCGCTCTATACGGGCATCATGGGCGAGTTTGGCGATGAGTCCGAGCAGGGCGCCGTCGGTATCCTGTTCTTTACGGCCGGCCCTGCCGTCACGATGATCATCCTCGGTGTTTCCGGCCTCGCCAACATTCCCATTGGCACCATTATCGGCTCCATCTTGCCACTCGTTATTGGCATGGTTCTGGGCAACCTGTTCCCGTTTATCAAGAACCTGCTGGTTCCCGGTGCCAATCCCGCGATTGCCGTCATCGGATTTCAGCTCGGTGCGTCCATGAGCCTGTCGAGCTTTATCACCGGCGGTATTTCCGGCATCTTGCTGGGCCTTGTCACGCTGTTTGTCGTCGGCCCCATCACCTTTGCGTTTGAGCGTCTGTGCGGCGGCAATGGCAAGGCCGCTGTGGCTTGCTCCACCATTGCCGGCACGGCTATGACCACACCGGTTGCCCTCGCCGAGGTCGCACCGCGCTACGCCGAGCTTGCGCCCACCGCGTACGCTCAGATCGCCACCGCCGTTATCATCACGGCGATCATGGCTCCGATTCTGACTGGCTGGGTCGACAAGAAGTTCTGCCAAGGCAAGGAGGATCTGTCGCCTGTCGGTGTCGAGGCCATCGAGGAGGCTGTCGCGACTGACATCGATGGCGAGTAGCAATCGATACCCATCAATGATGCCGGCGTGTGCAATTCGCGCCGTATGGGTGCCCGAACAGAAACTGTTTTGCAGTGATGTTCGGGCGCTCTGCTATTATCCCCTTTACCCCTGCGGAGTAAAGGGGTGTTTATTGCCCTGATTCGAATTGGGCGATTCTGACCACTTGGATATTGAAGGGATGGCGCTAGTGGTTAAGGCACTCAAGATTGAGATATTCGTGCTATGCATGATTGTTCTTATCGGGCTTGCCGTACGAAGCCGTCGCTCCCTGTTCTCGAGCACCCAGCAGCTTTTGTTTAGCATGCTGGGCTACACGTCTGCTGCGTACATATTATTCGATATGATCTGGACGCTTTCGGACGGTGTGGACGGCACGTTGGGCATTGCTGCCAACTGGATTTCCAACGCGGTTTCGTTTTCGCTCTTTGCTATCGCGTGTCTCATTTGGTTTATCTATTCCGAGACGGTGCAGGGTTCTCGCCTTTTGACCTCGCGCTATAGGGTGGTGCTTGTAGCGTTGCCTACGGCTCTGGTGGTCGTGCTGGCGTTTACCAGTTACTGGACGCACGCCCTGTTCTATATCGATTCGCAGGGCGTGTATCGTCGCGGCTTTGCCTATATGATCCAGCCCATCGTCAGCTACTGTTACGTTATACATACGTCCCTACATGCGTTTGTGCAATCTCGCAGGGTCGAGAGCCTGCAGACGAAGGCCATCTATCGAACCTTGGCATTTTTCGCCATTCCGGCCCTGGTGGGCGGTACCTTTCAGGTCGTATACTCGGTGCCCGGCCTTTGTGTCGGCATAATGATTAGCATGTTGCTGCTCTACATCATCTACCAGGAGCAGCTCATCTCGACCGACCCGTTGACTGGACTTAACAATCGCAACCGTTTTGAGACCTATATGCTGTCGCTCTTCTCAAATGTGGATCAGGCCGAAGATGTATATCTGCTTATGATGGACGCCGACGGCTTTAAGCAGATTAACGATCGCTATGGACATGTGGAGGGCGACCATGCTCTTCAGGTTGTTGCGACGGCGCTCAAGGATGTCTGTTCGCCGGCTGGTGGCTTTATCGCACGTTATGGTGGCGATGAGTTCGTGGTGCTCCAAAAGGCAGCGGCGGAACAGGACATCATGCGTCTGTGCGCGGCAATCAACGATGAACTCGCACGCGCCGAGGTGCCGTATCTGTTGCGGATGTCCATCGGCTATGCACGGGTCGGTGATGGTGTCGATACCTGGCAAGATTTGCTTCGCGCCGCCGACGCGGAGCTCTACCGCGTAAAGTACGAGAAGAAGAAAGCTGGCGTCCAGATACGCTAGAAATAGGGGCGCACGCTTGCGTGCATGGTGGCCCTCGGCTCTCCGATGTATTCCATTAAACTAAAGTATGTGAATCCCCTCTGCTAAATAAGGGCAGTTCGCTAGGCCTTTTTAGGCCTGTTGACGATGATGATGCCGCCGCAGACCAACAGCAGGGCAACTATAACGGTAACGGGGCTCGTGCCGGCGCCCTCGCCGAGCAGCAGCGCACTCAACAGCACACCAAAGACGGGGTTCATAAACCCAAAGACCGAGACGCGGCTGACGGGGTTGACGGCAAGCAGGCGCGACCATAGCGAGTACGCGATGGCGGAGATGAGTGCCATATAGATAATGAGCGCGATGGCGGGGATGATCGCGGTGAGGGAGAGCGCGCCGCCCATCAAAAACCCGATGGCGGTGAGGACCAGGCCGCCGACCAAGAACTGCCACCCGGCAAGCAAGACACCGTCGTGCTCGCGCGAGAAGATGCCGATCAGGCAGGTCGACAGGGCACCCGCGACGGTGGAGGCCAGGATAAAGCCCTCGCCGTCGAGCGTAAAGCCAAAGGTGCCGTCCGCGCCCGAAAGGTTGACGAGCGCGACGCCGGCAAAGCCCAGTACACAGCCGAGCACCTTGGCCGCATCGAGCTTTTCGGTGCGAAACGCCAGGGCGGCAAAGAGGATTGCGAGGAAGTTGGCGCTGGCCTCGATGATGGAGCTCGACATGGCACTGGCGCGCGAGAGTCCCAGGTAGAAAAAGAAGTACTGCCCGATAGTCTGGAAGAGTGACAGGATGCAGATGGGCTTGATATCGCGTACCTGTGGGACGAGCGGGCGGCGCTGAGCTGTGCTCATACCGACGATAACCAGGATGCCGGCAAGCGTGAAGCGCAAACCTGCAAAGAGTAGCTGCGAGGCGCTATCGTGCGCTGGGATACCAAAGAGTGCGTAGCCGATCTTGATGCAGGGGAAGGCGGAGCCCCAGAGCGCGCAGCAAACGAGACAGCCCAGGATGAGTCCGGGCAGGGTGGCGAGATACGGCTTGCGGCTTTCCATGATGTCCTTCCTATATGCGCGAAGCAAAAAAGAACCCGCCACCGGATGTGTCGGTGGCGGGTGTTGTTACCCGAAGGGATTGTACCTGATGGGAAAGGTTTAAGCGAAGTAGGCTACGCCGCTCTCAAAGATCGGCATGAACTTGTCGCCGGGGACATGCTCGGGCACGTTGCGGTACAGGTTGTCGCCGCGACGCTCGGCATGGCCCATCTTGCCCAGGACGCGGCCGTCGGGGCTCGTGATGCCCTCGATGGCGAGTGCGGAGCCGTTGGGGTTGACGGAAAGGTCCATGCTGGGCTTGCCGTCCTCGCCCACGTACTGCGTGGCGACCTGGCCGTTGGCGATCAGCTGGGCGAGCGCCTCGTCGTTGGCGACAAAGCGGCCCTCGCCGTGGCTGATGGCGACGGTGTAGGGGTCGTCCAGGCTGCACTGCGACAGCCACGGGGACAGGTTGGACGAGATGCGGGTGCGCACCAGGCGGCTCTGATGGCGACCGATGGTGTTGAACGTCAGCGTGGGCGCATCGGGCGTGGCGTCGACGATATCGCCGTAGGGCACCAGGCCGAGCTTGACCAGGGCCTGGAAGCCGTTGCAGATGCCCAGCATCAGGCCGTCGCGGGCCTTGAGCAGGTCGCGGACTGCCTCGGTGACCTCGGGAGCGCGGAAGAACGCCGTGATGAACTTGGCGGAGCCGTCGGGCTCGTCGCCGCCCGAGAAGCCACCGGGGATCATGACGATCTGGCTTGCACGGATGCGGCGGGCAAGCTCGTGGGTGCTCTCGGCGACGGCCTCGGGCGTGAGGTTGTTGATCACGAAGGTGTCGGCCTCGGCACCGGCGGCACGGAAGGCGCGGGCGCTGTCGTACTCGCAGTTGTTGCCGGGGAACACCGGGATAATCACGCGCGGACGGGCGATCTTGGCGCCGCCGTACACGTGGATATCCTTGGCGCGGAAGTCGATGGTCTCGACCTCGGGGGTCTCGCCGGCGCTGCGGTAGGCAAAGACGCCCTCGATGCCGCTCTCCCAGGCCTCCTGGAGCTCGGAGAGCTCGATGACCTCGGAGCCGGTATCGATGACATAGCCCTCGACGGTGGTGCCCAGGGGCTCGACGACAACGCCGTCGGCGACCTCGGGCAGCTCGGCGTCATCGGCGAGCTCGACGATAAAGCTGCCGTAGAGCGGGGTGAAGAAGCTCTCCACGTCCACATCCTCGGCAAGCTCGATACCGATCTGGTTGCCGACGCACATCTTAAAGAGGCTCTCGGCGCCGCAGCCGTAGCCGGGCGTGGAGACGGCCAGGGCGTCGCCGGTAGCAGTGAGCGCCTCGACGGCGTCAAACGCGGCGAGCAGCTGCTGGGCGTCGGGGCGGTAGTCTTCGCCATAGGTGGCGGGGGCGATACGGACGACGCGGTGCGTCAGACCCTTGAACTCGGGCGAGACGGCACGGGCGGCCTTGCCCACGGCCACAGCGAAGCTGATCAGGGTCGGCGGAACGTTGAGCTCGCCGGCCTCGTCCTCAAACGAACCGCTCATGGAGTCCTTGCCGCCGATGGCGCCGGCGCCCAGGTCGACTTGGGCCATGAGGGCACCAAGGACGGCAGCCGTGGGCTTGCCCCAGCGCTCGGCCTCGGTGCGCAGGCGCTCGAAGTACTCCTGGAAGGAGAGGTAGGCGCGCTTGTGCTCAAAGCCGGCGGCCACGAGCTTGGCGATGGACTCGACCACAGACAGGTAGGCGCCAGCAAACTGGTCGGCCTCCATCAGGTAGGGGTTGAAGCCCCATGCCATGGCGCTTGCCGTGGTGGTCTCGCCGTCCACGGGGAACTTGGCGACCATGGCCGAGCTCGGGGTGAGTTGCGTCTTGCCACCAAAGGGCATGAGCACGGTTGCGGCACCGATGGTGGAGTCGAAGCGCTCGGAAAGGCCCTTGTTGGAGGCGACGTTGAGGTCGGTGACAAGCGAGGTCATGCGCTCGGCAAGCGTGGTGCCGGCCCAGCTGGGCTGCCACACGCTGCGGGCGCACACGTGGGCGACCTGGTGCTTGGGCGCGCCGTTAGAGTTGAGGAACTCGCGGGATAGGTCGACGATGGCGACGCCGTTCCAGGCCATGCGCATGCGCGGCTCGGCGGTAACCTCGGCGATAACGGTCGCCTCGAGGTTCTCCTCGGCGGCGTAGCCCATGAACTCCTCGACGTCATCGTCGGCGACGGCGCAGGCCATGCGCTCCTGGGACTCGGAGATGGCGAGCTCGGTGCCGTCCAGGCCGTCGTACTTCTTGGTCACGGTGTCCAGGTCGACATACAGGCCGTCGGCAAGCTCACCTACGGCGACCGAGACGCCGCCGGCGCCAAAGTCGTTGCAGCGCTTGATCAGGCGGCAGGCATCGCCGCGGCGGAAGAGGCGCTGTAGCTTGCGCTCGACCGGGGCGTTGCCCTTCTGGACTTCGGCGCCCGAGGTCTCGATGGACTCGGTGTTCTGGGTCTTGGAGGAGCCGGTGGCGCCACCGATGCCGTCGCGGCCGGTGCGGCCGCCCAGCAGGATGATCTTGTCGGTGGGGGCGGGGCACTCGCGGCGCACGTGGTTTGCCGGGGTAGCGCCCACGACGGCGCCGACCTCCATGCGCTTGGCCACGTAGCCGGGGTGATAGAGCTCGTTGACCTGGCCGGTGGCAAGGCCGATCTGGTTGCCGTAGCTGGAGTAGCCGGCGGCAGCGGTGGTTACGAGCTTGCGCTGCGGCAGCTTGCCCTCGAGCGTCTCGGACACGGGGACGGTGGGGTCACCGGCACCGGTGACGCGCATGGCCTGATACACATAGCTGCGGCCCGAGAGCGGGTCGCGGATAGCGCCGCCCACGCAAGTCGCAGCACCGCCGAAGGGCTCGATCTCGGTCGGGTGGTTGTGGGTCTCGTTCTTAAACAGGAACAGCCAGTCCTGGTCCTCGCCATCGATATCGACCTTTACCTTGACGGTGCAGGCGTTGATCTCCTCGGACTCGTCGACATCGGTCATGACGCCGGTCTTCTTGAGGTACTTGGCGCCGATGGTGCCCATGTCCATGAGGCAGACGGGCTTGGCGTCGCGACCGAGCTCGTGGCGCATTTCCATGTAGCGGTCGAAGGCCTGCTGCACCACGGCGTCGTCGATCGTCACGTCATCCAGGACGGTGCCGAAGGTGGTGTGGCGGCAGTGATCGGACCAGTAGGTGTCGATCACGCGGATCTCGGTGATGGTGGGGTCGCGATCCTCATCGCGGAAGTACTGCTGGCAGAAGGCGATGTCCGCCTCGTCCATGGCAAGGCCGCGCTCGGAAATAAAGGCGGCAAGGCCGGCTTCGTCGAGCTCGCGGAAACCGTCGAGCACCTCGACGGGCTGGGGCTCGGGGGTCTCCATGTACAGCGTCTCGGGCAGGTCGAGCGAGGCGATGCGCGCCTCGACGGGGTTCACCACGTAGTGCTTGATGGCATCAATGGCGGCCTCGTCCAGAGCGCCCGAGATCATATAGACCTTGGCGGAGCGCACGGCGGGGCGCTCGCCCTGGCTGATGAGCTGCACGCACTCGCTGGCGGAGTCGGCGCGCTGGTCAAACTGGCCAGGCAGGAATTCGACGGCAAAGACGGCGCCATCGCTTGCGGGGAGCTCGTCGTAGGTCACATCGACCTGGGGCTCGCTAAAGACGGTCGGCACGCAGGACCGGAAAAGCTCCTTGTCGATGCCCTCGACGTCGTAGCGGTTGATAATCCTCAGGGCCTCGATGCCCTTGATGCCGAGAATTTCGGTCAGCTCGCCCTTGAGCTGCTGAGCCTCGACGTCGAACCCGGGTTTCTTCTCCACGTAGATACGAGAGACCATTGGTTCCTGCCTTCCTGATCGGTTGGGCGTACGGTACGGTATGCGGCAGCGGTCGGTTTGCGGGGTCTGCCCTGCGGTCGCCTTGAGCCACATGTTTGTAAACCTCACTATGATACGACAGCTCGCGGCGCGTTGAGGACGGCGAGGGTGCTACAGTGAAGCGCAAACAAGAGAAAGGCATCACATGGCATTCGTTTCGCTCGCCATCATCGCACTCGTGGCCTTTGCGAGTCCTTTTATCGCCTCGGCGATTCCCGGAAAACCCGTTCCCGAGACGGTCTTTTTGCTCGTGCTCGGCGCGGTACTGGGACCCCATATGCTCGGCGTCATCCATGTAGATGCTGAGGTCTCGCTTGTGTCCGAGCTGGGCCTGGCCTTTTTGTTCCTGCTTGCCGGCTTTGAGATCGACCCCAAGAGCATCACAGGCGTCGAGGGGCGCTACGGCTTGGCGACGTGGGTCGTCACGTTTGGTATCGCCTGGCTTGCCGTGCGCTTTACCCCGTGGTTCTCAGTCAGTCATTTCGACGGTATCGCCGTGACGCTTGCCCTCACTTCGACGGCGCTCGGTACGCTTGTGCCCATCATGCGTGAGCGCTCGCTCACCGGCACGCGCGTGGGCGACTCGATTCTCGCGTATGGCACTTGGGGCGAGCTCGGTCCCGTGCTCGCCATGTCGGTGCTGTTGTCTGCCCGCACTGGCATCCAAACGCTCGTTATCCTTGGCTTGTTTGCGGTGGTTTGCGTGTTGCTGGCCGTGGTCCCGAGCCGCTCCAAGCGCGTCGGCAGCCGCTTCTTTGCATTTGTTGAGGAGCGCGCCGATACCACGTCGCAGACCTTCGTGCGCCTGACGGTGCTCATCCTGGTCACGCTCGTGGCATTCTCGGCTGTCTTTGATCTCGACATCGTGTTGGGTTCTTTTGCCGCTGGCTTTGTCCTGCGCTATATCATCCCCGAGGGCAACCATACGCTCGAGACCAAGCTCGACGGTCTGGCCTACGGTTTTTTGATTCCGGTGTTCTTTACCGTGTCGGGCGCAAAGATCGACCTGACGGCCGTGGCGTCGCGCCCGGGCTTGCTCGCGGGCTTTATCGTGGCGTTGTTGATTATTCGTGCCGTGCCCATTCTTATTTCCATGAGCATTTGTCCTGCGACGCGCGATGTGTCGGCGTATGGTCGCATTACCGTGGCCCTGTACTGCACCACGGCGCTGCCGATCATCGTTGCCGTTACGAGCGTTGCCGTCAACGCGGGCGCGCTGTCGCAAGATATTGCGTCGGTCATGGTTGCCGCCGGTGCCATCACGGTGTTCCTGATGCCACTGCTCGCGCAGCTCTTCTACCGCGTGGTCGATGCCGCGCCGGTCGCCGCCGTGGCGGAGGTTGCCGAGCATCCTTCCGATGCGCTCAATATCCTGCGCGCCCATCACGACCTGGCAAGTCTTCTCGCCCGCGAGCACGAGCTGTTGACGTCGCATGGACATGGTCGCTCGCTCGACGGTATGCCCACGATTGATTCCATTGCTGACCGCCTTTCGGCCGAAGCGGCGAGCGAACGCATCGATGCCCGTATTGTCGATGCCGCCCATTTGCTGGCCGAGAAAACCTATGGCGATGAGATCGACCCGTCCAAGCTGACTGCGCGCGAGCGTCGCCGCCTAGAGCGCGCCAAGCTCGCCGTTCATGAGTACCGCCGCCGCATGCTGGAGCTCTACGCCCGCGATGAAGCCCAGGACGACGACGGCAGGTAGCCAACGTCGCCGCGGAAAATGCATCCCGGAATTGGCGCCCAGAGTGGGATGCGGTTTCCGTGAGGGGACCGTTTCGGAAAGCGTGTCCCAGAATCCGCGCCCAGAATGGGACGTAGTTTCCGAAAGATGGGCCTGAGGGAAACTGCGCCCCGTTCTGAGCTGAAATACCGGGACGCAGTTTCCCCCATAAACAGAGCAAGGCGCGCTGCCTGCGGTTGATGCAGGCAGCGCGCCTTTTGCGTTGGGCCTCGTTGAGGTTTGAAGTCGTGGCTTGCGACCTTTAGGAGCGGGCGGCTCCGTCGACGGGGAGCACGGCACCCGTAACATAGGAGGACATGTCGCTCGCCAGGAAAACAAAGGCGTTGGCGACATCCTCGGGCTCGCCCATGCGACCCAGCGGAATGGTGGCGATGATGGGCTTAATAACCTCTTCGGGCAGGTTGGCGACCATATCGGTCTTGGTTACGCCAGGCGCGACGGCATTGACGCGGATGCCCATGGGGGCGAGTTCGCGCGAGAGCGACTGGACCATGCCGTTGACGGCAAACTTGGACGTGGGATAGCCGACGCCGGAGGGCTGGCCATACTTGGCGACCATCGAGCTCGTGGTGGTGATGGTGCCGCCGTGGCCGGCCTCGGTCATGATCTTGGCGGCAGCCTGGTGGCCGTTAAAGACGGCGACGACGTTGAGGTCCATGACCTTCGCAAACTCCTCGGCCGTGTAGTCCAAAAGGGGCGAGCGCTGGGAGATGCCGGCATTGTTGACGACTGTATCCAAGCCGCCCATATCGGCTGCGGCCTGGGTAAAGGCCTCAGTCACGGCCTCGAGCGAGGTGAGATCGCAGGAACGACCCCAGACCTTGGCGTCGGGATAGACGGCTGCCAGCTTCTCAACGGCCGCATCGGCAGTCTCCTGGCGCGAGCCAAAGACGGTGACGGCGGCACCCTCCTCGATAAAACGGCAGGCGATGGCATAGCCGATACCGCGCGTGCCTCCGGTGACGATTGCTTTCTTGCCCTCGAGCAACATGGTGCCTCCATTCTTCGGGGGTGGACGTACGCAGCACAGCGTAGCGGTAGCCGGAATCGGCCGCGTTTGCATATCGGTGAACGGTAACCCGCGTTACCGATGAGCGGCTCGCGCAAATGTGCCCTGCCGTTGTGCTTAGGGCAGGAGACAAAAGGGCTCCCGTCCCATATCGGACGGGAGCCCTCAAAGCACGTATTGCTTGGCGAGCGTTGGGCTAGTTCGCCATGACGCCTTCGGTCCAGGCCTCGACGTCCTCGATACGCAGGACGTTGGCGACCTCGGCCACGCAGTCGACGCTGGCAAGCTCGGCGGCGGCAGCCTGGACGTCCTTCTCGAGCGCGCGGTGCGTCAGGAAGATGACCGAGCAGGCATCGCTGACGCCCGATTTGCCGTCCTCGACCTGGTTGATGAGCGAGATCGAGATGTTGTGCTTGGCAAAGATGTCGACCGTCTCGGACAGGGCGCCCACGCGGTCGGCGACTTTCAGGCGCACATAGTACTTGGTCTGGAGCTCGTCCATGGGCTTAAAGGTGAGGTTGTGGCCATAGGGCTCAATCTCGGGCAGCGGAGCCACGCCGCGGCTGATCTGCTCGGAGAGCGACAGAATATCGCCCACGACGGCGCTCGCGGTGGGGAAGGAGCCTGCGCCCGCGCCGTAGAACATGGTCTCGCCCACGGCGTCGCCTACCACGTAGACGGCGTTCATGGCGCCGTTGACCTTGGCGAGCATATGGTCTGCGGGGATCAGCGTGGGATGCACGCGAACGTCGACGCCAGCGTCGGTGTTGCGGGCGATGCCGAGCAGTTTGATGGTGTAGCCGAGCTCGCGGGCCTGGGCGATGTCCTCGGCGCCGATGGTGCGGATACCCTGCTGGTACACATCATCGGTGGTAACGCGGGTGCCAAAGCCGATGGAGGCGAGGATGGCCGTCTTGCTGGCGGCATCGAAGCCGTCGACGTCGGCGGACGGGTCGGCCTCGGCATAGCCCTTAGCCTGTGCGTCGGCGAGCACGTCAGCGTAATCGGCGCCCTCGGCGTCCATGCGCGACAGGATGTAGTTGGTGGTGCCGTTGAGGATGCCGGCGATGGTCAGGATCTTGTTACCCACCAGGTCGTGCTCGAGTGTGCTGACAATGGGGATGCCGCCACCGCAGCTGGCCTCGCACTTAATCTGCACGCCGCACGCACGCGCCTTCTCGGCAAGCGTCTCGACATGGCGGCCCAGCAGGGCCTTGTTGGCGGAGACGACATGCTTGCCGTTCTCGAAGGCAGTGGTGAAGATCTCGGTTGCGGGATGCTCGCCACCAATCAGCTCGACGACGATGTCGACGGCGGGGTCGGTGACGACATCGTGCCAGTCGCTCGTAAAGGCCTCGCGCTCAATGCCTGCCGCCTCGGCCTGCTCCCAAGCAAGCGCGCAGGCGCGGGTCAGCTTAAGGTCGATGCCGTAGGCTGCCAGGTACTCATCGTGGTGGCTCTTGATCAGACGGGCCACGCCGCCGCCGACGGTTCCCAGACCGATCAGACCGACGTTCACGGTGCGCAGGGGTTCGCTCATAGATAACTCCTTCGTGCATCTTATGGATGGATAAACCGCTTAAAGGTTGAGTGCATTCTAGCGTGAACCGGGGGCGCGTGCTCGCCAGGCAACAGGAGCCGCACAAAACGGCACCCCCGAAACGCTGCGGAAACATTGGAAACACGCTCGCTACAAACGGACTTCCGTAACAAACTGTCAACGTTTGCGCCATAAGGTTTGCCCTGTACCGCAAGACGGCCGCACCGCGGCCAGCGAAAAAGGGGGACACCATGTTCAACATCAACAGCACGCTCAGCCGTAGGAACTTTCTCGCCGGCGCTGCGGCGCTCGGCAGCACCGCCGCACTCGCTGGTTGCTCGTCGGGTGGCTCGGACGGCGGCACCGCCGATGACGGCAAGACCTTCAAGATCGGTGTCATCGGCCCTCTGACCGGCGCCGCGGCAACCTATGGCGTTTCGGCCGAGAAGGGTGCCAAGCTTGCCGCCAAGGATTTCTCGACCAAGGACCTCAAACTCTCGCTTAAGTCCGAGGATGACGTCGCCGACGGCGAGAAGGCTATCAACGCCTTCAATACCCTGTGCGACTGGGGCATGCAGGCGCTCGTCGGCCCCGTCACGACTGGTGCCGCCGTCGCTGTCTCGGGCGAGATCGCCGACGATATGCTCATGGTCACGCCCTCTGCTTCGTCCCTCGACGTCACCAAGGACAAGACCACGGTTTTCCAGGTTTGCTTTACCGACCCCACCATGGGCGCGAGTGCTGCCAAGTTTTTGGCCGAGAAGTATGCAGACGCCAAGATCGCCCTGTTCTACAACTCCGGCGATACGTACAGCTCGGGTGTTGCCGATGCCTTTGCCGAGCAGGCCAAGGCATCCAAGCTCGACATCGTCGATACCGAGACCTTTAAGGACGACTCCTCCACGAGCTTTACCAACCAGCTCACCAAGGCCAAGGAGGCCGGCGCCACGCTCATCTTTGCGCCGATCTACTACACGCCGGCGTCCGTTTTGCTCAAGAATGCCAAGGACATGGGATACGACATGACCCTCATGGGTACCGACGGCATGGACGGCCTGCTCTCCGTTGAGGGCTTCGACACCTCCCTTGCCGAGGGTGTGCTGCTCATGACCCCGTTCTCTGCCGACGATGAGAAGAACGCCGACTTCGTCAAGGCATATAAGGACGCCTACGACGAGACGCCCAACCAGTTTGCCGCCGATGCCTATGACTGCGTCCATGCGATTGTCGAGGCTATCGATAAGGCAGACATCGATATTACGGCCGACGGCGCCGACATTGCCGGCGACCTCGCCAAGGCCATGCGTAAAATCAAGATCGAGGGCCTGACGGGCGAGCTCACGTGGAACGACGAGGGCCAAGTCGAAAAGCCTGCTACGGCCTATGTGATTCAGGACGGCAAGTACATCGCTGCCTAAGTGCGCATAAAACGCGACCGGTGAGGCTGTATTATTCAGGGCAGGGACGCTTGTAACAGAATGGAAACATTACTTTTACATAATAAAGTGGCATTACTGCATAAAAGAATAGAAATACGCAGAAACATGGATAAATGAACAAATCCAAAGAAAAGTTGAAATAATCGCCACTTTTCCTAACTAAAGCGTCTACTATTTTGCGAACGCCGAACACGGCGAAGGATGGCCTGTCGGGTAACCAAAACCCGACGAGATTTGAGAGGAGAGCCGCATGTCGAGCCTCACCGGTAAGTCATTGAACCCTGTTATGAATCGCAGGAGCGTTATCGCGAGCGCAGCAGGTCTGGGGGCGATGTCCATTCTAGCTGGCTGCTCCTCCAACGGTGGCGACAGCGGTTCCGCTTCGAGCGACGCTTCGTTTAAGATCGGCACTATCGGCCCGCTGACCGGCGCCAACGCGTCCTACGGCAAGTCCGTTACCCAGGGTGTCGAGCTTGGCTGCAAGGATTTCTCGACCAAGGAGCTGCCGCTTGCCAGCAAGGCCGAGGATGACCAGGCCGATGGCGAGAAGGCCGTCAACGCCTTCAACACCCTGCTCGACTGGGGCATGCAGGCCCTCGTCGGTCCGACCACCACGGGTGCGTCGGTTGCCGTTGCCGCCGAGTGCGGTAACGACCCCAAGACATTCATGATCACCCCGTCCGCGTCCTCCGAGGACGTCACCGACGGCAAGGATTGCGTCTTCCAGGTTTGCTTCACCGACCCCAACCAGGGTGTCAACGCTGCCAAGTTCCTGGCGCAGAAGTATGCGGACGAGAAGTTCGTGCTGTTCTATAACTCCGGCGACGCCTATTCTTCGGGCATCGCGGATTCCTTTAAGGCCCAGGCCGCTGAGTCCAAGCTCGAGGTTGTTGACGAGGAGACCTTTAAGGACGACTCCGCCACGAGCTTTACCAACCAGCTGACCAAGGCCAAGCAGGCCGGCGCCACCATGATCTTTGCGCCGATCTACTACACGCCGGCGTCCGTCCTGCTCAAGAACGCCAAGGACATGGGCTACGACGTCAAGATGATGGGCTGCGACGGCATGGACGGCATCCTGGGCGTTGAGGGCTTCGACACCTCTCTTGCCGAGGGTCTGCTGCTCATGACCCCGTTCTCCGCCGACGACGAGAAGAACGCCGACTTCGTCAACGCTTACAAGGATAAGTACGGCGATACCCCCGACCAGTTTGCCGCTGACGCCTACGACGGCGTGCACGCGGTGGCCGAGGCCCTCAAGGAGGCCGGTCTTGGTGTCGACGCCGACCCGACCGAGGTCGCCGAGAAGCTGCCCAAGGCTATGCTCAAGATTACCGTTGACGGTCTGACCGGCAAGCTCACCTGGAACGATAAGGGCCAGGTCCAGAAGGAGCCCACGGCGTACGTCATCACCGACGGCAAGTACGTACAGGCCTAATAGGCCGCCTTACATAGAGCGGTTTTGATCCCAAGCAGGGGAGGTTTTGGCCTTCCCTGCTTGCTTGGTATCTAGGGACGATGTAACGTCCCTGTTTCATACATCAACTGGAAACCTATTCGAAAGGGGGATGTGGAACATGACGGTCTTTATCCAATACCTGGTCAACGGCCTGTCCATGGGCAGCGTCTACGCCATCATCGCGTTGGGCTACACCATGGTCTACGGTATCGCCAAGATGCTCAACTTCGCTCACGGCGACGTCATCATGGTCGGTGCCTATGTCTCGTTCTGCGCCACGTCGTATCTCGGCCTCCCGGGCTGGGCATCTGTAATTCTCTCTTGTGTGGTCTGTACCGTTCTCGGTGTTCTCATCGAGGGTCTGGCATACAAGCCGCTGCGTCAGGCGGGCCCGCTGGCCGTTCTGATCACGGCCATCGGCGTGTCCTACTTCCTGCAGAATGCCGCGCAGCTTCTGTGGGGCGCCACGCCCAAGAACTTCACTTCGCTCGTCACCTTCCAGGTGCCGGAGTTCTTGGCCAAGTTCAATGTAAGCGCAGTCTCGCTCGTCACCATCGTCGCCTGCCTGGTTATCATGGCCGGCCTGATGTTCTTTACAGGTAAGACCAAGATGGGCAAAGCCATGCGCGCCGTGTCCGAGGACAAGGCCGCCGCTCAGCTCATGGGCATCAACGTCAACCGCACTATTTCGATGACGTTTGCCATCGGCTCCGCCCTTGCCGCCATCGCCGGTGTGCTCCTGTGCTCCTACTCGCCGGTCCTGCAGCCCACCACGGGCGCCATGCCTGGCATCAAGGCCTTCGACGCTGCCGTTTTCGGCGGCATCGGCTCCATCCCCGGTGCCTTTGTCGGCGGCATTCTCATCGGCATCATCGAGGCGATGGCGCAGGCTTACATTTCCACGAGCCTTGCCAACTCCATCGTCTTTGGTGTTTTGATCATCGTCCTGCTCGTCAAGCCTGCCGGCCTCTTGGGCAAGTACGTCCCCGAGAAGGTGTAGGTGAGCGTTATGAAGTTTCTTAAAGACAAGCAGACGCGTCACGACTTTGTTACGTACGCCATGTGCATCGTGGCATTTGCCATCGTGTTCTTTATGCAGTCTAACCACATGATCCCGCGCATGATCGCCGGTCAGCTGGTTCCCATTACGGCCTACATCGTCATGGCCATCTCCCTCAACCTCGTCGTCGGCATCGCGGGCGACTTGTCGCTGGGCCACGCGGGCTTTATGAGCGTCGGTGCCTACACGGGCATCGTCACCGCGGTCGCGCTGGAGAGCGCCGTCCCGTCCGATCCGATGCGCCTGATCATCAGCATCGTGGTCGGCGCTATCGCCGCTGCCATCTTGGGCTTCTTGATCGGTATCCCGGTCCTGCGTCTGAGCGGCGACTATCTGGCCATTGTGACCCTGGCTTTTGGCGAGATCATCAAAGAGATCGTCACCTGCCTCATTGTGGGCGTCGACTCCCGCGGTCTGCACGTGATCTTTAACATCACGGGCAACTCCACGATCGACGACCTGCACCTGCTCGAGGACGGCACCGCCATCATCAAGGGCGCCCAGGGCGCCTCGGGCGTGTCGACGTACTCGACCTTCCTCGCCGGTGCCATCCTGGTCATGGTCGCACTCGTGATCGTACTCAACCTGGTTCGCAGCCGTACCGGCCGTGCCATTATGGCCGTGCGCGATAACAAGATTGCAGCCGAGTCCGTAGGCATCTCCGTCACCGAGTACCGCATGATCGCCTTCGTGGTTTCCGCTGCCCTTGCCGGTGCTGCCGGAGCTCTCTTCGGCGGTAACTTCTCGCAGCTCTCCGCCACCAAGTTCGACTTCAACACGTCCATCCTCATCCTGGTGTTCGTGGTCCTTGGCGGTCTGGGCAATATGCGCGGCTCCGTCATCGCGGCGGCGTTGCTCACGGTGCTTCCCGAGCTGCTCCGTCAGTTCTCGGACTACCGCATGCTCATCTACGCCATCGTGCTGATCCTGGTCATGATCTTTACCAACAACCCGCAGCTCAAGTCGTTCTTCGCACGCATTAAGGACCGCTTTGCTTCCAAGAAGGAGGTGGCAGCCGATGCCCAGTAAGTTTGAGTTCAACAAGGGCAAGATGGTCCCGTATCCTTCTGGCGCCATCGTTCCCGACCGCGACCTGGGCCAGCGCCCGGCGCTCGAGTGCATCCACTTGGGCATTGAATTTGGCGGCCTTAAGGCAGTCGACGACTTTAGCCTGACCATCGGTAAGACCGAGATCGCCGGTCTGATCGGTCCCAACGGTGCCGGTAAGACCACGGTCTTCAACCTGCTCACCAAGGTGTACCAGCCCACGCACGGTACCATCCTGCTCGACGGTGAGGACACCTCGGGCAAGTCGGTCTATCAGGTCAACCGCATGGGTATCGCCCGTACGTTCCAGAACATTCGCCTGTTCAACACCATGACGGTGGAGGACAACGTTAAGGTCGGCCTGCACAACCAGGAGCGCTACTCTGGTTTTGAGGGCGTGCTGCGTCTGCCGACGTACTGGAAGCACGAGAAGGCCGCCCACGAGCGCGCCATGGAGCTGCTGTCCATTTTTGATATGGAGCACCTGGCAAACGAGCAGGCCGGCTCGCTGCCTTACGGCGCCCAGCGTCGTCTGGAGATCGTCCGCGCGCTTGCCACCAACCCCAAACTGCTGCTGCTCGACGAGCCTGCCGCCGGCATGAACCCGTCCGAGACCGCGGAGCTCATGGAGAACATCGTCAAGATCCGCGACACCTTTGGCATCGCCATTATGCTTATCGAGCACGACATGTCGCTCGTCATGAACATCTGCGAGGGCATCTGCGTGCTCAACTTTGGTAAGGTCATCGCCAAGGGCACGGCCGAGGAGATCCAGAACAACGATGCCGTAATTGAGGCATATCTGGGCAAGCAGGATAAGGGGGAGAACTAAATGGCAGAGCCGATGCTTTCCGTCTACAACATCAACGTCTGGTACGGCGCTATCCACGCCATCAAGGACATCTCCTTTAACGTCAACGAGGGCGAGATCGTGGCCCTGATCGGCGCGAACGGCGCCGGTAAGTCCACGACGCTTAAAACCATCTCGGGCCTGCTGCGTTCCAAGACCGGCTCCATCAAGTTTATGGGCGAGGACATTACCCATACGCCTGCCGATAAACTGGTGGGCAAGGGCCTGGCCCAGGTTCCCGAGGGCCGTCGCGCCTTTTTGCAGATGACGGTCGAGGAGAACCTGGAGATGGGCGCCTACACGCAGCCCAAGTCCACGGTGGCTCCGGGCCTTGAGCGCGTCTACGAGCAGTTCCCGCGCCTTAAGGAGCGCCGTCGCCAGGTCGCCGGCACCCTTTCGGGCGGCGAACAGCAGATGCTCGTTATGGGGCGCGCCCTTATGAGCAACCCCAAGCTGCTCATGCTCGATGAGCCTTCCATGGGTCTGGCGCCGATTCTGATTGAGCAGATCTTCCAGATTGTCGAGGACCTGCACAAGGCCGGTACCACGGTGCTTCTGGTCGAGCAGAACGCCCAGATGGCGCTTTCAATCGCCACGCGCGGCTACGTGCTCGAGACCGGCAAGATCACCATGACCGGCACCGGCCAAGAGCTCCTGCACGACGATAACGTTCGCAAAGCATATCTTGGTGGTTAGATAGTTACGGCGTTTTACCAAACGCCGTAACTACTTGACGCTACAAGCCCGCCAGGGCGGCAATCTGCCTTTCAACTTCGGCGGCATGACCAGAAGGTCAATGCCGCCTCGTTTCAAGGCACCTTGCTCGCCCTGGCGGGCTTTCGCTGTCGTTGCCAAAACATCGACGTTGGGGGTAGTCGTTGGGGACGTTCTTGAATGACTAGTCGTTTAAGAACGTCCCCAATGACTAGGTCAAAAGGCTCCGAGTGCGGCGTGCTCACGCCCGTCGTGGTGTGCCCGAAGGGGGATGGCTGCTACGAGCTCGATCATTTGCGAGTAGAAGACGAACCAGTCGTTGCAGATCCAATATGGATCTCGCCGACCTCGGCAAGCTGCTCGATGAGTGGAAGCCCTGTCGGGTCGTCTATTTCAACACCACCCAGAATGATGGTGTCATCGCGCAGGTCGATCTGCGTGTTGAGCACAGCGAGGTTAAAGCCGGAGGCCACAAATCCGATAGCAGCTAGGACGAGCCCCGTGGCAACAAGCCCACCCGCTACGGCAAGGTAAATCCTTTTTACGCTGGACATGTTTGCACTCCTTCCTATGCCGTGAGCGGCGCCGCTTCGGCGCCCATGCGGCTCTTATTGCCTCGATCTTTCCAGAAGGGCGAAACGGCTTTCTTCGCCCAAAGGGCAGAGAGGCGCGCGATCTGCTTGGACGCCGTCCAGGCGCCGGCTCCCGTGAGGAGCGCCACACCGATGGAAGCGAATCCCATTCCCATCGAGGCCAAAACGTACGGAACATGCCCGATAATGATGCCGTCCACGGCGAACAGGAGCCCTACCAGGCCCGCGCCCCCGAATGCCGCGGCCACGATCCACACGCAGAGCGCAAGAACCCAAATACAGATGTAGACTGCAGCGGCAACGGCGACGAACGCGAGCAGCAGCGGAATCCATACCGGAGAGCCCACGATGGCGAGCGCCCATAGAAGTGCCGTGCTCTTGCGCTTGGTCCTCGCGATCGCGCGCGGCACGGCGGGCAGTTCGTCGAGCGTTGCCTCGGCGACCTCACCGGGCGTGCCCATGGCGGCCACAGCCTCGGCCTCCGTCATGCCGTCCTCCATACGGTCGGCGATGGCCTCCGCGTAGAACTCCTGCGTTTCCTTTACCTGATCTGCCGGCAGGCAGGCCAGAAGCTCGCCCAGCCGGTTCAAGAACTCATCGCGCGTCATGGTGCGCCCCCTCCACGTAACGGTAGATCTCCTGCACGGATGGCCATTCGGCGAGGAACTCGGCGATACGCTCGCGCCCGGCGTCCGTGATGCGGTAGTACCTCCGCAGCCGCCCGTTGTGCTCGGCGGAGCGCGCGGTGATGCAGCCCGCCTTCTCCAGGCGCTTGAGCAACGGATAGAGCGTGGATTCCGTGAGCCCCATACTCGCGGGCACGTCCTTCACGATCTGATAGCCGTAGGATTCCTCGCCCGAGACGGCCGCGAGCACGCAGGCCTCGAGGAAGCCGCGCTTCATCTGTGCCTCCATCCGCACACCTCCTTTCGTAGTATACTGTGTAACACCTACTATATGACACATAGTATATGATGTCAACAGTTGTCGTATAGGGAGTCCGGTCTGTCTGTCCCCTGCGGGTACTCATTGGGGACGTACTTAAATGAGTACCCATCGCTCAAGGTGGCACCTGGGGACGTTCCTTATGTGCCGGCACTTTGGGACACTCCTTGTCAAGGTTTTGTTCCATCGTGCGGGTTGCTATTTAACGTGCGACAATGCCGTGTGGAAATCGAAATGTCTCCCGGGGGCTATCTGTGCTATACGAATTTTGTGCCGAGAACTTTGAGCGTGTGCCGGCGGCTATCGATGCCGGTGCTAAGCGCATCGAGTTGTGCGACAACCTTGCCGTTGGTGGCACTACGCCCTCGGCCGGCGTTATCAGCACTACGGTCAGCTACGCTCACGAGCATGACGCACGAGCGATGTGCATGATTCGTCCGCGTGGTGGCGACTTTCATTACAACCAGGACGAGCTGCGCATGATGGAGATGGACTTGGGCCTTGCCGTGAGCGCCGGCGTTGACGGCCTGGTCTTTGGCTGCTGCAAGCCCTGTGCCGGCGGCTGGGCGCTCGACGAGCTCACCCTCGGCGCCCTCGTGATGGCTACGGGCTGCGCGACCGAGGAGTGCAAGCGCGGGGTCATCGATATCACCTTCCACATGGCCTTTGACCAGCTCTCGCTCGAGGCTCAGCTCGATGCCATTGACACACTCGCCGACTGCGGCATCACGCGCATCCTGACGCATGGTGGTGCTGCCGGAACGCCGATCGAGGACAACCTGGAGCACCTGTCGTGCCTTGTCGAGTATGCGGCCGGGCGCCTGACCATCCTTCCTGGCGGCGGCATTACCACGGCCAACCGCGATGCCGTGGCGGCAGCACTTGGCGTCTCCGAGCTGCATGGCACCAAGATCGTGCCGCTAGAGGCGTAGCCCATATCGACCGCGTCTTTATCCGAAGGCGTCTGAGTAAGAAAATGAGCGATCGAACAAAGCGGACGAACTAGCGTGCCATGGCGTCGCGGCCGGCCTCGACTCGCTTGCGCTGCGCTGTGCGCTCCTCGCCGGTCAGGTGCTCAAAGAGGTGTCCGATAATTGAGGCCAACACCTGCTGAAACAGCGTGCCGCACATGACGGGGAATACCACTTCGCCGGGAAAATACTGCGTGGCGATGACGGCACCCGAAGAGATGTTGCGCATGCCGCAGGTAAAGCACATGGTGGTCGTCTCGCTATACGGCAGGTGCAGGGCACGGGCGATCAGGACGCCGGTGATAAAGCCGCTGATGGCGAACACAAGGATAAAGAGCGCGACTTCCAAGCGCTCAACATTCATGTGTAGCACGTACTCGCTCATAGCGGTGGAGTTGGACGCGATGACGCCCATCATCATGAACTTGCAGGCGGGCGAGAGCGCGGGAGAGAGTTTCTCGTGGCCCCAGCCGCGCGTGAGTTCATTGATGACAATACCGAGCACAGCGGGGATGGCGATCATAAAGGCCATGTTCTGCATCATGCTCGGCACGTCGATCGAGACGGTGGCGCCCAGCAAGAGCTTGAGCGTAAGCGGAATCGTGACGGGCGAGATGACCGAGGACGTCAGGATGATGGTGAGCGCGAGCGGGCCGTTGCCGCCGAACATGCTAATCCACATAAAGGCGGTGACTGCCACGGGTACGCTGTACTCGAGCACGATGCCGCAGACAAGGTTTGGGTTGGAGCCAAAGAACAACGATCCTGCGGCATAGGCTGCAAGGGGGATGAGTGCCGCCGAGACGAGCAATGCCGCAATCAGATGCAGCGGACGGCGGAACACCTCAGTAACCTGATGGAAAGTGTTGCTGAGCGCGCCTTGGAATGTCATAAAGGCAAACAGGGCGGGAACGATGGGCTTGAGCACGCCAATCTGTTGGGGAAAGAGCACGCCGAGCGCCACGCAAATCGGAACGATGACCTGCATGTGCCCCGCGAGAAACTTGCCCAGTCCAACCCATTGCTTCATATGCGCTTGTGACTCCCTTTGCCCGTGAACCCGTTTTGAATGGATATGCTAGACGCTCGCATGCGTCCGTGCGTCAGAAACGCTCGAATATTTCGAGGCTATTACCGGCATCGTTTACCGAAACCGCGGCGTGCTGCGGCGATTTGCGCCTGCTCTGCACGGTATAATAAATCCGTTCAACAGATCTGCCTGCCGAAGCGGGCATACACAGAGGACTCATCGCTATGAACCGTGAGAGGTATCGCGGCGACCTGCCCCTATCGGGGGTGGGCGCCTATGTCATCGCTTAAGACGACGCATCGCTGGGCGGTCGCTCAGCAAAACCCCGAGCTCGAAAAGGAGCTTTCGGCTGGCCTGGGCATTCCCGGGCTGGTGGCGCGTATTATGGTCGCGCACGGCATTACATCCATCGAAGAAGGTCAGCTGTTTTTGACGCCTTCGCTCGATCGCGACTGGGCCGACCCACTCATTATCCCGGGCATGTCGGTCGTTGCCGACCGCGTCGAGCGTGCTATTTGCAACCACGAGCACATTGCGGTCTTTGGCGATTTTGACGTTGACGGTATTACGTCGACCTGCCTGTTGACCGAGGCACTACGCACGTTTGGCGCCGATGTCACGCCGTTTATTCCGCATCGCTTTGACGAGGGCTACGGTCTTTCGCGCGCGGCGCTCGACCGCGTTAACGAGCTCGCTCGCCCCCAGCTGATCGTGACCGTCGATAACGGCATTGCCGCCAAGGAAGAGGTTTCCTATCTGGAGAGCCTGGGGATCGATTTGGTGGTCACGGACCATCACGAGTCCTCCGACCAGGTGCCGCAGGGTGTGCCCCTGACCGACCCCAAGCTCGAGGATGAGGGGCCCTCGCGTGAACTTGCCGGTGCTGGTGTGGCGCTCAAGCTGGTGCAAGTCCTGGGTGAGCGCCTGGGCAAGCCGTCGTATTGGCGTTCGCTAATCGAGGTCGCGGCGCTGGGCACCGTGTCCGACATGATGCCGCTCACGCCCGAGAACCGCGCACTGGTTGCCGAGGGCATCCAGCAGATGCGCGTAACCGCTCGTCCCGGCTATATCGCGCTTGCTGCGCTCGCCAAGACGGACCTTTCGAGCATTACGGCGGATGGCCTATCGTTCTCGCTCATTCCCCGCTTAAACGCTGCCGGTCGCATGGCCGATCCCAAGCTGGCGCTCGACCTGCTGCTTGCCCGCGATCCCATCGAAGCAAGCGCACTGGCGGCTGAGCTCGAGGAAATCAACCGCCAGCGCCGTGAGATCGAGGCGGAGCTCACGCGCGACGCCATGGCAAAGGTCGAGAAGACCTATGACGGCGGACGCGCAATCGTCGTGGGTGGCGAGGGCTGGCACGAGGGCGTCAAGGGCATCGTGGCAAGCCGTCTGACCAACCGCTATCACGTGCCGGCGCTGCTGTTCTCGATCGAGGACGGTATCGCGCGCGGCTCTGGTCGCTCGGTGGGCAAAGTTAACCTGTTTGACGCCGTCGAGCGCTGTTCCGACCTGCTGATTCGTCGCGGCGGACATGCCGGTGCGGTGGGTGTGACCATCGAGGCATCCAAGCTCGATGAGTTCCGCCGCCGCCTTTCCGCCGTGCTATCGGAGCTTCCCGCCGAGGACTTTGAAGACACCGACGAGGTCGCCGCCACCGTCGACCTTTCCGAGCTGAATATCGAGACCATCGAGCAGATCTCCCGTCTTGAGCCGTTTGGCCAGGGCAACAAGGTGCCGCTGCTGGCTGCCGAGGGCGTGACGATGTGCGACCGCGCCGTGGTGGGCAAAACCGGCGAGCACATGCGCTTTGTGGCGACCGATGGCGCCGCGAGTGTGCCGGCCATTATGTTCCGCGTGCCGCAAATCGATAAGCTCATCAACTGCGATAGCGCTGTCGACTTGGTGTTCGAGGCCGTTGCCGAGCATTGGCAGGGGCGTGTGAAGCCCAAGCTCATGATCAAGGATGTTCTGGTCCGCGATACCACGCTGCCCAGCGTCGACGATCCGGCATGCGAGCTTCGTCGTGGCGTGCAGCCGGCGGATTCCGGCCTGCGCCTGGAGTCGCGTAAGCGCGAGACGCTCGCCCAGCTTTCCTATACCGAGCTCACGCGCTCGCTTATCCATAGCTTTATCGGATCGAACCAGCCGCACCGCGCGCAGGTTGAGGCGCTCGATGCCTTGGCCGACCACCAGAGCGTCTTGGCCGTTATGGGAACGGGCCGCGGCAAGTCTCTCATCTTCCATGTACATGCTGCGCGCGAGGCTGTCCTTCGCGGACGTGCGAGCATCTTTGTCTATCCGCTGCGTGCGCTTGTTGCCGACCAGGCCTATCACCTCTCGTCGACGATGGCAGCGCTTGGCATTGGCGTTGGCGTGCTGACCGGCGAGACCGTGGAGGCCGCACGCGATGATGTGTTCGCCGGCCTAGCTTCGGGCCGCACCGGTATCGTGCTCACGACGCCCGAGTTCCTATCTATCCACCGTGACCGCTTCGCGCGTTCGGGCCGCATCGGCTTTGTCGTTATCGATGAGGCGCACCACGCCGGCCTTGCCAAGGGCGGCGACCGCAGCGCCTATCTCGACATGCCCGATATCCTCAAAGCCCTGGGCGACCCGGTTGTTATGGCTGCGACGGCCACCGCGACGGCTCCGGTCGTGGCCGAGCTTGCACGCATGCTGCCGATTACTCGCACGGTGGTCGACGAGACGGTGCGCGAGAACCTGCAGCTCGAGGACGACCGCGACCTTGCGAGCCGCGAGAACCGTTTGGTGTCGATCGTGGCGATGGGGGAGAAGACCGTCATCTATGTCAACTCGCGCGACCAGTCCGTGGCGCTTGCTAAGACGCTGCGCAAGCGGGTACCCGATTGCGCGACCCATATCGCGTTCTATAACGCGGGGCTTGCGCGCTCCGATCGCCGCCGCGTGGAGGAAGCATTCCGAGACGGAAGCCTCAGCTGCATCGTTTCAACTTCGGCTTTCGGTGAGGGCGTCAACCTGCCCGATATCCGCCATGTCGTGCTCTACCACATGCCGTTTGGCGCCATTGAGTTCAACCAGATGAGCGGGCGTGCCGGTCGTGACGGACAGCCCGCCGTGATCCACCTGCTCTATTCGTCGCGCGACGCCCGCATCAACGAGCGCCTGCTCGACTGCTACGCACCCGAGCGCGACGAGCTCGTTACACTCTATCGTGCGCTGCAGACCATGTGGCGCTCCAACCGCGGTAAGACCGGGGATGATTCATTCTGCGCAAGCGATATCGACATCGCGCAGATGTGCCTTGCCATCGATGCTCGCACGCCGGTCGACGAGCGCTCGGTGGAAAGTGGCCTGGGAATCTTCGAAGAGCTTGGTTTCTGTCGCGTTTCGTGGTTTGACGACACCCGTCGCATCGCGATGGCCGAAAACCCCGGCCGTGTGCAATTGAGCAGGTCAATTCGCTATTTGGAGGGCTTGCGCTCGCGCATGGAGTTCTCGGCTTTCCGGAGTTGGGCGCTCGATTCGTGCGCTTCTGATATGCTAGCCAAAGTTAACCGCCCGATCGTACCGCGGGCCTAGGGGAAGGGGACCTCGATGGATGCCGCAGCCCGTACCGCCCATGATTCCACCCTCCAGCCGTTCTCGGAGATGGAGCACTATAAGCATGCCGATGAGCTGCCGCCCGAGATTATGGCGGACAGCTACGACAAACTGGAGCGCCTGTGCCTCAAATATATGAATGAGGACGACTTTTCTAAGGTGGAGCAGGCCTATTGCTTTGCTGCCGAGAAGCACTGCAACCAAAAGCGCCGCTCGGGTGAGATGTACATCAACCATCCCGTCGAGGTGGCCATCATTTTGGCCGATCTCAAGATGGACTGCGATGTGGTGTGCGCCGCGCTGCTGCACGATACCGTCGAGGATACCGAGACCTCGCTTGCCGATGTTTCCGGCCTGTTTGGCGATACGGTGGCCGAGCTCGTCGATGGCGTGACCAAGCTCACCAACATCGAAGTCGACAGTATGGACGAGAAACAGGCGCTCACGCTGCGAAAGATGTTCCTCGCCATGTCCAAGGACATCCGCGTCATCATCGTTAAGCTTGCCGACCGTCTGCACAACATGCGAACGCTGGCAGCCCTGCGCGAGGATCGTCGCCTGTTTAAGGCGCGCGAGACCATGGACGTGTACGCGCCCTTGGCCGACCGCCTGGGCATGAGCTCTATTAAGTGGGAACTCGAGGACCTGTCCTTCTTCTACCTGGAGCCCGATGCCTACCAGCGCATCGCGCGCATGGTGGCTGAGTCGCGCGAGGTCCGCGAGCGCTACCTTGCCGAGACCATCAAGACGCTTACCGATGAGCTCAACCGCATTGGTCTAGAGGACTTCCAGATCAACGGCCGTTCCAAGCACTATTGGTCCATCTACCAAAAGATGAAGCGCAAGGGCAAGGAATTCTCCGAGATCTACGACCTGGTGGCACTGCGCGTCATCACGCATTCGGTGCGCGATTGCTACTCCACGCTCGGCGCGGTGCATACGCTGTGGCACCCCATGCCCGGTCGCTTTAAAGATTATATCGCCATGCCCAAGGTCAATAACTACCAGTCGCTCCATACGACGGTTATCGGCCCCACGGCCCGCCCGCTCGAGATTCAGATTCGAACCTATGAGATGCATGAGCAGGCCGAGTACGGCATTGCCGCCCACTGGCTATATAAGAAGTCGGGCGGATCGTCTGCTTCCAAGACCAATGACGCTCAACGTTTGGACGACCAGATCAACTGGCTCAAGCATTCGCTCGATTGGGCGGCTTCCGACGAGATCACCGATGCCAAGGAATACCTGCATTCGCTGAAGGTCGACCTCTTCGATCAGGAGATCTTTGTCTTTACGCCCAAGGGCGAGGTCATGGCGCTTCGTGCCGGCTCCACGCCGCTCGACTTTGCCTACGCCGTTCACACCGAGGTGGGAAACCATTGCGTCGGCGCCAAAATTAACGGTGCGGTGGCTCCGCTCACGCACGAGATTAAGACGGGTGACCGTGTCGAGATTCTGACTAACAAGAGTTCCAAGCCGTCGCGTGATTGGCTCAAGATCGTTAAGACACCTTCCGCCAAGTCAAAGATCCGCCGCTATTTTGCCGCTGCGACCAAGGACGACGACGCTGCTGCTGGTCGCGATATGCTGGCTAAGGACCTGCGTAAGCGTGGCTATGGCATTTCTACGCCGCGTTCGACGCGTGCGCTCAACGCCGTGGCGGAGCAGTTTAACTTCAAGCAGCTCGAGGACCTGTTTGCCGCCGTCGGCGCCGGCAAGGTTGCCCCGCGCGCTGTGGGCAATAAGGTCGAGCAAATCTTGGACCCCAAGCCCGAGGAACAGCTCACCAAAGCCGAAGCCATTGCCGAGGTCGTCAAGCAGCCTGCCCGCGGCTCCAACCGCAAGCCGCAAAAGCGCGGCAAGAGCGCCAGCAACGGCATTATCGTCAAGGGCGAGAGCAACAGCGGCCTACTGGTCCGTCTGGCTCATTGCTGCAACCCCGTGACGGGCGACGACATCGTCGGCTTCATCACGCGCGGTCGTGGCGTTTCGGTGCATCGCGCCAACTGTCCCAACGTCAAGGGTCTTATGGAGCATCCCGAGCGCATGATCGAAGTGGAGTGGGACGGCGCTGCCGACACCCTCTTCCAGGTCGAGATCGTGGTCGAGTGCCTGGACCGCATGGGCCTGCTCAAGGATGTCACCATTGCCATTGGCGATGCGGGCGGCAATATCCTTTCTGCCGCCACGTCGACCAACCGCGAGGGTATTGCAACCCTGCGCTTTATGGTCGAGATCTCGGACGCGAGTGGTCTGGATCCGCTGCTGGCCTCCATCAGCAGCGTTGACTCGGTCTACGACGCGCGCCGCCTGATGCCCGGTGAGGGTGGAGCCCAGCTTAAGCGCCGCGTTTAGTCGCGACGAACGTGTCACATTATCGATATTCGCTACACTCGAGGCATCGTTTGATGCCTCGAGTTCTATAGAGAGGAGAGGGACATGAGTGCTGTGTCCTTGGATTTAACTCCCAAGGGATCGGTCGAGATCGAGACGCTCGTAAACGGTCCCATTCAGACCAATAGCTATGCTGTCATTTCGGACAATGAGTGCGTGATTATCGACCCCGCATGGGAAGGCGAGCGCTTGGTGGAGCATATTCGAGCCGAACACCCCGGCGTACACGTGCTTGGCGCCGTATGCACTCATGGCCATGCCGATCATGTTGGTGGTGTTGCCGGCGTGCGAACCACCGCTGGTGAGGGCTGCCAGTATGAGCTGTGTGCTAAGGATGTGGCGGTGCCGCATGCGAATATCGAGGAACAGCGAGCTATGTGGGGCATCGAGACGCCCGATCCGGGTGAGCCGACGCGCCTGCTCGCCGAGGGCGATGCTATCGAGGTGGGCGATATCTGCCTGCAGGTGATCGAGACGCCAGGGCATACGCCGGGCGGGATCGTCTTGTTTGCTGTCACCGAGCAGGGGGACATTGCCTTTGTGGGCGACACCCTGTTTCCGGGCGGGCACGGCCGCACCGATCTTTCTGGAGGAGACGAGGCGGCGATTCTGCGCTCGCTCTCCAAGCTCGCCCGGCTTCTCCCGCCCGATACCGTTTGCCTAACCGGTCATGGCGATTCGACCACCATGGCACGCGAGCTCATGCAGAACCCTTTCATGCGGATGTAGCTTAATAGTCGGCTTTTGAAGCACGAGAAGCGTCCAAACGTCAAGCTATTTTTCCCCAACGGGTCAATTCCGTAGGGCAAACGGTCAAAAAAAGTCTGTTTGGACGATATTCGTGAACAAACGAACGTTTATGCTCGGGTACGCCGTGGTAAAATCTCAGGCGTTATCGGAGCAACCTTACAGGAGGTTTCTTTTATGCTCGTCAACGCAGCAGACATGCTCAAGAAGGCTGAGGCCGGCAAGTACGGTCTCGGTGCCTTCAACACCAACAACCTCGAGTGGACCCTGGCTATTCTCCAGGCCGCCGAGGAGGCCAAGTCTCCGCTGATCCTTCAGTGCACCGCTGGTGCCGCTAAGTGGATGGGCGGTTTCAAGGTCTGCGCCGACATGGTCAAGGCTGCCGTCGAGGCCACGGGCGTTACCGTTCCCGTCGCCCTTCACCTCGATCACGGTTCTTACGAGGACTGCTTCAAGTGCATCGAGGCCGGCTTCACGTCCATCATGTATGACGGCTCTCACGAGGAGACCTTCCAGCTTAACCTCGACCGCACCAAGGAGCTCGTTGAGCTTGCCCACTCCAAGGGCATGTCCATCGAGGCCGAGGTCGGCGGCATCGGCGGCACCGAGGACGGTGTGACCTCCAGCGGCGAGCTCGCTGATCCTGCTGAGTGCAAGCAGATCGCTGACCTGGGCGTCGACTTCCTCGCCTGCGGTATTGGCAACATCCACGGCGTGTACCCCGCCGACTGGGCTGGCCTTTCCTTCGAGCGTCTGGGCGAGATCAAGGCCCAGACCGGCGACCTGCCCCTCGTCCTGCACGGTGGCACCGGCATCCCCGAGGATCAGATCAAGAAGGCCATCTCCCTGGGCATCTCCAAGATCAACGTCAACACCGACCTGCAGCTCGTCTTCGCCAAGGGCGTCCGCGAGTACATCGAGGCTGGCAAGGATCAGCAGGGCAAGGGCTTTGACCCCCGCAAGCTCCTCAAGCCTGGTCGCGACAACATCGTTGCCCGCACCAAGGAGCTCATGGAGGAGTTTGGCTCCGTCAACAAGGCATAAGTAGCGGTTTAACTTCCCGCCGGAGGCCCCGTTTCCCCTACGCTGTTTCCCTCGCGCTCACCTGGCTTCGCCAGAAGTCGCGCGACGGAATCAGCTCCGGGGAAACGGGGCCTCCTTCGTTAACTCGCTACAGGGTTACTGGGCTGAATTAAGATGGCTACTGGCTTTGCCAGAAGTCGCGCGACGGAAACAGCTCCGGGGAAACGGGGCCTCCTTTGTTAACTTGCTACAGGGTTACTGGTCTGATTTTAGTTATATGGTTACCGTTCAGCGGTGTTGATGGCTCCCTTGTTGGGGCTTTCTTTTTATCTCGCTACAATGGGCTTCAAGCGTTCTAGTGACTTGGAGTTTTGGTATGGCTGTTATTAATGTACTGCCTTCGGATGGGAAGGTTATTGACGAGGGTCCTGTTGGCTGCTCTGTTGATGTTTGCAGTGATGATTTTCGCCATCTCGATATTGGGCTACCGCCTGAGATTCTTCGTCTTAAGGATGCCGGGTATTTGATGCAGGCTGTTGCTGCCTGCGATCGCCTTCTGGAGCAGAACCCCGAGCCTTCGCTGGCTGCTTGTGTTCGTGCCGAGCGGTATCGCATGCTCGAGACGCCGCTTCATTTTTCGGTGTCGCGCGATCAGGCTATTGCGATGATTCGCGAGGAGTGGCCAGAGTTTACCGAAGAGCAGTTTGATGACCTGATTAATCGTAAGCGTATTGACTGGCGCTTTATCGATGGCGAACTGTTCGTTCTCGACAACTTCCTCGATTCGCTTCGCGTATATCCCAAAGAGGTTCCCGGCATGCGGCCCGATTCTACGGGCGGAATAGCACTGCGCAACGAGATGCTCAAGGAGATGGAGTCACAAAACGGATTGGCTCGCGTCATTACGCTTAAAGCGTCCGTGTCTGTCCCCGGTGCTCTAGATGGAGAGACTGTTCGCGCGTGGCTACCCGTTGCCGCCGCCTGTCGTCAACAGTCTCATATCGAGGTTCTCGATATGACGCCGGAGGGTGCTGTTGCCCCCGCGAATGCTTCGGCGCGTACCGCCTCGTGGTCTTCTTCGAGTGAGCGCTCATTCTCGGTGACCTATCGCTATCAAATTGATGCCGCTTATCGTGATGTCTATGGGGGTACGCTTCCGATGCATCCTTGCATGGACGTGCCACTGCCCGTGGACACCTCCGAGGACCGTCCGCACATTGCATTCACGCCGTATCTACAGCAGCTGACAGCCCGTGTCATTGACGGGCTCGAGGATCCGCTCGATCGCGCCCGTGCTATCTATGATTACCTGACGCAGTACATCGACTATCGCTATCAGCCGCCGTACTTGCTTTTGGGATCTATTGCCGATGACTGCGCGCATTCGCTCCGCGGCGATTGCGGCGTTATGGCGCTCACGTTTATCACCATGTGCCGTATCGCGGGCGTGCCTGCCCGTTGGCAGAGCGGCCTGTACGTTGCGCCCGATTCGGTGGGGTCGCACGACTGGGCAGAGTTCTATACGCCGCAGACCGGTTGGCTCAACGCCGACGTGTCATTTGGATCTTCTGCTCGCAGGATGGGGGAGGAGTGGCGCCGCCGTCACTACTTTGGCAATCTCGACCCGTGGCGTATGGTGGCCAACAATCGATTCCAGGCAGAGTTTGAGCCCTCTTTCGACGGCATGCGCGAGGACCCTTACGATAACCAGATGGGTGAGGCTTCGGTCGACGGTCGTGGATGCCGTCAGCGCGAGATGCTCCGCACGGTCGAACTCATCGAAATGCTCGAAGTTCCATTTTCGGACTAATCGGTAGAAAGCTGTGATAAACTAACTCACGCATTGCGTGCCCGAGTGGCGGAATTGGCAGACGCAGTGGACTCAAAATCCACCGTTGGCAACAACGTGCGAGTTCGAGTCTCGCCTCGGGCACCATACATGCAAGTGAGCGTTCAAGGGGGTTGCGGCCCCCTTTTTCGTGCCGAACTCGCGTGAGCGCGCGAAGCGTTAAGCAAACAGGCCTGTGGCCTGTTTGTAGCGGAGCGTGGCGAGGGCGCCACGCGCCCGAAGCCCGGGGCTTCGCGAAGCGAAGGCCCTTCGAGTCTCGCCTCGGGCACCATGCATGCAAGCGAGCGTTCAAGGGGGGTCAAGGCCCCTTTTTCGTGTACGTAATGTGATAACGCGCTGTACGTGTTATTATTCGCAAGGCGTTGTTCCCGCAATGCCCTAAAGAGGAACCCGAGGGTTCCCACCTTTTGGCGCCAATGAGCAGCTGACTGGTCATACAACTTAGATTCTCTTCCTCAAATCGAGGAAGTCTATGTGTACGACCTGGTTGCTGAGAAGCGCCGGGTTATTTTTTTATGAATGGAGGTAGGGAAAATAGCTAAGTCTGATGACACCCGCATCAACGACGAGATCACTGCATCTTCGTGCCGTTTGATTGGCGTCGATGGCTCTCAGCTCGGCCTGTTCGCCATCCGCGATGCCCAGCGCGTCGCCGACGATCAGGGTCTCGACCTGGTCGAGATCGCTCCCAACGCGGAGCCGCCGGTCTGCAAGGTCATGGACTACGGTAAGTTCAAGTACCAGCAGGCCATGAAGGCCAAGGCTGCTCGTAAGAACCAGTCCAAGGTCGAGGTCAAGGAAATGAAGTTCCGACCCAAGATTGACGTTGGCGACTACGAGACCAAGAAGGGCCACGTTCTGCGTTTCCTCAAGAAGGGCGCACGCGTTAAGATCACCATCATGTTCCGCGGCCGTGAGATGGCTCACCCGGAGCAGGGCCTTAACGTTCTCGAGCGTCTCGCCGAGGATCTCAAGCCTTACGCTACGGTCGAGTCCAAGCCTAAGATGGAAGGCCGTAACATGCTTATGCTGCTCGCCCCGATTAAGGGCGCCTTCGATGAGGATAAAGCGGCAAGCGATACCAAGTAACTAGTGTTCTGTAACCGATTAAGGAGTATTTCATGCCTAAGATGAAGTCCCACAGCGGCACCAAGAAGCGTTTCCGCAAGACTGGTACCGGCAAGCTTATGCGCGCCAAGGCTTTCAAGAGCCACATCCTGAGCAAGAAGTCCACCAAGCGTAAGCGTGGCTTCCGTCAGGAGACCGAGATCGCCGCTGCCGACCGCAAGGTCATCAAGTCGCGTCTCGCCTAAGTTCGCGTTCCCGTTTTTCGTTTTACCGTCTAGGAGTTGATAGAACATGGCACGTATTAAGCGCGCTGTTGCCGCCAAGAAGAAGCGCCGTACCGTTATGCACCGTGCGAAGGGTTACTACGGTGCCGCTTCGCGTACTTACAAGCATGCTAAAGAGCAGGTCCAGCACTCCCTGCAGTATCAGTATCGTGATCGCCGCAACAAGAAGCGCGAGATCCGTTCTCTCTGGATTACCCGTATCAACGCTGCTGCTCGCCTGAACGACATCTCTTACTCTCAGTTCATGCATGGCCTGAAGGTTGCCGGCATCGAGCTCGACCGCAAGGTCCTGGCTCAGATGGCTTACGAGGACATCGAGTCCTTCAACGAGCTGGCTACCATCGCCAAGAAGGCTCTCGAGGCCTAATAGATTCTCTTGAATCGCTAGGGGAGTGTCGCGTTGTGCGCGGCGCTCCCTCTTTTTATCTGAAGCGCGGTTTACATTGCTAAAAGCGCGGGTAGATAGACACTTACAGGTGACCGATCTCTATATATTCCTAAACCAAAGGGTCATCATCTGATACGTGCGGAAGATCCGCACCAGTCTTTCTATTAGCTATAGAAAGCGATATGTTGTGTAGGACTTGTGAAGAGTGGAATTGACGACCCACAGGGCTTCGCGGTCTGGCAATATATCTCCTTGCCGCGCGGCCCGGTCGGACCGGACCAGCCGCC